>CAWUST010000073.1:0-6970 GCA_963925495.1 uncultured Flavobacteriales bacterium | reverse complement strand
ATGGATGCTATTGCCAATTTTCACGAAACACCAGATAGCCTTCGTTTAGAGGAATCAGAACGTAAAGCAGGAGATATTCTACAAACTGGTTTTATTGCCCAAGAAGTAGAGCTAGCAGCCAAAAAATTAGGATAGGATTTTAGTAGTGTTGGTGCTCCTAAAAATGACAAAGACAACTACGGTTTAAGTTATTCTGAATTTGTTGTTCCATTGGTGAAAGCAATTCAAGAGTAACAAACACTTATTCAAAGCCAGCAGGCAATAAATCAAGACCAGCTAGGGATGATTCAAAGTCAGCAGGTCACAAATGAGAATCAGCAGGCACTAATAAAGAAATTAGAAGAAAGAATAACTTCCTTGGAAAAAAGTAAGTCCCCTCTTTTAGATTAGTGTTAAAGTGAAGGTTTTAAAGCAGTAAATTAATTCAGAGATGTCAATACTTACCTAGAGGCTATTTAATCCCTCTTATGTCTTTACTAAAGGTGAGTTATAAGTATGCTTATGAGCTATTATGTAAGAGGGAGTTGGTGGTTATAAATGCAACTGAGCATTTAACTTTAAAAGGAAAACACGTTTCAAATTACCCATTTACACTTCCATTTCTATGAGTGGGTCTATTTTCGATAAAAAACAAATCTTTATTTCTAGGATTAAAATCCTAAAGCCATTTTAGAACTTCCTTCTAGATTTACTCTCAGTTAGATCCTGAGACTATTCTAGCAAGTACTTTAGCGTTTGAATAGGGCTTGATTCATATGAATCCGTTATAATTTCCTTTTGTTTGCTTCTTTAATTGCAAAATAGAAACCCAATCCAAAAAGCCAAGTTATTAGCCCTGCGAAATATGGTATTAAATCAATCATTTATTTTACTATTAATTAGTTTTAGGTAAATTCCAAATGCCAATATTGATGGAACCCATAATCCAATAAAAGTTCCGTCTTCTTTATTTCCTTGAAAATAGAGTATTTCGGAAAATATCAATGATAATAAGGCTGCAATAAACAGCAGTTTGTCAGTAGACGTAAATTTTTTGAACATTTTGTTTTTTTTAAATTACGGTGAAAGTATTAATTTAATCTTGAATATTTAGTGTTCTCGTCAAATTATTCACATATCTTATCAAAAAACATGCAAGTCAAACTAAAAATTACCGGAATGGAAATTTAAATAATTGCCAGAGTTATATATTCCTTATTCATAAGGATTTGCAAAGTGGTATATGTATTTGAGATTATAAGCAATAAATGGGACATTGGAAAGCCAATAAATTTTTCACAAAAAAGTTTCACATGCCTTAACAAAGAAAGAAATACAATTCTCTCTATAGAATTTAATCTTTTAAAATATACAAACTGAATATATCATTTGAGCTGAGTTCCGAAACACTAGAATGAACAAAAAATGAAGTTCTCTGTTTAAATACTTAGTAGAGTGAAAACCAAATTTTGATTTAGCTTTCTCCCAATTAGGAAAAAAATATAGAATAAATTATGAAGTATATATTAATCACTATTTTATTGGCAACTGGTATGGATTCATTAATTATTTTTGATTTTAATACAAAATCTAAAATCCAAAATTGGAAAATTGTTGACGATCGTGTAATGGGTGGAGAATCGCTGGGTACATTTACATTAAGCCCTGAAGGAAATGGTATATTTAAAGGTTATGTATCTTTAGAAAATTATGGTGGGTTTTCCTCATTGCGTTATCGATTTGATAAATTAGAAGTAAAAAAATACAGTAAAATTATTTTGAAGCTTAAGGGAGATGGTAAAAAATATCAGTTTAGGATTAAGGATAATTCAAGTAATTATTATTCCTACACAACTACCTTTTCTACTTCAGGTGCATGGCAAGAAATAAAAATCCCGCTTGAGGATTTCTCTCCCTCTTTCCGAGGAAGGAAAGTTGATTTACCTAATTTTCAGAATGACCAGCTCGAAGAAATTGCTTTTTTGATTGGTAACAAAAAAAATGAAGATTTTAAGCTCTTGATTGACAAAATAGAACTGAAATAATTAGAATTGATTACAATTATAAGACTTATAGTTACAGCTAATTTAAGGATGTAATTTAATTGCAGCGATGCCTTAAAATGAAAATATTACTCACAGGTTCAACAGGATATATAGGCAAAAGACTGCTCCCTGTTTTGGTTGAAGCAGGGCATGAAGTTATTTGCTGTGTTAGAGATATTAAAAGATTCACCCCCCCTGAATCCTTAAAAAACAGTATTTTAGTAATTAAAATCGACCTGCTAGATAAATCGTCTTTAGCAAGTATTCCCAAAGATATAGATGGGGCCTTTTATTTGGTGCATTCCATGTCATCTAAAGGCGACTATCAATCTCTTGAGGAAGAATCTGCAATAAACTTTAGAAATGCTCTGAAAAGAACTAACGTCAACCATGTGGTTTATTTGAGCGGCATAGCCAACGAAACTGAACTTTCAAAACATTTAAGTTCAAGAAAAAATGTTGAAATAGAACTGAGCAAAGGAGATTACAATTTCACTGCTTTAAGAGCTGGAATAATCATTGGGTCTGGTAGTGCCTCTTTTGAAATAATAAGAGATTTGGTGGAAAAATTACCCATAATGGTGACTCCAAAATGGCTCAATACTAAATGCCAGCCCATCGGCATTTCAGATGTCATAGCGTTTCTTTCCAAATCGATATTCAATTCGAAAACATTTAACCAAAATTTTGATATCGGTGGCCCAGATATCCTCTCTTACAAATACATGCTTTTGAATTTTGGAAAAGCGAGGAATTTAAAGCGCAAAATTTTTGTTATTCCGATTATGACTCCAAAGCTTTCTTCCTACTGGCTTTACTTTGTTACTTCAACATCTTACAAGCTTGCAACATCTCTTGTTAATAGCATGAAAATAGAAGTGGTTTGTCGCGATAATGAAATAGACAAACTTCTTGGGGTAAATCCTTTAAGTTATTTAGAATCATTAAAAAGGGCTTTCAATAAAATTGAAAGCAATGAAATACTCTCAAGCTGGAAAGATTCATACTCTAGTAGTGGAATAAACTTTAACATTTCCGAATTTATTGAAGTGCCCTCTTTTGGCTGTTATAAAGATAACAGAAGAAGTAGAATTGAAAACCTAGACGCTTGTATAAATAAAATTTGGCGTATTGGTGGAACTAACGGCTGGTATTATGGCAATTGGTTGTGGAAACTAAGAGGCTTGATTGATAAGTTTGTAGGAGGTGTTGGCATCAGAAGAGGACGAACTAGCCCAACTTCAATAAACGTTGGTGATACTATAGACTTTTGGCGAGTATTATATGCTAATAAAGAAGAGGGACGCTTACTTCTTTTTGCTGAAATGAAACTTCCAGGAGAAGCTTGGTTGGAATTTAAGGTTGCGAATGGTGAACTATTGCAAACTGCTACTTTCAGACCTTTAGGTGTAGCAGGAAGATTATATTGGTATGCGGTTTATCCATTTCACGGATTTATATTCCAGGGTATGATCAATAGAATAACTACCAATACAAATCCTTAACTTACTATTTACAATTAAGTTAATTAGTAAACTACTAGCACATACAATTCATAAAATAAAAAAGGGGCCGAAGCCCCTTTTTTTATCTATTAAAAACGTAAAACTAGTTTACTATTATTTTACGTGATTCGATACTTTTTTCGGTAATAATATTTATGAAGTATAGCCCATTTACAAAACCATTAGTTTCAATTTGTAGTTCATTGCTACCAAATTCTAAATTAGGTAATTCAATGTTTTTACCTGTAACATCAATAATCTGAATGCTCTGTATTTTACTAGTAGTACTTAAGCTTAATACCTCACCGCTTCTCAATGGATTAGGTCCAACTTTAGCATCACTAACCTTAGGGATATTGAATACCGAAGTAGAACCGGCACCTGCAGTCAAATCAATTGTAAAATCTGAAGAAGCAATACTATCTGAACCCGCATATGCGTGAACTTTCCATTTTAAATTAGCAGTAGTTCCAGGAGTTACTCCTGCTCCTGCCAATACAGAATATATAGTTGAATACTTTAACGTTAATGCGGTATCCATTCCCATGTTATTTGAAGCTAAGCCAGCTACAATTGCATTTGAATAATCTCCTGTTGCAAGATCCAAAAACCATTTGTAAGTTGCTCCATCTCCTGCATTGTTCCACAAAATCGTGAGTTCTTTTGTACTATCATTTTCAATGGTAGCAGCAAATCCATCAGTTGGAAACGATAACATAAATGCTCCAATCACAGGGCCACGAGTTAGGTCAATAGTAAATGTTGATGTGGAAGCAATACTATCCGTTCCAGCATAAGTATGTACTTTCCATTTTAGATTAGCGGTTTGTCCGTTCGTTAAACCTGCACCAGCCAACACAGCATCAATGGTTGCAAAATCAAGGGTTAAAACCGTATCCATTCCCATGTTGTTACTTGCCAAAGGACCTACAACTGGGCTTGAGAAGTTACCAGAGGCTAAATCCAAAAACCAAGCATATGTTGCTCCTTCTCCAGAAGAACGCCAAGTAATATCTAATTTGGATTTATCGTCACCTTCTATCGTGGCAGAAAAACCGTTAGTCGGGAAAGTCAAATCAAAAGCAGATATTGAAGCTCCTCTAGTGAGGTTAATATTAAATGTGTCTGGCGAAACCACAGTGCTCATCATGCCGTTGCTGGCAGTTACTGTCCATTTCAAATTAGCAGTAGTTCCTATTGGTACACCTGCACCTGCAAGAACAGCGTTCACTGTTCCATATTCTAACGTTAAATTAGTATCTGCTCCTGAATTGTTTGAAGGTACTGAAATGATTGGTTTTGAAAAATCACCAGATAGGGCATCAAGGTGCCATGTGTAAGTTATCGAACCAGATAATGTGTTTTGCGAGCCCCAACCAATAATAACCGTAGTACCGCTTAAACCTTCTGGAGTTAAAGAGGTATTGTTTGCAGGAGTGATCAAATTGAATTGACCAAAGCTCGTAATAGACATTACAAGCAACGAAGTGATAATTGTAAAATATTTCATAATTAAATTTTTGTTTGCTCAATTAAAGAACAAACAAATTATTATTTGGTTTGTTTTGACTTGTTAAAAAATGTAAATTTATTCGACGAGCCACCAAACCAAATATCTAATGTTTGGTTGGGGGCCAGCTAACAATGCAGACGTGTTGTTAGCTAGTTTCCAATAAATGGTGGAGCATTATCAAAACTTCATATTGCCTAATTTAAAACCCTTAGTTAAAGTCTAGTAGAATTCTCATCCACATTCCCGATAAAAAATTTCCTGGATCAGCCGATTTTTTAACTTCGTATTTAACATGCCACCAGACCTGTATAAATTTCAATTAATGACGATTAACTACTCGCTTAATTAGTCCTCGAAGTTTTTTAGTTGATTATATTAGTTTTGTTTTATAGCTAATATAATCAACCGGAAGAGATATCAATTTATAGCGCCTATTCAAATATAAAAATCATGAAAAATCGAGTTTTGTTATTTATGTTAATATTAGTTTGTGGATTTGTAAATACACCACCACTATAAGAGAAATACTAGGATAATGTAAATTTGAAACTGTATGCCACGAACAAATGACAGAATGAAAACCAAATTAATGATTTGAAATCCTTATTTGCCTTAGTGGCTGTGTAAAACAGTTGGATTATTATGGATTCATTATACCAATTAATCATTAGAAATGAAAAATGAGACAATCTCAATCAGTTCTTTAACTATTTTCTAGTTGCCAATATTTGGTTAGCATTTAAAATAAACGTCTGAGCTTCTTATGCTTCTGGAGCAATCAGATAACCTAAGTTTTCTAGCGCAGTTATTTCATAAGACTTGCTTTCTGCATTTAAATTCATGGCGAAAATCCAAATGTTCGTAAAGGCCCTATGCTAAAAAGCTCTGAATTTTTTTATTTAATTTGGCATTAATATATTATCCAGGAGAAATATATCTATCAGAAAGATTACTTTTTTTTAGTTGGGTTATCTAAAGGTTATTCTCGACAATATATCCAGCAAACTAAAATATTATCCAATTCATTTTTCTCCTTGGCCGATTTATGGCCTTAGGAAAGATGCGAGAAAAATAAAAAGGAGAAACAGAAATGTATTTCGGTAAAAAACTCAAAATAATTATAAATTAGCTTTACAATTAATAAAGTGAATTAATACAACAAATAATATGAAAACGAACATGAATATAGCCGTACTAATAGACGGAGACAACATACCATCTGCTCACGTAAAAGAAATGATGGAGGAAATAGCAAAATATGGCAATCCAACAATTAAAAGAATTTATGGGGATTGGACCAGTCCACATTTATCCAAATGGAAAAATCTATTGCTACAAAATGCAATTACTCCAATTCAGCAATACGCCTATACCACCGGAAAAAACGCAACAGATTCGGCAATGATTATCGATGCCATGGACATTCTATATACTGAAAAAGTAAATGGATTTTGTCTTGTTTCCAGCGATAGTGATTTCACAAAACTGGCTACCAGATTGAGAGAAGCTGGTATGCAAGTTATTGGAATTGGTGAGAGAAAAACACCCAATCCCTTTATTGTGGCATGCGATAAATTCATTTATATCGAAATTATTAGAAAGCAAACGGAAAAGAAAGAAAGTGTTAATCCAAAAGAAAACACGAAAGATAGTATTGATAAAATCACTCCAAAAGTTATTAAACTAATCTCTACTACTATTTCTGATTTATCCGATGAAGGTGGCTGGGCATTTCTTGGAGATGTAGGAAGCTTACTTCAAAAAAAGCAACCCAATTTTGATTCAAGAAATTATGGATTTGAAAAATTGACTCCTTTAATAAAATCGATGGGTAAGTTTGAACTAGAACAAAGAGAAAGCCCAAAGAGTAAAAACAAATTAGTTTTCGTGAAAAATAAATAAGAGCATCTAACACAATTGCCCCTGGG
>CAWUST010000072.1:0-16398 GCA_963925495.1 uncultured Flavobacteriales bacterium | reverse complement strand
TTTTTTGTTTTCACCTGCCGGTACTTGGTAAAAGGTATTACATTCTCTTCTTAACAAGTATTATTTTATAGGGTTACCTCCTTTAAATTTAATAGAATCTAATTCTAGAATTTAGGACAAGGTATCATTAGTCTGGTGCGTGATCGTTCGGGAAGGCTAATGTTTAGTTCAAAAGATTTTGAACTAGAATGGGACGAAACCATAAAAGGGTGAACGGTAACAGCCGGTCTTTACTTTTGGGCAATTAATTATCAGTTTCCTAATGGAGAAGAGATTAAAAATAAAGGGCACGTAAATGTTCTTAAAGAATAAACATCTATCTGATTTACAGTAATTTCCCTGCAACAAATCCACTTGTCCAGGCATTTTGGAAATTAAATCCACCGGTTACACCATCCACATCCATTACTTCACCAGCGAAATAAAGATTGGGTACTACCATGCTCTGCATGGTAAATGGGTTTATTTCACCCAATGATACTCCTCCACAAGTTACGAACTCTTCTTTAAAAGTTGTTTTGCCTTTTACCGAATATTCATCGTTTAGCAAGGTATTTATTATTCTATTGATTTTCTTTTTACTTAAGTCCAGGCAAACAATATCGGCACTAATCTCTAGTTTGTCCAAGAAAAATGCCCACAATCGTTTTGGAATACCCTCCACTTTTAGGTTTCCAATTTTCATTTTTCTATTTTCTGCCAGGTTGGAAAGGAAGATCGGTCTGTACTCTTCTTCTGTACTGGCATTAATCCAATTAACCTGTATTTTAAAATCATAATTCCTTTCTGCCAAAAGTCGTGCACCAAATGCAGACAACTTAAGAATTGCAGGCCCACTCGTTCCCCAGTGTGTAATTAACAGTGGCCCGTTTGCCACTAGCTTGGTTCCTTGAATTCGAACTTTTGCATTTTCTGCTACAGCGCCCATAAGTTCTTTAATAGGTTCATTAGGCATGTTAAACGTAAATAAAGAAGGAACTGGTGTTTCAATAGAATGCCCCAGCTCTTGTAACCAATTAAATCCTTCTAATTTTGGCGAACCACCTGAGGCAACAATCAATTTATCCACTATTAGGCTATTTCCGGTACCAAAATCTAATTCAATGCCTTCGGGCAACACACTTAGTTCTTTTATTGTGGATTGTAGCTTAATCTCGACCCCTAGCTTTTGAGTTTCTTTAGTCAAGCAATCGATAATGGATTGAGATGAATCCGAAACGGGAAACATGCGATTGTCTTTTTCAGTTTTAAGCTCAACTCCTCTTTCTTCGAACCATTTTACGGTATGTGTGGTATTGAATTTAGGAAAGGCTTTTTTAAGAAAACGATTTCCTCTCGGATAGAATTTCAGTAATTCATGTATTTCGAAACAAGCATGAGTTACATTACACCTTCCACCTCCACTTACTCTTACTTTAGAAAGTAATTTGGTGGATTTTTCATAAATAGTTACCTGAGCATCCTTATGGTGTTCTTTTGCTGAAATAGCTGCAAAAAAACCTGCTGCTCCGCCTCCAATTATTGCTACTTTCAAATTATATCTAGTATTTCAACATTCTTATTACGAAATGAAATAACGTCCTTCGCCTTCTTATTACGCATGGCATTTCCTAATGGTGAAGCCAGTGAAATTGCAAAAACAGATTGATTAAGTACATTCAAATTACCTAGAGAAACACCAACAAATAATAACATTTCATTGGTTTGAATCAAAGCTCCAATCTCGACTTTATCCATTTTATTTTCTGGATTTATGCCATTCAGGCCATGTTGTAATAGTTGTATTTGGTCTATCTGTTTTCCTAAATTTTCTTGAGTCAGTTGAGCCATTGCTCTTCCTGTTTCGTGTTTATCGCCTGCCGAACTTTTAGTTTGATCATTCCCAGCTTCCTGAGCAGCTTTTATTTCATGATGTAGTAGTTGATTTTTCTTTTCAACTAAATCCAAACAATCCTGATAAACCTGTTTTTTGAAATCTAAAGTAAGTTTAATCACTCTTTCTTCTTTGTTTTTTTTGTCTTTAGGGTAATTTCCCATGAGGTAAAAGCCCATTCTCTTAATTCGAATTTATCACTTAGCACTTCTCCGGGAACTCCGCAATAAGGCATTTTCATTTTTTTACCAGGAATTTGGTGTTTTTCTTTTCCAAATTTCGCGTAATCAAGAGCTCCTACACCAGTGCCATACTGAGTGCTTTAAATAACTTCCCATCGGAAACCAATGCTCCATTCATGGTCATTCTAAATAATTCTTCTTCGCGAGTCTCGTCATATTTCTTTTCAGAGGTAAACACTTGTAAACCTTTGGGAGGAGTGGTCATTGCCTCCATTAAGCCTTTATTGCTTGTGAAATCAATATCTATTTCATCTCCAGCTTGCATGGCAACCATTATTATTTTTTCACCCAAACATTGAAAACATTGTACTTCTTTAGGTTTTCTAATTTCCAGAAACTTTACTTTACGCATGCTTCCTTCTAGAATAACATCGCTAAAAAGTCCAATTATTTTAACTGCTTCTTCGGGTTTTTTCGTCTTAATGTCCTGCCAATCTGTGGCCTCAATTCCATTAACTATAAGATAATCAATGAATTCTTTTTGAAATTCCATTAATTCGTCATGGGAAAGTAATCTGTATTTAGGCATAGAATTATTCTGAAATTAATGTAAAAATTAATTCTGCAAAAATGATAATAAAAAAAGAGAATTAGAGCCTAATAATGGATTCTAAAATTGTCTAGTTAAGATCAAACGTTTAACACCATCGACCTGCCCTAAGTAGAATTATAATTGCTATCCTTTCAACCATTCTTTTTTCATAGTGCAAAGGAATATTAAAAGAACTCTTGAAAATGACATCGTTTATTCAAATTTTCAGCCTATAAAAAAAGCCATTTCAAAACAAGTTTAAAGAGCCTTTTAAAATGATAATGGTTTTGAATTACTTTTTCTTTTTGGTAATCTGAAATTTATCTATATTTTTCACTGAACACTTACTACATTATTTTTTTTAAAAACTATTTTATATCCTCCTTTCTCTATATCTAGAAGAAATCTACTTTTATCCCATGTTAACAATAGACATTCACACTCACATTTTACCCCGAGATATCCCTAACTTCAAAGAACGGTTTGGTTACGGAGGATTTATACATCTAGACCATCATAAGAGCTGCTGTGCTCGTATGATGAAAGATGATCATTTTTTCAGAGAAGTAGAATCAAACTGTTGGGATGCAGAAGCACGAATGACAGAATGCAACCACCAACATGTTGATGTACAGGTTCTATCTACCGTTCCGGTAATGTTTAGTTATTGGGCCAAGCCAAACGATTGTTTAGAGGTTGCTATGTTTTTAAACGATCACATTGCGGGTATTGTAAATGATTTCCCCAAGCGTTTCATTGGTTTAGGAACTCTACCCATGCAAGCTCCAGATTTGGCCATAAAGGAATTGGAACGTTGCAAAAACATTGGACTCAAAGGAATACAAATAGGCACACATGTGAACGATTGGAACCTTTCTGCTCCAGAAATTGTAAGAGTATTTGAAGCATGTCAGGATTTAGACATGGCAGTTTTTATTCACCCTTGGGACATGATGGGCGCTGATACTTTACAACAATATTGGTTGCCCTGGTTGGTAAGTATGCCAGCTGAGAGTTCTAGAGCAATTTGTCATTTGATATTTGGAGGAATATTTGAAAAGCTACCTAATCTTAGAGTGGCAATTGCACATGGAGGCGGGTCTTTCCCAGCCACAATCGGGCGAGTAGAACATGGCTTTAATGTTAGACCAGATTTATGCGCAGTTAACAACCCAATAAACCCAAGGGAATACATGGGCAAGTTTTGGCTAGACTCCCTGGTACATGATCCAAAAATGTTAGATTATTTAGTGGATTTAGTGGGTTCTGACAAAGTTGCTTTAGGAACGGATTATCCGTTTCCGCTTGGAGAATTAGAACCAGGGCAATTGATAAATTCTATGCCTTACACCGAAACTAAAAAAGGAGATTTGCTTCATGGTTCTGCTTTAAAATGGCTTGGATTAGAAAAACAATTGTTTGAATAAAATCATATTATTCATTTATGCTAGCTTTTTTACTTAAACATCGATCTGCCATTATTTTCAGCACATTAACTGTTGTTTTGTTTTTAATAATGATGTTAGTCGAACAAGCTAACGGAAGATTTTGGCTCAACGATTTTAGAGTGTTTTATGAAGCGGCACAAGCATTGGTTTCGAATGAACAAGTATATGGCGTAACATTTGGTCTCGATACTGGATATTACAAATATTCTCCATTTACATTGCTGTTTTTTACCCCCTTTACTCTACTGCCCTTTTCTTTAGCGAGTATCGTTCAGTTTTGGATAATAGTTGCCCTAACTATTTATCTCATCCTCACCCTAAATAAATTAGTAAACAAGTACGTTTTTAATTTAAAAAGCAACAATGTATTTTTATTTTTAATTGTTCTAATTATAATTTTGAACCACTTAATAAGGGAGTTACATTTGGGTAATACCAACATTATATTGATGTTTTTACTCACCTTGGCCTTGCAGTTTTCATTGAAAAACAAAATCCTTCTGGCTTCTACTCTTTTGGCAATTGTAATTTTAACTAAACCCTATTTTTTAGTTTTAGTTCTTCCTTTTATTCTGTACCAAAAATGGAAATTAATAAATTCTACAGGCCTGTTAATTGTTGCGTTTGTTGGTGCATCCATCCTAATTTTAGGATGGGAAAATGGAACTGGACTTTACCAAGATTGGTTTGTTTCCATGAGTCAGCATTCTGGATATCTTACTAGTTCTCATACCATATCCTCTTTATTACGAAACTATTTTTCTATTGATCTTCAAGGATATTTCGACTTCTTATTCTTTGCATTGAACGCGGGCTTATTGTTTAGTTTCTTTTGGGTTTTAAAACAGAAAACTCAAATTACCAATTCAGATAAAAATCAAGGACAGCTTTTATTTTACTTTTTATTGATAGCATCTGTTCCTAATTTTTTAATAACCGATACCGAACATTTTTTATTTTCAATTCCTTTACTACTATTGATTACGAGTTATTTGATTAAAGCTAGAAACATTCCATTGTCCCTACTGTTCATCATTTTGGCGTTTTTTTATGGCGGAAATTCGAGTGATATGTTAGGAAACGAAGGATCCGATAATTTCGATAAACTCGGCTTTTTGGGTTTAAGTAATTTAGTTTTTATAGGATTTATTTTATTCTTTTCTTCTAAAAAAAAATTTACAAACTAGTTCTTAATTAGTATTAAACCTTTGTCTAATAGCGATTAGCTGACTATAAATTTTAGTGTTTATTGCAAGAATTAAAATTATTAATCGCTTAATCACGCTTCTTTTAAGTTAATATCCCTTTGTTTTTTGTAATTTTTACGAACCCAAATGTTCACGCACTCCGAAAACTTTCCAAGTCCAAGCAGTTTGTTGTATTAAAAACTAACCTAATTCTTAACCTTCTCCTTAAACTCTCCCTTACTCTTTCGGACATCAACAGAAACTACTTTGTACTCCGGGCACATAGCTTCCGAATCACTTACATTAGAAGTTAAGTTATTCAGCATAATCTCTGGAAAATGAAAAGTAGAACTCAATACTCCGGATTTTACATCTGTAGAAACTTTAGCTCTTACATCGGCTTTTCCTCTTTCTGAAGTAATACAAACCATATCTCCATGTTTGATTCCTTTGGCTTCTGCATCCACTGGATTTATCACCAAATAATCTTCACCTAAGATATCTACGTTTCCAGTACGTCTAGTCATAGCGCCACAGTTGTAATGCTCTAATTCCCTTACTGTTGTAAGAATAAAAGGAAATTGATTTCCGTGTTCTGTAATTTCTTCTGATTCTCTCCAATCAAAAGCCTTAAATTTACCTTTACCTATTTTAAATTCTTCGGTATGTAAAATTTGAGTGTCCGTTCCATCTTCTTTTACTGGCCATTGTTTTCCATTATCGCCCAACTCATCCCATTTAACTCCTTTGAAAAAAGGAACAATTTGAGAAATTTCTTCCAACATGGTTTTCGCATCGTAATCGGCTTGTTTGTAGCCCATACGGTTCATTACGTCAATAATGATTTGCCCATCTGGTTTTGAGTTTCCAATTGGTTCAACTACTTTCTGAACCCGTTGAATTCTTCTTTCCCCATTCGTAAATGTTCCTGATTTTTCCAAGAAACTAGCTCCCGGTAAAACTACATCTGCTAATAAAGCAGTTTCAGTCATAAACAGTTCTTGAACGATAAGCATATCCAAATTAGCAAGTGCTTTTACTACGTGTTTTGTATTTGGATCTGTTTGCGCTACATCTTCACCAATTACCCAAGCAGCTTTTAGCTCGCCAGCAATTGCTGCATCAAACATTTGTGGAATTTTTAATCCTTCACCCAATGGAACTTCAGCGCCATAAAAGTCGGAATACATGTTGATGACCTCTTCGTTGTTTACGTCCATATAACCAGCACCTTGGTGCGGTTGAACTCCCATATCGGCAGAACCTTGAACATTGTTTTGTCCACGAAGTGGATTAACCCCTACTCCACGTCTTCCAATATTTCCTGTAATCATTGCCAATTGTGCAATAAGCATTACCGTAAAAGTTCCTTGAGAATGTTCTGTAACTCCTAAGCCATGAAATGACATTGCATTTGGTGCATCGGCATAAGCCAAGGCCGCAGCTTTTGCCAAGTTTCTATCTACACCAGAAACTTCTTCTAGCTTATCGATATCCAGCTTGTGAATGCTCTGAACAAATTCCTCATAACCAGTAGTTCTAGACTTAATAAAGTCATTTTCAGCACGTCCTTCCATTACAATGTAATACAACATCATATTCAAAACAGCTACGTTAGTACCTGGTCTTAATTGTAAATGGTAATCAGCATACTTAGCAATTTCTGTTCTGTATGGATCAATTACAATCAGTTTAGCGCCTTTCATGGCACGTTGTTTCATTTTTGCTCCAGTTACCGGATGTCCTTTGGTAGGATTTGCTCCAATTACCATCATCATATCCGTATCGTTTATATCATCGATAGAATTTGTTGCAGCTCCAGTTCCGAAAGTTCGTTGCATTCCTAATGCAGTAGGTGAATGGCATACTCTAGCACATCCATCTATATTATTCGTTCCTATAACGGCACGAATAAATTTCTGCATCAAATAATTTTCCTCATTGGTGGTACGTGAAGAAGCAATTCCGGCTATTGCATTTGGACCGTGTTCTTTTTTTATTTTTTCAAATTTAGAAACTATATAATCGTAAGCTTCAACCCAAGTTGCTTTTTCAAACTTGCCATTTCTTTTTATTAGTGGATCACGCAATCGATCGGGATGATCGTAGAATTTAAAAGCATATCGTCCTTTCAGACAAGTATGCCCTTGATTCACTTCAGCGTCATAAGGCGCTTGAATACTTAATATTTCTCCACTTTTTGTGGCTACTTCCAAATTACAACCTACACCACAATAAGTACAAACAGTACGTGTAGTATCAGTTGCTTGAATAGCTTTTGATTGAAAAACATCAGAAATTGCTGATGTTGGGCATGCTTGAGCACAAGCGCCACAACTTACACAAGCTGAATCATCAAATGTGGTGTCAGCTCCTTTTACAATTTTATTGTCAAACCCACGACCAGCCATACTCAAAACAAACTGACCTTGTACTTCATCGCAAGCCCGAACACAACGGTAGCAATTGATACATTTTGACAAGTCCGAAGTCATATATGGGTGACTATTATCTTTTTCGTAGTGCAAATGGTTTTCCCCGGCAGGATAACGAACATCGCGAATACCAACCTGAGCAGCAACAGTTTGTAATTCACAATTCCCATTCACTTCACAGGTCAAACAATCTAAGGGATGATCTGTAAGCACTAATTCTACAATGTTCTTGCGCAAACGATGCATTTTTTCAGTGCTTGTATAAATGTAAAACCCTTCAGCTAAAGGAGTATGACATGAAGCTACGGTTTTTGCTTTGCCACCTTTTTCTAAAGCAACTTCTACGCTACAAACTCTACATGAGCCGAATGGATCAAGATTGGGAGCATCGCAAAGAGTCGGAACTTCTTCATTTCCATGATGTCGACGTACAAAAGAAAGTACGGTTTCTCCGTCTTCCATTTGGTACGACTGATCATTGATGTAAGCCAACTTCGTTTTCGTTTGCCCGTTCAATTTACCACTTTGATTAACTGAAATATTTGTGTTTGTAGTTTTTGTGCTCATAATCTACTCTATAATTTTATTGAAGTTCAAAACAAAATGCTTAACAACCCCTTCCGTCGCTGCACGCCGCCTTCCCAAAGGGAGGACGGATACACGAATGACTTTTAATTACTTAAAATACTCTTTCAATTCTCCATCGAAATATTGAAGAGCGTTTTTAATTCCTAATGGTAAACCTCCACCAAGTGCGCAAAGCGAACCATCTTCCATAGTTTCTAATAAATCATACATTAACTGTCTGTCTATCTTGTAATTTCCATCAGCCTGAACTTTTTCTAGCATTTCCCATCCTCGTTTTGCGCCAAGTCTACAAGGAAAACATTTACCACAAGACTCTACTGAAGTAAATTCAAAAAGATGTTCTAGGTATTTTATCATTGGAAAATCCTGCGGAATACTTAACATTCCGGCATGTCCCAACAAAAATCCATTTTCAGCGAAAGATTCAAAATCCACTGACAGTTTATCAAATTCTGAAGTCGGAACAATCCCACCCAATGGACCACCTACGTGTAAGGCTTTCACTGGAGATTTAAAACCTTGTCCAAGATCATTAATCACTTCAGTTAATGGCGTTCCCATTTCAACTTCATACATACCCGGACGATTAAAAAAACTATCCAAACAAACTAGTTTTGTTCCAGTAGATCTCCCTCTTCCTCTTTTGCCGTAAGCTTCTCCACCTTCAGTAACGATAAAGTGAACTGACGCAAAGGTCTCCACATTATTTACCAGAGTTGGACGATTGAATAATCCCTTTTCAGCAGGAAATGGAGGCCTTACTCTTACTTCAGGTCTTTGTCCTTCAATAGAAGAAAGCAGTGCAGTTTCTTCACCGCATACATACGCTCCGGCAGCCTTTATTACTTTAAAATCAAAATTAAAGCCACTGCCTTTTATATTTTCACCAAGATATCCTTGGTCTCTTAAATCTTGAACTGCTTTTTCGGTAATTCTAACCGATTCCGGGTATTCCGCTCTAATGTAAACAACACCTTTATCTGCACCACCAATGTATCCGGCCAATATCATCCCAAACAAAACAGAATGAGGGCGTTCTTCTAATAACCAACGATCAGAATATGCTCCTGGATCGCCTTCGTCGGCATTACAAACAATAAATTTTTGATCTCCTTTTGCTTTTTTTACCGCTTCTAGTTTGTAACTTTTAGGAAATCCTGCTCCACCTCTTCCTCTTAGTCCAGAAGCCTTGTAATTCTCTAATAAATCATTTGGTGATTTTTTAAGTGCATCTTCCAAGGCCTGATAATACGTTTCAATTCCTGGAAATTCAGTTATTAAAATAGGTTCATCACAATTAGAACCTACATGGTAAGTATCAAGAGATGCTGTTTTGTTTTTAATAATAGAATCTATTTCTCCACTGGATTTAGCAGAATAATTATTGCCTTCATAATTGAAAGCGCCATTCTCATGACACCTTCCTAAACAGCACATTTCACCTATTTCTTTAGCACTAAAATGCCTTGAAAGATCTTCGGTTAATTTTTCTTGAGTGCCAGCACAAAGACATGCGGAGCCATTACATACATATACTTTTTTGCCTCTATTCTCTTCTTTTAGGAAATCATAAAAAGATGTTGCACCAAAAGTATTGGCATCTCCAATGAGAAAATCATTGGCCAGTTCAGAAAGTTTTTCATGTTCCACGGTACCAGTATCTTCTGCTAGTGTAACATAATTTTCGAACAAATTGTCGCTTAATCCTTTCCTTCCTGAGAGGTAACTTAAATTATCTGACATGTGCGTGTTTATTTTGCGCTAAGAAAGCCTAAAAATAATAAACATCAAACGATTATTTGTTTTTTTTAAAACGAGTTAACTTTGAAAATTATTGAATAACGAATTTTATATTTGTAAGTTGAAAGATTTATTCCCAAAACTCCTATTACTAACACTCATCTTTGCAGTAAGCGTTGGCCACTATTCTTGTGTTGAATCTACTGACAATCAGAAAGTAGAAGTTGATATTGTTGAATTACCCAGCCAAAAAATTGTAAATAAATTAGATGAAACAAAATTTCCGAACGACAAAAGTGAATTGGCTTTTTATATGCGGAATTTGTACAATGATTTAAAAGCCAATAAGAAAAGAATTAAAAACGGAGAAGAAGCTTTAGAGGTTGAATGGGCTATGAAATATGCCAATTTAATAACAGTAACACCAACCGATTCTAAGAATTCAGGTCCTGTTTTTGAAGCATTTGCGGGTAAATTTATGCTGGATTTAAAGGCCTATCAAGATGCAGATAAAAATGGAAATCTTGAAATCTATAACGGCATGATTCAAAGCTGCTTGAACTGTCATGCTCAATATTGTAAGGGTCCTATGGGGGCAATTAGAAAATTGAAAATGTGATTAGCGGCTAATCGATTCCCTTTAAATTTTATTGACTTCTATAGCTAGAATTATTTCCTCAATGTATTTATCTTGTTGGAAGGCATTGTATTCTGACTTTAAATTATGACCAAACATTCTAGCCATTCCTTGGAAAACAAAAGCCGTAAACCCACTTCGCATTTCTTTAACTAACTCGTAACTTGTTTTATCGGTTTCTCTGTCTACTAGTTTAATTAAAATTCTTCCTTGCGACACAGTCATGTTTTGTAATTCATCCCCGTATTCTGTCCAAAGTTCTTCTTCAATTTTTTTATAGTATTTTTTTTTTACCCTTTCATTGGTTATCGTATCCATTTCACTTTTATACTTGAGTAAAAGTTGGCTCGCTTTTTTTGCGTATGGATAAACTATTCTTACGTTTTTCTCTAGTTTATTGTACTTTCTTTCTTCCTTTTTGTCTGGAAACGAACGCTTCGCCCATACGTAATAGTAATTTAGAAAAACCCTAGGTAGGGTATCTCCGTTTTGGTCAATTGTAGCAGAAACAAAACGTCCTTTTGTTGTATCCCGATCAGATTCTTGCGCAAATGAGTTGGCAAAAAACAGAATAAAACAAAAGGACGTTATGAAAAATTTGAATAGCACTACTAATAAACTTGTTTTGTGCTATAAAAATACAAAAACTATTCCTAATCTCTCAATTTAGAAAGTAAGCGAAGAAATTCTAAGTATAGCCACACCAGGGTTAGCATTAAACCGAATGCTCCAAACCATTCCATATACTTTGGAGAACCATTGAAAGCGCTTTTTTCTATAAAATCGAAATCAAGTAATAAATTAAATGCAGCAATTCCAATTACTAAAAGACTAAAACCAATTCCCATCATTCCACTTTCATGAATCATTGGAATGGATGAACCGAAAAAACTCATGATCCAACTTATCATATAAACAAAGAAAATGGCGCCAGTAGCTGCCATAATACCAGAACGTAGTCTTTCAGTAACTTTTATAATGCCGGATTTATATAGAAATAACATACTAAACATTGTTCCAAAAGTCAAAGCAATTGCTTGCATGGCAATACCTGGGTACCACATTTCAAAAAGCACAGAAACCCCGCCTAAAAACATTCCTTCAAAAATGGCATAAACTGGAGCTCCAATTGGCGCTGCAGTAGGTTTGAAAATAGTAACTAATGCACTAATAAGTCCACCTACAAGACCAACCCAAGTTAACGGTGAAACCACTGGGTTTTCCGGATCAAATTGACTCCAAACCATGTAGGCTGGAATAAGAAGAAGTACAAAAAGTAGTATTGATTTATTTATTGTTCCTTGAACTGTCATTGCCTCACCTTGTGAAGCAAAACCTTGTTTCGAAAATAGCTTTTCACTAAAAGCCGGGTTAGATGATCTTTGAATTACTGACATTTTATTTTTTTTAATATTAAGTTCTATTTAATTTCCAATTTGAATCTTCACTGTTTAATTCAGCATAAGTATTCTCACCTTTATATTCAACAATTAGTTTACCAACAATTATTGCTGCCATTTTTTCCTCTTCGCTGTCATGTCCTTCTAAAACTTGTGGAGTAAAATATTTTGGAACGAAATGCGTATCGAAATTCCCTGAAACAAATGCTTCGTGATTTATTGCGAATTTGCAAAAAGGCATTGTGGTTTTCACTCCTTCTATTTTATAATCATCAATAGCTTTTGTCATTCTCTCTATTGCCTCTTTTCTGGTCGCTCCGTGGGTAATAAGTTTTGAAATCATAGGATCGTAATAAATTGGAATAGCCATTCCTTCTTCAAACCCATCATCTACCCTCACTCCTTCTCCTGTTGGTTGAATATATTTTTCTAAAGTCCCAATATCTGGCAAAAAATTATTCATTGGATCCTCTGCGTATACACGTACTTCAAGACTATGACCAGTTGCTTTAATATCTTCTTGAATGAATGATAATTTTTCGCCTCTAGCAATTTTTATTTGTTCTTGAACCAAGTCAATACCAGTAATCATTTCTGTAACCGGATGCTCAACTTGTAGTCGAGTATTCATTTCTAAAAAATAAAAGTTAGTGTTATTTTCCAGAATAAATTCCACTGTTCCCGCACCCAAATAATTACAACTTCGAGCCACATCACAAGCACATTTACCCATTGTTTCTCTAAGTTCTGGAGTAAGAACAACTGATGGAGCTTCTTCAATTACCTTTTGGTGACGTCGCTGAATGGAACATTCTCTTTCAAATAAATGTACCACGTTTCCGTGAGCATCAGCTAGAACTTGAAATTCAATATGCCTTGGGTTTGTAATATATCTTTCAATAAAAACAGAGCCATCTCCAAAAGCAGAAATAGCTTCATTCATTGCCATAGTAAGTTGCTCTTCAAAATCTTTTTCTTTCTCAACGGTTCTCATACCCTTTCCACCACCACCAGCTGAAGCTTTTACTAATATTGGAAAACCAATTTCTTTAGCCGCAATTAAGGCTTCTGGAACATTAACTATAGCTTTATCCGTTCCTGGAACTAGAGGAATATTATAATGACTTACGGTTTCTTTAGCGGCCAGCTTATCTCCCATTGTTTTTATAGCATCGGGACGAGGGCCAATAAAAGTCATGCCCGCATCTGTAACCAATTTAGCGAACTTGGCATTCTCACTTAAAAATCCATACCCTGGATGAATTCCATCTACATTTAAGTTTTTAGAAACTTCAATGAGTTTATCCATTCGTAAATAAGAATCCGCACTTGCAGGTGGGCCAATGCAAACTGCTTCACCAGCAAACTTCACAAATGGTGCATTTCTATCTGCTTCAGAAAAAACAGCCACAGTAGATATTCCCATTTCTTTACAAGAGCGCATTACACGCATTGCAATTTCTCCCCTATTAGCAACTAAAATTTTTTTCATCAATATATTTTATACTATAATAATATTCGATTTCTTAAACTCTTAATAAAATGTTAAGCTTATTTAAATTTCTCCAATAATTGATACATTAGTAATCTGAAATTAAGAGTTCAAAATTAAAACAAATTTGTCGGGCTATTATAGATTTAACTCAGGCTCATTCTAATTCATTGCAAATGATTTTTTAATTCACTCCTTCTCCATTTTTCAGCCAAATACTCCAAGACATAGAATAAGTATGAACTTTATTGGTGTTGCCACTTTGATTTACCACACCATAATTTTCGTTTACCCATTTAAAAATTCCACCGTGCAAATTTTTTACATCTGAAAATCCTTCACTCTGAAGTTTTAGCGCAATATCGTTACTTCTTTTACCAATGGAACAGTAAACCAGGATATCGTCTTTTTTGTTTGCTTTTACCCTATTTAAATCAAAATCTTCATAACCAACCCAAATGGCTCCTGGCAAATGACTTATATCGTATTCTATTTTTTCTCGAGTATCAAGAATAATAGTTTTTGAAAGATTTACATCAACTGGCTTTATCACTCCAATATTGGTAGAAATAAGTGAGTTAACCATTTTATTAAAAGCCCAATCGCGCATAACAAAAAACGAAATTATTAAAACAAAAAAAATAAAAGCTGAACCAGCAGCAACACGTAAATTCATTTTCAAATAAAATAAAAACCCATTCTGAACATTCTCAAAACGAGTTTAAATTTAAACTAAAAATATAATTTTCTATGGGTGAACAACTTCTCCATCCCAAGACAACATTCCGCCATCTAAATTTACCAATGATTTAAAACCATTGTTTGCCATTGCACCACAAGCCGTGGAACTTCTTCCACCACTTCTACATATCATGTAGTAATTTTTATATCTGTCCAATTCTAAAACCTTATCCATAAACTCTGGAGACATTAAATCGATATTAATAGAATTTGGAATCATACCACCGTCACATTCTTCAGCAGTTCTTACATCAATTAAAACGGCATTTTTATCTTCCGATACCATTTCTTTAAATTCTTTTGCGTTTGCTTCTTTAAACATAATTTGGGGTGTGTTTATTAAATTTTTAAAATTATTTTAAGGTAGAAGGACAGATATAATCAGTCATTGTAATTCCTGCTTCAATCATAGCATCTATTCCACCTTTTACATCAATTAAATTGTGACGGCCTCTTGCTTTTAAAATGCTGTTAAATATAACAGATCGATACCCACCTTTACAATGCGTATAATAGGTTTTATTTGCATCTACCTGATCCATAACCGAATTGATATAATCTAAAGGAACATTCTTAGCATCAGCAACATGCTCAGCTTTAAACTCACTTATTTTCCTTACATCTAAAACATTAATTTCAGTTTTTTCTAATAAGTTTTTCAATTCTTCAGGAGTAACACTTTCTATTTTATCCGTCTCTTTTCCAGCTGCTTTCCAAGCTTCCATTCCACCTTTTAAATAACCAAGTGAATTGTCGTAACCAACACGTGCCAATCGGGTAATTACTTCTTTTTCCATGCCTTCGTCAGCAATAAAAACTATTGGTTGATTTATATCGGTTATTAAAGCTCCAACCCACATGGCCATTTTACCATTTAAACCCATGAAAATTGAGCCCGGGATATGTTCTTTAGAATAATCGTTTTCGTTTCTAGTATCTACAACCAATGCCTCTTCAGCTTCTGCTACGGCAATAAAAGTGTTGACATCAAATGCGGTATTTCCTCTCTCCAATACGTCATCAAAACTTGAATAACCAGATTTATTTAATCTTGCATTTTTAGGGAAATATTGTGGTGGAGGAAGTATTCCATCTGTAACTTCTGCAACAAACTCCTCTCTAGTCATATCTGCTCTTAGAGCATAATTCGTTTTCTTTTGATGTCCCAATGAATCGAATGTTTCATCACTCATGTTTTTTCCACATGAAGACCCAGCACCATGGTTTGGATATACTAAAACATCGTCGCCCAAAGGCATAATTTTATTTCGGAGGGTATCGAATAACATCCCGGCTAAATCTTCTTGAGTTAGATCTGATTTTATAGCTAAATCTGGTCGACCAACATCTCCAATAAACAAAGCATCACCTGTAAAAATAGCATGGTCGTTTCCTTTTTCATCTCTAAGCAATATACTGCTAGACTCTAGGGTATGGCCAGGAGTATGAATTAATTTTAAATTGATATTTCCCAATTTGAATATTTGACCATCTTCCGCAACAGTAATGTCGTAATCCGTCATTGCATTTGGTCCGTAAATAATTTGTGCGCCGGTCTTTTTAGCCAAATCTACATGACCCGAAACAAAATCGGCATGAAAATGTGTTTCAAAAATATATTTGATTTTTGCGTTATTTTCTGCGGCCTTTTCTATGTATGGAGAACTTTCTCTTAATGGATCAATGATGGCAACTTCACCATTGTTTTCAATGTAATAAGCAGCTTCTGCTAAACATCCTGTATATAATTGTTCAATAATCATATCAACTTTTTTTAAAATTCATACTGCTGCAAATTTACAAGCCAATTGGACTTGTTATTGGTAACAAATGTTACAACAACCTATCCCTTGTAAATCGCTATATATCAATAAGTATAAGACCTAGAGGTAAGGAAACTTTGATCAGTCAAAGACTTTAAAAATGCCACAAGAGCAGCTTTCTCTTCTTTGCTAATATCTTTTTGAGTTATACGAGAATCCTGAGTAATGTATTTTCCTCCACCACTACCATAAAAATCTATCACTTCTTCTAAAGTCTTAAATCTTCCATCATGCATATATGGCATGGTAACTTCAATGTT
>CAWUST010000071.1:0-21080 GCA_963925495.1 uncultured Flavobacteriales bacterium | reverse complement strand
TATTTTATTTGGTACGACAGAAGAAACTACGAGGACACCAAAACGGATGTTTATATGGCTGTTTCTTATGATGGCGGAGAGACTTTTGTAAATGGTATTTTAAGCGAAAAACCTTTTGACCCTTCTAAAGGGGTGTTTTTTGGTGATTACACAAACATTAGTGCTGTAAAAGGGAATGTTCGACCAATATGGACCGCAATGAATAACGATAAAACTGAAATTTGGACAGCTTTGTATACGGAGCAAAACACGAAAGTAGCAGTTGTCGAAAATTATAATTGGGCGGTTGATTCTTACCCAAACCCATTTCAATCAGAAGTGAATATTGTTTTTACATTAAGCAATCCCCAAAAAATTAAAATTGGACTCTACGATTTGAATGGAAGTAGAATAGGGTGGATTAGGAAAAAGAAAAAGCTGAAAGCGGGCGAACAAAAAATAACTTTTCAAGCTTCCGAATTTGACTTAGTACCAGGAACATATCTGTATTTGTTGGAGTGTGAAGATTTTGTAATAAGAAAAAAGTTGGTGTTTGCACCTTAGAGGTCAATCTGCTATTTGCCTTTGTTGATTTTTTTAGGATAAATAGAAATGGAACATGTTTAAAATTAAAAAGACTCGCTCAACGTAATATAAAACTCTTCTCTATTCGTTCCTCTAGCATAATCCAATCGAATATGAATTCGTTCTTTTTTATTAAAAGCTACTCGCATGCCAGCACCATAACTAGGTCTAATGTATTGCTTGGAAAAATTATCGAACTTATCCGCAACTGAACCAACACCAAAAAAGGCTGTAAAACCGAATACATACCAAATAGGAGTTCGGTATTCTACCTGTGCCGCAGTCATAAGTTGGTCACGATATACCCCTTTCTTATATCCTCTCATTATTTTACTATCACCCAATTGCCCCAGGCGATTGAATGGAGTATCTCCGAAATTGAATTCAGAATAACTCTGTAAAGCAATTATGTGATTTTTACCCAAATTAAAATATCCCCGAAGGTCAATTTCGAAATGGTTAAAGTCAAAATCACTTCCTATTACTTTTTCAAAAACGAGCATACTTGTTTTAAAATAGTATCCTTTTGTAGGTGCGTATACGTTGTTTCTTGCATCCAATCTAATATCCCACCCAAGAGCGTTTGCAACTCCACCGCTACCACCTGGTACATTCCCAGATTCAAGTAATCCACCTGCCGTAACATTCTCCATGGTTGTGTTTTGTAGAAATAGCCGTGGACCAGTGTACAAATTTTTCCAAACTTTTCTCAATACGGCAATTTGAAACCTTGGAAAACTTGCTGAATAGTTTTCAGTAAAATCTTCAGGATAGCCATTGCCAACACCAGAAAAGAAATAGGGATAACGATAGTAGGCAACCTCGCCCAATATTCGCATGGTGTCTTGCTTGAAGTACAGGTTAAAGGGTGCTTGAAAAAGGATTTGATCATTAAGCGTATAAGCAAAAGACATAGCCGCATTGGATACTGGTGAAATAGTGTCCTTTTTGTTTAAATGAAAAAAACCAATAGCAACTGCTCCAAATGCCCATTTGGTTTCAGGAGTGTAATAAGCACTCGGAAGGATCAAAAATTCCCTTTCTTTTTCGAAATCAATTAATGGCTTTTTTATTTGCGCACACAATAATATGGGAGTTAGCGTAAAAGCAAGAAATGCAAAAGCAATAAAAGTTTTGTTTAAAGAATTCAAGAAAGTTTACGTTTAATTAATTTAACTACTTCGGCATCACTCAAAAATGCAAAATCTTTTGGATTTAGATCCGAAATTTTGGACCAGCGAAAAGCCTCTTGATCTCCTTCAATTCGCGTATTGAAATTAAATTTATTAGCGCTGGTTTTGAAATTTACATGTCCTATTGTATTGACGGTGTGATAAATGCAAATCACTTGTTCCTGTGGTCTAAAAGCAGATCGAATAAATTTGTCGGTGGTATAAAAATGCGAGACCACTTCTATTTTTTGATTCATCTCTTCCAAAAATTCACGATGCAAACATTCAATGGGCGACTCTCCAAACTCCAATCCTCCTCCAGGGAATTTTGTGAAATGTTCGCCCCTTATTATTTCGTCCGAAAGCAGAACCTCATTTTTGTTATTGAATAACAAACCGTAATTACGAATATTGAATTTAGAAATATCTGGAAGAGATTTTGCCATTCTGCAAATTTAGAGTTATCATTTTTTTATGGAGCAATAAATAAAATAAATCTTGTTTTAAAATTAGAGAATATAATTCTCTAATTCACTTTTATTATATTCGCCGCAAGTTAACATGCTAAACAATAAATCTTTTATTTTTCTCACACTCTCAGCTTTCTTGGCTTTTGGCTTTATAATACCTACTGAAAAAGAAGGGGTTATCAAAAAAGAAAAGCCAGTCAAAAAGGCGGTAGTGCTTTATGGTGAAAAGACCTTGTTTGATTCTTTTGAAAGCTTAACTGACGAAAAAATTCAAGAATATTATGATTCTTTGGTGAAAACCACTTCAGTTTCAGACAAAGTCCTTGGTCAAATAAAAGTGTTTTTATCTGTAAAAACAATGACTAAAATGGAGCTTACATTCTTTATGGACTCACTCTTTGATGCTGGAGATGAGAATTATGCCCTTATAAATCAGATAAGTTTATTTTTGATAAATCATGACTTTAGTGCACCCAAAGATTTTGATTATACCCGCAAGTCTTTTGATTATCCAGCACATAATTTTTATAGTGAATGGAATATTACTAAACCACACCCCTATGCTATAGAATTATGGGAAAATGATTCAAGCAATCGACTTTTATTGTCGAGTGAAAGTTTAGGGGAATACAAAACTCCTCTAAAAAAAATAGTGGTTACAAGCACTTATGGCCACCGATGGAATCGCTCGCATCGCGGCATTGACTTGGATTTACAAGTATGGGATCCAGTTCATTCTGCATTTAAAGGAAAAGTTCGTTATGTTGGATTTTATGGTGGTTATGGTAGGGTAATAGTAGTTCGTCATTACAATGGTTTGGAAACGTTATATGCTCATCTTCACAGGTACAAAGTGAGTATTGGAGATGAAGTAAAAGCTGGAGACGTACTTGGTTTAGGAGGTAGCTCTGGGCAATCCACCGGAAGTCATTTACATTTCGAATGTAGATTTAAAGGAGTAGCTTTTGATCCTGCACAAATTATTGATTTTAAAAACGAAAAATTAATTGATAAGCAGATAACGATTACAAAAACGAAATGGGGTTATGCTGCAATTCCTGATGGAGTAGAATATTATACAGTAAAAAAAGGAGATTATTTATATGGTATTGCTGAAAAGTATGCTACAACATGTACCAAGATTTGTACTGAAAATCACATTCGCAGAAACTCAACTCTTCAAGTGGGACAAAAAATAAGAATATTATAATGAATAATGAAGACCCCACAAAGGTTGAGGAATTATTAGATTTTACCAATTATAGAATTCACCCATCACAAAAAAGATTTCATGTTTTTCATTTTGCCAGAGCCGATCAAGCTGGTTTTTTCGAAAATTTATTGATTGAACATAAAGTGGAGTACGAAAGGCATAACGATAGCAAAGACAACGGATTGGTCTATTATTTTGCCATCCATAAAAAGTTTTTTAAAGAAGTTGAGAAACTTAATAACATGGCAATTGGTCAGTATAGAAGTAAGTTTATTGCCAACTCCAGCATGCGTTGGATAATAATTACAATTGGCACCTTATCCTTGACTTTAGCTATTATGGGCTATCTAAAGAGCCGTTAAATAAATGTTTGTTTCTTACTAATTCAAGGTCATTACAAAGCTTAATTTTGGATTTGTGAAGACACTAAATCGATTGACGTTAATTTTGAGTTTCCTTTTAACTTTGTAAGTATGAAAAAAATCAATAGTCTATTAATCGTATTATTCCTTTCCACTGTTTCGATAGCGCAAAAAAACCATGTTTTAGGTGAGGTTATTGCCAAAGTGGAATCCAATGATTTAGAGGGCTATTTGAGTTTTATGAATGCCAATTATTCCGAATTAAATGTTTTGCTAAAAGAAGTTATTTCAAAAGATGCTGAGCTTTATTTGTTTCAATATGACTATGTAAATAGAGCAATTCAAGAGGAGGAAGTTTTACATGTATTTAGGAGTTTTCCAAGCTGCCAATTTGCACAATGGAATCACAATAATATTGAATATAGAAAAGCACCAGACGATCCTTCTTTTCCTGTGCAATGGAATTTGAAAAATGTAGATGCAGAAAAAGCTTGGAGTATTGCGACAGGAGGAATTACCAAAGACTCTCAAGAAATTGTAATAGCCGTAATTGATGAATCCTTTTTGCTTAATCATGACGATTTAAAAGCGAATGTTTGGGTAAACAGACACGAAATACCAAACAATAATGTGGATGATGATAAAAATGGATATGTAGACGATGTAAGTGGGTGGAATACATTCGACGATTCCTCATATATTTACCCAGCTGGTAGTTCGCACGGCACTATGGTAGCTGGTATGTTGGGAGCTAAAACAAATAACACAACCGATGTTGCAAGTCTTAATTGGGATGTCAAATTTGTTGCCGTTCAAGGTTCATCTACTCTTGAATCTGTTGCTTTGAAATCCTACGATTATGTATTGGGCCTCCGGAAAATGTATAACCGAAGTAATGGTGATTCAGGAGCATATATCATTGTGTCAAATTCCTCATTTGGAGTTAATCGCGGTAAGCCACAAAACTTTCCTGCTTGGTGCGAAATGTATAATATAATGGGTAGGGCTGGTATTATAAGTGTTGGCGCAGGGCCAAATTCTAATGAAGATGTAGATGCTGTTGGTGACATTCCGACTACTTGTCCAAGTAATTATTTAATAGCAGTTACTAGTATTGATAGAAACGACAGAAAGGCTGTAAATAGTGGTTTTGGGAAAGTTAGTATAGATATGGGAGCTCCTGGAGTTGACGTAATTTCTACCGATAAAGGAAACGGCGTTTCATTTGGAAGCGGAACTTCTTATGCCACGCCAATGGTTAGCGGTGCATTGGCTCTTATGTATTCGGCGCTGCCAAAAGACACGCTTGTGAAATATAAAAATGATCAAGATAAACTTGCTCTTGTAGTAAGAGGGCTAATGCTTAAAAAAGGAACACGAAAGATTTCATCAATGGATGGAACAACAACAGGTGGAACCTTAAATCTATATCAATGTATTTTGGCTGCAATAGATAGTTCTGACACTACAGTCAGTGTCTCGCCAATTCAGCATTCTCCCTATGCTTTAACTGTTTATCCAAATCCGTTTCATGAGGTGATTAATTTAGAGGTTTCGGGAAATGAAAATATAGACTGGAGTATGGAAATTATTGATATGACTGGAACGGTCGTTCTTTCGGGATCCATTGGCAATGTCAACTCACAAAGTATTAAACTCAATAATTTATCCGATGGCATTTATCTTCTTAAGGTATATGTTGGTGAACACGAAATGTTTGTAAAACGATTGATAAAAAATTGAAGGAGATATTAAAAATAGATGCATCAATATTTTTTTTGTAAAATAACAGTTTAAAGTTAACTCTTTATTTTGGTTAAACTAAAATATATAAAATGCGTAAAAATTGAAATTATGAAAAGGTTTTTTATTCTCTCTATTATTTTTATTTCAATTGTTGGCTGTAAAAAAGACGAAAAAGGACTAGTACCCCCAATAGATTGTGGAACATCTACCAAACCCGAATACAAGAGAACAGAGTTTACTCTTGCGACACCCAAATACTTTCCACCATTTCCTGAGAATACTGTTCTAACAAGAGAGATAGTAAACCTAGGAAGGCATTTGTTTTATGAGAAAAAATTATCGGGTGACGGATCTCTAGCATGTGCTGGATGTCACAATCAAAGTTTTGCCTTTAGCGATAACGAAAAAAGATTTTCTGAAGGAATAGATGGGGAAGTAGGAGATATAAATGCCATGGTAATATTCAATTTGAATTGGGGAAATGGATTCTTTTGGGATGGTCGTTCTCCTAGACTGGAAGAGCAAGCGATTGACCCAGTTATAAATCCTGTGGAAATGCACAATACATGGAAGGTCGCCATAAACTCACTAAAAGGAGATACTTTTTATGTAAACCACTTTTATGAAGCGTTTGGAATTGATGATTGGGATTCTAGCCATGCAACAATCGCCATAGCACAGTTTGAGAAAACTTTGCTAAGTTCAGAAAGTAGATTTGATAAGGCTGTGGATTTAGTTGGTGGTATTAATGGAATTCCACCACGTTTTAACGATCCTTCTGAAGCAAGGGGATATCGAATTTTCAACACGGAAGTAAGGCGAATTTCGGGAGCTGCTCCTGGTGGAGATTGTTTTCATTGCCATTCGTCGGATAACATGTTATTTACCGACAATAAGTTTCAGAACAATGGATTGGACTTGAGTCCAGATATGGGTTTGGGAAAAGTTACCGGCAAGTCTTCAGACATTGGTAAATTTAAAACTCCAACTTTAAGAAACATAGAAAAATCGGGTCCTTACATGCACGACGGAAGATTTAAAACTTTAGAAGATATTATTGAATTTTATAACAGCGGAGTAGAAGGTAACTCACCTAACATTGCACCAATAATGAGTGATGGTGGAGCTGGAATTGCTGGTGGACTTAACCTTTCAGCAAGTGAAAAAGCAGATTTGCTTGCTTTTTTGAAAACTCTTACGGACCCTAGTTTTTTAACCAATTCTGAACTTTCTGATCCAAACTAAATTTGTATTTAAACAATATAAAAACGGAATTCTTGTTTCGTGTATCTCAATAAATAAAATTAAAAATTGTAAATCCCTCATTTAATAAAAATGGAGATTTTCAATGGTCTTAAATACTTCGACAGAAAAAACAGGAATAATATTTTTAAGCTAATTTTTTAGGTGCGGTTAAAATTGCAGTTGGACTTTTCGTTTTTACAATTTGTTACGCAATTGAAGCTTTTGTATTTACTAAATTTACAAATGCACTCTGGGGCATGTTGTTTTTTCTAAGCCTTTACCCAACGGGTTTTTTTACAATAGAACACATAAAATTGTATTATAAAATGAATAGAAACATTAAATATCTGCAACTTTTCATGCATAAAAGTGACGTGATATCTAATTTAAAAACCGAGCGCAACGAGCTAATTAATGAGCTTGAAAAAAGGAAATCTGAGTTTTTGGCGCAACAAGAATTAGTGAAGATTTAAGGTATCTGGAATATTATTTTAAATTCCAATAGCTTCGTGACAACTCTTTAAAATGAAATCTGCTCTTTCAGATGTACGCCCTTCCGCATAAGTTCTTAAGACGGGTTCAGTTCCCGAAGCACGTATCATTAACCACTCGTCGTCGTTAAAATAGAATTTCCAACCATCTAGGTTTTCTATTCGAGAAACTATTAGGTCACCAAATCTCGAAAACTCATTGTTTTTACATTGATTTACAATAGCTAATTTTTGCTCTTCCTTAATTTTCAAATCAATTCGTTTAAAGGCAAAACTTCCAACTTGATTTTTTACTTCTTGTAATAATTCTTGAATAGATTTACTAGTATTTACCATCATTTCAAGTAAAAGTAGACCATTCCAAATCCCATCTCTTTCAGGTATATGTCCACCAACTCCAACTGCAATACCACCAGATTCTTCACCGCCCATTAATACTTCGTTTTCTAGCATAATGCCACAGATATGTTTAAATCCAATAGGAACAATGTCGAGTTCTAGGTTATGTAAGTCACAGTATTGCTGTATCTTAACTGAAGAGCTGAATCCAGTAGCAACTCTTCCTTTTAGTTTTTTATAATGAACCAGATAATGAAGAAGAAGAAGCATAATGTTGTGCGAATCGATAAAGTTACCTTCTCCATCCATCAACCCGATTCTATCCGCATCGCCGTCATTTATCAAGGCCAAGTCAACTTTAGTCTCATTTTTCAAAAAAGATTGAAACTCGCCCAAGTTTTTTAGAATAGGTTCTGGTGAAAGTCCATAAAAATGAGGATTCCATACGTTTCGAAACAAAACTGCATTAGGCAGTAGATGAGGTAAAATAAATTGCCCAGATCCATACATGGCATCATAAGCCAATTTCACTTTTGATTCATTTAAATTACCTAAATCAAAATGTGCTTTTACATGATTTATGTAAAGTTCATTAATATCTGTTTTTATAATTAAATCAACATTTTGACGAGTTAAATCTGGTGTTAAATCTGGAATTAATTCTTCTACTCTAGCTATTCCTTCTGAGAGTATAGGACCTCCAAATGATCCTTTTAATTTGTACCCGTTATAGCTTGGGGCATTATGTGATGCTGTAATAATAATTCCAATTCCGCAGTTTAATTTTTTGGTTGCCAAAGAAATAGCTGGTGTAGTTGTCGGTTTATCGAAATACAAAACTGCAATTCCTTTGGAAGAAAGGATGTTGGCTACTGTTTCTGCAAATAATTTTCCCGCAAAACGACAGTCAAATCCTAAAACTGCTTTTCGGGTCAATTTTTCAGTTTTTAAATATTCTGCAACTCCAGCGCTCACACGAGCCACATTACCTACTGTAAATTCTTGGGCAATTATAGCTCGCCAGCCATCCGTACCAAATTTTATTTTTTGTTCTTTGTACATTACCTATAAATTTTCCGTTTATTCAATGCGTTGTGGTACAGTGTTGCATTTTTTTTATGTTTTCGGTAGGAGGAAGTGAAATTGTGATATCCTGAAAAGTCTTCTCTAGCGCAGAAATAAATAAAAGCATGTTTTTCGTAATTTAAGACTGCATTTATTGATGAAATTTCTGGTAAGCGGATTGGCCCAGGAGGCAATCCTTTATACTTGTATGTATTGTAAGGAGAGTTGATTTTTTTGTCTTTGTTTGTTACTCTTTTTATACTAAAATCGCCCAATGCAAAAATCAAAGTTGGATCTGCTTGTAAGGGCATCCCTTTTTTAATACGGTTAATATAAACTCCTGCCACTCTCGGTTTTTCGTCATTTTTTTTGGTTTCACTTTCTACTATTGATGCAAGTGTGGCCACTTCACTTTGTGATAAACCCAATGATTTGGCTTTGGCTCTATTCTCATCAGACCAAAAGATTTTAAACTCTTTTGCCATTCTCTCTGCAAATTTTTCTGGAGTGGTATTCCAGTGCATGGCATATGTATTGGGAATAAACATAGCCGGAAACTGATTTTTTGTGAAGCCGTATTTTGAAATTGTTTCTGAGTTGTATAGGTAGTTTAAAAAGGAAAGTGAATCTGTTTCTAAATAGTATGCAGCTCTTCCTGCTAATTGGTTTATCGTTCTTAAATTGTTAAAGGTAAATTTAATTGCATCTTGGTTTCCTATTCGCAGTTTGTTGACTAATCCCTCATTGCTCATGCCCTTTTTTAGGAAATATCGTCCTGGTTTGACCAATTGAGGGTAGGATTTGACTTCGGCAATTTTATTAAACCCGTCTAAGTTTTTTAGGCAATTGCAAGTATCTAATACATACAAAACAGTTTCGTAATTACTTCCGGTGGGAATAAAAATTATTGTGTTTTTTAATATAGAACTTCCTTTGTAGTTGTTGTAGAATCCCCAGATGTAAAGCGCTCCAATGACAATAATGACTAATGCAATTAATGCAACTGTTTTTTTAATCATTGGCTGATTTCAGAATCTGATACAAGTATTCATTATGGAACTTTCCGTTTTTATTTATCCAATCTTTTTTGAGCCCAATTCGTTTAAAACCAGATTTTTCAAAAAGGTTTATACTGGTGTAATTATCTTCCAAAATGTTGCAGTAAACCTGATGGCAATCTAAAAAGCTGAAGCAATAATCTACCGATAAATTAACCGCCTCGCGTGCAAATCCATTTTTTCTTTCGTTTTGTTCCGCTATTAAAATACCACAGCCTACGCGACGGTGAATAGGGGAGAAATCAAACAAATCGACACAACCAATAGCTTCTTTTGAATCTACTTTACAAATCATAAGACGGAGTTGGTGTTGCACATAGATATCTTGAGGGCTATCGACATATTTTTCTAATACAAAACGAGAAAATGGTTGAACTGTATCTGAAATATCCCACACTTCTACGTTGTTTTCCCATTCAAATAATAGGTCAATATCGTTTGGCTCTAAAGCCCGTAAATAAATTTGTTTTCCTTTTATCACAACTCGCAAATATATTGAACTCCGCTTTTCAGTAACCGTACTTTTCTTTCCAAAGTAACTTCAATTTATCTTGTATGGCTTTTTCTTTAGGATTTACCCCAGGTTCATATAGCTTTTCGCCACTTATTTCTGGAGGTAAAAATTCTTGATTTACAAAATTGCCTTGAAATCCATGAGCATATTTATAATTTTTTCCATAATCGAGTTGTTTCATGAGTTTCGTCGGGGCATTTCTTAAGTGAAGTGGAACCGAAAGGTCACCAGTTTCCTTTACCAATTGAAGCGTATTTCTAATTGCTTTGTATGCCGAGTTACTTTTTGGTGATGTGGCCAAATAAATTACGGTTTGAGAAAGAATTATATCACACTCAGGATAGCCAATTTTTGCTACTGCATCAAAACAAGTATTTGCCATCACAAGTGCCGTTGGATTTGCCAAGCCAATATCTTCAGAAGAAAAAATGAGCATCCGGCGAGCTATAAATTTAGGATCTTCACCCCCTTCCACCATACGAGCTAGATAATAGACTGCCGCATTTGGGTCAGAACCCCGCATCGATTTAATAAAAGCAGAGATAATGTCATAATGCTGCTCACCAGTTTTGTCATAGCGAACTAAATTTTGTTGAATGACTTTTTCAACCTTATCGTTGGTAATTTCAATTTTTTTATTTCCACTTTTTAGACTTCCAACTACAATTTCTAGAGTGTTTAGCAGCTTTCGCCCATCACCGCCACTTAATCGAATAAGCGATTCATTTTCTTTGATTGAAATTTTTAGATTTTTTAAAACCTCGTCTTTTTCTAGGGCATTTTTGATTAATAATTCTAAATCTAATCGGTCAAAAGATTTTAAAACGTAAACCTGACATCTAGAAAGAAGGGCACTAATCACTTCAAATGAAGGGTTTTCTGTAGTAGCTCCAACTAATGTTATAGTTCCTTTTTCTACAGCGCCAAGGAGTGAATCTTGCTGAGATTTAGAGAATCTATGAATTTCATCAATAAAAAGAATGGGGTTATTAGTGCCAAAAAAACTAGATTTTTCAGCTTTTTGAATTACTTCTCTTACATCTTTTACACCTGAATTGATAGCCGATAAACTATAAAATGGCCTTTTCATAGTGTTGCTGATAATTTGGGCTAGGGTGGTTTTTCCTACCCCGGGAGGTCCCCAAAACAATATAGATGGGAGTACGCCAGAGTCAATGGCATTTCTTAATACGGCCCCTTTTCCTACTAAGTGTTTTTGGCTGATATAATCATCCAAGTTTTGAGGACGTAATCTTTCTGCCAAAGGAATCGATGAGCTCATGCAGCAAATGTACTTTTCTGTAATGTTCTAGATATTGAAAAACATTTTAATTTCATGGCTAGAGGTTATTTTGAAAATTAAAAGACACCGAGTAATTTTTTCATGTCAATCTTTCAAGTTTTTATTGGACTAGAATTGAGTTGAATAAACACTTTCGAAACAGTTTAGAATCCACTAAAAACAAGCCCAAGAATCACTAATGAAATTGTCCATTTTAATTATTAAAATAAGGTTGTTTAAATTGAATGGAAATAGCCGTGAAATGTTCTGTTCTGGTCGTATTTGTAATTCGTTTGAACAATGAAATTTTTAAGTAATTTCACGCAAAATTATTTAATTATGAAGTTTAGAGTTTATTTAATTATTTCAGCATTTTTAGTTACCGCCTTTCAATTAAAATCGCAAGATTATAGATTGTTATTGGCAAATCAAACTATTGAGCAGCAACAGATAGAAAACAAAATTGAGCTGGGTAGTAATATTAAGGGCTTGTCATCTTTAAATGGCTTTTATTATGGCTTAATTCAGTTTAACAAACTTCCAGATCGATTGGAAGTTGAGAGATTAAAAACAGAAGGTGTTGAATTGTTAGATTACATGCCCAGCAATGCTTATTATGCTAAAATTAGTGTGAATTATTCCATATCTAATTACTCTAACATTCGTTTGGTCTATAACTTGAAATACAAGGACAAACTAAGGAGCGATTTGCTAAAAGCTCCATTTCCGAGACATGCTGTTCAAAATGGTAATTTGAAGTTGATTGTTCAGGCTATTTCAAATGATGATTTGGGGTTAATCGCCGAACAAATTGACGCAAGAAAAGGAAAAGTTACTTCCATTGATGGCCACATACAAGTAGTTTATTGTGAATTACCAATTCACGAACTAAGAGCTTTTTCAAATCTTGCTTTTGTACAATTTGTTGTTCCAATTGATGCTCCAGGTTTTCCTGAAAATTTTAAAGGAAAAAATGGTCATAGAGTAAATTCTTTAACTAAAAATTACACAGGACTTTCTAAAGACTTGAATGGAGAGGGTATGAATGTAATGCTTCAAGATGATGGAGTCATTGGTCCCCATATCGATTATAAAGGAAGAATTGGAGCTCAGTTTTTAACGTCTAACCGTGGAGATCATGGAGATCATACTGGTGGAACTATTATGGCGGCTGGTAATTTGGAACCACGTTATCAAGGTATGGCTCCTGCCTCTCAACTATGGGTATATGGAGCTGCTCCTGCGTATCCTGGATTTGATTCAATTTACTCCCATTATATTAAATACGATATAAGAATAACTTCTACGAGTTATTCAAATGGTGTTAATGCGGGATATTCTCCACTAGCTCAAAAATTGGATGATCAAACGGAGAAAATGAACGATTTAATTCATGTTTTTTCAGCAGGTAATTCGAGAGGGGCGTCTGGAAATGGATGGTATACAATTACAGGTGGGCACAAAGTTGCTAAAAATGTAATCACTGTGGCAAATCTTGATTTAAATGATAATGATGTTAATAGTTCCAGTCAAGGTCCGACAAAAGATGGTAGGATTAAACCGGATATAGGTGCAGTTGGTTCAAATGTAATGTCAACAAGTAATCCAAATCGATATGTGCCAAAGTCGGGAACGTCAATGTCTTGCCCTGGAGTTGCTGGTTCAATTACAGTTCTTTGCCAAGCGTATAAAGAACTCAATAGTGGCAATACTGTGAATGCTGCACTAATGAAGGCTATAGTCTGTAATACTGCCGATGATTTAGGCAGAAAAGGCCCCGATTTTACACATGGGTTCGGCAGAATTAATGCAAGAAAAGCTTATGACGTTATAAAAAACAAAACCTATTATAAAGATTCTATTTCTACTAATGGCACTAAAACTTTTAACGTTACTGCAGGAAATAATGATCGTCTTTTAAAAGTGATGGTCGTTTGGCTTGACCCTCAAGGTACTGTTGGTTCTTCTAGACCTTTAGTTAATGATCTTGACGTAACAGTTAGTACTGGAAGTTTGTCGCCGGTTAAACCTTTAATATTAGACCCGTTAAATCCGGCGGGTATTGCTAAAAATGGAAGAGATTCTATTAATAATATTGAACAAGTAGTTATTGAAACTCTCACTCCTGGGACCTACACTATTACCGTAATTGGAAAATCTATTCCAAAAGGACCTCAAGAATTTTATGTGGTTTATTCTTTTGAATCTGACGGAATAATAGTTGAATATCCTGTTGGAGGAGAATCTCTTGTTCCGATTGAAGAGGAAATGATTCGATGGAGCGATGCAGGTAATAATGGGCCTTATTCCCTTGAATATTCAATTGATAATGGAGGAAGTTGGAATACGATTACAAATGTAAGTAGCTCGGCACGCTTTTTCAATTGGACAGTGCCAAACTTACCGTCTTCAAAAGCTTTGGTCAGAGTGATTGGTACAGGGACTTCGGGAGTATCTTCAAACAACTTCTCAATTTTTAAAGTTCCAACAAGTTTGGCCGTTGATTATGCCTGTCCGGATAGTGTTGGATTAAAATGGGATTCTACTTCCTCTGCAAGTCATTATGTGATTTATGAATTAGGAGCAAAATACATGGACTCCATTGGTACCTCTGCAACTAACGTTTTTAATCTTTTAGGAAATTGTAGTGGATCTAAAGAAGGTTGGTTTGCCGTTTCAGCACGTGGTACTAAAGGCGAAATTGGCAGAAGATCAAGAGCATTTTATAAAGACGATAAATTAAAAAATTGTACTATCAAAAATGATATTGCATTGGTAAAAATTAATCCCTCATTAGGACGTGTAACAAGTTGTGCTTTCCCTAATGGAGTGAAAGTAGGGGTAGAGGTGAAAAACAATTCAAGTTCAGTCTCTTCGGTGTTTACTCTAAATTTAACCGTTAATGGAGGAATAGTAATTCAGGAAAATGCAGCTAAGCTAATTCCTGCAGGAAGTTCTGATACAATTATATTTCAGAATAGTATTACACTCAATAATGGCGTAAATAAATTAGTTGTTTGGCAGTCTTCTGTGGGAGATCAAAACGCTTGTAATGATTCGCTATTTGCCGAATCTGAATTTGTTAATGAAACAGCTAAACCTTCTTGTTATACAAATAACTTCGATGATTTTACTCAATGCACAAGAGAATCAAATTGTGAAACTGGATTCTGTGATTTGAGTGATGGTTGGTATAACCCTACCAACGGTGAAGCAGATGATATAGACTGGAGAATAACTAGTACTGGAACACCTTCAAGAAATACAGGTCCTAACAGCGACCATACTTTAGGGAATGCGACAGGAAGGTACCTTTATTTAGAATCTTCAACTTGTGTTGAAAAAGAAGCTTTTCTTGTGTCGCCCTGTTATGATTTGAAAAGTGCTGTTAAACCAGAATTGACTTTTTGGTACCATATGAATGGCGCAAATATGGGAGTCCTAGAGTTGGATGTTTTTGCAGATGGAAAATGGGACATGAATGTAATGCCCAGATTGTCTGGAAATAAGGGAAATAGATGGATTGAGCAAAAAGTTGACTTACTTGCATATAAGGGGAAAGTAATTAATATTAGATTTCGGGGAAAAACGGCAAATGGTTTTGCTGGGGATATGGCTTTGGATGATATAGGAATTACAGATACTGTAACTGCAGATTTTTCAACAACACAAAAGACTGCTCTTCTTGTAGATTTCGCAAACCTTTCGAGCGGAGCAAGTAATTCTAAATGGGATTTTGGTGATGGAGATACAAGTAGTTCAACTTCTCCAAGCCATACGTACAAAAAGGCGGGTGTGTATCAAATAAAATTAATAATTAATGGAGATTGCGGTAAAGATTCTATTTCAAAATCCATCGAGGTAAACTTGACTGGAATTGAGCAGTATTCTGAGTTATTAAAACAGGTTAAAGTTTATCCGCAACCTGCAGCAATTTCCATGTTGATTGAGTCAGTTATTGAAATTTATCAATTAAGGATATTGGATTTATCAGGTAAACAAGTTCTGATAAATACTTCCAGTTTTACCACAAAGGAAATCGACGTTGAAAACCTGGAAAACGGTATTTACATTTTAGAATTGAAAGCAGGTGATACGATATCTAGACGCAAGATCGAAATATTGAGATAAAGTATTTAAATATTGAAACTTAGAAAATCTCCTTGATTAATTTTAAGGAGGTTTTTTTTGCAATAAATGCAAAGTGGATTATGAATTAATAGTCATTAGACCTTCTGGCAATTTATGCTATTTCCAAAATTACGGGACAGTGGTCAGAACCTTCCATTTCCGTCCAAATATCTGCTTGTTTTACAGAAGACATTATAGATTTGCTCACTAAAAAATAGTCTAATCGCCAGCCAACATTTTTAGAACGGGCTCCGCCACGCATACTCCACCACGAATATTTGATTTCGTTAGGATTTAATTCTCGAAACGAATCCAAAAACCCAGCATTAGTGAAGTTATCCATTCCGTCAATTTCACGCTGCGTGTATCCTGCCGACTTGTTATAATTGGCCTTTGGACGAGCCAAGTCAATGTCTTTATGACAGACATTAAAATCTCCACAAATTATTATTGGTTTTGTTTTTTCCAATTCTTTTAAATGAGCAAGCAATGCTTTATCCCATTCCACTCTTTCATCTAATCGACTCAAATCTCCCTTAGAATTTGGAACATAAGTGGTTGCTAAATAATAGTTTTTAAACTCTGCAATTATCAACCGTCCTTCCTTATCGTGTAGTTCTATATTAAGTCCATATTCGACCGATAGAGGTTTTTCTTTGCTTAAAATGGCAGTTCCTGAGTAGCCTTTTTTTATGGCGGAATTGACTAATATATTATAGCCTGCTAATTCAGCTAAGGCCTCAATTACTTGATCGTCTTGCGCTTTGGTTTCTTGAAGACAAATTACATCTGCCCCCATATTATTCACTTTATCGATAAAGCCTTTTTTTACTCCTGCTCTAATGCCATTTACATTCCAAGAAACTAATCTGTCCATATCTAATTTTAAAATACTCATTATAAATATTAACACGAAAGTCAATATTCTAATGAAAATAAATCTACTATTTCACAAAGTAAAGTTTAATAATAACGTAGAAAGAAAAAATCTAAAAAATATCTACCACTCTTTCAATAAACCAAAAAGCAGCCAATCCGCCTATAGGATACGATAATTTCTTGGAAATAAGAGAGATTGATTTGTGCCTAAAAAATAAATATAAAGAGCTTAAAATGACAGTCACGAAAACCAATTGACCGATTTCAACTCCCACATTAAAAGCCAATAGTGCCAGAGTAATATTATTTCCGGGAACGCCCAATTCGGACAAAACACTTGCGAAGCCAAAACCATGAAGAAGACCAAATAAAAATGCCATTTGAATGTAGTTTTTGGTGATTTGTTTGTCTTTGGTTTTGATCATTTCTACTGCCAAAAGAACAACACTAAATGCAATAAGAGCCTCTACCACAGCAATTGGAAGTTCAATTAAACTAAAAGTGGAGGCAGTAAGTGTAATACTATGAGCAACTGTAAAAGCTGAAATAGCCCAAATCAGTTTTTTTCTTTTTATTAAAAATAAAAGAGCCAAAACAAAAAGCAAATGATCGAATCCAATAAGAATATGTTCAATACCTAAAAAGGTGAAACTTGAAAAAGTACTCATAGAATCATTGGATCCAAAAGGGGGAATCCACTCCGTAACATCCGGCTTTAAGACATCGGTTTGAGTGCCAAAAGAAGAAATTACGGAAATTATTAATGGAGATTGATGTTCTCCTGATCTAATTATTTTTATTGGTAAAATCTCATCAGATATTCTAAAAACATACTGATAATCATAAGTTTTTTCTTTTTCGTTGAGATTAGAACTTGATGATATTTCGCTCCAGTTATCGGGAAACTTAATTTGAATATCGGAATTGTTTGTATTTAAAGGAGTTTTAAAAAAGCAATGAATTATTTCATTTTCTTTTCTTAATTCCAAGGATGAACTAATAGTTTCATGACAAATTCCAATAAATGGAATCAGTAGAAAAAAAGTAAAAACAAATTGAAATATTTTATTTTGAATAACCTTCATTATTACTCTGTTGTATTCATTTTAATATCTGCCTTTCCTCTTAAGTCTTTAAGGAAATTGGTATAAAACAACTTTCCTTCGGATTGTTTCCAAGCATTAAATATTTTTTTCCTGCTATTTTTTAAATTCATTTCAATTGTTTTCTTAGAATAATCGAGGATGACGTGAAACCCCAAATCGGATTTGATTATACCTCTCCAACCATTTTCTTGTTTCGCAAGGGAATCGATGAACAAAATTCCAAATTGTTGTGAAATTTCGAATTCCCCGACTTTCGATATTTGGGTTGGAATATCCAACGAATCCATATTTTTTATTGTATTTCCTTCCTTCGCCAAAAAGAGAGCTTGTTGCGCGGCCAATAGATCATTGCCAAAGAAGTATTGGTCAAAATAAAATACTATTTGTTTAGATAGTAGCGATTTTTTTTTGCTGAAATATTCTTTTAAGATACTGTCTCCTGGGTCTCCAATTGGTGCTTGTGCCAAAATAATGTTTTGGGCTGCTTCTATAATTTGTTCTCTAATCTTACTGTCGGATTGTGTTAGGTTTAAAGATAAGCCATACTCATAAATTAATTCTTGATTTATTCTTTGTTCAACCAATTTGTTTAAAATATCGAGATCTAAATTTCCGCCATTGCTAGCCATTTTTGTGTAAGAATCCATTTCTTTTTTTGATATAATAATGGTAGAGTCGGAATTATCATCCTTGTTAAACCAATAGTTTAAACCAAACAGTAGAATCCCAATGGCTAAAAATTGGAGTAGGGGAGTATTGAATATTTTTTTTCTGTGCCCATATTTTTCAAAAGTAGAATAATGAAGTTGTTTGGATACATTTGTTTGTTACGATTTACCTTTGCAGAAATGCATAAAATGGAAAACGATACTATTGTTGCCTTAGCAACTCCACAGGGAATTGGAGCTATTGGCGTTATTCGACTTTCAGGGCCAGATTCTATTTCAATAATATCTTCCGTTTTTTCTAAGAACTTAATAAATCAATTATCCCATACCGCATATTTTGGAAGAATTAAAGATAAGGAGCGTATAATTGATGAGGTATTGGTAACTCTATTTAAAGAAGGGAAGAGTTATACAGGAGAAGAAGTAGTGGAGGTTTCTTGCCATGGTTCACAGTATATCTTACAAGACGTAATTCGTTTGTTTACCGAAAAGGGTGCTATTTTAGCTAAACCCGGAGAATTTACACTTCGTGCTTTTTTAAATGGAAAACTAGATTTGAGCCAAGCAGAAGCAGTTGCCGATTTAATTGCTTCTAATTCGGAAGCCGCACATAAAGTTGCCATGCACCAGATGCGTGGTGGGTTTTCTAATCAAATAAAAAAACTAAGAGAAGATCTTATTCATTTCGCTTCTTTGGTAGAGTTGGAACTTGATTTTAGTGAAGAAGATGTAGAATTTGCCAATCGAGATGACCTTAAAGATCTGATTTTTAAAATTCATAAAGTAATAACAGTATTAGTTGAATCTTTTAAAAGTGGAAACGTAATTAAAAACGGAGTTCCCGTAGTAATTGCTGGAAAACCAAATGCCGGAAAATCTACTTTGCTAAATGCCTTGCTCAATGAAGAACGGGCATTGGTTACTGAAATAGAGGGGACTACGCGCGATACCATTGAAGATGAAGTAGTGTTGGAAGGTGTTGTCTTTAGATTTATTGATACTGCAGGAATTAGGGAAACCGAAGATTTGGTTGAATCTCTTGGAGTAAAAAAGACCTTGGAGAAAATGAAGGAAGCAGCAATTGTCTGCTACCTTTTTGATGCTGAAAAAATTGATTTAGAAGAACTCGAAACGATTGTATCTGGATTAAAAGCGGATGTAGAAAAATCGGGTTCTGAATTATTGATTGTTGCTAATAAATCTGATTTATTAGACGATTCTAAAAAACTAATTTTAGAAGAAAAATACAAACCATTATTTTTATCTGCAAAAGAAAAAACCAATATCCAAGAATTAGAAAATCGTTTGCTCACCCTGGTCAATTTGGGTAAAGTAGGCGAGCAAGATATTATAGTAACCAATAGCAGACATCACCAAGAACTTACATTAGCAAACGAAGCACTAATGAGAGCATACGCAGGTTTGGACAATGGCCTTACTGGCGATTTATTGGCCGCCGATATTCGACAAAGTTTGTATCATTTGGGGGTAATAACGGGAACCGTTACTACAGAAGATTTGTTAGATAATATCTTTAGTAAATTTTGTATAGGAAAGTAACCTACGCAAAACAAACAAGTATAAAACGTATTAAAAACAATGTATAAGCCCTTGATTTTGGCTTTTTTGTTTATACAAACTTAATAGGCGTTTTTCTTATTGCTTTCTAGTTAATCGGCATTAGATAGTATTCATAGAACCTAATTATACGATAAAAGTAAACTTTTTTAATATGAGTAAGTATACCTGAGTAATTGAAGTCACCTTACTATTTAAAAACCCGAAAATATTGACTTTAACACTAACCTAAAAGAGGTTGGTTTACCTTTTTTCTAAAGTAGTTATTCTTTCTTCTAATTTCTTTATCAGTGTCTGCTGTTCTTCAACTATCGCCTCCTGACTTTGAATCAGCCCTAGTTGTTCCTCATCTGTTGCCTGCTGGTCTTTAATTATAGCCAACTGACTTTGAATAAGTGTTTGTTGCTCTTGCATTGCTTTCACCAATGGAACAACAAATTCAGAATAACGTAAGCCGTAATTGTCTTTGTCATTTTTAGGAGCATCTACACCACTAAAATCATATCCTAATTTTTTGGCTGCTAATTCTACTTCTTGGGCAATAAAACCAGTTTGTAGAATCTCTCCTGCTTTACGTTCTGATTCCTCTAAACGAAGGCTATCTGGTGTTTCGTGAAAACTGGCAATAGCATCCATATCAAGATTATATGTAACAGGACGAAGTGCCATAATAAAATCTAAACCAATTACTTTCTCTTCTATATTTTTCTTAAAACGTGCGTCAGAAACATTAGTCCAGCTTCTGTAACCACCAATACTAGTAACAGAGCTATTACCTATCCTTACTTGATTACTGGTGGTTAAGTAAGCGTTATAACCTATGGCCGTGCTGTTTGAATAAGTACCAGAATAGCCCGCAAAATATCCTAATCCTGTGTTATAATTTCCTGTGGTGTTATTATATAGGGCTTGCACTCCTGTAGCTGTGTTAGAGATTCCTGTGGTGTTTTTAAATAGGGCATTCCGTCCTGAGGCTGTGTTATAACTTCCTGTGGTGTTTGCCCTTAGGGCCGAATATCCTGAGGCTGTGTTGCTAGCTCCTGTGGTGTTTGTAGATAGGGCACTCATTCCTGAGGCTGTGTTATAAACTCCTGTAGTATTGTTTGTTAAGGCTTCATATCCTGTGGCTGTATTTACAAACCCTGTGGTGTTTGTCTTTAGGGCTTGAAATCCTGAGGCTGTGTTATAACTTCCTGT
>CAWUST010000070.1:0-12119 GCA_963925495.1 uncultured Flavobacteriales bacterium | reverse complement strand
CAACAGATGTAAAAGCAATAAATGAAATTTAATAATCCAAACTCGAATTCAGAAGAGTACCCTTCAAATTTTTATGACAAGAGGGCTTCTGCTCATAGATGTAGATCGATACAACAATCGATAATCATTTTCGAAAATATAATACCTATTATAGCTAAATATCCATTGTAAATCGACCTTTAGCATTAATTAATTTCAAATGTCAATAGAATAGTTTAGATTGCCAAATTAATAAATTAATTATGGATATGCCTAATGCAAAATTTAATACGAAAGAACATTCGGGATTTTATAAAGATTTATCTAAAAGAGTTAACGACTATTTTAAAAAAAACAACCTTTCCAAAAAAGCGAATTTTTCAATAAAAATAAAAGGGTTTTTAGTCTTCTTCTTGTACATTTCCCCGTTTTCATTGATGCTATTTGGTGTGGTATCGTCCCCTATTATTGTATTAATTATGTGGGCAATAATGGCCATGGGAATGTTAGGTATAGGATTTGGCATCATGCATGATGCCAACCATGGAGCCTATTCTAAAAGTAGAGCTGTCAATAAATTTTTAGGGAGATCATTTAATCTTTTAGGATCGTTTGATATTACTTGGAGAGTGCAGCACAACGTATTGCACCATACTTACCCAAATGTTCACGACCTGGATGAAGATATGACCAATGAAGTAATGCGTTTTTCTCCAACTGTAGATCAAAAAAAACGCTATCGCTTTCAAGAATATTTCGGTTTGTTTCTTTATGGCTTGTTGACTTTACATCGTTTAATTACCAAGGATTTTGAACAGTTGTTTAGGTATCATAAGCAATCGTTACTTGCTGGACAGGGATATACGTTCGGTAGGGCGTTTAGTGAATTAATATTAAGCAAAATATTATATCTAAGTTTTACAATTGGCCTTCTCGTTTACTTTACGGATATTCCAATATGGACTATCTTGCTCGGGTTCTTTATCATGCATTATATTGCAGGAATGGCTGTTGCTGTTGTTTTTCAAGTAGCTCATGTAGTTAACGAAACTGAATTTTATGTACCAGATTCAGAAGGAAATTTAGAAAACAATTGGGCCATTCATCAATTGAAAACTAGCATTGATTTCGCACATAAAAGTCCTCTTCTAACCTGGTTTCTAGGTGGTCTGAATTATCAAGTAGAACATCATTTGTTTCCGACGGTATGTCATACTCATTTGCCGAAAATTTCAGAGATTGTTAAAGAAACCACCAAAGAATACGGTATCCCATATCTTTATCATAAAACCTTTTATGGTGCTATTGAAAGTCACTTTTCACATATTAAAAAAATGGGTACGTTTAATAATAAAATTGAATTGGGTTGATTTAATCCTCCTTTCTCTCAAAAATTTTAGGATTAAAATTCTCCGGGTTTTTTCCTTTTAAATCCTTATAAAAATCCTGTATTTTCTCAAAGTCTTCATTAAAATCTCCTGTGGGGTATATTACATCACCAAAACCACAAACTTTTTTTTCGAAATCGAAAAAACCCAAAACAATTGGTAACCCAGAGTCCAAAGCCGTATAGTAAAATCCAGTTTTCCAACGATCTACTCTTCCCCTTGTTCCTTCAGGTGGAAAAAGCAAATACAATTCATCTTGTTCCTTTATTAGTTTTTTCAAAGTGGCTGTTAAGTCGTTTTTTTTACTTCTATCCACTGAAATACCACCAGTTACACCAAACAACCAAGTGAAAGGCCAAAAGAAAAACTCTTTCTTAATTAGGTATCTCAATTTATGAACGCCCATTTTATGAAGGGCAGGTAGCGCAAAAACGAAATCCCAATTGCTGGTGTGCGGTGCACCAATAACGATGCATTTTTTCACCTCAGGCGGTACTCGATTAACGATTTCAAAACCGCTGTACCGTAAAACTAATCGATAAAATAGTGTTTTCATAAAAGTTCAGTCCAAAAATATTACAACGCCACTTCCAAAAATAGATTTATTTAAAAAATTACGAATATTTCGTTATTCTTTTTCACCAAAACAAAGATCACCGGCATCCCCGAGCCCAGGAATTATATAAGATTGTTCGTTTAATTCGGGATCAATTGCACCAATATATAATGAAGTATTCTTCGGGAATTTATCTTTTATAAAATCTACGCCTTGTTGACTTCCAATTACCGCCGCAATGTGAATGTGTTTTGGAATGCCATGTGGCAGTAAAGCTTCATAAGCTAACCACATTGAGTTGCCGGTGGCCAACATTGGGTCGGCTAATATTAGGGTTTTCCCTTCCAAGCTTGGGCAGGCGTTATATTCAATTTTAAACTCCAATTGCCCTCCCGGTTTTTCAATTCTATAAGCCGATACAAAAGCATTTTCAGCTCTGTCGAACAAACGAGTAATTCCTAAATGAAGTGGAAGTCCTGCACGTAAAACTGAAGCTACAACAGGCTGTCCTTGAATTAGGTTTTCGTTTGCAATTCCCAACGGAGTTTGGATTGATTTAGACTTGTATTCCAATGATTTTGAAATTTCGTAAGCCAAAACCTCACCCATTCTTTCAATATTACTTCTAAATCGCAATGGATCTTGTTGTATGACAACATCTCGAATTTCTGATAAAAAAACATTGAAAATTGAATTATGTTCATTTAAAACCGTTACTTCCATTCTTTAACTTTTCAATTTTAAATAATTAATCACTCAACATTCCAGCCGGTTGCCCAAACTGGTGCACAATTTCAATGTTTTTAGAAAGTGATATACTGCCAGGGTTCAATCCCAACTCACCTTCTGGAATGGGAATTTGTAAATTTAAAAAATAGGTTTCCCAGGCGGCAAAAGTAGAATCCGAATTTTTGGCTTTAAAGGTCATTGGATTCAAATCAAATAAAAATTCGCCTTCATTAGTAAATGAAAAATAAACCAATTCAGAACAATACATTTTATCATTTTTCAAATCGTAAACTGCATCATAATCTTTACCCAAATAGTCAAACGCCCTTTTCAACGCAACAGAAATTAAGTCTTCGTTCTCTTTATTTAATCGCCCAACTAAAACCTTTGGCTTTCCATTCTGGTCTTTCGATCGTACAAGAAAAGAATCCAGTAAAGTTTTAGAAACCCCTTTTGAAATAGCCTCTAAAACATAAGTTTGATCATTCTCCAAAAAGACAATTCCACAGTGGCTTAGATTAGCACCTTTATAGCCCAGGGTAACAGTTTCTATGCTTTCACAATAGACACCACAATCTAAATCTTGAAAAAGTATGTCACCGTCTTTCAAAGAAAAATTATTGCTCGAATTGCATGAAAGCAAAGACAGGGCAATAAGTATGAACAGGCAAATCCTAGTCATTATTTTAATAAAAGAGCTTTTGCTTTTTCTACAAAACGAGCTTCTGTTTCTGCCAAACTTGTTTTACTTCTTCCGCCAGCAGCATTTAAATGGCCACCACCTTCAAAATTTGCTCTTGCAAATGTGTTTACGTCAAAGTCTCCTTTTGATCTAAATGACATTCTTACACTTCCGTTTTCATTTTCCTTCATAAGGCAAGAAAAATTTACTCCTTTTATGGATAACGCATAATTTACAAATCCTTCTGTATCTCCAGCTTGGTAGTTATGATCTTGCATTTCTTGATGAGAAAGTGACATGTATGCCATTTGTAAATCACCAAAATAATGAAGTTTTTGACCCAAAACGAAACCCAGAAGTTTTAACCTGTCTATGCTGTTGTTGTCATAAATGTTATTGTACACTTTACTTACGTTAAGCCCTATTTCCATCATTTCTCCAACAATAGCGTGAGTTCTTGCACTTGTACTTGGAAAACGAAAAGAACCTGTATCCGTAAGAATTCCAGAGTAAAGAGCTTCACAAATTCCAATATCAATTTTATCTTTATTTCCAGAAAAAGAAATAAAATCATATACAAGCTGACCGGTAGATGAAGCCTCTATGTCATGAATGTAATGGTCGTAATCTTGTGCCGGCTCTCTATGATGATCAATCATGATCATGGGTTTTTCTAATTTCTCTAGTAAGCGCCCAAACTCTTCTCCTACTCTAGATTTTACATTATAATCTAAAGAAAAAACCAGATCTGAATCAGAAAGAATTTGCTTGACTAAATCTTTATTTTTATCGAAACGAATAGTCTTGTTTGCACCAGGAATCCAATTCAAAAATTCAGGAAACTCATCAGGAACTATTACACGGCACTTCTTACCTAGTTTTTCAATAAACCTAGCTAGGCCCATTGAGGAGCCAATTGCATCACCATCAGGTGAACGATGTGTTGTGATTACAATTTTTTCAGCATTTTGAATTGCTTGAAATGTCTCTTGATATTCTAATTTTTTACCCATAATAAAGTCTGGGCAAATGTAGGCTTATGGTTACTCTTTACAAAACAATATCGTGGCATCTTTCTGCACCTTTTTTGAAATACGAAAGCAAGCACTTGTTTTAGTTGACAACATCGCATCACTCATAGAGGGACATGAGCTTTTCAAGCTCATATGCTTGAACCACAATCGTATATAATTAAATCTCCTTTTTTAGACTGGGATAAATGCTGTTTTGCTAAACAGTTAAATACGCGCCAATTAGAGGTGAAAACAAGCGTAAGTTATTTATAATTAAGTGTTTGTGTTCTCAACTTAATGGCAACTATAGCAAATACTGGTAAAGAACCGTGGTGTTTTACCTATTGCGCCCATTGAATGACTTGCTCTTAAAGATGTAAACCTATTTTAAGGACCTTACACAAGGAGTACTAATGCTTCCTCATAAATCACCAACTTGTAGGCACATAGTCTTTCAGGAATTTACCACACCAGTGTTTTCCAGTGTTAATTCCATCGAACAAAGGGTCCATTACCCTGGCAGCTCCGTCAACAATATCCAAAGGCGGTTGAAAGTCATGAATTTTTTCTTTCTTTTTCGCCAACTCAATAGGATCCTCATCAGTTACCCATCCGGTATCTACTGCATTGGTATAAATCCCAAATTCTGCAAGCTCTTTAGATGAAGTAAGGGTCATCATGTTTAAAGCTGCTTTGGCCATATTTGTATGTGGATGCCGTGATTTTTTGTGGTATTTATGGAATTTACCTTCCATAGCAGAAACATTGATGATGTGTTTCATTCCAGTATTTTCCTTTTTCATTAAATGAACCAAGCGATTGCATAATACAAAAGGAGCAACAGAGTTAACAAGCTGAACTTCTAGCATTTCATTAGTATGAATCTCTCCCAACTTTAACCTCCAACTATTTGTCTTTCTCAAATCAACTTGTTGCAAGTCAGCATCCATTTTACCAGTCGGAAAAACTTCTGCAGTTGTTAAGGCATGATCAATAGTATAATCGATTTGAGATAATTTTGCAGAAGCACTCAGGCCAATACCCACTTGTTTTCCATGCCAAGAAACTGGCAGATTCTTGCCTTCATTTTCTATTCTAGAACTAATTGCTCCTAATTCTTGCAAACAAGCTTCATGATCCGATAAAATATTTTGAACAAATGGGGGCAATTCAGAAATAGCACATTCCTCCTTGGACAATAAATGTTGATAGAAACCTGCTGGACGTCTCACTGTCTGAGCCGCATTATTGATCAATACATCCAGTCTGTCGTATTGTTGTTCTATATAATTACAAAATATTTCTACACTTGGAATATGTCTTAAATCTAGTCCGTGTATTTTAAGGCGATGCCCCCATATTGCAAAATCTTCTTCTTTGGCATAACGCGAAGCTGAATCTACAGGGAATCTTGTTGTTGCAATTACTCTTGCACCAGCTCGCAACATCATTAGGGTAATATGATAGCCAATTTTAAGGCGAGAGCCCGTAACGAGCGCAACTTGTCCGGTAAGGTCTGCCGTTTGATAACGTTTGGCATAATTAAAGTCGCCACAGGATTTACACATAGTGTCATAAAAGGGGTGCAGTGTTGTAAATATTTCCTTACATACATAGCAATTGCGTGGGGCTACCTCATTATCAGTCCACTTAGTTTCGTCACTTGTCGCTGCAATCATTTTGGGCGCAACAAAAACAGATGCTTCTCGAGCACTTCTTATTCCTGTTTTATTGCGGGCAAGTTTATCTCTGGCTGCCGATTTTCTTTTTTCAATTTGTTTAGCACCTTTTTTTCGTTTCTTAAACTCATCTCTATGGGGTCTTGACAAAAGTCCAGCTTGCATAAAGAGTTCAACTCTTCGATCCTTCGGAATCTCAAATATCTGATTCGTGTCAGCATTTAATGTTTCTAAAGTGGATATACATTGATCAATTTGATCTTTGCTTAATTGACTTATTTCTTTTTTGGGCTTCATTTAATTAAGTAGTATCGTGAGTGTTATGGCTAGATTTCAGAAGGAAAGGCCAAGGCGATGTTAATAGGATTAACTGGGATTTTATTTCTTAAGATTGTCCGTAGCAAACTTTCTCAAATATACGATATTCTAGCTCCTGCCTGCTGGTAAAACAGGTATGCCTTGAGCTGTTTCTACGTTTGAGGTTGTTTAAAATTAAAATAAGCAGGGAAAATTTGAATGTGTATTTTCAGAATAAATCAAGGTAGTTTGAGCTGAAAAACTAGGCAGAAATACAAAGAGAATGAATAAAATTCGATTCATTAATAATACGTGTTAAAAATCTGCCTTATGCAAGGAGTATTCCAATTAAAAGAGACCATTAAAACCTATGGATTTAATACTTTTGGAATCCGATTTCGATAACTATCGAGAATCAGAATAAAAAACGAAAATTGAATATGACAGAAGCATATATAGTTGATGCCATAAGAACTCCCATAGGAAAATTTGGTGGGACTCTTTCAGCAATAAGAACGGATGATCTAGGAGCTTTAGTACTTAAAGAACTTATAAAAAGAAATGATTCGATTGACCCAAAAGCTATAAAAGATGTAATAATGGGCTGCGCTAATCAAGCAGGAGAGGACAACCGTAACGTTGCTCGAATGTCTTCTTTGTTAGCAGGTTTACCTTGGAGTGTCCCCGGAGAGACAGTAAACAGACTTTGTGCAAGTGGAATGTCAGCCATTGTTCATGGATCTCGAGCTATACGAGTCGGTGATGGTGATTTATTTATTTCTGGTGGTGTAGAGAATATGACTCGTGGCCCTTGGGTTATTTCCAAAAGTTCGAAGGCTTTCGGGCGTGATTCTGCTATGTTCGATTCTTCATTCGGTTGGCGGTTTATTAATCCCAAAATGGCTGCCCTTTATGGCACAGAAGGAATGGGGCAAACGGCTGAAAACTTAGCTAAAAAATATAATATTTCACGCGAAGATCAAGACGAATTCGCAAATTGGTCACAACAAAAAGCAGCTCATGCAACTGCATCTGGCAGACATGCTGAAGAGATTGTATCTGTAGAAATTCCTCAATTTAAAAAAGATTCAATTATCTTTTCTAAAGATGAATTTATTAAACCAAATTCTTCTACTGAAATATTAGGGAAACTTCATGCAGCATTTAAAAAAGACGGAAGTGTAACTGCTGGTAATGCCTCTGGGTTAAATGACGGATCTGCAGCTATGTTATTGGCTTCAGAAAACGGGCTAAAAAATTATAACTTAACTCCACTGGCTCGTGTAGTAAGTTGGGCCGTTGTAGGAGTTGAGCCACGTATTATGGGAATAGGTCCTGTTGGAGCTTCGAACGAGGCTTTGAAAAAAGCAGGGTTAATGCTCAACGATATGGATATTATTGAATTAAATGAAGCATTTTCAGCACAGGCTCTGGCTTGTACAAGAGAGCTTGGTTTGGCTGATAACGATTCTAGAATAAATCCAAATGGTGGTGCAATCGCATTAGGTCATCCACTTGGAGTAAGTGGAACTCGAATTATTCAAACTGCAGCAATAGAATTGCACAAACGGAATAAAAAATATGCCTTATGTACTATGTGTATTGGAGTAGGGCAGGGCTATGCTGTTATAATCGAAAAATGCTAAAATGATTTACGAATTTAATGGGTACAAACCAGTAATACATCCTTCGTCTTTTGTTCATCCACAGGCAAATGTTACGGGTAATGTAATTGTCGGAAAAAATGTTTACGTAGGTCCCGGGGCAGTTATTCGTGGAGATTGGGGCGAAATCATCATTGAAGATGGTTGCAATGTTCAAGAAAACTGTGTGATTCACATGTTTCCTGGAACTACCACTTTACTGAAAAACTCGGCTCATATTGGTCATGGTGCAATTGTGCATGGTGGCACAATTGGCAAAAATTGTTTGATAGGAATGAATGCCGTTATCATGGATAATTCTGTTATTGGTGATGAGTGTATTGTTGGTGCCTTGAGTTTTGTTGCTGCTGCATCTAATTTTCCGAAACGAAAAGTAATTGTAGGTAATCCTGCAAAAGCGGTAAAGGACGTTTCGGATGAAATGATTTCTTGGAAAACCAAAGGAACGGAATTGTACCAAAAACTACCGAAAGATTGCATAAAAACCCTCAAAGAATGCGAGCCTCTAACAAGAGTCCCGGCAGACCGACCTAAACAAGAAAACTTATTTAAAACCTGGAAAAAATATAAAAAATGATTACACTAAAAAAAGGAGATAAAGCACCCAGTTTTTCTGGAATTATTGAAGACGAAAGCACGATTTCTTTAAGTGATTTTGCAGGTAAAAAACTGATTCTGTATTTTTATCCTAAAGACATGACTCCGGGTTGTACAGTGCAATCTTGTAATTTGAGAGATAATTATAATATGCTTCTCAAAAAAGGATATGCTATTTTAGGTGTTAGTGCAGATAGTGTTGCTCGCCATCAAAAATTTATTGATAAACACGATTTACCTTTTTCTCTTTTGTCAGATGAAGACCATACTGTATTAAACGCTTTCGGTGTTTGGGGACCTAAAAAATTCATGGGTAAAGAGTATGACGGAATCAATAGAACCACTTTTGTAATTGATGAAAATGGAATAATTGAAGAAGTGATTGCTAAGGTGAAAACTAAGGGGCATACAGAGCAAATTCTGGGGGTTTAGGCACTTATGATTCTATTGAGATGTTAATAGCTTACAATCTGGAGTATATTATTCATTTGGTAGGAGAAAACGGTTTTGTAGAAGAGAAAATATTTACTAATATTTGATAGTGTTTTTAAATTGAAAGTAATATTCTGAGGTTCCTTTTAAACTTTAGTTTTTTTTCTTGCGGGAATTTATCATTAAAAGAAGTTAAAGAGTTTATTCTTGAAAAATAGAATAAAAAAATTCTTGAGTACTTTTCGAAATTCTATTATTGAAATATTTTCCTCATTTAATATAATTTTTGGAAGCAATTTAATATTATTTTGTTTTAAAGACTAGACGAAATAAGAGGTGGTAAAAATGGAATCAAATTATCAAATGAACCATATAACCCTTCAGCAAAATCAGGGTAAGATTAATCCCTGATGTAGTGGCTTTAAATTAGACTTCGATGGAGCTATACTTAGAGTGACTAGCCGATTTTATCCACCAAAATCACATTACGGGAAAACGTGGGACGGAACTGTTACTGTTTGAATTTTTGATAAGGAAGTCCACGAGGAGAAATTTGATTGTGAAACGCTTGAACAGTTAAAGACTAAAGTTGAAAAGTACACTGAAGGGTTGCGTTCTAAAATCGAAGGACTGTTTTAAATGTGTTCTAATGTTTGGCTAAAAGGTGCTTCAATAGCGTTTAGGTTTTGTTGTTAAACGATCAAAATAATTATTGCTAATAAAAACTAAAGCACTTAGGGCTCTTTATTGTTTTTATCAAATGAGTAGTTTAAACTAGCAAAGATAAAATGTAGTTGAACAAAATTATACCGATAAGTTCCGTCTGCTCCTCCTTCAAGCATTCTATAGCCAATGTTTCCTTGTAGGTTTTTAGTGAAACTATATCTTCCAGATAAGGAAAGGTCAATGGCTCTGCCTTTACTTGCAATTATGCCTTCTCCAAAAAAATCAATACCCATTTTTTGAGATATATCCCAATTGGCTAATAGGTTAACAAGAGGAACGAAACCAATACTAAAATTTTCTCTTAAATGTTCTCTATTCTTCAACGAGACTCCCGCATCTCTAATTTTTGCAGACAAACCCAGACCAATTTTAAAATTGTATTTAATTATGATTCTTCGATTATAGGTAAAGCGGTAAGAATTAAACTTGTAAACAGCCTCTATTGGTAAGTTAGCTTTAAAATCTTTTCCATCAAACAGTATATTTTTTTCTATTGTTCCATTTACTACGATTTTTAAGGGAGCATAAAGAAATGAAAAGTGATTTTTTCCATTTAATAAAATACCAGCACGCAACCTCAAAAATGGACTTACTGGAGTCGAAAAATCATTTTTCAGAGAAAATAACGTTCCATTGTTGCCATTTCGAATATCATTAATACCTGTAAATAATGCTCCTGATTCAAAATTAATGAAAGTCTGAGCGTTCGCAGATAAATGGAAATTCAAACAAATAAAAAGAAACCAAAACCTTGACTGGAAAAAAAGCTTAGACGTTAATTGATTCATATTGATCTCTTAATTTTTTTTGAAGAGTGTTTTTAATGTTTTACAACGGTTAATGTATGGTGTCGTAGCATCCCGAGGGGTGCTATGCACTATACATAGTGTTGTGTTTTCGTTGTTTTATTTCTTTTCAAGTATCTTCATTAGTCTTTGATTTAGATATAGTTTTTCTTTTCCAACTTTTACTGATTTAAGAAATCCTTTATCTTCGAGTGCCATTAAGTAATTCCCTACAGTTTTAGGAGTTCCAAGTCTAGCATCAATTAAATTTTGCCTTTTAGTGTATGGAAGTTTAAAAATTATTTCTATTAAATCTTTGGTGTAAACCTTAGGAAGTTCCTCTTTTATTTCTTCTGACATTTTATGCATTAATTCGATTATTTCTTTTAATCGAATTAACCCTTTTTGAGCAGTACTTTCAATCATGTCTAACATGTACATAATCCAACTTTCCCAATCTTCTTTTTCAGTTACTAATCTTAATCTTTTATAGTATTCTGATTTGTTTTGAATAATGTATTCGCTTAAATAAATAGCTGGAACATCTAATAGCTTTTCCATTTTAAGGTAGAGCAAAAGTAAAATTCGTCCAGTTCTACCATTTCCATCAGAGAACGGTTGTATTGCCTCAAATTGATAATGCATCAACGCCATTTTAATTAATGGATCAAGTGAATCATCTTCATTTATGAATTTTTCAAAATCGGATAATTTTTCACGAATGACATCTTCTCCAGATGGAGGTGTATAAATAACACCTCCATTTGTGTTAGAAAGAGTGGTTCCTGGATTGGCTCTAACACTTGATGTGTTTTCTTTAATTCGTTGCATTATATCAATGCAGAGATTTGTTGTTATAAAAGGTCTTGACTCTAATTGCTTTAATCCGTGCCATAAAGCATTTTTGTAACTTATTACTTCTTTAGCAGCTGAGTTTTCAAACTTTTTATCTGCAACAGCAGATTTGTAAAGCTCATCGTTAGTGGTAATAATATTTTCAATTTCAGAACTAGCTTTTGCTTCCTGTAAATGAATTGTATCAAGAAATAATTGAGGATTTGGAAGGTTTATTATTGCGCCATTTAGATTTGCTAATGCTCTACTGGCAGTTATGGTTTTTCGCAAGATGTTAGTTGTTTCCAGATTACTTTTTGGAGGCGATAATGGTAACTCATTATACGGTATATCTTTCTTAAAATCACTCATTTTGAACAAGGGTAAATTTTACACTCGTTATCTTTACGAGCGTAAATATATGAAATAATTACCTTTGTTTTATTGTCGAAGGTAAATTTTACTCCTGTTATTATAATACTTGAATTCCAATTGTCTTTAAATATTCAAATGTATTATCATAGAACTCTTTTTGTCTTGTATGGTCAATATCACTACTTTCTGGAATGAAAATGACCATTCCTTGTCTCGCTCTGGTTAAAAGAACTCTGTATGTATTTTTAAGATACTCTTTATCTACATCTTTATTGATATTTTGCCATTTTGTTCCTTTAAAATTTTGACATTTCCAATCAGTATTGTTCATATGAAAATTTCCACCCCAAGCAACGCAAGCCCAATCTATTTCAAGTCCTTGT
>CAWUST010000069.1:0-19196 GCA_963925495.1 uncultured Flavobacteriales bacterium | reverse complement strand
GAAAAAAATAAAAAAGAATCTGAGCTAGATTCAGGTGACGATACCGAAAACCAACCTTACGGATAATTTCAATCAATAATTCACTTTTTTATTTCCGTCAACCAATCCGAATTTCAGCAACTGGTGGTGAAACTTTTGTTCTGTTTCCAAGAGGAGGGATTGTAAGTGCTGAAATGTTTTAGCTGGAGTAGTAATTTCATTGGTAGATGTAAAACTAACTCCATTGTCAGTAGCTATATCATAGGCAAACCCAATGAAATGGAAATTGTCAAAAAACTTATAGTGCGTATAATTAATAAAAAACAAAACCCACTATGGAATAGGTCATTAAGCAATCCGTTTTCACAAGCGTACCCCTCTAATTCACCAAAAATTTCAAGGTTTTACTTTTGTCTTCATTACTTATTCTTAAGTAATAAGAACCTGGCAATAAATTCAAATTCAATAATTCTTCTCCTTTTGATGTGGCTAATTGCACGTTATTTCTAAAAACTGTTCTTCCCATAACGTCCACCACTTTGATATCCCACCTTCCTAATACTTCCGTTTGGTACAAAACATTAAAATTTCCTTTGTTTGGATTCGGGGCAATGCTAAAAACTGATTTTCCCCAATTCAGTTCTTGTATTGAAACCGTTGTGTCTTTTGCTAAAGTGTCTTTGTGTGTAGTATCCTTGGCAAAATAAAATACCGAATCTATGACTCCAACTGACCAAACTCCTCTTCCAAAAGTAGAGCAATACATTCTGCGTTCTTTGTAATGGATTTCTAAATCGCTTACAATTACATTTGGCAAATCTTTACTATACAAACTCCAAGTAGTCAAACTATCGTTGGTGTAATATACTCCTACATCCGTTCCTACATATAACGCATTGTTCCCAGCATATTGATCTATTTCAATACAATTTACAGGAATGTTTGGTAGATTATTACTAATGTTTTTCCAAGTTTTACCACCATCTCTAGTTTCAAATATTTTTACTCCGTCAATAAAACCACCAGTTGTTACCCATATTATATCCGGGTTTCTATCGTCCATTTTTACAGAAGTGAAGTACAAACTATCTGGTAAACCAGCAGTTATATCTTTCCACTTAACTCCTTTGTCTTCAGTATAAAAAATTTGCGCTTTGTTTCCTTTCTGATAATCGATTCTCTTGGTCACTACCAAATGATCAACTAGGCTATCGCTAACATCCATTGCTGATATTGGAGAATCGGTTCCGCCGGGCAGCTTTCCTAATGAATTCCAGGATCCAAAACCTAAATATTGAAATACGTTTTCCGCTCCTAAAAAAAAGTTCGTAGTTGTGGGGTGAGGAAGTAACGGAGTTGTCCATCCACTATTTTCACCAGTATTTGGCGTTATTCCACGAGCGTTGGATTTTCCTCCATCTGTAGAATTTGCTATTCGTCCATATTGCGAAGAAACCACAACATTATCTGGGTCTTTTCTATCGATAAAACAGTCCATTCCATCTCCACCATGAATATTGGACCATTTTCCTGAAGAATCTCTAAAAAATGTTCCATTATCTTGAGCTCCTGAAACTAAAAAGCCCGCATTGTTTTGTGAAACACCTACTCGGTATAAAGAAGTAATTTGCATCCCTGAAGATATATCCTCCCAAGTAGTTGGAAATTTATAATTCTGAACAGTATCGGTTGCTCTCCATGAACCAATTTTAATGGTGTCGGTTCTAAAAACCCCGCCATCATTACACAAATAGTATTTTTCGTCTAATGGGTTGAACTTCATAAAATGCTGGTCGGCATGGGGCGTAAATCCATAATAACGAAGCCAATAGGATACTCCGTCCCAAGTTTTTCCAGCATCAGCACTTCCCCATACATTTACACCGCCTATGGTAATTTTGTCCGGATTATTAACGTCGGAGTGTATAAACAAATCATAAGTTCCTTGTCCGCCAGAAGCTTTCCCATCATCCCAAGTCAAAAGATTTATTCCTGTTTTTATGGTCATTGTAGTATCCCAATTGAGTCCACCATCCGTACTTTTATAAATAGCGTGAAATCCCCTATCTAAAGCACAAGATATTGCATAACATCTATTGGTATCGGATGCGGAAATCGTTAATTCAATTCTCTGAACTTCGTTTTGTGCAGCAATTGGAGCGTTTGCTTTTTTCCATGTTGTTCCAAAATCGTTTGATTTCCAAATTGCAGCATTTCCAATTTTAAGAGTAGAAATAAAACCACTTGAGGCAATTAGACTCTTATAATTTTCAGGATTAATTTCAAAATCCCACATTACTTCGGTCAAAGTTTGTGTCCAATTATCTCCAGCATCGGTTGATTTCCATATCCCACTTATACCAGCAGCAACTAATTCATTTGTATTGTTTGGGTTTATAAAAACCCTTCGAATTAGTGATTGGTCAAATCCGGTTAGTTTGTAGTTAAGTCCTGCAGCCTTCCAAGATATTCCGCCATTGGTAGTTTTATAAACTCCCATTCCATAATGCGTATTTCGTTTACGACCGTCGGTACTAAGCGCAACTCCTAAATAGGCATAATCGCCAAGCGAAACATACATCTCATCGGGGTTTACGGGGTTAACTGCTATGTCGCTAATTCTTAAAATAGGAAGGTTATTGTTTATTGGTGTGTAGGTTTTTCCTGAGTTAGTTGTTTTCCAAATACCTCCTTGTGAAGCGCCAACCCAATACGTGTCTTTATCGGTAGGGTGAAACGAAATACAATTTACTCGAGCTACTCCATGGCTAGAAGCTGTATTAAATGAACCAACTAAAGTATCAGGTCCTTCAGGCATCCAAGTAGAATCAGAGGCACGTGAAGCTTGATAATTTGCTTTTTGATTAGCAACTGCAATTGCAGCATTTATGTAATATTTATTTGAAACCAAATTTCCACTTCCATCGGTTCGTGTGGCATAAAACTCGGACCAACGATTTATCCATTTGTATCCTTTTTCGTTTGAAAGGTCTTTACCCGATTTCCAAGTCTCAATATTTTGAACATAATTTTGATAACTCGAGGAAGTTGAACCAAGGTTTTGATCCAACAAAACTTGAGAAAAACCAATGGATGAAAAAAGTATTGTTATAATAAAAAATAGAATTCGCATAATTTTAATTTAAGGTGCTAAATATAGGTTTGTTTCAAATCTTTACTTCAATTTAATTTCTCTACTTGCAAATTGTGATTAAAAAGACTCATAAAATGATGGCTTTTGGAAAGATTATTATTCCAATGGAAGTCTGAAAGCCTAAGGAAACTCCATTTTCGTAAAGGAAACTGGGGGTTGAAAAACCTATAATACCAAAGGCCCGTTGGCCACAACCTTAAATTTATTTGTATTTAAGCTGGTAACAATTGTTTATGCCACGAATCTTTAAGGCTTACTTCCCAATTACTTCGAAAATCGCCTAAACTAACAACCAAGTTATTAAATACTTTGGTATTCTCATTAATTTCACCTTCCGACAATAAATCCATGAACTTACTTAATGGTTGTAACTTGATTTCATCTTCTTGTTTATATGCAACTAATAATCGATTGAAAAAGTCAATATTCAATTCAGTTCCTAATTGCTGAAAAAAGTGTACGCTTTTGTCAATAGAACAGCCAGTTGCAGACGCAACATTTTCGTCAACAGATAAAACCACAAACTGATCATAATAAATTTCTATAGCTGCATCCAAATCAGCCCCATGAGCCGCCCAAGATTCTAAAAATAAATTAGACTTAGATTCAATTAATGATTTTTCCTCTGAGTTTAATTTGCGATTTGCTTGATATACCCAAACTCTAGAATGACTTGGTAGGTCGTTTAAATTTTTCATAATTATAATTCTTGAGCTCCAAGTACTAACTCAGCTAAATCAAAAACTTGAACTGTTTTTTCTTTTTCGGCGTTTTTAATTCCATCGGTCATCATCGTATTGCAAAAAGGACATCCGGTAGCAATAATATCTGGCTTTACTTCTAAAGCATCTTCTGTTCTTTCAACATTTATTTCCTTGTTGCCTTTTTCTGCTTCTTTAAACATTTGAGCACCACCAGCTCCACAACATAGTCCATTAGTCTTACAGCGTTTCATTTCAACCAATTCGGCATCCATTTTTCGGAGTAAATCTCGAGGCGCTTCATATTCTCCATTACCACGGCCCAAATAACAAGGATCATGAAAAGTAATTCGTTTTCCTTTGAACTCTCCTCCTTGTATTTTTAGCTTACCAGAAGTAATGAGCTTTTGCAGGAATTGTGTGTGATGTTGAACTTCGTATTCTCCACCCAATTCAGGATATTCGTTTTTTAAAGTATTAAAACAGTGAGGGCAGGTTGTTACAATACTTTGGACTTCGTATCCATTCAAAACCTGAATGTTTTGCATAGCTTGCATTTGAAATAAAAATTCATTGCCAGCTCTTTTAGCAGGGTCACCAGTACAAGATTCTTCTGTACCAAGAACAGCAAATGAAATTCCAGCACCATTAAGTAATTGAACAAATGCTTTGGTGATTTTCTTTGCCCTATCATCAAAACTTCCAGCGCATCCTACCCAAAACAAAACTTCTGGTTTTTCTCCAGAAGCCATCATTTCAGCCATTGTTCTAACTTTTAATGCAATACTCATCCTAATTTATTTTATTTTTCAAAAACCTCTATGTTTACTTTTCGCTCTACCATTTCAGAAAACTTCCCTTTGTACCGAGTTGCTTTTACCTTATGATTATCTATCCAATGATAATTTCCACCTCTTGGTTTTCCGAAAAGAATGCCGTGGTATTTAAAGCCTTGTTCAGCCAGCCATTTTTTAGTCATTTCTCTATGCTCTTCAACTCGCGAAGTAAAAAAAGTAATAATGTGTCCTTTTTCGTACCAATGATTGATAGTTTCTAAAGCTCCATCATAAATTTTAGCAGTAAGCATTCGCTCTGGCTCTTCATTTGGAATATCATCGCAGATGGTTCCGTCAATGTCAATCATGTAATTTTTTAAACCTTCTGCTAAAGTAGGACTCTCATTTTTACCACTAACTACAACTTTATGGAGTTTATGCTTCATCTTTCCAATTTAATCGGTCGGCTTGAGCAAACTGCCAAGGAGCACCGTTGTTTTCAATATTTGTAAACATGCCATTCAATTCAGCCGGAGCTGCAGATTGTTCCATTACTAAATATCGACGTAAATCTACAATAATGCTAAGTGGGTCAATGTTTATAGGGCAAGCTTCAACACAAGCATTGCAAGTGGTACAAGCCCAAAGTTCCTCTGGAGTTATGTAATCGTTTACTAAAGTTTTTCCATCGTTAAACTCTTCTCCTTTTTCTGATCTCTCTTTGCCTACTTCTGTAATTCGATCACGAGTATCCATCATTACTTTTCGTGGAGACAATAATTTACCCGTTTGATTTGCAGGACAAACTGAGGTACATCTTCCACATTCGGTACAAGAATAAGAGTCCAATAATTGTTTCCAATCCAAATCTGTGACGTCTTTGGCACCAAAAGTTTCTGGTGGCCCTTCTGGTTCTGGCTTTGCAGCATAAGGATCAGCGTCGATATCAAACATCAATTGAACTTCCTTTTTAACAGCAGCCAAATTGTTGAATTCACCTTTATTTTTAAGGTTTGAAAAATAAGTAGTTGGAAAGGCAAAAAGAATATGCAGGTGCTTGGAAATAACCAAGTAATTCATAAAACCAAGAATCCCAATAATGTGAAACCACCAGCAAACTCGTTCAACTATTATTAATGTTGAAACATCCGAAGGCATAATACCCAACAGGAACTGACTTATAGCAAATTGATTACCTGCCATTTGAGGAATCACGTATTTCGCAAAACCTTGAGAAGCCATTTCTTCTGCATTCATATTCATAAGAGCAGTATCAGCAGCATCCATGATAAGGAAAGCACTCATCAATAAAATCTCTAGAATAAGAATATAATTAGCGTCAGAAGCTGGCCAACCTTTCATTTCTGGTTTCCAAAACCGAGGAATACGAACAATATTTCTTCTTGTTAAAAATAGAAGACAAGAAACTAAAATCAATATGGCAAGTACCTCAAATACATTAATAAATGGATTGTAAAGCCCACCTAATATTGAACTAAAAACACGGTGTGTTCCAAAAATTCCATCAATAATAATTTCTAGAATTTCTATATTAATTACCACAAAACCTACATAAACAAATATGTGCAAGATGCCTGGAATAGGACGTACAACCATTTTAGATTGCCCAAGGGCAACACGAAACATAGTTTTCCAACGCTTTGGAGCATTGTCATTTCTGTCAATGTCTTTTCCAAGTTTTATATTCTTAATAATTTGAGAAAGGTTTCTGTAAAAAAGAAATCCAGCTCCTGCAAGAATTATTAGAAATAAAATATTTGAAATACCCATATTACTCACTTTAATTAAGGTTCAGGTTCCTTTTCTTTTTTCCCAAACAATGAAAAATGTACGTATCGTTTTGGATGTTCTTGAAAGTCAATCATTAGTTTATCTAGATTTTTACTTACACTTTCAAGATTCATATAAAGGGTATCGTTATTTACCAGTTGCCCCATAGTTCCTTCTCCCTCATTTATTTTAGTAAGAATCTTATTTGCATTAGACAAAGCAAGATTTGCCTCATCAATAGTCTGCTTTATCTCCATATTGGTAAGCGTGTCACTAAACGCACTTAAGTTTTTACTCATGGTATTTAGGTTAGTGATTATATTCGAAAGCTTGCCTTTTTCGGTTGCTATTAAATTGTCGAGACCTGCACTTGCACTGTTCAAGTTACTGAGGGTTATAGACAAATCGGTAAGTCCGTGATCAAGAGCATCTCGGTTCTTTTGATTCAAAACAGATTGTACCAATTTCATTACAGAATCAATGGAAGTTACAGCATCCATTGCACTTTTTTCAAATGGTTCCAAACTACTGGTAAAGCTGTCAATTAAATCTCCTTCCGTATCACTGCTCAAAGTATCGTTTATTTCTAAATACTCTTGGCTGTCCCCTAGTTTAAGATTTATTTCTTTACCACCCAATAAACCTGAACTTGCTATTATAGCTTCACTATTGGAAGGTATTTTTATTTCTTCATTGGTTATTTGAAGTTGCACTAGGATTTTCCCAGTTTCCATATTGAGTTTTGTGCTGCTAACCTTTCCTACTCGGAATCCTTTGGTAAAAACAGGGTCGTCTACAGAGAGTCCATTTACGTTGGGATATTCTGCATAATAAAAGGAACCCGTTTTGAAAATATTTGAGCCTTTGAGGTAATTAAAGCCATAATAAAATAGCCCTAAACTAATTATAACTACAATTCCAACTCTTAATTCTTTAGATATAGACAAGACTAATTTTTACTTTTTGCAATAATACTGTTTGCTTCAGAAATGGAAATTTTCTTTCCTTGATAAATCCCAATTAAAAAAGCATCCTTATACCCTTTTTCTCTCAAAGCAGACTGCAAAGTTACAGCATCCTCTAAATTACTCTCGTTTCCAATGGTATATTTATAAACGTCATTCACTTTTATTTCACGAATATCGATATATCCTTTGAATTTTTCAGGATCCATTTTCAACTGCTTTGGAGAAGAAGCTACTTGAACACGAAAACGAACACCTGAATCTACGGCCTCTTTTGATTTTGATTTATCCGCCATACTTGGTGGTTTTGAAATTTCATCTATTTCTGATTTGTACTCACCAAATGCATTGAAAATACACGTTGATATAGTCTCTCTATTTTCTAATTTACTTAAAAACCTTCCTTCTTTTGTGTTGGTAATAAAGCCAGTTTCAATTAATACACTCGGCATTGTTGTTTTTACTAGCACCAAAAAACCTGCCTGTTTCACTCCTCTATTTCTTCTGCCGATAGAAGTAAATTGATCCTGAACTTTTTTTGCCATGCTCAAACTTTGCGACAAAGAAGCTTGTTGAATTAATCCCAAAATAATGTAGGATTCGTCCGATCCGGGATCAAATCCTTCGTATTTTACTTCATAATTATCCTCCATTAAAATGGAATTATTTTCGCGTTTTGCCGTTTCCAAGTTAGCTGCAGATTTATGAAGACCCAAGGCAAAAGTTTCAGTTCCGTGAGCTTGTTCGCTTCCTGCAGCATCCGCATGGATGGAAATAAAAAGATCTGCGTTCATTTTCTGTGCTTTTTCTGCCCTTTCATTTAATCCTATAAAAACATCCGTATCTCTAGTATATTCAACTTTAACATTTGGATATTTAGCTTTTATTTTCGCTCCTACTATAAGTGCAATATTCAATACCACATCCTTTTCTTGCATTTTATCTACCCCTATCGCTCCAGGGTCTTTTCCGCCATGGCCGGCGTCTATCACCACTTTATTCAACCCATATTCGCCTGGACGAAAAGGGTAAAACGAAGTAAGTAATATAAAAACCAAGAGTATGCTAAAGGTTTTAAACAGTATAGAATTCATATTTTTTAATACCTTAAAGTCGTTATTCCAATTACTAAACATGCTTATTACTTAATTTTGACGACTAAACATCGCATCTGAACAAAAATAGCATTCGTACTGTTCCAATCTATAGCACCCGCATTCGATTATTTCACGTTTTTTTGTTGATAATGGGGAGCGTATGCATATCCTATGCCCAAACGGATACAAGCCAAAATATTGCTTTAACCGATTCCAACTTAATAGTAAACGACACCATTTCAAGGGATTCTAATAAAATAAAAAAACCAAAAGAAAGTAATTCTGGATTTTCTTCAAAGGTAGATTACAAAGCACGCGACTCCATGAAATTTGATGTTGCTAGTGGAAAAGTTTATATGTATGGTGGCGGAGAAGTGTATTACGAAACCACAGAATTAAAAGCAGATTACATTGAATTGGATTTAAAAACCAATGAAGTATTTGCCAGTGTTGTTACAGACTCCGCAGACAATAAGACAGGCGCACCTGTATTTAAAGATAAAGGAGAAGAAATAGAGGCTGTAGATTTGCGCTATAATTTTGAGACAAAAAAAGGACTTATTTCAGAAGCTGTTACGCAACAAGGAGACGGATACATTATAGGAACCAAAGTAAAAATACAACCCGACAAAATAATTTACATTGAAGATGGGAAATTTTGCCCTTGTGAAGACCGAGAAGCAAAAACTCATATAAAAGCGAAAAAACTAAAAATAATACCTGACGATAAAATTGTAACCGGCCCTGCCAATCTGAGAATTGGTGAAATTCCTACTCCTCTTATTTTGCCGTTTAGTATGTTTCCTAATAAAAAAGGAGCCTCATCAGGTATTGTTTTACCCGAATATGGATTTAGCCCCTTCCAAGGCATTTACCTTCGAAACGGAGGATATTTTTTGCCTGTAAATGACAACTTAGACTTTTTATTTACCGGTGACTTTTATTCCAGAGGAAGCTGGGGGGCAGCTGTTGGAAGTAACTACAAAAAACGCTATTTATATAATGGAAATGTGGATTTAAGATATACCAACTTAAAAACTGGTAGCGTAGAAACTTTTGATTTATCGCAAGAAAAAATCTACAAAATATATTGGAAACACACCCAAGATTTAAAAGCAAACCCCTACCAATCCTTCAGTGCAGATGTAAACATTTATAAAAACAATAGGTTAGACATAAACAGTTCGGCAAACGATTACCTCTCCAATAGTTTTAAATCTAATTTGAATTATACCCGAAAATTTGGAAACAGCCCATTTAGATTAACATTAAACTCGAGTTATCAGCAAAATAGAGACAGTACTGTACAATTTGTTTTGCCAGAACTTGCTTTAAATATGGATAGAATATTTCCATTCAAACGAAAATTTAAAGTGGGAAAAGATAAATGGTACGAAAAGGTAGGATTGACCTATTCAACCAATCTTAGAAATCAGCTAAACGGTAGGCAGGATGATATTTTTACCAATGAAAGCGTAGACAAAATGACCAGTGGAATGAAACATAATTTTGGTTTAAACACCAGTTATAAATTGCTTAAAGTGATGAGCTGGCAGCCATTTATTAATTATACCGAACAATGGGATTTTAAAAGACTGGACAAGAGCTGGAGCGATGCAGATACAATGGTGATTACCGATACACTAAAACAATTTGGGCGCTATGGCAGAATGAATACTGGAATGAATTTTAGCACAAAAATTTATGGAAACTACCAATATAGAAGTGGTCCAATAAAAGCAATTCGACACATAATGACTCCAGCAATCGGATTCACTTATACTCCTGATTATTCTTCAAGTCCTTATTTAAAAGAAGTAAGAACCCCTAACGATAGTTTAGTAGAAACCTATTCTATGTATAACAGCGCAGTAAATCCATACGGAACAGCACCTATGGGTAAAGAAACAGGAAGTATAAGTTTCAACTTAAGGAATAGTTTAGAAATGAAAATTGCGAATAAAAAAGATACCGTGAAAGGCGAAAAAAAGGTAAAGCTTTTAGATCAGTTAAATTTTGGAACCAATTACAACATGTTTGCTGATTCCTTGAACTGGAGCACCATGAGAATTGTTGCGAATACTAACCTTTTTAACGTTTTTCAAATAAATTACAACTCTGTTCTTGATTTTTATGCAGCAGAAAATATTACCATAAATGAAACGGAATCGCGAAGAAGAGTAAATAAATTTGAATTAAACGAAAACGGTAAATTGGGCCGTTTCGTAAACCACAGAATGGGCATTAATTTTTCTCTCGGGAATAAAAAACAACAAGATCGCAAAAAAGACGACTTGAAAAAGATGAACAAAAGCTCTATGGTTTATCAGAATATTCCGTGGACCATGACTTTTGGATATACTTTTAATTTACAAAGACCAACTAGCCGAGACACTTCCATTATCACTCAATCTCTTCAAGTGTCTACTGTAATAAACCTGACCAAAAACTGGAAATTTGAAGGGACAACTAACTACGATTTTCAAAACAACGATTTTGGGTATACTCGATTTTCTTTGTATCGCGATATGAATTGCTGGGAAGCCAAAATTACAGTTGTACCCAAAGGTGGACAACAGAATTATAGTTTTAGCATCAATATAAAACCTGCTATGCTTAAGGATTTGAAATTGGAACGAAAGCGGAATTACTACGACTTTAATTGATTGAATTATGCGCCAATAAAAGGCGTTTCACTCAAAATTAAAATCAGCCATTTATTGACATAAACGCCTAATTTTAATTTTTACGTGTGCCTTGTTCTTGGCACCTAATTCAATCAATTAGAAAATTTCATCCACATTCACCGGCTGACTTATATTAATCACCAGGTAAATCTCTTTTAACTTGGATAAGCTTTAAAAATTAAATTTGTGTTATGAAAACTATAATTAAAACAGAAAATGCCCCAGCACCAATAGGCCCATATAACCAAGCAGTTTTAGCAGATAACACCTTGTATGTTAGTGGTCAAATAGCTATTAATCCTTCAAACGGCAAATTAGAAATAGATGACTTGGTAAATGAAACTCATTTAGTAATGAAAAATATGGGAGCTGTTTTAGCTGCCGCTGATATGGATTACGGGAACATTGTAAAGTGTTCTATTTTCATAAGCAACATGGGCAATTTTGGAACAATAAACGAAGTATATGGTTCTTACTTTTCTAAAGATTTTCCAGCTCGCGAAACAGTTGAAGTTGCTTGCTTGCCTAAAAATGTAAATGTGGAAATTAGTTGTGTGGCCGTTGGAGGTTAACCTAATAAAGGCTCTTTCACTTTATTCCAGTCCAAATCAAAAGGTACAGCTTTAAAACCTTTGGGTAATTCGTATTCCATTGATTTTTTTATCCTTGAATTTTTTGCCGGACGCGACATGAAAATTTATATGTTGTGATCAAAAGTTCAGTACTTTATAGTTAATCGTCTGAAAAAGGAAGTTCCAATTGGCCTTCCAACAATCTGCTTAAATTTCATCTTTTAATACAATATTCTTACTTAATTACCTTCAGATAAGTTTTATTTTCCTATTTAAAATACTATTAAACAACATTTTATGTAAAAATATTTCACACCGTAAATAGGTTACGGTCTGCGATTGTTTCTTCGTCCTATCGTTAATTTAAAAAACTAAAAATTATGAGAAAAGGTAGAAATAGTATAAAAACAGAAAGACCGGTTAGTATCAATACAAATGTTTGGACGGTATTAAAAAAAGTAGCTAACGAAATTTGGGAAAGCCATGAAAAAGGAGCTGCTTGGAATCGTTCAGTTTTGGTGAGTTGTAAGGAGTTTTACGAAATGCTTTTGGATGAAAATGGGAACTTAATTCTAAATAAGCAAGAATTAGTTCGTTTTTCGCAAAATGGCCACATTAGATCTTGGGCAAATGAATTGTTGTTAGACGCAATCAATCTATTAAAAAACGAAGAATATGAAATGGCTATTCAAAAATTGGAATTGCATATTTCAATGAAACCAACAACTTCTTTGGCTTTTTCAAAACTAGGTGAAGCAAATATGGCTTTGGGGAATTTCAGAAAAGCTCTTGAGTTTTTAAAAGAAGCTACTGAAATTAACAATCAAAATTCTGATTATTTTGTTTTGAGAGCTCGTGCTTATAGTAACTTGGATAGAGACGAAAAAGCAATGAATGATTTAAGTTTTGCTATTTTATTGAATCCGATAAATGCAAACGCTTATGCCGCTAGAGGAGCTTTGCACCAGGCGAATGGTAAATTTAAATTGGCCCAAAATGATTTGAAAAAAGCGGTAAGTTTAAATCCTGCGAATGAAGATTTTAAACACTTATTCGCCAAAAGTTTTATGGTAGCTAATAAATATCCTGAAGCGTTTAAAGTTTTAAGAACTATTCTAAAAGAAAACCCTTTTAATGCAGAAGCCATTTTCCAATGCGCAATTGTGAGATTAGAATTTAAAGTAGAAGAAGATTTAGCTGAAGAAGATTTGTTGTTTGCAAGGTCTTTAGGGCATCCATTAGCAGAAAAGTATTTGTTAGATAATTTTTCTGGTTTAGATCAATTGGGGTTTGCAGCATAAAGTTGGGCCTTACCCGCCAGTCAGTTCAATCAAAGAAATACTGGAAGGTTCAACTGTATCTGTTCCGGCACAATCCGTACATTCTTTTAAAGTGTGAAAAGGAACTGTTCCTTGACATCCACCCCAATCTCTCCTTCGGTTTATTCTAATGTTCTCGTGACCTTCCCAGCCTGTTATGAGTCAATCGAATTTTGCATGCAGGGGTTTTGAACTTTTATTTTTAGGGGAGGTACCTCGGATAGAAATAAAACATTATGCAAAAAAAAGACCCTCCGTTAGGAAAGTCTTTTTTCAATGTATTATGGTTTTGAAATTTATTTACTTGCTAAAGTTTTAGCTCTTGCCAAGTATTTTTCAACTTCTCTACCTTCTTTTGTGTCAGGGTAATTCTTTTTAATTTCTTCGTAAAGGCCGACAGCATCACTATAATCCTCAAGTGCCTCAGCGACTTTTCCGGCTTTCATTAAAAAAATTGCAGAAGTAAAATCATTAGGATTTTTTCTTGCTGCTTTTTTATAATAATCCAATGCTTTACCAGCGTCGTCCAATTCCATATTAGCATCGCCAATGGCTCCAAGAGCAATTGCACTAAGCATAATGTCATTACCTGAATAACTATCTAAATAGTCAATAGCAAGATCAAATTCCTCTTTTCGAAGCGAAATAACACCCATGTAATAGTTTGCTAAATCACCTGCTCTAGTTCCACTAAACTCACTTGCGATCTCTTCAAAGCCCATATAATTTCCATCGCCAAACATGGCTAAGTCCAATGAATCTTTGTCCAAATAACTTTGTGCTTTCCAAATTTGTTCTTCAGCATCCATCTGCAAAGGATCTAAGTACATCTTGGTATAACCAAAGTAGCCTCCAACAATTACAATAATACCAACAATTACAGCGGTTATCATTTGCTTGTTGTTCTCAATAAATTCTTCTGCTTTATTATAACTTCCGCCTATGTCAACAATTACTTCGTCTTCGGTTTGTTTTTTCTTCGACATTTTATATTCGTTTTTTGAAGCGGCAAATATACTTTTTATATTAAATGAAAAAGCGCTAAAAATGAAGCTGAAGAATAATTAGTAAACAGTTTTTTCACTTTTTTATTCCAAAACAGGATTTCTCTATATTTCCAATAATACACTTGTTTACATCGATATACTGTAATGACCATTTAAGGAATAAACTAATCAAAGTTTGTTTATAAAAAATTAGAGCGATTTAAAGAAGAAAACCTTGACAAGTGCATTTACTTTCTTGATAAGTTTTAAGACCAAAACTCACCTTTCTTTTTACTTTTGAAGCACTGGAAAACTATGATTTTAAAATCTTTATCTTTAGTTAATTTTAAGAACTACGAAGAAGCTCTATTAGAACTAAATTCTAATGTAAATTGCTTTATAGGCGAAAATGGCCAGGGTAAAACCAATATTTTGGATGCTATTTATTATTTGGCATTTTGCAAAAGTTTTTTTAATCCTATTGATAGCCAAAACATTAGACATGAACAAAGTTTTTTTGTTGTACAAGGTGGATTTAGCTTGAAAGAAAAAGTTGAAAATTATTTTTGCGGAATAAAACGTGGTCAAAAAAAGCAGTTCAAGAAAAACAAAAAGGAGTACGAAAAACTATCGGACCATATTGGTAAAATTCCATTAGTAATGATTTCTCCTGCCGATAGCTTTTTAATAACGGATGGAAGCGAATCGCGGCGTAAATTTATTGATGGTGTTATTGCTCAATTTAACAAAAGCTATCTCGAAAATTTATTAAATTACCAAAGGGCTTTATCTCAAAGAAATGCTCTGCTCAAATCATTTGCGGAAAATAGAAATTTTGATGGCGATAATCTTTCTATTTGGAACGATAAACTTTGTGGTTTTGCCGAACCATTGCACGATGAACGTCATAAGTTTTTGGAGGAATTTATTCCACTTTTTCAAAAGCATTATAAACAAATAACAGGTAATTCCGAAACAGTTAATTTAAGATATAGTTCAGGAATGAACGAAAAAAAATTATCTGATTTGTTGCAAGAATTTGTGTTTAAAGACCGAGCAGTAAGGCATACAACTCAAGGAATCCATAAAGATGATTTGACTTTTGAGATAGATGGATATGCACTGAAGAAATTTGGTTCTCAAGGTCAACAAAAATCGTTTGTGATTGCTCTGAAATTTGCACAATTTGAGTTTATTAAACTTAAAAAGAAGACTACTCCAATATTGCTTTTAGATGATATATTTGACAAGTTGGACCAGAAAAGAGTAGAGGCAATTATTGGGATGGTAAGTACGGATGATTTTGGTCAGATATTTATTACGGATACAAATATGGAGCGTATTAAACCAATATTAAAAAGGATAAAAAAGCCATTTCAATTGTTTGATGTGGAAAATGGAAGGGCAGTGGACCATGAGTAAGAAAAATGAATATACAATAGGTGACCTTTTAAATAAGATGCTTAAAAGCTACAATATTGAAGGTAAAGTACAAGAAACTGATTTGCGTCAAAACTGGGAAAAACTCATGGGAAGCATGATAGAAAGGCACACCAGAAACTTGGCAATTAAAAATGGTAAATTGTATTTGCAAGTGGATAGTGCGGTTTTAAGGCAAGAGCTTAGCTATGGAAAATCCTTGATATTAGAAAAGGTGAACGATTTTTACGGAAAAGAGGTAGTTAAAGATGTTGTTTTAAGGTAGTTATTTAATAATTCTTTATTTAATTGTATCCCAAATTTCCGACCTCAATTTTCGAAGTTCATCTACTTTAACTTTATTCTTATTTTCTATTTTTTGAAAACGTTTGAAATTATAAATAATTAATATTTGCTCTTTGTAAGTAATAGTTATCCAAGCCAATAGTGTTAATGTCAAGGGAAGTGCGAAAGCAAGTGTAATGTTGTAAAAGGAAATAACAATCATTAAAATAAGCATTACTAACAAATTAATAACAAGCAAAATCCCTAATCGAATACTGTTTTTAAAGTGAATAAGTTTAATCTTATTTATAGCAAAATAATCTGCGACCTTAAACTGTATTATGTTGAGCAGATACCCAATAATAAAAACAGGTAAAAACAGTAAACTGAAGAAAACCCCCAATACAACATTTGGTTTGAAGTTTCCTAAGTAGTTGTCATTTAGACCTAAATACCTTAGTTTATCGTGATAACTAGTTGCTGAGGATTTTGTCTTTTCAAGTTCGGGTTCATTAGTTTCTCGAAGAAAATTAATGTGGTTTGCTACTTTTTGTTCTCTCTTAAACCTATCATGATCTTTGGATTTCCAAGGCAAAAGTTTTTGAGGGTTATTATTTCTTTCTATTTCAATAAGATCTTCAAACAATTGCAGGTCAGCTCTATTTTCAATATGAATATAAATTTTAAGTATTCCTTCTTGAATGTCCTTTGTAAGTTTATTCAATGCCTTTGCTTCCCCTTGTTCATATAGCTCTTTATAATCTAAAAGCCGAATGGGTTTGCCAACGTTTAACATTACTTCTGATCTGAAATTGGCTGGGTGACTATAGTTTTGAGTATTCGGCACCAAATGCAAATCGATGTTCCATCCATATTTCTCCATAGCCCCAAATGCCATTCTGGCTGTGCCTTTTTTTATGGGGCGTAAATGTTTTTCTTGGACACAATCACCTTCCGGAAAAATTACAATCCAATCGTTTTTACCCAGTAACTCGTAAGTTTTTTCATAAGTAGCGTCATTTTTCAGAATATTCTTTTTTCCATCTCTCCCTCTAAAAATAGGTAATTGATGAGTTTGCCAGAGTGCCCAGCGTTTAAGAGGTGTGTTGAAAATGTCACCACGAACAATAAAATATCCTTTTTTCCAGAATTGTGTAGGCATCATTAATGGATCTAGAAATGCATTTACATGATTTCCAACAAAAATTATTGGTTTGTTTTTTACAATATTCTCGAATCCACTGGTATAAAATCGTCTAAAAAACACAGGGTAAATAAACAATAACGTGAACCAAAAAGGGCGATAGAGCATAATATAAAATTAAGTGAGGCAAATGTAGAAAGTTTGTTTACTTTTTTTTCATCTAAAAAACGATTTAGCTATTTTTGTGGCAATGGAAAAGGTATCAATAGAATTGTTTGGGCTTACCCTTCTGCAGCCTAGTACTTTTATTTCGGATGTTGGTATTGCCTTTCTTGGTTTTGGGTTATTTCTAAGCTTAAAAAAACTATTCCCATCCAGCAAAATCAGAGTGTATTATGGGTTTTTCTTTCTTTTTATAGGGATTAGTACTTTTATTGGAGGAAACGCACACCTAATAGAACATTACACAGAGCATTATCTTTTTCACGCATCTGGTTGGTCGGTTTCGGCTGTGGCAATCTACTTCATGCAACGAGGTAGTGCTTATGATTACCCAGAAAAAATAAAAAAAATTCTAAATCCAATATTTTTATTTCAAATGGTAATTTCCGTTCTTATTTATTTAGGGTATCAGCTATTTGGAGGTGTTGAAGTGGACCACAACTTCGTGGGGACGCCAGGGTTTTCGGCTGTTAAAATTAGTATAGGTGTTGGATTTATTGTTTTTATTCTTCCTCTACATGTATATAAAATAATGAAGGAAAAGGATCATGGTTCAGCCATTTTTTTAATGGGAATCGTTAGCTCAGTGGCTGCCTTAATTATTCAATCTAAAAAATGGGGAGTAAACGAATATATAAATCACAATGTAGTAGCCCACATCGTCCTGGGTGTTTGTTATTACCTTTATTATTTAGGCGTTCGCCAAAAGATTGTAAAATATGAAGGACTCATTGAAGAAGTTTGATTGGCTTTACGAAAAAGTAAAAGAACCACTACTTCCATATCGACGATTTAAACACCATATAATTCTTGGTCTTTTAGAAGAATTAAAGAAGAATTCTCTTTTTGAGATTAAGGAAATTGGTCATTCCATAGAAGGTAGGTTAATTCAATCCGTTACAATTGGCACCGGCCCTATCAGTATACTAATGTGGACTCAGATGCATGGAAATGAGTCTACTGCCACGCGGGCTGCCTTCGATTTTTTTAATTTTTGTAAAAGCCAATATTTAGAAGAAAATGAAAGGGCTTTTTTCGATAAGGTTACATTAACTGTTGTTCCTGTTTTAAACCCGGATGGATTAGAAAGATATCAGAGGCGAAATGCTTTGGATATTGACCCAAATAGAGATTCCGCCAGAAGGTTAACACCAGAAATTAAAGCTTTGTTTCAATTAATAGAAAACATAAAACCAGATTGGTGTTTTAATATGCATGACCAACGAAATTTGTTTAATGTCGGAGGAACTGGTGAACCCGCAACTCTTTCTTTTCTATCTCCTTCTTCGGCCGATGGAAAACGAAACCAAAACCAAAATGATGGTATGATGATGATTGATAAATTGAATCAATCTCTTCAAGATATTATTCCAAATAAGATAGGCAGGTTTACACATGAGCATTACCCAACTGCTTCTGGAGACAACATTCAGAGTTTAGGATACCGGACTGTATTAGTAGAAAGTGGGGGACATAGAAACGATAAGGAAAGAGAAGTAGCACGTAAAATGAACTTTTTACTTCTTTGTATGTTAATAGAGCAAATAGTTTCAGGAAAATGGCAAAAAGGAACGGTCTTGCGTTATTCTGAAATCCCCCCAAACGACCAAAAATTATTTGATTTATTGATCAAAAATGTAGGTTTAGAAAAATATGGCACCCAAGTTTTAGTGGATATTGGAATAGATCATGTGGAGATTCCAGCAGTTGTTCCAAAGGGATTTGTAATTAAATCTACAGTTAGAGAAATTGGAGATTTAAGCCACTATTATGGCTATCAAGAAATAGATGCTAAAGGTGCAAGTTCAACTTCAGAAATTAAACTGAATGAATTACCCGAATTTGAATTAAAAGCAGATAATCAAGTAGTATTAAAAGTTGTAAATGGAATTGTTATTTATGAGTGAGAATTTTGAAAATCCAATTGACGATGATCACATAACCGAAAACCCACAAAGTTTGGAATACCCTCATCACAGGGGAAGTGCTTTGGTAAAACCCGAGGATAAAGGGAAAATTAAGGGAAGAGCTTTGGCTGCTATGGAGCAACAAACTGACCGGCAAATGGAGCAACTTCAAGAACAAATTGAATTGTTGGC
>CAWUST010000068.1:0-14740 GCA_963925495.1 uncultured Flavobacteriales bacterium | reverse complement strand
CAGGGCAAACGCACCATAAAACATGTTAATCCTGTTTATCAATAACCACATTAAAAAGCTAACAAATAGATAGTTAAGTCTTGTTTTACGTTTAAATAAGTTGTATATTATTCTGATATTCAGTAATTTAAACAATTAATTTATGACGGAGAAATTAAGGTCAGCATTAGATCAAATAGATGACCCTAGAAGAGAATTAGGACGCAAACACTTTTTAAATGACATCCTTGTTATTTCAATTATTGCCATCATTTCTGGGGCAGAAACCTGGAATAATATTGAGGATTATGCTAAAATAAAAGAAAGTTTTTTAAGAAGTTTTTTAAGGCTACCCCACGGAATACCTTCGCACGACACGTTTAACAGAGTGTTTTCAATTATTGATCCCGAACAATTTGAGAAATGTTTCATTGATTGGTTTCAAAGTACTGTCAAAATTGAAATGGGGGAATTTATCAGCATTGACGGTAAAACCATTAGAGGCGCAAAATCAAAGGGTAAAAAATCGCCCTTTCACATTGTTAGTGCTTGGGCAAGTAAGGCCAACTTGGTGTTGGGGCAAGTAATGACGGATGAGAAATCAAATGAAATAACAGCTATTCCACAACTCATTGAGATATTAGATTTAAAAGAGACTGTTGTGACCATTGACGCTATGGGGTGTCAGGTTGAAATAGCTAAATGTATAATAGATAATGAAGCTGATTATATTTTAGCCGTAAAGAACAATCAAAAAACGCTATATGAGGATACTGAGTTCAGTTTCAGTAAAACCAAAACAGACAAAACACACGAAACAATAGAAGGAAATCACGGGAGAATAGAAACTAGGGTTTGCTGTGTCATAACCGATTTGAAGGATATTGAATTCAAAGCAAAATGGAAGAATTTAAAGTCTATTATTAGAATAGAAAGTACAAGGGAATTTAAAAACAGCGATAAGCCAATGGAGCAAGCAACCCGATATTACATCTCTAGCATAGACTCCACAGCAGAATATTTTCAAAAAGCAATTAGGTATCACTGGTCAATAGAAAACAAACTACATTGGACTCTTGATGTTGCCTTTGGAGAAGATGCCTCAAGAAAAAGAACGGGTAACTCACCAAGAAACTTCTCAACTTTACTTAAAATTGCCCTCAATTTACTAAAGAAAGAAACTTCGCTAAAGCAAGGTATTAAAGGGAAAAGACTAAAAGCTGGTTGGGATGTAAAATATCTTTTGAAAGTCTTAAGTTTTTAATGCGTTTGCCCTGACTTTCAAAGGCTTTAGCAGTCGAAAATAATTTACATTTGAACTTCAAAATCTACGTCTATGAACAAAGAAGTGAAAAATGCTCAAGAAGCATTAATAGGAGTTCATGATGGAATGACCTTTATGTTGGGCGGTTTTGGTTTGTGTGGCATTCCTGAAAACGCAATTTTAGAATTAGTTCGACTTGGAGTTAAGGATGTTACCTGTATTTCGAACAATGCTGGAGTGGATGATTTTGGCTTGGGTTTGTTGCTTCAAAAACACCAAATTAGGAAAATGATTTCGAGTTATGTTGGCGAAAACGATGAGTTTGAACGTCAAATGCTAAGTGGTGAATTGGAAGTAGATTTAATTCCTCAAGGATCTTTGGCTGAGTGCTGCAGAGCTGGAGGAGCTGGTATTCCCGCATTTTTTACACCTGCAGGTTATGGGACTGAAGTTGCTGAAGGGAAAGAGGTGAGAGAGTTTAATGGAAAACCACATATTCTAGAGACAGCATTAAATGCCGAGTTTGCTTTTGTAAAAGCTTGGAAGGGAGATACAGCGGGTAATTTGATATATAAACATACAGCCAGAAATTTTAATCCTATGATGGCTATGGCCGGAAAAATTACCGTTGCCGAAGTGGAAGAGTTGGTACCAGTTGGTGAACTGGATCCCAATCACATTCATACTCCAGGGATTTTTGTACAGCGTATATTTCAAGGAGTAAATTACGAGAAAAGAATTGAGCAACGTACTGTGAAACAAAGAGTTTAAGTTATGGCATTAGATAAAAATCAAATAGCGCAGCGAATTGCGAGAGAAGTAGAAGATGGGCAATACGTAAACCTTGGAATTGGAATTCCCACCCTTGTGGCTAATTATATTCCTGAGGGAATTGATGTGGAGTTTCAAAGTGAAAATGGTATTTTAGGAATGGGTGCATTTCCTTTTGAAGGAGCTGAAGATGCGGATTTAATCAATGCAGGTAAGCAAACAGTTACCTTAGAAAAAGGTGCTGCAATTTTCGATTCAGCCACTTCATTTGCAATGATTCGTGGGCAGCATGTTCAATTAACCATTTTAGGTGCAATGGAGGTTTCTGAAAACGGAGATATTGCCAATTGGAAAATTCCGGGCCGAATGGTTAAAGGAATGGGTGGTGCCATGGATTTGGTAGCTTCAGCAGATAATATTATTGTGGCTATGATGCATGCCAACAAACGTGGAGAATCAAAACTATTAAAAGAATGTTCTTTACCATTAACTGGAGTTGCTTGCGTTAAAAAAATTGTTTCCAATTTAGCAGTAATAGAGATAGTTGAAGGAGGAGGGTTCAAATTAATAGAACGAGCGCCTGGAGTTTCTGTACAAGAAATTCAAAACGCCACCGAAGGAAAGCTTGTAATTGAGGGCGAAATTCCTGAAATGGTTTTTTAAGGAAAGTTGTTTTTTAATTATTGAGATTAGTTGTAAAGCTCTAGAGTGAAAAGGAGTTTTGCATGGGTTTGCTAGACTCCATATTTGAGAATGCAATAAAGAGCTCTTACTCCATCTTTCCAATTTATCTTTTTACCTTCAGCATAGGTTCTTCCGTAATAAGATATACCAACTTCGTAAAGTCTTATTTTTTTAATACGACTTATCTTGGCGGTAACTTCAGGTTCAAATCCAAATCTTTTTTCCTTTAAATCAAGCGATTGAACCATTTTGGTGTTAAACAATTTGTAACATGTTTCCATGTCGGTTAAGTTAAGATTGTTAAACATGTTGGATAAAAAGGTTAGAAATTGATTTCCTATGGAATGCCAGAAGAATAAGATTCTATGGGGGTTTCCTCCAATAAACCGTGAACCATAAACAACATCTGCAAAACCTTCAATAATGGGTTTTAAAAGACTATTATATTCTCTCGGATCATACTCTAAATCAGCGTCTTGAATTATTAAATATTCTCCGCTGGCTTCTTTAATTCCACGGTGAAGTGCCGCACCTTTTCCCTCATTAAAATCTTGTGCGAAGTATCGAATGTTTAACTGAGGTTGTTCTTGAATAAATTCATTGATTTTAGATTCAGTACTGTCTGTTGAACAGTCATTTACAATAATTATTTCTTTCGAAATGTTGTCAGTTAATTCTACATTTAATAATGCAGTTAAAATGGATTGAATTGTATTTTCCTCGTTGTAAGCAGGAATAATTATACTGAGTTTGTCTATTTTCATTGCTACTTTAAAGTGTATCATCTAATTTTAACATCATCTATTCAAACAGGAGAATCAGAATAATTCAAGGTATATCTTATTAAAGAATCGTTGGCCAAAAGTAAGTCCTTCATATGGAACTCGAAGTGAACATTTTCCCAAGTATTTGGCACTTCTTATTTCTTGATTAACGTTTTGAGCTTTCCAAGCCTTCTTCTTGTTAATTACGGAACAAACAACAGCTCCTTTTGTGGATTTTTGGTCAATCTTCATTCTACAATCGTAGCTCTTAGATGATTATCGTACCGTTGAATTAGCTTTTTTTCGTTTAGGTAATTATGGTTTAAATCGTGATAAATAATGATGGACGGCAAATAGATGTAATAATCCAGTTCCATCAATGGTAATCGTATAAATCCAGTTTTCATTATCATTGTCGAATATTCGATAAGCGCTGAAAAATTATAAACAAACACAAGCGATAAAAACTAATGCAGTTTTGGGATTTTTTATGGATTTAATAACTCTTGAAAAGATTTAGAATTGACAATAATACCAAGATTAAACAAGTAAATGTATTTGTATTTTCGATGGCTTACAGAAATGGTATTATGGCGGAAGAAACAAAAGAAAAAAAACTTTTTTTACTCGATGCTTATGCGCTCATTTTCAGGGCATATTATGCATTTATTAAAAATCCTAGAATTAACTCCAAAGGTTTAAACACATCTGCCATTTTTGGATTTACAAATACATTACTTGACTTACTCGACAAACAGAAACCAACGCATATAGCAGTAGTTTTTGATCATAAATCGGAAAATGTAAGAAAACAAGAATACAAGGAATATAAAGCCAACCGCGATGCGACGCCAGAGGATATAAAACTATCTGAGCCTTATATCAGACAGATCATTGAGGGTTTTAATATTCCAATTTTAGAAGCGAAAGGTTACGAAGCCGATGATGTAATAGGCACTTTGGCAAAAAAAGCAGAAAAAGAAGGTTTTGTGACTTATATGATGACTCCCGATAAAGATTTTGGCCAATTAGTTACGGAAAACATCTTTATGTTTAAACCAGCAAGAAGTGGCAATCCTCCTGAGGTAATGGGGCCTAAAGAGGTTTGTGAGAAATATGGAATAAACCACCCCGAACAAATGATAGATATTTTGGGAATGTGGGGTGACGCCGTGGATAATATCCCGGGAATCCCAGGAGTCGGTGAGAAAACTGCTACCAAGTTTGTACAAGCTTATGGTTCTATGGAAGGGCTTTACGAGCACACAAGTGAACTTAAAGGTAAAATGAAAGAAAAAGTTGAGGCGAACAAAGAGCTTGCATTTCTTTCTAAAAAACTTGCAACTATATTATTAGATGCTCCAGTCGAATTTGAGTCTGAAAAAATGATTTTGGAAAAACCTAATCCTGAAGTTTTAAATCAGTTGTTTACAGAATTAGAGTTTCGGAGAATGGCCGAGCGTGTTTTGGGCAAAACGGTTTCTTTGGCCTCATCTAAAGTTGCTCCGACTATAATCGCTGTGGTTGTTGGTCAAATGGATTTATTTGGAGCTCCTACAACCGAAACTATTAAAGAAGAAGTTGAAATGTCAGCTTCTTTGGAAGAGGACAATGGAGTGGGCAGTCTTGAAAAATCATATAATGAATATCATTTTACAGATACCGAAGACAAAAGAAAATCTCTAAGAAGTATTCTTAAGTATCAACCCTCATTTTGTTTCGATACAGAAACCACAGGTTTGAATCCCTTGACTGCTGAGCTCGTGGGAATTTCGTTTGCAGTTAGCGCTTTTGAGGCTTTTTATGTGCCTGTTCCAGTGGATAAAATAGAAGCGACGGCCATCGTTCAAGAATTTAAATTTTTGTTGGAAGATGAAAAAAAGGAAAAAATTGGACAAAATTTAAAATATGATATTCTAGTTTTAAAAAAGTATGGGGTAGAAGTAGAAGGACCATTTTTCGATACTATGTTGGCACACTATCTATTAGAACCTGATGTTAGAAGACATGGAATGGATTATTTGGCAGAAGTATTTTTGAATTATACCCCGGTTCCTATTTCCAGCTTAATAGGACCTAAAGGAAAAAACCAGAAAAGTATGCGGGATATTCCGCAAAAAGACATTTCTGATTATGCCTGTGAAGACGCAGATATTACTTTGCGATTAAAAAGACTTTTTGAGCCCATGCTTTCTGAAAATGGACTTATGGAGCTATTCCAAAATATGGAAGCGCCATTATTAGGTGTCTTGGCAAAAATGGAAGCGGAAGGGATACGGTTAGATATCGAAAGTTTAAAAATTCTATCTACTGAATTACTTGAAGATGCCCAAAAGGTAGAAGCTGATATTTACCAATTAGCTGGAATGGAATTTAACATAGCCTCACCCCGTCAAGTTGGTGAGGTTTTATTTGATCATTTAAAAATAAGTGACAAGGCCAAAAAAACCAAAACAGGACAATATTCTACTAATGAAGACACATTAAAGAAGCTAGAGAAAGACCATGAGATAGTAGCTAAGTTATTCGATTTCAGAGAATTGGTTAAATTAAGAAATACTTATGTTGATCCGATGCCACAACTTATTTTGGAAGATGGTCGAGTACACACAACCTACAATCAGATAATTGCTGCAACTGGTCGATTAAGTTCGGAATCCCCGAATTTGCAAAATATTCCAGTTAGAACCTCACGAGGCCGGGAAATCAGAAAGTCCTTTATTGCGCGAGATGAAAACCATCTTCTTTTAGCTTCTGATTATTCCCAAGTAGAACTTAGAATTCTAGCATCTTTAAGCAAAGATAAAGGAATGATTACCGCATTTAAAAACAAGGAAGATATCCATTCGGCTACTGCAGCAAAGGTTTTTGGTGTTTCATTGAACGACGTGGATAGAGAGATGAGAAGTAAGGCCAAAGCTGTAAATTTTGGTATTGCATATGGTCAAGGGGCATTTGGTTTAGCCCAAAATTTAAATATTAGTAGAGGGGAGGCCAAAGAGATTATCGATTCTTACTTTACAAAATATTCAAGCGTAAAAGGTTATATGGATAGTTCAATCGAGGAGGCAAGGGAAAACGGGTTTTGTACCACAATTATGGGTCGAGTCCTTCGCTTACGAGACATTAATTCAGCTAACCACATGGTAAGATCACAAGCAGAAAGAATTGCTATAAATGCGCCTATTCAGGGTTCTGCTGCTGACATCATTAAAGTAGCGATGATCAATATTCATAACTGGTTACAGAAGACTGAATACAAAACAAAAATGCTTTTGCAAGTACATGATGAATTGATTTTTGATGTGCCAAAAGACGAAATGGATATCATAAAACCGATAGTTGAGAAAGAAATGGAGAATGCCTTTAAATTAGCAGTTCCGTTGGTTGTAGACAGTGGAATTGGAAATAATTGGTTAGAGGCACATTAATTAATACCGCTCTTTCAATATTGAAAAATGATGTAATTCGTGTCCTGCTAAAAGGTAAATGATTGCTCTTACACTTATTTCTGCATTATTCGCAATTCCAACCTTGGACAATTCTTTTTTATTAAAACCTTTAAAAAGAGCAATAGTACTTGCTCTTTGAAGTGAATATTCTTCGAGAAGCTGGTTGAGGGGCTTGTTTATAGTGTCGGCGTTTTTTATGTACTCATTTTCATCAAATCCAGGTAGGTTATTAGTTTCATTTCGAGAAATAGAAAAGGCCCTATAACACATAATTCTTTCTGTATCAATCATATGCAGCAACACTTCTTTAGTTGTCCATTTATTTGGCGCATAAGATAGATCCAGTTTTTCATTTGGGTAAGCCAAAAACCAATCTTTGAGAATTTTAACTTGAAATAATAGAGATTCAATTACGTCACCATCTACTAAGGAAATATAGCTTTCAAAATAAGGAATGTATTCGGATGTTTTTGGAATTAAAATCATGGTTTAGCTAGCAATTAATCCTTTAATTGATTCTACCATTTTTTCTTTGCCCGCTTTAATGAATATGCCAGCCTCTTCTGGCATAGAATAACTTGAAACTGCAATAATTTTTACGCCTTTTCTTTTTTCACTTTGCCTTAGTTCTTGCATAAGCTGCTCACCACTTAATGATTCTGCGCCAAGTTTAAGATCAATCAGAATAGCATTGACGTCTTCATTTTTAAATATTTCAATTGCTTCCGAGCTGTTTTTTGCGTTACTTATCTCAAAATCAAACTGAAACAATCTATTTGCAATAATTCGATTGGTAGGGTCGTCTTCCACTATTAGCACTTTTATATTCTAAAGTTTTGAAACACTAAGTTAATAAATTCTTGGGTTGTACCATAGTAAAAAACTGGGCTTGTAACCTCCTGATTACAAGGGTCTCTTTCAAAAGAGATTTTATTATGGAATCCTACTATTTTTGTCATTCATTATGGCTAGAATATTAACAGGAATACAAAGTACTGGAACACCACATTTGGGTAACCTTTTAGGGGCAATTAAACCTGCTATAGAATTGGCAAATCAGCAAAATAATGAGTCCTACTTGTTTATAGCCGATATGCATTCTTTAACCCAAATTAAAGATGCCAAAACTTTAGAAGAAAGCGCTTACAGTGTTGCATCTGCGTGGTTAGCGTTTGGTCTAAACCCAGAAAAATCTATTTTTTATCGTCAAAGTGATGTTCCAGAAACTGCAGAATTAAGTTGGTATTTAAGTTGTTTTTTCCCTTATCAAAGATTACAATTAGCTCACTCGTTTAAGGATAAGGCAGACAGACTAGAAGATGTAAATGCTGGTTTATTTACTTACCCAATGTTAATGGCTGCTGATATTTTATTGTATGATGCAGAGTACGTTCCTGTCGGGAAAGATCAATTACAACATTTAGAAATGACCCGAAAAGTAGCTGCTTCTTTTAATCATCAAATGGGCGAAACTTTTGTGATTCCAAAAGATAAAGTGCAAGAATCAACAATGCTTATACCTGGAACTGACGGACAAAAAATGAGTAAATCTAGAGGAAATATTATCAATATATTTTTACCTGAAAAACAATTAAAAAAACAAATTGGAACTATTATTACGGATAGTATTCCATTGGAAGATCCGAAAAACCCAGATACTTGTAATGCTTTTACTTTGTATCAATTATTAGCATCAGAGGAACAAACGGAAAAAATGCGGAAAAACTATTTAGCCGGAGGATATGGTTATGGGCACGCGAAAAAAGAATTGTTCGAACTCATTTTAGAGAACTTTAAAGCTGAACGGGAGACCTACAATGACCTAATGGAAAATAGGGAAAAATTGGATCAAGCTTTAGACCGAGGAGCTGAAAAAGCTAGAATTACGGCAACAAAAGTATTGAGCAGAGTGAGAGTGAAATTGGGCTATTCTTCCTTATAGGCGACACCTACAAAACCCTCTAGGTCGGTAAATTCAATTGTGTTTCCAGCTGCTGAAACCAATGTAGCGCTTAAGGCAAAATGAACTCGTTTTACTGGAAATCTAGCTTCATTCATGCTAGGGTATTTTTCAACGGATATTATTCTAATTATTTGATCGTTTGGAGCATCACTAGTAAAGAAGGCTTCTCCTTTTTCGTTAATATACTCTAAGCTAAAAGTATTAAATTGTTCAAAACCATTTTTTGGTTTAATCTCTTCTACTGTGTAATCGAAATTTGCTGCAACAAATTCAAAAGCTTCATTTACAATAACGTTTTGACAACTTTGGCTTACACAACCAAATTCATCGATAACGGTAAGGCAAACTCTTTCCGAACCGTTAATAGATCGGAAATCGTAATCAAGTTCAGCAACCGATGCTGTATTACCGTCTTCAAATTTCCACAAATATTGAGCAACCTTGCCACCAGTATGTTTTGCAATTAATCGACTTGAGCTGCCGTTTTTCACCAAGTCAAATGAAGTTTTACATCCCGAATTGGTGTAAATTTTGGTTACTAAATTGCTTTCTACTTTTTTAGATGTTTTTACTTGAATGGACACATTATAAAAATCTTGATCTGCTTCAAATAATTGGTAGGGATTTATTTCGTTTGATGCATTTCCATTACCAAAATCCCATTTATAATCTACTTCTATTGCTCTACTGGTAAAAGTTCTGTTCGAATTAAAACTCACTCCATACAAAAGTTTAGGTTCTACAATTGTAAAATCAATGTTTCCTTCCTTAACCACTTGATTTCCGCTAGGAGAATTTGTGTTTCCTTTAAAATGAAAGATAAACTCTTCTCCGCAGATACCCGAACACTTAGCATTTGCTAGTCTACCTGTATGGTAATAAACTTCTTTAGAGTCCTTTCCTGCCGAAGTGAACATGTAGTAATCATTATCACCTGCAGCTAAATTAATAGCTACACCATTTTTCAGTCCATTAATGTAAAAATCAGGATTGTCCGTGCTTGATATTGGCTCTTCAACTTTCTTACAAGAAGAAATCACTAAAAGGGATAATATGATTAGAATCCAATTACGCATTAAAATCGAATAAAATTATATTTGAGAGTAAACTGTACCTCTTGATTGTTGAATTTTTCAGAATTCTGCCATTTTACATTGTTAGTGGCATCCAACAAACCAAATTGAGCATTTACTCCCGCCTTAATGTTTTTCGTAACTTCATATTCATAACCTATTTTAAGTCCTATGTCTGCAGAGTTAAAATATTTTTTCATTCCCCATTCGGTTGTAAAAGTCTTTTGTGTTCCTTCTAAAGTTTCTGTTTTGGTTTTACTAACTCTATTTCTAACTCCTGTTAGGTACCCAAAAGAGGCACCAGCATTTACGTGATGTTTATGTCCAAATTGGAAATCAATAAATAAGGGGATTTCGATGTAATGCAAAGAGTTAACATTGATTTCTGTTTCGGTAACTGTTCTTCCAAAACCATATTGCTGTTCATTATAATTATGGTTAAGACCATTTCCGGATTTACTTTTATAAAATAACCCAGATCCAATTAGCATTTTTTTATTTAATTGATAGGTATATTCTAAGCCAATGCTATTTAATATATTATGCCCGAAAATGCCTGCATTATTGAAAAAACCACGATTGAACGTATTCCCTAGAGCAAGTGCAAGAGCATGACGTTTATTTACAATAAGTTTTGCATCTACAGGGTCAGTTGATGTTTTGGCAAATTCTAAAAATTCATCTTGAGTTTCGTAATTATTGTATTTTATTTTTTCAATAGGACTTATAACAATGTTTTTATTCTTCGATATCGGATTATTTTCTTTTGCATTAATTAGAGAGTTTTGTGCTTGAAGGGGAGCTTCAAATGAAGATAGATTAGGTTTTCTGTCCATTAAGGCAATCAAAACTTTCGTCCTTTGAAAAGAATTATTATTAATTGATTTTGAAATCTTTGGTTTACTGGAAACTGAAATTACCTTTTTAGAAAATATATCTCTGTTATCCTTTACAGTAATATTACTCGCACGGTCATTTTGGTTTGTTGCTTGAGTTTTTATAAGACCTTCATTTTCCACCGGGTTGAATGATGATTCTGCCATTTGAAAAGAAACATCGTTATTAAAGGTTTGTGAATACCAAATGGCAGAAGTTGTAGCAATTAACAAAAGCAAAGTTGATGCAATTCCAATTCTACGATACCAAACTTTTTTGCCAGTTCTAGCATCAAGTATTGATTCCATAGATTCCCAAGAGTCTTCGTTAAAAGTATACTCCTTATCTTTAAGGGAATTGCGAAATAATTTATCTACGTTACTTTCCTTGTTCATAGTACGAATTGCTAGATCGCTCAAGAGCGTTAGCAATCATTTCTCTTAATTTTTTCCTTGCAAAAGACAAATGCCATTTTGAAGTACCGTCAGAGATACCTAGCATATTGCCTATTTCTTTATGTGCATAACCTTCTACTGTGTAGAGGTTAAACACTTTTCTACTTTCGGGTGGAAGTTGTTGAACCATATTAAGAAGCTCTTCAGCTTCAAAGTCCAAATCGGCAGCGTTGTACTCTACCCATCTGCTGTCATTTGACCCAACAGATTGGATATCGCTGAACTGAACGACGTTTCGGCGTTTACTCGTTTTACGATACTCGTCAATAATAACATTGATCATAATTCTTCTGATCCATGCTTCGAAAGGGCGGTCGTTTTTAAACAAATGCAGTTTAGTTAAAACCTTAAAGAATCCTTTATTTAGTAAGAATTCTGCGTCTTCCTTATTTTTTTCGTATCGTAAACAAACCGAAAGTAAAATGCCATAGCATGATTTGTACAAAGCCAATTGGGCCTTGCGGTCATCCTTCATGCATTTTCCCAGTATTTCCTTTTTTACTTCCACTTATAAATTTAAGAGTGTGTCAAATGTAGCTATTAAACTATTGTAACACAACTCTTTGTTTAATTTCAGTCTTTAGTAATTTTAACCACTTTCCTCTCACCACTTCTTTCAAGTAATAGAAAGTAAGTTCCGCTTTCCAAAATGCTGACATCTATTGGTTTCAAACTCTCATTTTCTCCAGTTATTCTCGTTTTTCCTGTATAATCTAGGATGCTATATGCAGTCCGTTCGTCGACGTATTGTAAAAACAATTCGTTTTTACAGGGGTTAGGATAAATCAATGGAGTTTCACTTTTTTCAGAAACCAATCCCGTACTCATTCCTATGAAATTTACAGTGGATTTTTCAAGAATGAAGTTTTGGTCGTCTACTTTTGTTTTACTCGAATTAAGTTTGACAAGGTGGCCCACCATCGATTTTCCAGGATAGTCGACTACCAAATTATAATTCATGATTGGTAGGTTTTTAATATTGAAATTTCCTTCTGAATCGGTTAAAGTTCTTCGAATTACCGTGTTGTTCTGCATTACCAGAACGGGAATATTTTTAGCGTTTTCACCAATAGGGAAATTAATATCTCCCTTTCCGTATTCGACTTTACCTGAAATGTTTGCATTGCCTTTAAAGTCACTTTCTTTGGAAAGGTCAATGATTTTGTTTGTCATATTCTGGCGTAAAATAATTGCCTTAGAATTTATCCAGACAGCGCTTCCTCCATAATACGTGTCAATGAAATCATTATTAGGGTTGTTTGGTTTAGCCCGAAGATAGTATGTTCCAGGCACCATTTTATTAAAACTGTACTTCCCTTTTGACCCAAAAGAATGAATAGAGTCTACAAGTTCCACAATACCTTGAATTTGTTCCCTGTAGATATAGACTATAGCAGAGTCTATTTGGAAGTGGCCTTCAGTGATAGAGCCAGAAAGCTCAAAAAGAGATTGTGAGGAAAGAAAAATTAATTGATGTTCGTTACGAGATATTTGCGCGTTTAAAGATGAAAAACCTAAAATAAGGACTCCGATAATGCTTAAAAACTTAACTCTTTTTAGGTGCACATGTACACAGACGAGAAAAATGCGCAAAAAGTTGGCTAGTCCGCAGATCTTTTTGATTTATAAATCTTTATTGCAGCCCAAAGTAGGATTGCAATTCCAATAATTCCGAACATACCCCAAACAAAACTGATAGTATCTCTGAGAACAATAATGAAAATAATAGCGACCAAAAACAAGGTTGCTAGTTCATTCAATAGACGTAATTTAAAAGAAGTAAATTTTATAATATCGGATTGTAAAAGTCTGAATATGTGGTGGCAATAGAAGTGATAAAGGTAAAGGGCTACGACAAAAGTAAGTTTCAAATGCATGAACGGTTGCGTTAAGAATTGAGGGCTTTCAATCAACATCCATGTTGCAAAAACAGCTATTAAAATTGCTGAAGGCCAAGTAATGCCATACCACAATCTTTTTTCCATTAATTTAAACTGATGGGTGAGAATAGTTTTTTCAGGATCCTCTTTTTTATCAGCTTCCACATGGTAAATGAATAGCCTCACAATGTAAAAGAGTCCCGCAAACCAGGTGACCATAAAGATTAGGTGAAGTGCTTTTAAATATTGAAATGTCATAAAAAAAATAAGCCACAAATGTACCTAGCTTATATCATAAATAGGGCTAGGGTATTTATACTTTTGTAAAAAACATTGTATGAAACAAAAAAACGCGGAAGAATCTAAAACCACCAGCACTAGAATTGTATTGCCAAATGATACAAATACGTTAGGAAATTTAATGGGTGGACAGTTGTTGAGTTGGATGGATATAACATCTGCTATTGCCGCACACAGGCACTGTGGAAGGGTTGTAGTTACTGCTAGTGTAAACAATGTATCCTTCAATAGTCCAATAGGCTTAGGTGATATTGTCACTATAGAAGCAAAGGTTTCTAGGGCTTTTACTTCTTCAATGGAAGTGTTTTTGGATGTTTGTGTGGATTCTAAAAGCACTAGGCAAAAAACAAAGAGTAATGAAGCTATTTATACGTTTGTGGCAGTAGACCAAAATGGAAACAGCATTGAGGTTCCAGAGCTAGTGCCTGAGACAACAGAAGAAAAAGATAGATATAATGGCGCCTTAAGAAGAAAGCAACTTAGTTTAATTTTGGCTGGTAAAATGAAACCAAGTGACGCCAATGAATTAAAAGCTTTGTTTTTCTAAAGCTTTTAATTTTTAGCCTTTGGGCCGTATAGTGGGCCGCTATATTCAGTGTCACCAGACATTCCTAAATACATCACATAAAACCCATTAAAGAGCAATGCAGTTATATAACTTCCAATGTTTTTTTTGCCAAAACACTTGCAAAGTTCAACGTAAACAATTACTACAAAAACGACAAGAACTGTAACTGAAACTATAAATGCTATATTCATCAACATTGTTGGCTCAGCGGTCATTGAGCTATGAATTACATAGGCTATTACTAATGGTGGAACCATAATAAATATCGATTGCCAAGCTGGGCGTCCCATAATTTTAAGAAATACTACAACATTCCAAAACGGAACAATACACGCTAATCCAGGTAATCCACATTTGTAATATAATACTAATTGACCTAGAATTCCAAAGGCTGCAAGTAATGCGAATACGATAAGAATAAATGGATTGTATGTTGCAAGTTCAACGATTTCAGTCAGTGATTCGACAATTAAGGTATAAACTTTTTCCATAAAAAGAGATTTAGTATATGAACAATAAAAGTAAGAAATTCAATTGTATAGACAAGAATATGTTAAAATTTCTTTACAAGGTCTCGAAACGGTATTATGCTTGTTTTTCTCGAAGCTCTTCTGAAGAGGCAGAAATATCTTTGATAACCGCGCCCATACTACAGTTTCCTGTAAAATTTGCGCCAGGTTCAATCGATAGTTTTCCAGTCTCAATATCACC
>CAWUST010000067.1:0-30832 GCA_963925495.1 uncultured Flavobacteriales bacterium | reverse complement strand
AATGACGAACAAGGGTAATGGAGTTCCCCCAATTCCCAATCCTTTTCTTTGCCCAACTGTAAAATAGTGTGCTCCAGTATGGTTTCCTTTGTCAATTCCCATAGAAGGATCGAGAGAATATGGTGCAGACAATTCAATGAGTTCTTTTCGCGAATAATTCTCTTTGAATTTAATTTTATTTTGAAATTGAGCTAAGTTTTCGGGAAGCTCAATCACTTTTCCTTGTTTGGGTTTAAGTTGTTGTTGCAAGAAATCAGGAAGCCGTACTTTACCGATAAAACACAAACCCTGCGAATCTTTTTTATCGGCTGTTACTAACCCTGCTTCAGCGGCTAATTCTCTAACTCGAGGTTTCTCAATATCCCCAATCGGAAAAAGAGCTTTGCTCAACTGGTATTGATTCAGTTGGCATAAAAAATAACTTTGGTCTTTTTTATCATCTTTTCCAGCTAGAAGATTGTATACTTCTTTGCCATCTACTTCTAGTTCTTCTTTACGGCAATAATGACCCGTGGCAACATAATCAGCTCCCAATTGCATGGCAGCTTTCAAAAAAATATCGAATTTTATTTCTCTATTGCAGAGTACATCTGGATTTGGAGTTCGGCCAATTTCATATTCATGAAACATGTAATCTACAATTCGTGTTTTGTAGTCTTCGCTCAAATCAATTACTTGAAAAGGAATTCCTAATGTATCTGCTACCAATTGAGCATCGTTGCTATCATCAATCCAAGGGCAATCGTCAGAAATTGTTACGGAAGTGTCGTGCCAGTTTTTCATAAACATGCCAATTACTTCATAACCTTGTTCTTTGAGTAATAGTGCAGTTACACTGCTATCTACTCCTCCACTTAAACCTACAACAACTCGTTTCATTTCCGAGTGCAAAAGTAGGTGCAATTTCGGTGCGTTTCAGTTGGTTTTTTAGGTAATTAATGTTAGAAGGAAATCATTTTTTTATTTTGAAATATCTCGAAAAAGAACCAAAAAACAATAAATATGGATTCGCTAAAACCGGGAGTTTATTTTCTAATAGTAAATGGAGAATATTATAAAAAGGTTTTGAAATATTAAAAAGCTGATTTTGGGTCAATAGTAACTGATAGGGAGTTAGCGCTTTCACAAATACAATGAAAATTTTCAGGGAATAAATAAATTATCCTTACATTAGTTGCCTATTCAAATCTAGGTATATGCATTTTGATGTTTGTGTTATAGGAGCTGGTCCTTCAGGTATTGCTGCCGCCATGCGCGCGGTTGATTTAGGGAAACGAGTTTTAATTATTGAAAAGAATAAAGTAGGAGGGGCAGGAGTGTTTAACGGTGCGCTGTCTTCTAAAACCTTGTGGGAATTATCCGAAAATTACAAAACGGTTCAGTCCAATAAATACGGCTATTACGTTTTTGATAGCGACCTCGATTACAAAATGGTGATTGGTGAAATGCACAAAGCCGAAAACGAAAAACACAGCCAAATAATGGAACAAATCCAGGCTTTAGAGCGCATGGAAATGGTTCATTTTGTGAAAGGTAGAGCAAAATTAAAAACTGCACACCAAGTAGAAGTTGCTCAAGAAGGGGGAATGATTGAGGTGTTTGATGTAGACAATGTTGTAATGGCAGTGGGCTCTCGACCTCGTAATTTACCTAGTTTCCCAATTGACGAAAAAATAGTTGTTACCAGTGATGGAATAGGAAGCTTCGATGATTTCCCTAAAAGTATTGTAATAATGGGAGCCGGAGTTATTGGCTGCGAATTCGCCACCATATTCTCCAATTTTGGAAAAACAAAAGTCTTTTTAATTGACAAAGCTGATAGAATATTACCATTTGAAGATGAGGATATTGCCTCTATGGTTTCGAATAATTTGGTAGAACAAGGTGTCACGATTCACAAAAATTCCAGTCTTAAAAAAATGGAAATTGTAAACGGACAAGTTGAATATACTTTGGAATATACCGATGGGCGTGAAGAAATACATACAGTAGAAAAAGCACTTATTTCTATTGGAAGGGTTTCTAATGTAGAAAACCTCGGATTGGAAGAAGTAGGTATGAAACTCGATAGCAGAGGATTTGCCATTGATGATGAAACTCAAACTTCGCTTGAAAATATTTATGCCGTTGGCGATTTTACAGCGGATATAGCTTTGGTAAATATTGCTGAAATGGAAGGGCGTTATGCTGTGGAAAGAATGTATGATGCCATTGACGCTCCTATGAGTTACGATAACATCAGCACCATTATGTTTTTGAACCCAGAGGTAGCTGGAGTAGGTAAAAACGAAAGTCAATGCCGTAAGGAAGGAATTAACTATAAGATGGCATTAATGGATTATCGTTTTGTAAACCGAGCTATTGCGAAAAGACGATGTCAAGGTTTTTTCAAACTAATAGTAACGGACGATGACGAAATGAAAATAATTGGATTACGTGCTGTAGGAGATCAAGCCAGTACTACCATTGAATCTGTTGCATTGCTTATAGCCTTGAAAAAAGGGGTAAGAGAATTGGCAAATATTATTTATCCTCACCCTGCCATTACAGAAGGATTACAAGAATGCGCAAGAATGTTGTTGGGAAAATCCATTGTAAAACCCCAGGTTTTTAATCGTCAGTTAAAATGTTACCGATTTAAAGACGGTAGAATTGAAGATTTATTTGTAAAAGGACTTGCGCTTGAGCAATAAAGTAAAGATTATTCTATGGCTGTTTGAGAAGAAAAGTTGGAATCAAAATAATCGTACTAAATCAACCCATTTTGAATCTGGCTAGGAGCTTTTGCAGTTCTAGATGTTTCTTAACCGGAATTGCGTTTGCAAAGCAAAAGGAACATGGAGGTTAGAGAAATGTCGATTTCAAAAAATATCAAAAGAGAGAGTTTTCACCTTATGGAAGATTATTCAGGTATTTTTTTGAAAAGAACATTAAAAGTTCCAAATGCAGTTTTGTTTACTTTTTCTCCTGATAGCTATTGGGAAGAGCAAAAAAGGGCAATCTGTTGAGAGTAGATTGAGCCAGTTTGTGCGAGGGAAAGCGGCTTGAGCGAATTAAGAATAAAATTAGGATTCATTTAATGGTATGTGGTCAAAAGCAAAGTGATTTTTTTATTCCACTCACACATTCGGTATATTCTAACTCCATCAATCCCTATTTTTGCAAAATGATAACGTTTCCGTTTAAAAACTCAATATTTTTTTTGTTGTGTGTTTTGACACTTCAACTGGGAGCGCAAAATTTTCAAGAATCAACTCTAATTGTTAAGCTAAACCGGGAAAATCGTCAATTATTCTCCAATGGAAAACCAGATCATGTTAAGTTGGTAGAGCTGTGGCAAAAAATGGATTTAACAACTCCCGAACGCCTATTTCAAGACAACCATGAAAATCCAGAAAGCGGCCAAATAGATGTTACCCTTATCTATGAAGTGAGTTATTCGAATAATTATTCTCCTCTTAAATTGGGTCTCTTGCTCAATAAAACCGGCTTTTTTGAATATGCCGAACCTCGATATATAGGTCGGTTAGCCTTTGCACCAAATGATACTAGATATACACAACAATCCTATTTACAGGCAATTGGCGCAGAGCAGGCATGGGATAGTACAAAAGGAAGTAGTTCAATTATCATAGGATTATTAGATGGTGGAGTAGATACCAATCATGAAGATTTTCAAGGAAAATTTTATTTGAATAGCTCAGATTCCATTAATGGATTGGACGATGATAGCGATGGCTATACCGATAATTTTAAAGGATGGAATTTTGATACAAAAACAGATAACATTCAATATTCGTCAACGAGTCATGGTGTGCAAATGGCTGGTGCAATGGCACCTGTTACTAACAACACAAAAGGAATAGCCGGCGTTGGCTATAACAGTATGATTCTTCCAATTGTGGTTACTAATTCGCTCAATGAAGTTGTTTATGGATACGAAGCCATTAAATACGCAGCTGATATGGGTTGTAAAGTCATTAATTGTTCGTGGAACATTAAGGCATATAGCAATTTCGGATTCGATATGGTAAAATACGCAACCCTAAACAAAGGATCTTTAGTCGTGGCTGCAATGGGTAATGAAGCGGATGATGATAATAATTACCCTGCTATGTTTCCGTATGTATTAGGCGTTTCTGCGGTAGACAACAATGGTTTTAAGGTTGGCACCTCTAATTATGGATTTAAGGCAAATATTAGCGCCCCAGGACTTCAGATTGAAACTACAAATAACAATAATGGTTATATAAAAAATACAGGCACTTCTCTTTCTTCTGCGATAGTATCAGGAGCTGCTGCACTTTTGATGGATAAATTCCCAAATTTAAACCCTCAAGAATTATCAGCTGTTTTAAAATCAACGTCCAAAAACATTTATGGAAATGGTCAAAATGGACAATATTTAGGGAGGCTTGGAGCTGGGATGCTCCATATAGGCAATGCAGTTGCATATACTGGTTCCGCATATCCTGAACTAGTAAAAACTAAAATAAATGAACCCGTAAATGGTGTCGTTGAATCAGGAGATTCCATTGAAGTGATAATTGATGTTGCGAATTACCTGGCAACATCATCCAATGTTACAGCAATTTTAAATTCTGAAAACTTATATAGTACTGTACTCATAGGAACTCAAAACCTTGGAATCATTAATAAAAACGATACAGTATCTAATTCTGCTAATCCGTTTAAAGTTCGGATTAAAAGTACTGCTCCTCAAAATGAGAAGTTGGGTTTTAGTTTGCGTTTAGTTGAAAATGGAGACACCAGTATTTTTGCCTTCGACTTTATTGCAAACACAGCTTACCAAATTATTGAAACTTCAAAAATCAAAACTGCCCTTGGAAATAGGGGAACCTTTGGTTGGTATCGATATTCTCAAAAAGAGGGAGTAGGCTTTACTTATAAAGGTGGTAGCCAATTACTTTACGAAGGTGGGCTCCTGGTTGGTATGTCACGAGGTGGAGTAGTAGTAGCCGACAGAATTAGAGGGGTTAGAGATGTAGAACAAACTGATTTTACCACTATAAATGCATTAAACAGAAGCTCAGAAAACGGTATTCCATTTTCTTTAGAAGGGAAATTTACAGATACGACTAGTAAAAATAATAAGCTTGAATTAATCATAACCCAAAAAGCTTTTGCTTGGCCAGGAGAATTAAGTCGAGAAAATTTTATGATACTGGAATACACTTTAAAATCTTTGAATAGCTATACTATTGATCTACATGTAGGGCTTTTGGCTGATTGGGATATTGAAGACTTTGATAAAAATAGAGCAGAATACGATGGGTTTCGGTATTTAGCTTATACACATTCTACAGAAGGGATTGGACCTTATTGTGGTGTTCAGTTACTGAATAATACAGATAGAAGAAAAGCGTACTCCATTGATCATATTAATGGTGGGGCTGGTGGAATAGACATTGCCGACAACGATGTATTTAGTAAAGTTGAAAAGTTTATTACACTCAGCACAAACCGAGAAAAAGCGGGAAATCAATCTGGTGGAAATGATGTGTTACAAATAATGGGTACTGGTTTCCATTCGTTAAAAACTGGAGATTCTTTAGTTGTTCAGTTTGCCGTATTGGCTGCAGATAACCTCAAAGATTTACAAAATGCTGCGGATACTGCTTTTTGGATCATGAATAATAGAGTTCCAGATCTCTTAGAAGAAAAAAATAAACTTAATAATTCTTTAAACATTTATCCTAACCCTGCTCCTAAACTAGTTAATCTTCTGTTTGTTGAGAACTTTACTGGTCAAGTAGAAGTATATTCACTTTCGGGAAAATTGGTATTGGAAACAAATATTGAAAATCAAAAAACGCAGAAATTAGATATCTCGGAATTAGTGCCTGGAAGCTATTATTTAAGGGTAAATTCCAATAAGATTGTTTTTGTGAAAAAACTCATAAAATATTAATGCGAAATGCTGAGATTCAAAATTATATTTGCATTCTAATATCAAAAAATGGATTTAAGTAAAATATTATCAATAAGTGGAAAAGGTGGATTGTTTGAACTTGTTGGTCAAACAAAAAATGGAGTTGTTGTAGAGTCTTTATTAGACGGCAAAAGAATACCGGCCTATAGCAACCAACAAATTTCCGCTTTGGAAGAAATTAGTATTTACGGAGAAGATGAAGACATTCCATTGGCTGAAATTTTTACACGATTTTTTAAATTGGAAAACGGGGCGACAACCAGTGTAACTCCCAAATCATCAGGTGCTGAAATCCGAGATTATTTTTTGGGTATTGTGCCAGAGTATGATGAAGAACGTGTTTATGCTTCCGATATTAAGAAAGTTCTTAAATGGTACAATCTTCTTTTAGAAAAAGGAAAAATTGTAATTGAAAAGGAAGAAAAACCTAAGAAGAAAAAAGCAGAAACTGTTGTTGCAGAAGATTTGCCTGAAAAGGGTAAATAAAATGCAGGTTCTTCCTGTTTTATTAATAAAACAAATTTTCTCAAATATCTAATTACACTCTTATGAACGGAGATTTAGTGGCATTTGGTATACTAGTTTTTACTAGCTTTTTCACTCTTATTAATCCACTTGGAACCATGCCAGTTTTCATGACCATGACCGGTCAACTAAATGAACATGAACGTGGAAAAACTGCTCTGAAAGCTGTTCTTGTTGCATTTTTAACTTTGTTGTTGTTTGCTTTTTCCGGTAATTTATTATTTGATTTTTTTGGCATTTCTTTAAATAGCCTTCGCATGGTTGGTGGGGTTATCTTCTTTATTATGGGAATGGATATGTTACAGGCTCGTTTGGCAAGTACTAAAGTTACTGGAGACGAAGTCAAGGAGTATGTAAACGATATTTCAGTAACTCCATTGGGTATACCTATGATTTGCGGTCCAGGGGCAATTACTAACGCTATTGTTTTAATGCGAGATACGGGTAATTATTCAGAAAAAGCTGTATTGATTTCAGTTATGGCTTTTGTTTTACTCATAACCTATTTAGTGCTGCTCAGTTCTTCTAAAATATTAAAAGTAATTGGAAATACTGGCAATAAAGTAATGATGCGCTTAATGGGTTTGATAGTTATGGTTATTGCTGTTGAGTTTTTCTTTAGTGGATTAAAACCAGTATTAATTGATATTATTCAGGCAGCAAACTAGATTTTTCAAAATTCTAGGCTTGTAGTTCCTCCAAAATCCAAACTTATTCCAAAAGAAAATTTTATAGCCCAATTATCAATTTCATAGGGTAATGATTCGGGTCCATATCGATACATTACACTAATTCCATAACCAATCATATTGGCCGAATAAAGATTGTTTATTCCAACACCTGATTCAAAGTAACCGTTTGAATAATCTTGAATTGCCGAGTTTTTATCCTTGTTTGCTCCGGAAAGTTCTCCAATTCCCATATTGTGATAAATGACCGGAGTAGGTTTAAACCATTTTAATTTGGTATTTATTTTTGGAAACGTGTGGGATAAAAATAAATGCGAATACTTTTCGGCAAAGTACTCGTTTGCCCTCATGGTTTGAAAGGATTGACCAACTGCTATTGGAAGTTCTGAGTAATAAGTTGCAGGGGCATTATACAGAAATGTTTTTGGCAAATTGGCATCTGAGTATCCCAAATTAAGACTAGCAGCAGATTTACCTAAAGCTCTCCATTTGAAAAGTTTAATAATTTTAAAATCAATTTTATTGTAATCGTATTGGCTAACAGGCCCGATATCACCTAAATTGACTCCACTAATTCCGTGGGTATATTTAAAGTGAAAAATGGGAGATTTAGTTCCTTTGGAATAGATTTTTCCATTTATTGGAACGTAAGACTCACCATAAGCATATCTTAAATGGATTCCAATTTCAGCTGTGGTATGTGTATTTTGTATTTCTACTAATTCGTTGTAATACAACGAATTGTCCATTGTTTTTCTTAAGTCGTAATTTGCAAATAAAAAGGTTTGTAAATAATTTAAAGTCCGAAACTGAGTTCCAAATTGATAACGTTCTCTTTCATCTTTTAAACTAATGAAAAACGGTCGCATAGCTGCGCTTGAAAAACCAGATTTTGTTTTTATGTACCACTCTGTTCCTCCAGTTTCCACTACATCTTTAATGTAGGAAGCATTAAACTCTAGTTCTTTTCCTTTTATAGGTAAATAGGAGAAATCGCAACCGTATTTCCATGTTTTGTCCCCAAATCCGTAATTGAAATAGCCACCAAGCTTAAAATGCTTCGATAACTTTCCGTTTGTATGGATGCCAAGTCCCAAACCATATCCTTCGTATCGGTTAAAGCGAAATACGCGATCTAAATCAAAGTCAATGAATTTATAAGGAACCACACTGCTCAACAGACTATTGAGTACAAAAAAATTACGTTCAATATTAAACTCTTTGCTGAGGCTGTCTACTTTTACATAGGTAGTTTTCTCTCTTTCTGTGAGTTCACTAATTCTGTGATCCTCCCAAAACGAATCTGGCTTTTTAGATGCCATAGGGTCAATTTCAACAGCAATATGACTAAATTCTTTTTTGGGGATTACGGGATCCAATTTTATGTTTAGAAAAAAACCACGAAGGGTACCCACAAAATTTACCTTGGTATCAATAGTGTCTAACATCATGGTAAAGTCGGTTTTAATTTCAGACGGAAACCAGCGTTTGCCTTCTACCAATTCATAACTCTGTTGCAAGCTCACATTCACACCATCCAAATATTCCGTGGGCTCTGCTATTACATTTTCAAGAGCATAGCCATTTGAATTTATATATAAAAGACCTTTTAAACCATCGAATTTTTTACCTTGACGAGGACGAAACGAAATAATAAATGTAGAGTCCTGACCACTGAAGGTTGTGTCTTCTAAAATAAAAAGGTATTTGTTAATGCTATTTTTTGATATAGGATTTTTATACTCTCGGTTTCCAAAAACGAACTTTTCGTCATAAAAAGTAAATGAGCCCATTTGGGAGGTGAGTAATCCAAAATTCGGGTTTTTAAATCCAGAAATCTTGGTTGCAATAACGGTTTCTTTCGAAAAATTTGGTGGTCTAAATTTTCTGTGGGTTACCGTTTCCATTATGAAAATATCCGAAGTCTCTAAAAAACTTATTACCGCCTCTTTTGTTGCTTTCTTTTTTCCCTTTTTCTTTTTCGCGCGGCTAAAACTATCCAAGTCATTAGTGTCTGATTGGGCAACGCTATCCATATCAATTATGCCCTTCATTTTCATGTAGGTATCGTACTCAAAAGCGCCACTTTTCATGGGGTTATTTTTGTCGCTATTGGCATACGTTTTTTGGATGATAGCGTGCGCTGGATTTTCGCCCGGATATACATTTACAGCTCTTAAACTGAAGTTTACTTTTTTTAGAAGAATTACATTTTTGCCACTGGATCTAGGAGTGAAAGTTTGCTTTTCGTAACCCACATAACTTACCTGAATAAATCTAATTTTTCCATTGGATTCTAATGTAAATTCACCGTCAATGTTTGTGGCTGTGCCCCTTCCATTCTCATTGGCAATAACATGAACAAAGGGTAAAACATCTTTAGTGATAGCATCTCTTATTTCACCTTCTACACTATTCTGTGAAAAAGAGTAAAAGCTAAAAAGAGTGGAAATTAAAAAAAAGAATTGTTTCATAATTAACTGAAAAACCAAGGTAACGCTTCACTCTTCAAATGTATTGTGTTCATTCGAGTAGTCATTGTTGATGTGACATTTATAGGATATTTACTTCACGTTCTAACAAGATGCCAAATCTTGTTTCTATATCTTCTAAAATATTTTGTGAAAGATCATAAATCTGTTTGCCTGTAGCATTTTTATAATTGACCAAAACTAAGGCTTGGTTTTTATGCACTCCAAAAGAATCCCCAAAGGTTTTTCCTTTCCAGCCAGCAGTTTCAATCAGCCATCCTGCAGGAATTTTCACTTCATTATCTCCAACAAGATAATTTGGAGCCTCTGGATATTTCCCAAGTAATTTTCGCGCAACTTCTGCGGTTACAACTGGATTTTTGAAAAAACTACCCGCATTTCCAATCTTTTGAGGATCAGGTAATTTAGAGCTTCTTATTGCTATTACAGCGTTGCTAATGTCTTTTATTGTTGGCGAATGGATTCCTTTATTTTCTAATTCTTGTTTAATAGCTCCGTATTCGGTTTTTAAATTTGGTTTTTTTGGTAGTTTAAAATTTACATAAGTAATGTAGGAACTTCCTTTGAGTGTGGTTTTGAAAATACTAGTTCTATAACCAAATTCACAATCTTTAGCTTCTAAATCAACTTCTTTTTGTTTCTCAGTATTGTAATATTGAACGGAGTCAATTACATCTTTTATTTCTATGCCATAAGCGCCAATGTTTTGCAATGGGGCGGTTCCAACATTACCTGGAATTAGAGAAAGATTTTCTACTCCAGCCCAATTATTGTCCATGCAATGCAATACAAATTGATGCCAGTTTTCTCCTGCTCCAACTTTTAAGTAATAGTAGTTCTCGTCTTCCTTAGTTTTTTCAATTCCTTTAATGTCTATTTTTATTACTAGACCATTATAATCCTGAGTTAAAAGCAAGTTACTTCCACCTCCAAGAGGAAGTTTAGGTAGTTTATTAAATTGAGGATTTTGCAGTAAGTCCTTTAATTCAGATTCATTGGAAATGGAACAAAAGTGTTTGCAACGAGCTGATATTCCAAATGAATTATAAGAAGTTAGGTCAAAATTATCATCTATTACCATAAGACGAATGTAAATGGAGAGAATAATAAATGTTGCAGCTTTGGCGATTAGTTTTCATTTGGTCAATGTTAAGAAACCAGTCTGAAATTATCGTTTATTTTACTTTTGATTTTACGTATTTCAAATCGTTGCCCAACGAAAATAATTCTAGATTTTAGTAATTTCTTATACTATTCTTGTATTCTTAATTTTTGACATGCGATATTTCACTTTTATCTGTTTAAGTTTTCTTGTAATTGCGACATTTGCCCAAAAAATACCAGATGTTTATACCAACTTAAAAACCACAGATTCATTTAGTTATTTCCAATACGGCGGTTCTATTTATTCTCAAATTCAAAGGGGAAAAGGGTATTCGCTTAAACAAATGGTGAATGCACCAAGCGGCACTGAAAATGGCTTTTCTTTTGATTTTAAAGACTCAACATTTTCAGGAAAGATCTGCTACGGCTTTATCAATATAAAAAAAGAGGAATATCCCATTCCTGTTTATTTTAAGTTAAGTGCTATTATCAGAAAGGGTAGGGCGGAAATTGATATTCTTTCTCTTAAAAACAAGTACGATATGGTAAATTGGGAGAAGTCTAAACACGGTTTGGTTGCTTATCGAGTTCTTTCGCGAAAAGGAGCATTGTTGTATGACGGTCGTATTGGATTTGAATACGATAAAGAGTTTGAGGTAAAACCCACAATTATTGAGGGGCCTACTTTACATCGCTTAACTTCAAATAGTACAGTTGTGAGAATCGTTTTGAATAAGTCTGCAAAAACAGCTTTAAGAATCAACAATAAGATAATTGCTTCTTCTGAAAAATTGGTGCACGAAATAGTAGTGGAAAATTTAGGGCCTAACACCACTTATCTCTATGAATTTGAGGAGATTCAGTCCCGCGTTTTTTCACTTAAAACATCTCCAGATCGAGGAAGTGAATCTCCATTTACCTTTTCTTATGCCAGCGATTCACGAAGTGGGCAAGGAGGAGGAGAGCGCGATCTTTATGGTGCCAATGCTTATGTTATGAATAGAATAATGGCTTTTAATAAATTGCGAAATGTTGCTTTTATGCAATTTACCGGCGATATGATTAATGGATATTTAACCAATCGAGAAGAAATGGATTTACAATATGCCAATTGGAAACGAAGTTTGGAACCCTTTTCACATTACAAACCAGTTTATATTGGAATGGGAAATCACGAGGCCTTGGTAAATACTTATAAATCAGGTAAAAAATGGGTGTCAGTAGACAAGTTTCCATTTGAAACTGAATCATCGGAGAAGGCATTTGCAGATAATTTTTGTAATCCGATAAGTGAATTGAAGTCAGAAGATGGAAACAAATACGATCCCAATCCAGAGCGAATTGATTTTCCGGATTACTCAGAAACGGTTTACTCTTATTCTTACGGCAATGTGGAGGTGGTGGTTCTCAATTCTAATTATTGGTATGCACCCATGTTATGGAACAATCCGAAAACTGGAGGAAACTTACACGGGTATATAATGGATAACCAATTGGCTTGGTTAAAAAAGAAAATTCAAGATTTGGAAAATGATAAAGAGATACAGCATGTTTTTGTGAGCTTACACACGCCATTTTTTCCAAATGGAGGACATTTAACGGATGACATGTGGTACAAAGGAAATAATGAGCCGCGACCATATATCGCTGGAAAAGCAGTTGACAAAGGAATTTTGGAGAGAAGAGATGAACTCTTAGAAATTCTTGTAAATCAATCCACCAAAGTGAAAGCTTTACTCACCGGAGACGAACATAATTATGCAAAAACTTTTATAAGTAATGCAACACCAATTTATCCTGCTGAATACTCACTGGATAAAATTGAATTAAAACGATCTATTTGGCAAATTAACAATGGCTCGGCAGGTGCACCTTATTATGCACAGGAAAAAACCCCTTGGAGTGCCATGGTAAGTAATTTTTCCACTCAGAATGTGGTTGTTCTATTTCATGTAGCTGGCAAAAAGATTAAAATGGAAGTGGTAAACCCAATTACTTTTGAATTGGTTGACGAGTTGGAGTTTTAGCATTAAAGGCCTTTTTTAGACACTTATTTTCGAAAAATCCAATTGGTGAAAAAGAGGAAATGTTTTGGGAAAACATCCTAGATAATTAAGCCTTAAAATACCAAGGAAACAATAGTTGTTTTAATGTTTATTTGAACTAGTTCACCACAAAGGTGAGTTATAAAAGCAAGAAAAACTACCTTCGCGGCAATGCGATACTTCTTTATTATTTCAATTCTTACACTGTCTATTAAATCTTTTGCACAAAGCAACTGGACGGAAATTAAAACAAATGAAATTCTCGATACTATTTCCACACAAATTGTTTCTGATTATGCCAAATATGAAATAATAAAATCAGCTAAAAAAGTGGACAAAGTAGGGGATCTTATTTTTAGAATTGATATTCAGAAAAAAAGAAGACTATACCATTTGATTTATAGCAAGGAAGGAATTCTAAAAGATAAATCGAAAAGCAAAGTTTTTGAATACGATGGCTCAGAAAAGAACAGAAAACCTAGTGATGGAAGTCACCAAATGGAACCGCCAAGATTGCCAAGCATGTAATTTATTTGTCGCTTAATGAATATAAATTTTAAAGCACCATTAACTAAACACGATTCAAGTTTAGGTTGGTATTTTATTATTTTCATTCCTGAATCTTTAACTCCTGAATTAGGGGAGAAAAAAAGCCCTAGAGTATAAGTGACTTATAACCAGAAAATGGAAAGTCATGTTTCGGTAAAAAGCAAAGGGGTTGTGCGTTATTTGGTTCTAAATTCTGAAATTCGCACTAAATTAAAACTAACTGAAGGAGAGTTGGTAGATGTAAAAATAGAACTAGAAACGAGTAAATATGGTGTGCCTATGCCAGAAGAGTTTTCGCTCATGTTGGAACAAGACGAGGAAGCTAATATCCATTTCCATAATCTTACGCCTGGCAATCAAAGAAACTTGATTTTTTTGGTTGGAAAGTTAAAAAATGAAGAAGCTAGAATTAGAAAATCTTTAGGAATAGTAGAGCATTTAAACGAGTTCAATGGAAAAGTGGAATTTAAAGCCTTGAACGAAAAATTTAAAGAAATAAACCAGCGAGTGAAATGATGAATTCTGAAATACTTCCGCTTCTAACTAAAACCAAAATGCCTTATGGTAAATATAAAGACACCATTATTTGTGAAATCCCTTCTTTTTATTTAGAATGGATGGCACGTGAAAGTGCTTTCCCAAAGGGTAAAATGGGTATGTTACTTCAAACTATGTACGAAATAAGATTGAACGGATTAGAGGATTTATTGAAACCTCTAAAATAATTTTCTTTATCCGTTTTAATTTCAGACTTTCAGTTCTATAACGAACTTAAAATTATCGGAGTACTGTAATATATCCTTTGTAGTCAGTTCCGTTTACAACTAAATGATAGAAATAAACTCCTTCTGTAACTAGGTTTCCGCTGAAAGTTCGGCCATCCCAAATGGGGTGTCCTTTTCTAGTTTCAAAAACCAAAACTCCCCACCTATTGTATACATATACTTGAGAACATTGACTTAAATCATCATCTAAATTAAAATCCAATAAATCATTTACACCATCTCCATTTGGAGTGAAAACATTGGGAAAGGAACCCGTTTTAAATTCTTCTACTGAGTTAATTACGATAGATTTTTCTAAACTGTCCAAACACAAATCAGAAGATTGAACAATTAGTTTAAATAAATTACTTGATGAGAAATCAACATTTGCTCTTACGTCTTTATCTTTACTATAAGTCGATCCATTAAAAAACCATTCGTAGCTCACTGCATTTGTTGATTTATTAAAAGTAGTAATGTCAGCCTCTTCACAACGCGATTTGGTCAAAAGATCGAAATCGGCTTTTACTTTGTTAAACACACTTACTTTCACTATTGCCGAATCCATGCAACCTAGACTATCGCTAACTACAACAGAGTAATTAACTGTAGAATCGGGAAAGCTAATCGGGTTTGAAATAGTATCCGAACTAAGAGCATAATTTGGACGCCATAAATATTTAATAGGGGCTGCACCAAGAACTCCCGTAATTTCTAGACTGGCAGAATCTCCTCCGCAGTTTATTTCTTTATTTGATACTCTAAACCCGAATCGAGAAACAAAAACAGAATCGACGTTTCTACAACCACTAGTATCTTCAACCAATAAATAATACACACGTGTTACTCCTGTTTTAGTTTTAGGGTTTGCAGAACTAGGATTGTTAAGTTCACCCGCTGGACCCCAAATAAATGTAGAAGAAGGAGCTCCGGTAGGATTTCCACCTAAACGAATTGTAGTTGTAGTATCATCACAAACAACTTTGTCTTCACCTGCATCAACTTTTGCCCCGCTCAGTACTTTTAAGTTTACAGTATCTTTTACCAGACATCCATTTGCATAGGTAGCGGTGACTACGTACGATATTAGCCCAGAAAGACTAGGTGTTGCGGTTGGATTTGCTACAGTATCGTTATCTAGATCTGTATTAGGACTCCATTTAAAAACTGGATTATTAGGCGCAGTTGGGTTGCCTCCCAATCGTATGGAGTTAAATTGGCAGATGGTGCTATCAAAACCAGCAAATAAACTATCCGCAGTAATTATTTGTATGGAAACTGAATCGGTGTCTGCTCCACAAAAATTAGAAACTTCCACCCAATAATTGCCAGGTTTAGTTATGGTAAGAAAATGATTGGTAGAACTGTCACTCCAAAATGCTTTAAACACACGAGTATTTACAGTAAATATTAGGGAGTCTCCATTGCATAAAGTAGTATCGGGTCCCAAATTCACTATGGGAGTAGGGGGAACTTCGACTGTGTCCATCGTTGTAACAAGACCGCAAGAATATACAGTTCTTAACGAAACCACATAAGTTCCGTTTGTTGAATATCCATGTTTTGGATTTTCTAGAGTATCGGTATTACCATCTCCAAAATCCCATTTCCATGTCAATGCATTCGCGAGTGAAACACTATTAAATTGGACCGTGTCTCCCAAACAAATAGTGTCGCTTCCACTAATGGAATTCGTAAATTTAATTGAATTACTTAGATCTACTAAGGAAACACCAGCAGCATAACCATAAGACACCGCACTTCCTATGCCCATGCTATAGGCAATAAAACCGCAACCTTTAGTTTCTAGGCGATGGTTTCCTGGATTTATTCTTTCAGTTCTATAGGCGTATTTTGTGTCTTGAGTAAATGGTATCCAATTCACAATTTGAGTGCCATTTAAAAACATCAAAGCCGTATCAACCGTTCTCGTAATTACGTGAACAAAATGGCTGTCTATGGCATTGGTATCTACTGCAAAAAAAGTGATAGAGTCCAAAAACATTTGTTCGGTTGCATTTAGCATAATCATGGATGGGTCTGTATTACTATTTTGGGTACAACCACCTTGTCCTGTAACCAAAAAATGACCTAAAGCCATAGGTTTAGTGCTAGTATATTGATGAACTGCGGTTATTGTATCATCATAGAATTCACCAGCATTCAGCGTATCAACGAATATTCCATCTTTGAAAATGAGTGTCGTGTCTTGGTCTGCAACCATTTTTACATAATCCTTGTTTACACTTGGTGTTGGAATAGTAAAATAGTTGCTACCCCAAGAATTAGTTGGATACATGGCTTCCATCAAAGGGTCAGAGTTTGGACGGCATACAACTGTTGACCAAACATTTCCTGAATAAACTGCAAAGGGTTTGTCATTAACACTTTCAATTAAAGTTCCCGTAAGATCGTCTTGTGCTGAATCTGCTTGTGCTTGATATACTTCATTTGGAAATAGTGTATCGATATAACTCACATTAGCTGGTCTGCCTCCTGCAATGTCCGCCGAAGGAGTTACTTTATATATTACAGTATCCCCAGCTGAGACAATATTGAATTCAGATTCATAAAGTACATTACTCTTAATTTCAGATTTATAGGACATTACTCTATATCTTTTTCCCTCTACAATTGTGGGTAGAACTATAGAAGCCTCATGCCTAAAAGCATGGTAACTAACCGCAAATACAACTACTTCGTTATCAGAAGTGATATGAATAGCTCTGTTTACCGTAGTATCCGATCCCAAAATGGTAGCAAAATTGGATGGGATTCTAATTTCAGCTACTTGTCCTGGACCAATACTATAACTCTGGGCCCAAGCAACTCCTGGAATTGAAACGATTCCTTTTGCACTGTCATTTGAAGTTATGTTTATCCAGTAAATAGCACTAGACTTGTCGAACATTTCAGTAAAAGCAAACCAAAACTCTTTTCCAGAGTTCGTTATTTTTTGTGAGAAAATATCTTGACCTCCTAATAACATTAGTAGAATCCAAATTATCCAAACTCGTTTCAAATTCAACACTCTGCCAAAAGTAAGTTAACCGAATAAAGTAACGGTTTAGTTTTAAGGTGGTTTTTTCCTATTAAATTGTGAATTACTTCTTCAGAAAATATAAACCACAAAATCGAATTACGAAAATCACCCTCAGTCTACAATCCAAACTACTTTTTCAATTGTGTCAAAATTTACTACCAATCAATGGGCAATATTTATAACAGCTCCTATTCATGGCTCCATTCATTTTCAATCAGGTGAACAAATTTGTATATTTCGGTATTTTTCTTGTCCGATTCATTTGCAAAACCTTGGTGCAGTGTTGGCTTGGGTAGAATCATAATTCCTTCCAGATATCCAGTTCCAAACACCCCCCAATACCCTACGGTTTTTCCCATCGGTTTTAAAATATTCATTGAACTTATTTGGGTAAAATAGAACTTCAAATAAATTAGTGTATCGCCAATTTTGAGAATGAAAAATAGGAATGACGGCGCTAGATGTAGCTAATAATTTGTCGGTTTCGTCTACCTCTATTTTAATTCCTGTTATTCCACAGTTTAATCTCATTCTTAGCATATCCTTTTCGAATTGAATTTTTTCTTTTTGGTTAAGAGTTGGTTGAGAGAAGAATAAAAAGATACAGTTTGTTGCAAAATAATCGGCCATTCCTTCGGAAAAGGTGTCATTGGTGTATTCCATTTTTTTTATTTACAAAAAGTTTTATTTTCCGTAAATGTTACTTTACCGTTTCAATTTCTATTTTTAATAACAATCTTCTGAAAATATCCTTTTATTTAACACATTGATTAAAATCATTTTAGATAATTTAGATTCGAGTGTAATTTCCGATTTGTATACTTTTCAATTAATCAAACCATTTTCCTTCAAAAAATAATTCTAAGAATTAAACCATTCATAATTTAGTTTAAGAACGAAAAAAAAATAGGTATAATTTATACCTATTTGTATGGTGTGCTGCCAAATTATCTAAAATATGGGCATATTATCGGTCGAAACATTTTTTTGTATTAAATACTTAGTTAAAACTTCCGATAACTTAACAACTTGCATATTTTTGTTTGTCTAGTTATTAGTAAAGATAATATGAAAAAAATATTTACTCTATTAATACTTGCATTACTTGTTTTACCGCAGTTGGCAAGTTCTCAATCTCTTTCTAAGAATCAACAAAAGAAGATACTCCGACAAGCGAGAAATTACCTCTATGCTGCAGAATACGTTGAGGCTTATCCCTTTTATAAAGAACTTTATGAATCAGATACTAATAACTCTGTTTATAATTATGAATTTGGAATTTGTATTTATGAAGGATCAAGGGAAAAATTAAATTCGAAAAAATACTTTGAAAAGATTGAGGAACTGAATGAAAGGGAAGCAAAGCCAGAATTGTTTTATTACTTAGGAAGGCTTTATCACCTGGAACACAACTTTTTGTATGCTACAGCTGCTTACTCAACGTATTTGGCTGAAGGTCTTCCGGCTGGAAAAGTAGGAGTTGAAATGGAAAAAGAAGTAAATTTATACATGCTTCAATGTGAGGACGGTAGAGATTTGTTAGAGTCCAAAGGACAGATTTTGGAGAGTGTACATAAACAATCTAGAAATGTAACTAAATACCAAACAGATTCAATTTCGTACGTGACACTGGAAAATTTAGGTGAAGAAATAAACTCTTCATTTGATGAGTACGGACCAATAATTATGGATAATAGCGAAGTTTTGCTTTTTACTTCAAGGAGAGGTGGTTCTAAAGGTAGTGAGCTTTTTTCGGATGGACAATATTATGAAGATATTTATTTGGCAAACTTTCAAAATGGAATATGGGCTGAAGTAAACAACATTAATAATACAGATTATTTTAATGGAGCCTTTGTAAATACTAATGGTCACAATGCAACCGTATCTGTATCTCCAGACGAAAGTGAACTTTTTGTTTATACTAAAAGTCAGTGCGATATAATTAAAAGAAATGTTGGTGGGGAGCATGGTACTTGGCTGTCTCAAGAATCTTTTTCAGAAAATTTTGATAAAGCCGGAGTACGAATTTCTCATGTTACAATATCGCCTGATTTAAAGGTGTTGTATGTTGAAGCAGAACGACACGATAGTTATGGTGAACGGGATTTATATACATCAATTCTACAGGATAATGGAACTTGGGGTGAATTACAGAATTTAGGTCCAAGAATTAATACTAAAATGGATGAAGTAGCTCCGTTTTTATTAAACGATACGGTTCTTTATTTTTCATCAAAAGGACACTCAAGTATAGGTGGCTGGGATGTTTTTGTTTCTCATAAACGAGATACTGGATGGACTTTTCCGGAAAATTTAGGAATTCCAGTAAATACTCCTTTCGATGAAGTAAACTATATGATTGCTCATGGTGTATCTAAAGCGTATTACAGTTCTAGTCGCGAAGGCGGATATGGTGGGTTTGATATTTATACCATTACCAATTCAGAGGTAAAAGACATAGAAGATATAGAAGACGATTCTACTCTTAAAAAAGTATTGATTGTTGATGTTTTTGTTGATGAAAATAAAAAAGTAACGGAAGATACTAAAAAAGCACTTGCCGAAGCTCAGGCTAAAATGGAGGAAAATCTAAGCTGGACCGTCAAGTTAATTGCTACATCCCCTAGTAAAGCTGGGAAAGATGGTGCCGATATAGCCAAAGAAAATGCGGAAAAAGCAATGGCTGTTTTGGTAGATGCTGGAATTGCTGAAGATCGAATTTCAATTACTTACAATTCTTCGGATAGAATTGCCAGTAATGACGGTCCGTTTAAGGCAAATTATGAAGAAATTGTTTATTTTGGTTCTGACTCTAAGTATGTAACCGAATGGAGTCAAGAAAAGAAAGTGAGACCACTTCTTAAATACTTAAAGGAAAAGCCTAATGCGAAAATATACTTGAGTGGACATTCAGACCACGTTGGAAAGGCTGAATACAATTTAACATTATCGCGAGACAGAACTGATTCAGTAGAGAAATACTTAAAAGATAATGGAGTTAATAACCCAATTAGGAAAGAATATTTTGGAGAAGCTGTACCTCGATATACCGTAGAAGAAGTTTATAAAGATCCTAAAAATTTAATTTATAACAGAAGGGTTAAAATTGTAATATTTTAAGATTTTTTGAATTTATGTTCCAAATGTTGAACATAATTTAAAAGGGGAAATTTGGTTTGGTAAAGCAAACTGAAAAAACACAAAAATGAAATTATTAGAAGGGAAAGTTTCCATAGTTACTGGAGCATCAAGAGGAATTGGAAGAGGAATTGCAAAACTTTTTGCAGGACAAGGATCTGATATTGCCTTTACTTACGCATCATCTGACGAAAAAGCAAAAGCTTTTGAACTGGAACTAAAAGAATTAGGCGTAAACGCCAAAGCTTACAAATCGAATGCTGCTGATTTTCTTGCTTGTGAAGAATTAGTGAAAAATGTTTGTGCGGATTTTGGTGGAAAAATTGATGTTGTGGTTAACAATGCTGGAATCACCCGCGATAATTTGCTAATGCGAATGACAGAGCAAATGTGGGATGAAGTAATGGACACCAATTTGAAATCTGTTTTTAACATGACCAAAGCTGTTTTGCGAACAGTATTAAAACAACGTTCCGGTTCTATTATAAATTTAAGTTCGGTTGTTGGTATTCAAGGAAATGCAGGACAGAGTAATTATTCTGCCAGCAAAGCGGGGATATTGGGATTTACACGTTCAATGGCGCAAGAAATAGGCTCTAGAAACATTCGATGCAATTCTGTAGCTCCAGGTTTTATTGAAACTGAGATGACTGCCGCTTTGCCCGAAGATATGGTTCAGCAATGGCGCGATTCAATTCCTCTTAAACGTGGTGGAAGTGTAGAAGACGTGGCCAATTTATGTTTGTTTTTGGCTTCTGACATGTCAACTTACATTACAGGACAAACTATTAACGTTGACGGCGGAATGCTGCCAAGTTAATCCACTATATTGACAAAAATTCAGGCAACAGGACTAACACTTTTTAAGACCTGTATTCCATTTTTTTAGTCACTTTTGAATGTCTGAAAAAAACAATCATATAATTTCCTCTTTGGATTAAATGCTCGACTTATCATACCCTTATTGGTATTTATTAGTATGTGCTTTTTTAAGTGCATTGCTTACTGCACTTCTATACTTTTTTAAAGAAGATAGCTTAGTTAAAGTTTGGAGAACAGCCCTTTCTTTTCTTCGTTTTACGGTTCTTTTTGTTTTGTGTGTTTTACTGCTGAAACCCATTTTAAAATACGCTTCTGTCTCATTCGATAAACCCATTATAGTTTTAGGAATCGATAATTCTAAAAGTATATTACTCAATAAAGATTCAGCAGAATACAAAGTAGGATTACAAAAGAAAATAGAAGAATTAAAATCCAGCCTTTCACCAGATTTTGAATGGAAAACACTTTATATAGGAAACGATGTACAAATCAAAGGAAATTTAGATTTTAAGGAAAACGCTACTAATCTTTCTGCATTTATAGATTATGTGAATGATTTTTATACTTACGATAATGTTTCTGCGGCCATACTTATAAGCGATGGAATTTTTAATAAGGCATCAAATCCTAACTACCAAAAATTAAAAATTAGTGCACCTCTTTTCACTGTTGCTTTAGGCGATTCTTCCGCTGTAAGTGATCAAAAAATAATGGAGGTAAGGAGTAACTCAATTGCTTTTCTGGGTAATAAATTCCCCTTTAAAGTTGATGTTGCCATTGATGGTTATGCGGGTCAGAAAAGCAGGTTAGTTGTAACAGGATTTGGAAAGGAAGTCTATAGTAAAGAGATAGAGATTACCAGTAATAGTTTGTATACAGAAATTCAATTTCATGTTGATGCGAAAAAAATTGGTATTCAGAAATTTAAAGTAAAGATTCTGCCAATTGGTGGCGAAATGAATAAAGTAAATAATGAAAAAATTATTTATGTTCAAATAAAAGATAAACGACAAAAAATTCTTTTGGTTTATGATTTTCCACACCCTGATATTGCCGCTATTAGACGAAGCATCGAGGAAGAAGAAAGTTATGAAGTAACGATGGTAAAAACAGATGATTTCATTAAACTTAAAAGAGGAAAAATTGAAGCGAATTACAATTTAGTACTTGCCTTTCAAATTCCTACAAGTACTACAAATTCAAGTAAGGCTTTTGAATTATTGCAATCGTGTACAACATCTCAATGGTATGTGACATCGGCAAAAACCAATCATTTAGCCTTATTTAATTCAGATAAAGGCATTCAGTGGAATGGACAAGCAAACAAAACGAACACTGTACAAGGAAAAATTAATTCAAATTTTAGTCTTTTTACAATTACTAAAGACAAAGACATGGAAAATGAATTTCCACCAGTAAAAGTTCCCTTTGGTGTCCTAAAGTATTCGGCTGGTTCACACGTAATGAGCTTTCAAAGTGTAAGCGGCATTCAAACGGAATATCCCCTTTGGTTATTCACTAGCTCAGAAGAAGGTAATCGAAAATCATATTTTTTTGGAGAGGGAATTTGGCGGTGGAAAATGACAGAATATGAATTAAAAAACTCCAACGAATTTTTCGATGAATTAGTCACTAAAACCATACAGTATTTAGCCTCTAAAAAGGACATTTCGAGATTCCGTGTTTTTTCTAAAACTAGCTATTATGAAAATGATGCCCTCATTTGGAATGCTGAATTTTATAATTTGAGTTATGAACTTATTAATGATCCTCAAGTATTTATAAAAGTAACCAAAGAAAACGGAGATGAGTACGATTTGGAAATGAATAGAGAAGGCGACAAGTATTATTTAAATATGGGTAAGTTAGGTCCAGGACAATATTCTTATGTAGCCTCTTTAAACCACGAGGGAAAAGATTTCAGCAAAACTGGTGAATTTTCAGTTAAAAAATTGGATTTAGAATATAAGAATTTGCAGGCAGATTATAACCTAATTAGAACTCTTGCTGAAAAAAACCAAGGCAATTTTTTCACCTACAATCAGTGGGACGATTTAATCTTAAAAATAAGTGAGCAAAAAGCTGTAAAACGCTCCTACGAAGAGATCGAAATTAAAGACCTTATTCATCAAAAGAGTTTATTCTTTTTATTGTTAGTTTTAATTGGAGTAGAATGGCTTGTTCGGAAACGGGAAGGAACAATTTGATATTGGTATTATTTTAGCCAAAATAGTATGTTATAAATTTTGGCTAGATTCAAGAATAAAACTAAAACGCTTTTTATAAAATTTAAATTTCGTCTTTTCTATCCTGTAATTTTACTGAGCTAAGAGGTTTTGTAATGTAGTTTGTGACCATTGTAAGACTGAATATAAATTTAGTTTTTATTTATTAAATTGTCTTTAAATTAGCTTAATATTGTTGCTGAATTTTGGTGCCATTAATTTCATTTCGTAAAAGGTGGTGAAAAGGGAATTTCGTGTAAATCGAAAACTGTATCCGCAGCTGTAAAGTTCATAAAAATCTTTCAACTACAGCCACTCTTAATAAAATAAGGGGAAGGCAAGAAAGAGAACTCAGTCAGAAGACCTGCCAATTTTTTTGATAAGTATAGGTTCGGGTAAAACCTGTAATTGTAAAATAAGTGATGGCGAAAAAAATAAAAGCTGTCGAAAACATTTTTTAAGCATGATTAAAAAAATTATTTGGGGATTATCCTTATTGGGATCAGTATGTGCTTACGGGCAAACGGTAAGTGGATTCGAAAACGTGATTTCAAAAGTGGATTCAAGTTACAATGGCAATAAAAAAGATCAAGGTGTTGTAAGTGGTGCCGGACACTTCTGGAATCGTTATAACTCGAAATATGGCAGTTGGAATGGATTTTCTTTTTCTAGTAAAACCGATACAGTAATTGGTAAATGGAGTAATCAGTACTCGAGTATATCAGGAAATGGCGCTAACAATAGTATGAGTTATGCTGTGGCTTATTCATCTGCTCAAATTACATTTACTGAATCTATTATCGGAGATTCTATTTATGGGTTTTCGCTCAACAACTCTACTTATGCTTACAAAACGATTAGAGATGGTAATGTGTTTAGCAAGAAATTTGGTGGAGCTTCTGGAAACGATACCGATTTTTTTAGAGTGATAATAAAGGGATACCAAGATGGAAACAAAACTTCTGAAGTTGTTTTTTACTTGGCAGATTATCGATTCTCAGATAACACCAAAGATTACATTGTAAATGATTGGTCTTGGATAAATCTGAAATCTTTGGGCAGAGTGGATGAAGTTAATCTAAATTTTGAATCGACAGATATGGGCCAATTTGGTATTAATACGCCCACTTATGTTTGCCTCGATAGTTTAGTATATTTAAATAGTTCTAATAAATTTAGACCAGTTGCCGAAGACGATCAGTTTCTTTCTGCGTTTGATGGAATAGCAAATTCGTATAAAGTTTTGACAAACGACAAAGATCCTGATGGCTCCTTGATCGTTACGAACATGAATATTATTTCTCCATTTAAGCAGGGGACTGTAAAGGTAAAGACAGATGGAACCATTCAATTAATTCAAAATACAAATGCTTATGGCTGGGATACTTGTTGGTATTCGATTACTGATGTCGACTTACTTTCCGATACTGCAGAATTTGTTTTGCTAATCAACAAAGCCCCGGATGCTGTAAATGATACTTTCACTATTGTTAAAAATACGGCTGATACTCTTCAAATTTTAAAAAACGATGAAGATGAAGCTATGGATTCTCTAAAGATTGCAATTAGAAAAATGCCAAGTAAAGGCAATGTTCTAATAACGTCAACTGGAAAGTTGGTATATACCGCTAGCGAATCGATTGGTATGGATACAATTCGTTACAGAATCACAGACGAATATGGTTTAGTTGATTCTGCTGAAGTGTATATAAATCTTGATATTAAAAATGGAGTAAAACAAATCACTAATAATTTGATTTTTTCAGTTTATCCAAACCCGACTCAAGATGTTATTCATATAAAAATGCAAAACTCAACTGAAAAATCTTTTTCTTTGAGTGACATGAGTGGTCGCATGATTATTTCTGGTAACCTACCCAGTTCAGGAGAGATTTTAGTTTCTGAGTTTCCAACAGGATTATATATTCTTACTTTAGGGGATGGAAATGAACAAGCATTTCAAAAAATAATGATAAATTGAGGTGTTCATTCATCCTAATATTATCGTTGGTTCTAAACGGTGTTTTTGCGCAGGGTAGTTTTGCTCCAGCGTTTGGAACTGCTGGTTCCACAGCTATTTATAGGGATTCGGTTATTATAAAATCATGGGTTAGCGAATGTGTCGTTACCCGTGGTTTTATTGATGTGGCAAACAAGAACTTGGGTCAGGTGAATTTTGGAAAAACAGAATATGCCATTGGGAAAAGCGATCCTCGTGCAATAAGTTTAGGTGATTCTGGAATAGCTACAACAAGTTTTAACGGTATTGTTTTTAATGGAACTGGGGCAGATTTTTGTGTTTTTGAAAACTCTTTCAATAACGATTTTCTCGAATTGGCTTTTGTTGAAATAAGCTCCGATGGGATTAACTTTTTTCGTTTTCCTTCCTTTTCCGAAACGGATACAAACTCACAAATTGGTTCCTTCGATTTATTAGATGCCTCCGAACTTCACAATTTAGCAGGTAAGTATAAAGGGCAATATGGAACTCCTTTTGATCTTCAAGAAATGGAAAATATTGTTGGGCTAAATTCGGATAGCATTACTCACATAAGAGTAGTAGACGTTATTGGTTCAATTGATACTGCTCATTCTTCACGGGATAGCAAGGGCAGGATGATAAATGACCCATATCCAACCGATTTTAAAAATGGGGAATGGTATACAGGTGGATTTGATTTGGAGGCCGTTGGTTTAATAAACTATAAAGGCGAAATATTTCTTTCTGATCCTTCTTTTCAAAATCAAGCTTCCAATTATCGAGTATACCCGAATCCTTTTAGTTCCAATTTGAATGTTTTAGGTGTTCCGGAAAAAGTGAGCATAAGAATTTTAAATTTTTCAGGAACTGAAATTATAAAAGGCAAACTTAATAACCAAGAATTAAATTTAGAAGAACTAAAACCGGGGATTTATTTTTTGGAAATTGCTGTTAATAGCGATATTTCTAGGCAAAAAATCGTGAAGTTATGATAGTATTTCTTTCGGTAAAAAATTTAAATAATAAAATATAACGAGCTGAATATTAATAAAATGAGCGTTTTTACAGGTATAAAAACTCTGCTTATAATTGGATTTTTTTATTTGAGTCTAAACAAACTCAATGCCCAAAAATTGGACACAGCCATAATGCTGAATGATGTAGAAATTTATGGGGTAAAACCTTCAAATAATTATACCATTAACTCCATTGACAGTTCTATTTTACAAGCAAACCCAAATGCTTCTCTCGATGAAATTTTAAATAAAGCCAGTGATGTATTTATTAAAAACTATGGAACAGGAGCATTGAGTACTGTTTCGTTCAGAGGAATGGGTTCCAGTCATACTAAAATTTATTGGAATGGTATTTCATTAAATTCGAGCATGAACGGAACTTTCGACCTTTCTCTTTTCAATATGAATGCGACGGATGAAGTTGATGTTCATTATGGAGCATCAAGTTTGATTGATGGTTCTAGCAGTTTGGGTGGAAGTGTAAAATTAGAAAATGTCCCAAGTTTTGGAAAAGGAACACAAATAAACCTTTCTCAATCCATTGGTAGTTTTTCCACTTATAAAACTAATGGTAGAATAGCGTTGTCCAATAAAAAATTATTTGCAGATATTCGGTTTGCCTATATTAATTCTAAAAACGACTTCCAGTACTTAAATCCTTCTAAACCTGCTATTCCAAAGGAGGAGATGAAAGATGCGGAATTTCTGAATTTGAATGTAACCGGAAATGTCGGATGGCTAATGGACAAAGAAAACATTGTTCAATTGTATTTTATTCATCAAGAAAGCGATAGGAATTTGCCCAAGTTAAACCAACAAGAAAACGTCAATGAATTTCAAAATGATTATCAAAATATAGGATTTTTAAGATGGTCTTATTTTGGAAAAAAATTGCAAGGTGAACTTAAAGCAGGTTTAAAAAGTTCTGTTTTAGAATATGAAAATGGAAACATTCAATTAGAATCTAAAAGCAAAGAGGATAACTTTTTTGTACAAGAAAGGTGGAGGTATATCTTGTTTAAAAAGGTAAAATCTAGTTCTTCTTTTTTATACGATTTCGTGGAAGCTTTTAATGATAAATACGGTAGCACGAAATTTAGAAATGAATTTCAAATGATTCATGATTTTCAATGGGAAATGAATAAAAAATGGAAGTCAGGTGTGTTGATTAAATCACATTTTATAGATAAGGCTTCGCTTCCTTTTTTACCCTCAGCCAATTTGGGTTACAAAGCCATTAAGAATTTGTTGAAAATATCTGCCAACCTTTCCTACCATGGTGCCATACCAAGTATGAATGATTTGTTTTGGGGAGAAGGTGGAAACCCAAATTTAAAACCAGAAAAAGGGATTTCGAGTGAATTGAATTTTCAGGGAAACAAACAATTGAAAAAAAGTGTGATTAATTACCGAATTAGCGGCTATTATTCTGATATTTCAGATTGGATTTTATGGAGCCCAGATCCTTCTGGAATTTGGAGGGTTTCTAATGTTAGTCGGGTTAAATCCTATGGCTTAGAGGCAAATTTGGGTATTGTAAAAAATGTTGTCGGAAATTTGTTGAGCGCTAAATGGGCTTACAATTGGAATGTAAGTAAAGATAGAGATCACAATCAATTGTTGTATGTTCCTGGCCACAGAGCTCAATTTAATTTGGGGTGGAAATGGAAAAAACTGAATGTAACTTACAGCCATCAATATATCAATCAGCGTTATATCAATTCTGAAAATACGGCTTGGTTGCCGAGTTACTTTTTAGCTGATTTTACTGCGTCATATTTTTTTACAATTAAAAAGAAAAATAAAATTCAAATTTCTTTTAAGGTAAACAATCTTTTTAATGAACCATTTCAGAGTGTTGCTAATCGTCCAATGGCAGGAAGGAATTATACTTTTACATTAAGTTATTCGCTGAAATGAAAAAGTTAATCCTCTTTGCATTCTTATGTACTGCTCTTATTTCTTGTGAAAAGAGCACGGATTTTGGCCCACAATATGACCAAGTGGAATCCGCCGAAATTGAAAAAGTGATAAAAGGTGTTTTGGTGGTGAATGAAGGGAATTTTGGTTTTGGAAATGCTAGCATTTCCGTTGTTGATCTTCAAAAGCAGAAGATTCAGAACAGAATATTTGAAAACGCAAACCAAAGAGGGGTAGGAGACGTGGCGCAATCTGTTTTGGTAGTGGATTCACTTGCATTTGTGGTAGTTAATAATAGCAACTTGATTCATGTAATTAATTTAAAAGATTTTACTTTGGTTAAAGAACTTAAAGTAAGTGGTGCTCCTCGGTATTTGGTTCGATATAAAAATGAATTATTACTAAGTTCTATGGGTTCTAATTCTCTAGTATCTATAAGTTTAAATGACTTTTCTGTTTCAAGTAAAGTTTTCGTTTTTGACTGGGGTTGGTTAGAGGAAATGCAAATAAAGGACAATGTATTATTGGCTTGTAATAGGACAAAAAACACAATAGATTGGATTGATTTGGAAAGTGGTGTTTTAGAAAGTCAAATAAAAGTAGGGAAGGATCCCGAATCCATTATTCAAGATTCTTTGGGTAATATATGGATACTTTGTACGGGCGGGTTCAACAAAAATGATAGAGAAAAAGCCAGTATTTATCAAATTAAAAAAGGAGAAAGAACATCGAAACTCCATTACCAGTTTTTGGATATTGAAAACTCACCTACTAGATTAAGATTGAATAAAAATGGGGATAAAGCTTATTTTTTAAAAGGCGGGGTGTATGAGATTAACTTGAACATTTTAAGTGAGCCAAGTTCTCTGTTTTCTCAAAAATCAGGGCAATTGTTTTATGGTTTGGGAGTGAATCCCGTAAATGGAAATCTATTTGTAAGCAACGTAAATGATTACGTAAGTACAGGAGAGATTTTGGTAATGGCTCCAAGTGGAATTCTATTGCAAAACTATCCGGCAGGAATAATTCCCCAAGCTTTTGGGTTTTATTAATCAATAAATATTTTTTGAAACGAATATTTTAGAGTTTATTAGCGTCTAACTATTTAATAAACTTCAAAAACAATACTCTAGTTTAGTGTTGCCCGATAAAAAAACGCCTCAATATTGCGGCATTTTTCGTATAGTTGAGTTTTTCTCTCACAAAAAATACAACTAGGGTTAAAGGTACAACTTTCTACGGCAATCGGCTTTTCAGTCAAATGATAGGTTTGCTAAATACGAGCAAGACGTCCAATCGCACAAAGGAACATAAATCGGATACCTATAGTGAAACGAGATGTTTGATATCGCAATAAAGTTTTTTAAGTAATACCAATTAGGCGTCAAAACGACTGGAGGGTACTCTAACTATTATTACGTTTTATGAATTTAAAGTGGTGTAAAACATAAGAGGTATAGTAGACAAAAAGTATGCTGTTTTTGAGTGAATAGTTTCAAGTGGACAAAAAGTATGCTGTTTTTTTGTGGCATTTTTATTACTAATCAATAGTGTCCTTATTTTTGATTTGTCAATATAAACGGAAGTAGGCTCTGCTGTGGAGCAACCTACCAGGGATACCCTTGATGGCTGATAGAAATATCAATTCAAAGGAGCTATTTCAGGATAGCTCCTTTGTCATTTCTTGAAGCCTTCATACCTTAAAAAAACCATTAATAAACTTCATTTTTTTATTCATTGAGAGTCCATTATGGTTCCTGAGTTTAGTTTTTAAATCGGCAAAATGACCGTCTATGGCATTGGTAGTATTTGGGATTTTTAACTCAATTAAATCATACCAAGTAAATAGCCACGGCAAGTTGTTTTTAAGGCTTCTATAAGCGCTCCTTAATCTTTTGTGAGTGTAGTTACTTTTACCCGTTTTCGGGTTAAAAGTACTCTCTTTCAAAAAGGATTCCCAATGTACAGACCAGTCATTTAGAGCGCCTTCAAGTGACTCTTTGTCCGTTCGGACTAGCAGTCGAACTATCTCTTGTAATTCAATAGAGGCAGGTAGTCTAGGTTTTTTTGTAATGTACCTTCTGATGATTGCAACTTGATGGAATTGACACATTTGAACGGGTGTTTTGCCGAAGGAAGTAATCAATCCTCTCCTTCCATCACAGACAATTGCTAGAATGCTAAAGCCTCTTGATTTTAGCTCCTCAATACCTTTTATATACAAGCTATTAGTTTCTGTTTTTACATAATATTTCAAGAGGTTTTCTTTGGTGATTTCATCCTTGAAAAGCATCACCCCAAACGTTCTTCCAAAATAAGTTGTGTCCATCAAAACAATAACTGGCCTTGCTTGTTTTTCCTCTAAAACAATTTCATGTAAATCAAGTTTTCTTTGGATGGTTCTTTTGGAACAATTGTACTTTATTGACAACTGTAAATGGGTCTGTTTACCCAGCTGATATTCATTCCATAATTGCTCAAAATCTATACGATTACCTCCTACAAACTGTCTTCCGCAAACGTGACATTTGTAAAGCTGTTTGTTGCCGCGAAATCCACTTTT
>CAWUST010000066.1:0-6939 GCA_963925495.1 uncultured Flavobacteriales bacterium | reverse complement strand
GACATCCATCATTTTCTTTTGAATAAAACCACAATGTGCACTTAAAAACGTGTTGTATAAAGCTTGGGTTTTAACTATTCGCAAAGCAGCATTTTGAACTCCATTTTCGTCGGTTGACATAATTTCCCACAGTTTGTATTTCTCAAACTTATCAAAGGCAGCATCCAAAAATTCGGCAGTTAATTGTGGTGAATTTGCTTGTACTATGGCAACATTTGTGGGGAATAAATTGAGTTTTTTCAAATCATCCACCACTGCCCGAATTGCAATTATCTTGGGAGTTAGGTCACCCGCTAAGTGTTCTTCTCGCAGTAATGGAATTGCACCCAATTTCTCAGAAATATCTAATATTTCTTTGTTTTCTGAGCTTACAAAAACTTTATCTATAGATTTTGAATTTAAACAAGCTTCAATGCTATATTCAATTAATGGCTTACCTAAAAAAGGGAAAATATTTTTATTTTTCAATCGTTTAGAACCACCTCTTGCGGGAATTATTGCAATGTTCATTAAATGCTATTTAATATGTCTTTAGCAATTATTTCTGCTCCATTCAATTCAAACTCATGATCCATCATGCTTACTTTCAAATGTTTGTATTCATTTTTAATAAATGCTGGAATAAACTTGACCAGATTGGTTTCAAAATCTTCAAGGGACATAAATGAACCCAATCCTGATTTCTTTAAATTAATAATATTCTCACTCATTTCAGGGTTCGAAGCCTCTCCTAGTAACAACATTGGCGTTCGGTAAGCTATACATTCTGATATGGTATTGAAACCTGCCCTACCAATTACAAGATCCACTTGTGGAATATAATCAGCCAATAATTCGCCCTGGGCAATAATATTAATATTAGTAGATTCTACTTTACTATGCATGGCTAAAAACAAAACATCATCCAATAAAGGAAATTGCATCGATGCTTTTGAAATAGATTTTTTTAAGACACTTGCACCGCTATCAATAATTAGTATTTTAAAACGACCATCCTTAATTTTTTTTCCTACGAATGGACTTTCTCGAATAATAAGAGGAACCTGAACTACCTTATTTTTAAAATGTACTAGAATCTCTTCTGGCGTAAATGGTGGGAAATACAATTTTGTAGCTAATTCAGCCTGTTTAATGAAGTACTTAATTAATGAACTTGTTACAATAGGAGGATAAAGTTTAGAAAAAAACCAATCCCAGGTAAAATGGGCAACACCAAATCCAGGAATATGATTTCTCTTTGCTAACGGGAAAGCTTCATAAACAAAATCAGAAATAACAAAGTCGCTCTCCAGTTTCGGGAATTCTTCTATATACTCCTCGGACTTTTGAATGTAATTGGAATAGTGTTTTTCAATCAAAGTCAAATTTGGACTTCCATTTTCATTTTTATGCCACGTAATATTATTATACTTATCCTCAAATTCGGCTTTTGTAAATAATCTCTTTGCCATGGGAAGATGACCATGAGTAATAATTTGAAATTTAAGATCCGAATCAATTTTTGCTAATTCCTGGGCAATAGCATTCTGCCGCACTATATGTCCGTAACCCTCATCCGACAAAAATATGCTAGCTTTCGACATGATTTTTAATCACCAATAAAACTTATTTCCTTTTTCATTACTTTATCAATTCCACATTGTTCTCGAATGCTTTCCGACGCTTGTTTTGATCATTGCTAATAATTTATCGGATTGTAAATACAAGAATCTAATTCCCTTCTATTTAACTTTTACTAAGTGAACTTTTTTCCATTTTCTGCATTAATTGACCATGATTTAGCGCAGAACTAACACACCCATTCTTAAATTCATAAATAACATTGCACGATTCAAGTGTAGAATAACGATGTGCAATCAAAATAATAGTTAATTCACCATTTGCTAGAGAAGAAATTGTATTTGTAATTTCTTTTTCTGTCTGGTAATCCAAAGCAGAGGTTGCTTCATCCAAAACTAAAATTTCTGCGCCGCTATATAATGCCCTTGCTATGGCCAGTCGTTGTCGTTGTCCTCCTGATAAATTTCCACCATCTTCACCTGCCTCAGAATTAACTCCATTGGGCAATTCATTAACAAAATGAAAAAGATTCGCCATTTTCAAAGAATGCTCAATTTTTTCAAAGTCAATTTCTTCCTTTTTTTGACCAAAAGCAACATTTTCAGCAATTGAACCATTAAATACAAAAATATTTTGAGGTACATAGCCAATAATATTTCTCCAAGATGATGTGTTGCTATTATTAATCGTTATTCCATCAACATCAATAGAGCCACTATTCTCTTCCAAGAATCTCAATAGTATTTGTACAAAAGTACTTTTCCCCGAACCTGATTCGCCAACTATTCCTATGGTTTCCCCTTTTTGAATTTCCATATTCAAATTCAAGATTACGTCAGGCCTCTCCGAATAAGAAAAGCATAAATTTTTTATTATAAGCTTTTTGCTGAATTTTATATTGCTTGATTTCCCAGGCTTCACATTTAAATAATTCGATGACAATTTTATTATTTTATAAGAGAATCTATGAGATCTAATGGATAAAACCGATAACATTATTCTATTTATCGAAGGTCCCAATCTATAAGCTGCCAACACGAAAATACCTAAAATAATTGTCAGGTCTTGCCCTCTTTCACCAACAAATACCGCTAAAAATAGCAGAACAATAACAGATGCAATCATCACGGTTTCTATCAGTCTCTGGGGAATAAAGTTATAAATTTCTTTTTCCGTCATTAGCTTCCTGTATTTTAACAATTGACTTTCAAATTGAGATTTAAACTTGGACTCCGTATTCGTTATTTTCACATCGAGATACCCATAAATACTCTGATAAATAGTACTTTGCATTTTAGGAATTAAAGAGTTTATGGCTCCGATAACCTCATTCATTTTTCCTCGAATTAGATAATAGGATCCCAAAACGACAGGTAAAACAAGTAATAATAAAATGCTAACAGCCTTCCAATTAAAAAGAAGAAGTGCCACTAAAATAAATGAGATTATTAATATTTCATTCAATAAGCGAAACAAGGGTAATATTACTCCCTGAGTATAAAATGTAGAATGATTTTGCACATCATTTAGCAGTTCATGCGATTCATTTTCTTTAAAAAATAAATATCCTTTTGAATAGTAGTAGGAAAGGGTTTGCGAGGAAAATATACTTTTTAAATCGTAAACAAAATCGACTACCATTTTATTTAACCAAACCAAAACCAGGTTTTTCAATAGAGTAAAAATCAATATTCCTCCTAGAACTAAAAAAATAAAATGATCTGGGTTCTCTAAATCACTTTTTAGAAAGAAAAAATTTAAATAACTATTTGGGTCTAAAAAATCTTTATTAATAGCCACTTGAATCACAGGCACTAACACTCCTAGGCCAAAAAGCTCCAATACACTGGCAAGGCCCAATAACAAAGCTCGGTACAATGCCCTAACTCTATCTATTTTTCCAAGTACAGATAGGACTTCAAGAATTGAATTATAAATCAACATAGATTGCCGCTGTTAATCATTTACACTTTGATCAACATCATCCCCATAAGCTGAATAACCATTGCTGTAATTATATCCGTAGCCATAATTCCCATATCCATATCCATATCCATAACTATACATGTATTTCGCATAATATGGCATTTTTCTTTTTGTAACTCCATTTAAAATCAGGGCTATCTTATTCTTTTCAGATTCAACAACCATATTTTCTAAAACTTTTATGGAGCTTAAAGTCGCATTTCTTTGATTGATTACAAAAAACCCAAAATCCACTTTTTTCATCAAAACAGTAGCATCCGATATTAATGAGGTTGGAGGTGTATCAATAAAAGTATAATCGTAATTTTCTTTGGCTAACTTCAACAATTCATCAATGGAATTCCCCATAATTAGTTCGGAGGCATTTGGTGGTATTGGTCCGGCTAAACCAATATCCAAATTGTCGATTTTTGACGGTTTAATGATTTCATCAAATGAACTTTGACCAACCAAATAAGAACTTACCCCTCCCCCTTTATTTTTGATTCCGAAGGTTTTATGAATCCTTGGTTTGTGTAAATCCAAATCAAGCAGCAATACTTTTTTACCCGCCATGGCAAAAATTATCGCCAAATTTAAAACTGAAAATGTTTTTCCCTCACTAGGTAGCATAGAAGTAACTAAAATAGTTGTATTCGCTTCTAAATTATTATTTCCTTTAAAAAATTCAATATTTGTTCGAATAATTCGAAAGGACTCCGCCAAAAGTCCCTTTGGCTCATTCAGAATAAAAGAGTGTTCCCCTTCATCCCCATTAGCTGTACTTTGAAACACTTGCCCCATTACCTTCAAAGAGGTTAATTCGTTTAATTCCGAGGCAGATTGAATTCTATCAAAAAACAACATTCTAACAATAGAAAAAGATAAAGCCAAAATAAGACCTAAAGATACAAATAACAATACCACCCTTTCCTTATTGGGCGCAACAACTCCCATGGAACGAGGTTTTTCAATTACTTTCGTCTCTGCAATAATCCCAGCCTCTGCAATTATGGTCTCTGTTTTTCTCTGAAAAAGAAAAGTATACAACTTTTCATTAATCTCCAATTTTCTTTTTATTTGAAATATTTCTCGCTGGTTCTTAGGGACAGACCTAACCTTGGTTTCATAAAGTTTAACAGAACCTTCCGTTTCCTTTATCGCCTCTTTCATGGCCGCTTTAGAGTTGTCAATATAAACCAACAAATCCTTCCTCATTCGTTCTATTCTTTTATCAATTTGACCAACACCTACATTTTGTTGGGTTTTAGTGAACAAACTATTGCTTTTTTCAATTTGTAAATTGTAAAATTCTCCGATAGAGACTTGCAAGTACTTATCACCGCTTAAAATATACATGGATGGGGGAAGTAAAGCTTCTTGCTCCACATTTAAAATATATTTTTCCAATGAAATTAACGAATTTAACCCTGCATTAAACTCCAACAACCGAGCTTCATACTTTACCAACTGGGAAAAATATTCTATTTCCTCTTTACCTATGTTTAAAATGGCTTCATTTTCCTTATAATTTTCTAAATCCAATTCAATTTCTTCCAAATTACCCAATACGTTGGCTATTTGTTTGTCAATAAATAGAATTGTGTTTTTGTTAATGTCTCGTTTCGTTTGCAGAGTATTTTCAATATAAACCTTGGCTAAGGTGTCCAAAAACCGAACCCCCCTGGCCGGAATGTGATCTCTTATATTAACCTCTAAAATGCTTGTCCAATCCAAGCTTAGTACTTCCAAATTCCTTTTGAAATTTGAGACTAATACATTCCTAGGGATTATACGAAACATGTAACTTAAGTCTTTCAATATGTTAATTGTTTTGGCATTAATTTGAGTGGTTCTTGCTACTTGGAAATTAAAACCATAATCTAAAATTTTCTCACCAAATTTGTAACTCTTTTGTTTTTCTTCACCATTTACTAGAAAACGCATAGAAAAGGAAGAATCATTAATAATTTGAATGAAAAATTCGGACCGATAAGAATTTGCACCATAAAGCTTCGAACTCACCTTGAAAGGTACGTAATCGAAAACCTCGGTAGTTTTAATTCTACCGACAATAAAGTAGTTTACATCCAACGAAAGTCGATTTAAACTTTCATTTATTAAATTGGTTGATTTAACTACCCTTTTTTGGCTTTCGATTTCATCGTAAGAGTTGAATGAACTATTCATACCAAGCCCTTGCAACATATTGCTTTGGTAATCATAAACTTCAGAATTTTTTAAAAGAATTTGTGCTTGAACTGAATAAATATCAGTCATTCTGTGTGTATACAATTTAGCAACTCCTAAAGCCAAAACAGGAAGAAGAAGGTACAAATACCAAAAGCTAATTACAGAATTAATAAACTTTTGAATATCTCTTTTCGACAAGAGGTTATCATCTACTTTCATTGACGACAAAAGTATATAAAGCAATAAACTTTAGGTAATGTTTATTTAGCTTAATGCATTGATGTTATCGAAAATAATTGTTTGCATATTTCTTATTTTTATCCATGTAGAAATAAAATAGAGGATTTTATACGTTTGGTAAAATAACCTCCTTATACAGCTGTAAACTTGAATCAGAAAATAAACTACAAGCTATTGGCTCTTTTAAAATTATAAATTAAAACATTACATTTGCATGTAAACCCTTTAATCTAATTAATATGATTTTTCGCAACGTAGCAATAGTTTTACTCTCCTTAATTTCCATTCATTCTTTAGGTGCATCTATTGCATCAAACGGCACTGGTGGAGGTATTTGGTCTTCTGGTACTTCTTGGTTAGGAGGAGTCGTACCTGGCATTGGAGATAATGCCGCCATTAAAAATGGAGATATCATTACAGTTACATCATCTGTTACAGTGGATAATGTAAATATAAATGGCAATACTGGATTAACAATAAATAATGGCATTACCCTTACAAGTTCTGGCCAACTTTACATTTACGGAACTGCAGCGAACCAGACTTTGGCAATAATAAACAATGGTATTATTAATTGCAATAGGTTGTTTGTAAAGGATTTTACAACAATAAACTTCAAAGTAAATTTTAGCGGATCGGGAAAAATAGTTTCTTCAAGTTTTGCACAATTTAGTGCCTCTGCAAGTGGTATGGTAGCTAACATGGCAAGCAGACTTATTGTTGGCAATGAATTTACTATGCAAGGAGCAGGATTGACTATACAGGTTTCAGACAGTATTTCTTGCGCGGATTTTCTTATAAATACAGGAACACTGGATTTAACATCAAATAATGCCCGGCTTAAATTGAACAACTTATTTTATTATTCTGGCACAATATCATCAAATAGTTCTTCAACAAGTAAGGTTTATTTTGATGGGGCTACCGCAACAGCTCTTTTAGATAACGCCAGTATAAGCTGGCCAGAGTTAATACTTCTTT
>CAWUST010000065.1:0-4551 GCA_963925495.1 uncultured Flavobacteriales bacterium | reverse complement strand
TATTGACAACTGTAAATGGGTCTGTTTACCCAGCTGATATTCATTCCATAATTGCTCAAAATCTATACGATTACCTCCTACAAACTGTCTTCCGCAAACGTGACATTTGTAAAGCTGTTTGTTGCCGCGAAATCCACTTTTATTAGTAATTGGGCTCTTGCAATAAAAGCATTTTTTTTATTCATAACCTTTCATTTGCTCCAAAGCTAATGATAGTAAATACTATGGAAGGTTGTAGCATACTTTTTGTCTATTACGCCTAATAAGATAACAAATGTACTGGGTGGTTTGGTTCGTTATTGGTATAATTAGTAAATTTCATTTTCCGGGATAATTATTCCATAGCCTTGTTAAAAACTCTGCTTTAAAAAGTGAGTATTTCCAGTATCTTTGTGGAATGATTCAAGTTAAATTATTCAACCCCGTCTTTGTTTTGCTTCTAGCTTTGCTATTTGCTCCTCGAATTGTTTTTTGTCAAGATTATGCTACTGTTGGTGCTGAAGACGATACTGCGGAAATAGAAACTAATTTATTGGTGGAAGCTCAAGTGCTTTTCAATAGCAAGCCATTTGAAGGCGTAATAATTCAGGTTATAAATGAAACAGAAAAAGTAGTAAAGACTGACACAACTAAGCCTAATGGCTTTTTTAGAATTAAGCTCGATTTCGATTCAGTGTATGTTATATATTTTAAAAAGAAAGGATTTGTAACAAAAAAAGTTGAGGTAGATACCCGAAATATGGTGGAGGCCGAAAAGGAATTTGGTTATGATTTAGGATTGTTTAAACTTTCTATGTTAAAGAAAGAAACTAGTATGGACTATTCCATTTATTTGAAGCCTGTTGCTAGATTTAGGTACAGCGAAACTGCGCAGATTTTTATAGTGGACAGGGAATACAGAAAAGAAGTTAAAAAAAGGTTTAAAGAGAAAGATCAAGAACCAGAAATAATTAATTTTTAATGAGAAAATTGAGTTTTTTAAGAATTAGCATGTCCATGCTTTGTTTGTTTTTAGTATTTACCATTAATGCCCAAGAGGAAAATGTAAAAGACGAATCTACGAGCAAAACCAAAAAGGAGAAGAAAGATAAAAAAAGTAATAATTTCTCAAAAAAAATATGGGGCAATTACGATAGCAATGCGCTATCAAAAAGTCTTTCTATTACTTTGGCTTATGTTTCCTATCAGGATAACCTGTTGAAAGATGTTATTGTAAACGTTTTGCTCAATAATGAGATTTTCATGTCGGATACTACCGATAAAGATGGCGGTTTTACTTTTGACTTAAAATACGACCATCGTTATGTATTAGCATTCAACAAAAATGGGTACGTGACCAAAAAAGTTGAAGTTGATTTAACTACTTTAACGGATAACGCTAAAAATGAAGGGTTTAACATGGGTAAGTTTAACATGAGAATGTTGAAATACGTAGAGGGAATGAATGTAGAAGAATACAAGATTCCAGTTGCCAGATACTATTATAGCGATGTGAATAAACTGGTTGTATTAGACAGGAACTACTTAAAAAAGAGAAAAGAGCTGTTGGCTATAGTAAATGCTCAAAATGCAAAAGTTTTAGCTGGAGTAGTTGAAGATGAAAATGATTTGGATGCGGATTATAATATTTTAATTCGTGATGCCGATATTGAATTTGCAGCAAAGGATTATAACTTGGCTAACGAACTTTATTTAGAGGCTTTAAAGCTTAAGTCTTTGGAGCAATACCCAAGAGACCAATTAAAGAAAATCAAAGTTTTTTTAGCACAAGAACTTAGTACCGATGAAAAATACGTTTCTTTAATAAGCCAAGGGGATGACGCTTTTAATTTAAAAGATTATGAGTCGGCTTGGTTGGCATACAAAAGCGCTATTAAAATAAAAACTACTGAAGAGCATCCTCGCGCTCAAATAAAGAAAATTGAATCCTTAGAAAATGCGAATAAAAATCCTGTGGTTGGTAATACGAAAAAGAAATATTCCTTAACGGATGTTCAGGTAAATTCTGAGAACAATGGGTATTCAAATGAATTGGCAAAAAAATACCCGCAAGGTCTTACCGAAGAAACGTATACTGAAGGAAGTAAAACCATAGTAAAAAGGGTTATTGTGGAAGGTGAAGTAGGAATAGAGTATAAAAAAATAACTCATAACTGGGGTGGCGTGTACTATTTTAAAAACGGAACCCCTGTAAATCATTTTGTGTGGCAAAAAGAAGCTATTCAATAGACTTATAATGAAATGAAATTCAAATTCCAACATATCAGGTTAATCAGTAGTTTATTTGCAATTGCTTTTTCTTTTGGCGTATTTGCACAGGAATCAGGTATTAAGTTGGTAGTTCAGGTTAAACATCAAGGAAGTTCCTATTCGGAAGCCAGCATAGAAATTAAAAAAGATCAGTCCTTTTACGATAAAACCGGTACTAACCAGTCTGGTGAATTTTCTTACATATTTAATTATGGTGCTATTTACCATATATATTTTGGTGGTAGTGGCATGGCAACCAAATGCTTAGAGTTAGATTTGAAAGAAGTGCCAGCCCGCGAACAAAAAATACTTCATGATTGGGAATTAGGGGAGTTATCTCTTTTTAAAACTTATGAAGGGATTGATTTGACAGTGTTAGAGAAGCCAGTTGGTAGAATACATTATGACGCGGAAATTGAGGACTTTACTATTGATTATAAGTATGGTGCCAGTAGAGAGAAGCAAATCCATAAATTGCAGAAAGTAGTTGCTGCTGCTCAAGAAGTAGAATCTCTTGAATTAAAAGATTTGGAAAATGCTTATTCGGAATTCGTTAAAAAAGGAGATGATTATTATCGCGATAGAAATTACGAATATGCTTTGGCTTTTTACCGAAAAGCGACGAAATTAATTCCTGAAAATACCAAGGCCCCTGAAAAAATTGTAGCAACCAATATTGAAATTGAAAAAAATGCCAAGTTCAAGGATTTAGTTTTGTCTGGCGATGAATTATTTAAAGAAGAAGAATGGGTACTTGCAAAAGACCAGTACAAAAAAGCTAGTGCTTTAAAAAATTCAGAACCTTATCCAAAGAGTCAGTTAGCGGTAATAGCTCAAAAAGTAAAAGAACAAGAATTATTAGGTAATCAATTTAATAACCACATGGCTGTGGCAGATGTAGCATTTGCCAATAACAATTTTGTAGCCGCGGCCGAAGCTTATAAAAAGGCATTGGCAATTAATTCCGATGCGGCAATGGCCAAAAAGAATTTATCGGAATCGGAAGAAGTGATAGCTAAACAAGATGCTACCACCAATAGAAAGCAAAAGTCGCAAGCTTTGTTGAATGAGGCCAAAAGAGCTGAACTTCAAGATGATTATAACCAAGCGCAACAGATATTAGAAAAGGCACTTGTAATGGATGGAACACATGCTGGCTTATTGGCAGAAAAAAAACGTGTCGATGATTATTTATCGGCCAAAAAGCAAAAGCTTGAAAAAGAAGAATTGGCTAAAAAAGAAGCTGAATTATTGCAGGCTAAAAATAGTGAGGCAAAAGAAAAGGAATTTGAAACTTGGAAAAACAAGAGCATGGCTGCAGATAAATCAGGGAACGTAGAATTGGCTATTTACTCTTTTAATAAAGCTTTGGCATTGAACCCAAACGATGATTTTATAAAATCGAGGTTAGGAACTTTGAAAGAAAAGAGAGCGAATACTAAAGTTGCAAAAACGGAAAATCCAACGGAGGGAAAAGACGAAAACGAGTTTCAGGCTTTGGATAAAATGGATAAAAAAACCAACAATTTTGTGGCGCTTTTGGCTGTTAAATACCCACAAGGAATGACAGAAAAAACCTACCAAGAAGGAAATAAAAAAATAACAAAAAGAATAATTGTAAAAGGAAACCTTGGAGCCGAATACATGAAAATTGAACATTCTTGGGGTGGGGTTTATTACTTCAAAAATGGAGATGTCATTACAGAATATGTCTGGCAAAAAGAAGCTAAGTAAATTCATTGGTGGACATCGATATATCAATTATTCGGGAGATAAAGGATTATTAGGTGTTGTTATTGCGAAATGATTTTGGAGGTTTGGATAATTATTTTGCTGGTCCGGATTGCAAATCCGAACCAGCGGGGTAATTTAACGCACTCGCTTGGAAGCTAGTTAGAACGGCGAAAACTAACGTATAAATAACAAGTTGTTTTCTTGTAAAAGCTTCAATGATTAGTATATTGTGTTCATTATCAATTTAATACTTATTGATGGTCGATCATAATTAATAGGAGGTGACTAATTATTTGATATCTATCTTAATATAAAAACTATTGCAATGAAATCTTTTTATCCAAATCAGCAATATATCCACGGAATGTTTTGTCCGTATCCATAAGGTTGTTTACTGTTTTGCACGCATGGAGTACAGTTGCGTGGTCTTTTCCGCCACAATGAGCTCCAATGTTTGCCAAACTTGACTTAGTGAGTTTTTTAGAGAAAAACATAGCTATTTGTCGAGCTTGTACAACCTCACGTTTTCTAGTTTTTGATTTAAGCAATTCAATGTTTAAGTCAAAA
>CAWUST010000064.1:0-11851 GCA_963925495.1 uncultured Flavobacteriales bacterium | reverse complement strand
GCAAATCACAAACATCATCAGCAAATGTGTGTTCTTTTATTAATTTCATGAATTAAAAATACGACTTAACCGACTGTATGTCACAGTATTAAACTATATTTTACGAACAAATTAATATGAAATTACCTTGCAACGGTCTCATGTTATAGATAAGGACAAAAAAAGCGCCTTATGGCGCTTTTTAAGATCATCTATGCAATTTATTTGTCGTCAGACCCACTTTCTTCTTTCGTTTCTTTTTCGCTAAAATCAGCCGTGTTTTCTGAGTTTTTCTCCTCCGATTTTTTCGGAGTTGATTTTCCTTTTTTAACCTTTACAACAATTTCTTCTTTCTTTTTATCAAAGTTGACAACTAAAGTATCGCCTTCTTTCATGTTAGAATTAATTATTTCTTCAGCCATAGGGTCCTCCAAATATTTTTGAATAGCCCTAGACAAAGGTCGAGCACCATATTCTACATCATAACCTCTTTCAGCAATATATTCCTTCGCATTCTCAGTAAGTTGAATTTTATAACCCATGTTTTCCACACGTATATATAAATGCTTCAACTCAATATCAATAATTTGGAAAATATCTTCTTTGCTCAAAGAATTAAAAAGAACAACATCGTCAATTCTATTTAAAAATTCAGGAGCAAACGCTTTTTTCAAAGCACTTTGAATTACACCTTTTGTATAATCATCCGCACCGTCTTTTTTAGCAGAAGTAGAAAAACCAACACCTTGTCCGAAATCTTTTAACTGACGTGAACCAATATTAGAAGTCATAATGATAATAGTGTTTCTAAAATCTATTTTCCTACCTAAAGAATCTGTTACCACACCTTCGTCCAATATTTGAAGCAAAAGATTGAACACATCAGGATGTGCTTTTTCAATTTCATCTAGCAATACAACAGAGTAGGGGCGCCTTCTTACTTTTTCGGTAAGCTGACCGCCTTCTTCGTACCCAACATATCCTGGAGGCGCTCCAACTAATCTAGATATTGCAAATTTCTCCATGTATTCACTCATATCTATTCGAATTAGATTTTCGTCTTTATCGAATAAAAAGCGAGCAAGCTCTTTTGCCAATTGTGTTTTACCAACTCCTGTTGGGCCTAAAAATATAAATGAGCCAATTGGCTTGTTAGGATCTTTAAGTCCTGCTCTGTTCCTTTGAATGGCTTTTGTAACTTTCTGGATAGCTTCTTCTTGTCCAATTACAGAACCTTGAAGTATTTGCCCCATATTCGACAAACGTTTGCTTTCTTTTTGGGCAATCCGTTGAACAGGAACTCCGGTCATCATAGCTACAACTTCTGCAACATTTTCTTCGCTAACTGTTTCGCGCTGGTTTTTAGATTCATCTTCCCACTTTTTCTTAGCTGCTTCTAGTTTTTCTTCTAGTTGCCTTTCGACATCTCTTAGTTCAGCAGCTTCTTCGTATTTTTGAGAACGAACCACTGCATTTTTTTTGTCTTTTGCTTTTTCTATTTCTTCTTCTAAAGCTACAACATCTTTTGGAACCTTAATATTAGTAATGTGAACACGAGAGCCCGCTTCGTCCAATGCATCTAGAGCTTTATCTGGTAAAAAACGATCACTTATGTATCTTTCAGTAAGGGAAACACAAGCTTTTATCGCTTCATCACTATACTTGACGTTGTGGTGGTCTTCGTATTTACCTTTTACATTGTGTAAAATTTCAATGGTTTCTTCAACAGATGTAGGTTCTACCAATACTTTTTGAAACCTTCTTTCTAATGCACCGTCTTTCTCAATATTGGTCCTATATTCATCTAAAGTTGTAGCCCCAATACATTGTATTTCGCCGCGAGCCAAAGCAGGCTTAAACATATTTGAAGCATCCAAAGAACCACTGGCCCCGCCGGCACCAACAATGGTGTGCATTTCATCAATAAAAAGGATAACATCTTTCGATTTTTCCAATTCGTTCATCACAGCTTTCATTCTTTCTTCGAACTGTCCACGGTATTTCGTACCAGCAACTAATGACGCTAAATCAAGTGTAACTACTCGTTTATTGAACAATACACGGGAAACTTTTCTTTGAACAATACGAAGAGCTAGTCCTTCAGCAATTGCTGATTTACCAACTCCAGGTTCTCCTATTAAAATAGGGTTGTTCTTTTTTCTTCTACTTAATATTTGAGAAACACGTTCTATCTCTTTTTCTCTTCCAACTATAGGGTCAAGTTTATCATCTTCTGCAAAACGTGTTAAATCACGCCCAAAATTATCAAGAACGGGGGTTTTACTTTTGTTGTTGCCAGATCTAGCTGCACCAGAGCCTCTTCCAGAACCAAGGTTTTCAGATTCGCTGCTTCCACCGCGGAAATCGTCTCCTTTTTCATCATCGTCTGCTGTACTTCCAGGAAATTCAGCTCTCATTTCTTCACTTTTTTCTGATAACATCATTTCTAATTCTTCTCGAACAACATCGTAAGTAACATGATGCTCAGCCAAAGATTGGCTTGCAATATTATTTTCATCTTTTAAAATAGAAAGCAACAAGTGTTCGGTTCCTATAATTGTACTTTTGAATGTTTTTGCCACGAGATAGGTAACTTTCAAAGCTTTTTCAGCCTGCTTTACTAAAGGTATATTGCCATTGTTTACTGGCTTTGACTTGTTAGAGAGTGGGTGAATGCTATTTTCAATAGACTTCCTTAATTCAGATAAATCGATATTCAGATTTTGTAAAATCCGAATAGCAACACCTTCACCTTCGCGAATAAGTCCTAAAATAAAATGCTCTGTTCCTATATAATCGTGTCCCAAACGAAGTGCTTCTTCGCGGCTGAAAGCGATTACGTCCTTTACTCGGGGAGAAAAATTTGTATCCATAACTTCTAAAGTATTAATCCTGTCTTACTTATAAAAAGTAATATTGGGGAGGAAAATTAGGTATTAATTCCTGACGTTCAAAAATACTTGAACACAGTTTGAGAAGTATTGTTAATAAAACCCTTTTTATGCACTCGTTTTTGTTAATAAAACCCCTTTAAAGCCCCTTTAAAATCAGATGCAAGTAAGTACTTTCGGAAGCTAAATTAAAAAGAGGCAACAGCCCCTTTCCAGTTATTTAAAACGCTGAAAATCACATGGCAGAAGGAGAAAGAATTATAAAAATTAACATCGAGGATCAAATGAAAGCTTCCTACATCGATTATTCGATGTCGGTTATTGTTTCACGTGCATTACCTGATGTAAGAGATGGTTTTAAACCTGTGCATAGAAGAGTACTTTTTGGAATGCTTGATTTGGGTGTTTTCTCTAATAGGGCACATAAAAAATCGGCTCGTATTGTTGGGGAAGTATTAGGTAAATATCACCCACATGGCGATTCTTCTGTTTATGATTCTATGGTGCGTATGGCGCAACCTTGGAGTTTGAGATATCCTTTAGTAGATGGTCAAGGTAACTTTGGCTCTGTTGATGGAGATTCTCCAGCAGCAATGAGGTATACTGAAGCTCGATTGCGGAAAATTGCAGAAGAAATGCTTTCTGATATTGAGAAAGACACTGTTGACTTTCGTTTTAATTTTGACGATACGCTAAAAGAGCCAACCGTCCTTCCTACTAGAATTCCTAATCTTTTACTGAATGGAGCAAGTGGTATTGCTGTTGGTATGGCTACTAATATGGCGCCACACAACCTTACCGAATGTATAAATGGTACAATTGCTTACATAGAAAACAATGAGATTGAAATTGAAGAGTTAATGACCCACGTCACAGCTCCCGATTTCCCTACAGGTGGAATTATTTATGGTTACGAAGGAGTTCGTAATGCATTTGAAACTGGAAAAGGAAGAATTGTAATAAGAGGAAGAGCAACTACCGAAGAAACCAAAACAGGAAGGGAGCAAATTATTGTTACCGAAATTCCTTATATGGTGAATAAGTCGGAAATGATTAAAAAGACGGCTGACCTTATTAATGACAAAAAAATTGAAGGTATTTCTGATGTTCGTGATGAATCGGATAGAAACGGAATGCGTGTAGTTTATGAATTGAAACGGGATGCTATACCAAATGTAGTATTAAACAATTTATATAAGCACACTTCCTTACAAACCTCATTTTCAGTGAATAACATCGCGCTAGTTAAAGGTCGTCCACAGATGTTAAACTTAAAGGATATGATAAGTGCATTTGTGGAACACCGCCACGATGTAGTTGTAAGACGTACCCAGTTTGAACTTAAGAAAGCAGAAGATAGAGCACATATTTTAGAAGGGTTAATTATAGCTTCTGATAACATTGATGAAGTAATTAAACTTATAAGAGGATCTAAAAGCCCAGAAGAAGCCCGTGCAAAACTGATGGAGCGTTTTGAATTATCTGATATTCAAAGTCGTGCTATTGTTGAAATGCGTTTAAGACAGCTTACTGGACTTGAGCAAGATAAATTACGTGCTGAATACGATGATTTAATGAAGCTAATTGAAAATTTGAAAGCTATTTTGGATAGTGAAGAATTGAGAATGAGCATCATTAAAGATGAACTTATAGAAATCAGAGAAAAATATGGTGATGAAAGACGCTCTGGAATTGAGTATTCTTCTGCTGATTTAAGTATTGAAGATATGATTCCTAACGACAGAGTGGTTATTACCATTTCTCATTTGGGTTATATTAAAAGAACTAAACTTAGCGAATACAAACAACAACATAGAGGTGGAGTAGGTTCAAAAGGAAGTAATGCTCGAGAAGAAGATTTCTTAGAACATATATTTATTTCGAACACACACAACTACTTACTCATATTTACAGATACCGGTAAATGTTTCTGGATGCGCGTTTATGAAATTCCTGAAGGGGCGAAAGCAACTAAAGGAAGGGCCATTGCGAATATGATAAGCATTGAAAGTGACGATAAAGTGTTGGCATATATCAATGTTCCTGATCTGAAAGATGAAGAATTTGTAAATAGCCACAACATTGTAATGTGTACTACCAAGGGTATTATTAAAAAGACAAGCCTTGAACAATATTCCCGTCCTCGTACTAATGGAATTATTGCCATTAATGTAAGAGACGACGATAAGTTGTTAGAAGCAAGACTTACCGATGGGAATAGTCATATAATGATGGCTTTGTCAAGTGGTAAAACTATTCATTTTCCAGAAAGTAAAGTAAGACCAGTTGGCCGTAATTCTATGGGAGTTCGTGGAATTACACTTGGTTCTGAAAAAGATGAAGTAATTGGAATGATTACCGTAGAAAATGATGAAGAATCGGTATTAGTTGTTTCTGAAAAAGGTTACGGAAAACGTTCTGCTGTAGGTGATTATAGAATTACAAATCGTGGTGGAAAAGGGGTTAAAACTCTTAACATTACCGAAAAAACAGGTAAATTAATCGCGCTTAAAATTGTTACAGACGATAATGACTTGATGATTATAAACCGTTCTGGAATTACTATTAGGATGGCTTGTAAAGATTTAAGGGTTATGGGACGTGCTACTCAAGGAGTTCGTTTAATTAATTTGAAAGGAAGCGATTCGATTGCTTCAGTTGCTAAAGTAGATAGTGAAGAATTGGACGAAAGCATAGAATTGGATGAAGATGGAAATCCAATTGTAACTGCAGAAGGTTTAGAGCAAGTTGAAGCAAGTACTTCTTCTGATGAAATAAAAGATGAAGATTCTACTGGCACAGATGTTGACAATGCATCTGAAGATGAGAAAGAAGATTAAACGTAAGTTTAGTATTAAATAAAAAATAAAAAGAAGCGAAGTTGCCTTGATTTGGTTGCTTCGCTTTTTATTTGTAAAAAATTGAATCTATGGATATGAAAAAGATAATTAGCCTATTAATGATAACTATCTCGCTTGGATTATTTGCGCAGAAATCGAAAGTAACAAGTACTTACAACTACTTAAAGTATGGTGAGTTAGATAAAGCTAAGGAAGCAATTGATTTGGCTACGGTACATGAGTCTACTTTGGGGTGGTACAAAACCTGGATGTTTAGAGCACAAACTTATGCTCGATTAGCAAATCAAAAAGAGGAAGACGATTTTTATTCATTAAAAGCAGGAGCACTTGAAGAATCTATAAAGGCATACAAAAAAGTGCTCACCATTGAAGACAAGAAAAGTCCAGTGGATAATTTAAAAAGAGAATATGCTTCTTTAGTAAGTAGCGCTTACGAGCAAGGTCTAAATAATTATGAAAATAAAAATTTCGATAAAACCTTTTACTATTGGGAGTTGGCGAACACAATAAATGAGGAGTTAAATATTCAAGATACGGCTCTAATTTTGAACATTGCTATTGTTGCTGTTTCTGCAAAGAATACCGAAGGAGCTATTAAATATTTTGACAAGTGTATTGATGCCGGCGTTAGAGAAGCTTACCCTTTTTCTAGAAAAGCACACATGCAACAAGAAGGTGGTGACATAGATGCAGCTTTAAATACCTTAGCAAGTGGTCGTGCCAAATATCCAGAAGATCAAGGTCTTATTACACAGGAGTTGAACATATACCTTAGTTCAGGGAAAAATGAAGAAGCTCTAAAAAACTTGAACGATGCAATAGCCAATGATCCAAATAACTATTTGTACTATTTTGCAAGAGCCAGTATTTATGATAATAAAAAAGACAATTTAAACGCTGAAATAGACTACAAAAAGGCTATTGAACTTAATCCAAAACATTTTGATTCCTACTTTAACTTAGGAGCATCATTTTTTAATAAAGGTGCCGAAATGATGAAGGAAGCACAAATGATTCCTCCTAGTGAAACTAAGAAGTATGAAGAAGCTTACAATCTTGCAGTAGCAGAATTAAAGAAAAGTGTTCCATATTTAGAAAAAGCGAAAGAAATTAACCCCAAAGACAAGGCGACTCTAAACTCTCTTAAAACTCTTTATTTACAGACTAAAGAGAATGAAAAGGCTAGGGCTATTATTGATGAAATAAAAGCATTAGAAGCTGGGCATCCTGTAGCCCCTTCTTCCACAACACCTTCAACTTCTAATACGCTTTCTGACAATCAGCCGAACGTACTTACTGTAATACCCTTAATTGATAATAACGGTACTTATAAAATCTCATGTAAAGTTAATGGACTACCTCTTGATTTCATTTTCGATACAGGCGCGAGTGATGTGTCGATTTCATCGACAGAAGCTCTTTTCATGTTAAAAAATGGTTATTTGACAGAAAATGATATTGTAGGAACTCAAAAGTATATGATTGCCAATGGAGATATCGAGGAAGGAACTACCATCATAATAAGAAAGTTAGAGTTTGGTGGATTATTACTCCAAAATGTTAATGCATCAATTGTTCATGAACTTAAAGCACCTTTATTATTAGGACAGTCAGCATTGCAGAAATTTGGCAAAATTATAATTGACAATGAAAAGAAAACTCTAACCATTTTAAAATAAACAATTAAGACTGAAAGCCTTTCCATAATTTGGAGGGGCTTTTTTTTGCGCTAAAGTTTTAAGAAGAAATCCAAAACCCTAGACCAATCAACGCTAAACTCTCTTAAAACTCGTTATTTACAGACTAAAGAGAATGAAAAGGCTATGGCAATTATTGATGAAATAAAAGCATTAGAAGCGGAATAAAACAAAAAAATCAGATTTTTTTCCATAAATAGAATCCTTTGTATTCTTTTGAATGGAACCCAGGTGAATAGAATGATAAGAATAATAGGAGTAACTTACTCATTATCTGTAAGTATAAACCTGGACAATTACAATACCCAATAATTCATAAAACAATAAGACGCCTTGATTGTTATAACTACTTTCGAATGCCCTTAAAATAATTATGTCAAACTCCAAAAAACACCTTCATCCAACTGGCTTTAAGTTTAGCCTGCACAAGGCGGAAGAAAAAAGTCCTTTTGAAAAATTATTTGAAATTTTCAAAGAACTCATTACGCATACTTCAGGAGATTTTGATGAGACCATGGACTGGCTTGGTGAGTTGGATAAAGAATATAAATTGACCACTGAAGATTATACATTGGATGATTTTGTAGATGAACTTAAAAAGAAAGGCTATTTAAGAGAAGAGATTCGCCCAGATGGAAAAGGAGGGAAAGCGATTACAGCTAAAACTGAAAGAGCAATTCGGAAAAATGCCTTGAATCAACTTTTTGGTAAAATAAAAAAGAAGGGAAGCGGTAGCCATAAAACAAAGCAGAGTGGTGGTGGAGATGAACATATTGGAGATCTTAGAGAATATCAATTTGGAGATTCACTGGAAAACATTTCCATAACCGAAAGCTTGAAAAATGCCCAAGTAAATCATGGTTTTGGTGAATTTAAACTAACCGAGAATGATTTAATAGTTGAAGACACACACCACAAAGCTCAAATGAGCACTGTACTTATGATCGATATAAGTCACAGTATGATTTTGTATGGCGAAGACAGGATTACCCCAGCAAAGAAAGTGGCAATGGCTTTGGCTGAACTCATAACAACACAATACCCAAAAGATACTCTAGATATTTTGGTTTTTGGAAACGATGCTTGGCCAATACAAGTTAAGGATTTACCTTATTTACAGGTTGGACCTTACCACACCAATACAGTGGCTGGACTTGAATTAGCAATGGACTTGTTGCGTAGAAAACGAAACACGAACAAACAGATATTTATGATAACCGACGGCAAACCTAGCTGTTTACGAATGCCTGATGGGACTTATTACAAGAACAGTAATGGATTGGATGAATTTATAGTAGAGAAGTGCTATACCATGGCGGCTCAAGCCAGAAAAAGGCACATTCCTATAACTACCTTCATGATAGCGACCGACCCATACCTTCAATCCTTTGTAGAGAAGTTTACTCAATCGAATAAAGGAAAGGCATTTTATACTGGTTTGCAAGGACTTGGAGAAATGATATTTCACGATTACGAAAACAATAGAAAAAAACGAATACGATAATGCATAATAAAATTACCACTTTAGGAGCTCTCAAAAAATCGAAATACGTTTCGAGGAGTATCAAAGAAGAATTAAGATTCAATCTTATAAATAATATCAAAGCGGGTAAGAGCTCTTTTACCGGTATTCATGGTTATGAAACCACTGTAATTCCACAATTGGAAAAAGCTATTTTATCTCAGCATAACATTAATCTATTGGGATTAAGAGGGCAAGCAAAAACACGTTTAGCGCGTCTTATGGTGAATTTGTTGGATGAATATATTCCGGCAATTAAGGATTCAGAAATAAACGATGACCCTTTGAAACCGATTAGCTTATTTGGAAAAAGCCAAGTAGAAATTCACGGAGACAAGACGCAGATAACTTGGATTCATAGATCGGAAAGGTTTTATGAAAAGTTAGCCACTCCTGATGTCACTATATCGGATTTAATAGGAGACATTGATCCTATAAAAGCGGCAAACTTAAAACTGAGTTATGCGGATGAACGAGTGTTGCATTTTGGAATGATACCACGTGCAAACAGAAGCATTTTTGTGATCAACGAATTGCCAGATCTTCAGGCAAGAATCCAAGTTGCCTTGTTCAATATTTTGGAAGAAGGGGATATTCAAATTCGTGGATTTAAACTTAGAATGCCTATTGACGTTCAGTTTGTGTTTACTGCAAACCCGGAAGATTATACCAATAGAGGAAGTATTGTAACTCCTTTGAAAGATAGAATTGGTTCTCAAATTTTGACTCATTATCCACAAAACCTGGAAATTGCCAAAACTATTACCGCACAAGAAGCCAGCTTACAAGATGTGCGTAAAGCCGACATATACATTCCTAAACTAGCTAAAGATTTGATTGAACAAATTGGGTTTGAAGCAAGAGAAAGTGAGTATGTGGATAGTAAAAGTGGTGTTAGCGCTCGAATGAGCATAACTGAATACGAAAATTTGTTGAGTTCGGCAGAATATCGTTGTTTGCGGTCTGGGGCAAAATCAACTTCCATTCGATTTAGCGATGTATATGGAATAATTCCAGCTATTACGGGTAAAGTTGAATTGGTTTATGAGGGGGAACAAGAAGGCTCTTCTTTTGTAGCGCACCGACTTATTGCTGAGGCGATTAAGACCTTGTTCTTAAATCATTTCCCGAAGATAGAAAAGCTGAAACATGAAAGCGATAAAGATCCTTATGAGGCGGTTCAAAGTTGGTTTTTTGAAGAAGGTGCTTTTGAATTATTGGATGATACTTCAGATGCCGATTATGCCAATGCTTTAAACAAAATTGATCCGTTGGAAGATTTGATAAGCGAATATGTTCCAGGTATAGATGAGAAAGACATTTTGTTCATGAAAGAATTTATTCTTTGGGCTTTAGTAGAACTAGAAGTGCTTAACAAGAAAAAAATAGACGAAGGTGTTTCTTTTCAGGATAAACACAATTCGTATATAGCGGGAATTTAATTGAAAACTAAATAGTGTTTTATCAGAGTAATTCGTTTAGTCGCTAAGTCTGCATTAGAATGTAATCGTATTAAATAGATTCAACTTCGTTTCCATTTAAAATAAGCTTACCTATTAAATCTACAATTTCATAGCTCTCTATTTTAGTAATACTGCGGGTGTAGTCGTCACATTCTAAGCTTCTAACTAATTGAATATATGATAAATAAAACTCAAGTTACTTGGAATTATTGATATTTATATGCACATTTGTTTTTTCAATCAAGTAGGCAACCTTATAATCACTTAAAATAATTGATTATGGAATGTCCGGTTTGCCACCACAAACAAGTTGAGGAAGACGCCCTCAACTGTCCTAATTGCAACTCAAACCTCCAAGGTTTCAGGGTTCTTGATATCATTGAACAAGAGCAAAAGCGCTGGAAAATAATGCTTTATATTCTAGGCGGTTTCTTGCTGTTTATTATAGCTGTGTGGGCAATGAGAGACCAACTTATAGATGAAGGGGTTTCAATGGACAAAACAAGTCTTTACAAGGATTCATTAGCCCTGCAGAGGTCAGAAATTGAAGGGCTTAGTTCTGAAGTACAATCCCTAAAAGAATCGAATGCTCAAATGGCAGAGCAGATTAAAGAATTTGAAGTGATTGAAATGGCCGTTGAGGGAGAAAGCCTTGAAAAAGACTATCACGTTCACATTGTAAAACAAGGCGAATCGCTTTGGAGTATAGCCGAAAAATATCATGATGATGGTTTTAAGCACGAAGAAATTGCTGGTCACAACGAATTAAATGATCCACACTTTATTGAAGTTGGCGATACCGTAATCATAAAAAAATAGACAACATGAACAAGGTACACATAGATAATTTACGAAACACACATTTAGGGATATTACTGGAAGGTGTAGATTTAAAGAACAGCATAAAGAGCAATAACAAAGAGATTTCTGATTTAAAAAACGACAATAGCGTTTTAGCCATAAATATAAAGAGCATTCAAGATATAGTGAAATCCGAAAAAGAAAAATCAGGCGGATTAGAAAAAAAGTTGGTTGCGATAAATGAAGAACTTGCAATTGCACAAACAGAAATTGATTCGAATAACAGTGAGCTTAAAAAATTAAAGAAGGAGATTAACCAATTAAAGGATCTTCCAGAGACTAACGAAGGGAAATAGATTTTGATTTTATTATGTTATTACAAATAAGAAACCGCGCAGGGCAAAGTGTCTCTCAAAACCTATTTAACATAATATTAATTATAAGACAATAGGGCTGGTTTTAAGATATACGTTATTATACAGGTTTTGCGTCCACGTGTGGTTAATATATTAAGACCGTTGCAAAAGCCCAGATTTCCATTAAATAAAAAATTCTAGGCCTAAAAAATCAATTACTAGATTCGTTTTTCATTTTTTCAATGATTTTAATGGAAATATGGACGTTTTCCGATCTCATT
>CAWUST010000063.1:0-16602 GCA_963925495.1 uncultured Flavobacteriales bacterium | reverse complement strand
AATTAATTGTTTAAATTACTGAATATCAGAATAATATACAACTTATTTAAACGTAAAACAAGACTTAACTATCTATTTGTTAGCTTTTTAATGTGGTTATTGATAAACAGGATTAACATGTTTTATGGTGCGTTTGCCCTGCTTTGAAAGTTACAATTAGAATATTGAAAATGAAGATAATCTCAGCAGAAATAACTAATGAATTCGCCTAAATTTACAGGTCATATAGATCTTCGGGATTAGCATCCCATCGGTTATCAGGTTCACCATTTATCTTTTCGCAATTCACCTCTACATTTATCGGTCCTTCTGGCTTTTCAAATTTTCCTTTCGAGATTTTTAAACTAGAATCGGCATAAACTTTATTCATATAATAACCCCAAATAGGAAGTGCCATGTTTGTCCCAGAACCCTTAGACAAGTCGCTAAAACGAATATCTCGATCTTCTCCGCCTACCCAAACTCCAGATACCAAATCAGGGGTAATCCCCATAAACCAGCCGTCTGCCTGACTTTGAGTTGTTCCCGTTTTTGCGGCTATTTCTGTCGTTTTAGATATTCCTGCATAAGGTCTTGTAGTTTTCGGAAATCGCAACCTCATTGCCGTTCCTGTTCTTCTTTCCATCTTTCTACCATTCTGGCTTCCACGAACTCCATCTACAGTTCCTTTCAATAATTGCAACATGGCATAAGCGTCTTCTTCACTCAATACACTATTCGATTTCCTCTTGTTCCGGTTGTTATAAATTTCGTTTCCCTCTTTATCCAATATTCGGGTTACAAAAATCGGCTCCAGCCATTGGCCTTTATTTGCAAATGAGGCGTAGGCTCCAACCATCTCGTACAAACTAACATCTGGAACGCCTAAACATAATGAAGGAACAGCATCCATTTCACTAGTAATTCCTGCTTTTCTAACAAAGTTTACTACTGCCTGTGGTGTAACTTGTTTCATTACCCAAGCGGTAATAGTATTTAAAGAATTGGATAAGCCATAAGCCAAACTTACTTCTCCTCCATAATCTCTTCCTGGATTATGAGGTGTCCAATCTTGAAGCAATCCATAAAGCCCTTTTTCAAAAGTGTATGGCACATTGGGTATTTTATAGCAAGGCGACAAGCCTTTATCCGTAAAGGCCAAGGCATAAACAAAAGGTTTAATAATAGAGCCCATTTGACGTTTCGATTGCTTTACATGGTCGTAAGCAAAATGTTTATGATTTATTCCACCAACCCATGCTTTTATATAGCCGTTGTGCGGATTTATGCTCATCATTCCTGTTTGTAAAAAACACTTGTTGTACCTTATTTTATCGATTGGACTAATTACACTATCAATGTCTCCATTCCAAGTAAATAACTTAGAAGGAACGGGAGTATTAAAAACTAACTCAATGGAATCTTGGCTCATTCCACTTTTATTTAATTCGTAATAAAGTGGGCTCCGTTTTACGGCTTGATTAATAATTCTATCTACCCTAGCTTTAGAAATATCATTTGCAAATGGGGCATTCTTTTTTCTTTTAATATGTTTCCAAAAATCGGACTGAAGTTCTGTTCCTAAGTGTTGCGAAACACCATATTCAGCATACTCCTGAAGTCGAGAATCAAGGGTAGTAAATACCTTTAAACCATCCCTATATATATCATAACGTTTACCATCCACTTTTGCCATTATGTATTTCCCATCTTTGTCCTTGGCGCCGGTAATCTGGTGTAAATATGCCCGTAAAACTTCTCTAAAATAAGCAGCACGTCCGAGACTATGATCAACTGATTGATAATCTAATAAAGTGGGGATTTCCTTGATAGAATCATATACCTCTTGAGTTAATAAATCGTTTCGAACCATTTGACTAAGAACCGTGTTTCTTCTATCTAAAGATAGATGAACAAACCTTCTTGGGTTATACAATGATGGGTTTTTTGCCATTCCAACAAGAACTGCACTTTCCATTAAGTTTAACGAATCGGGTAGGCTGTTGAAATAAACTTGTGCAGCCGATTTGATACCCACTGCATTATTAATAAAATCAAATTTATTGAGATACATTGTAATTATCTCATTTTTTGTGTATTGCCTTTCTAACCTAATGGCAATTACCCATTCTTTTAATTTTTGAATTACTCTTTTAATTTTATTTCTTGAACGTTCTTGGGTAAACAACATTTTTGCCAACTGCTGGGTAATTGTACTTGCTCCTCCTTTTGTTCCCGCAAATGAAATTGCTCGAACCAAACCTCTTAAGTCAATTCCTGAGTGTTCATAAAACCTCTCGTCTTCAGTAGATATTAATCCTTGAATTACAAAAAGTGAAATATTTTTATACTCGGCATTGCTTCGGTTTTCTTTAAAATATTTCCCTAAAACCATACCATCAGCGGTATAAACTTCTGTTGCAAGACTACTTTTGGGGTTTTCTAATTCTTCAAAAGTTGGTAATTCTCCCAACATATTGTTGGAAATGCCTGCCATTAGTAACCAAAAAAGCCCAATAGGTGAAAGAAGTAACAGCCAGAGAATGACAGTTTGTTTGCGAAAATTACGTTTCTTTTTTTCTTTTATTTCAGCCATAGAACTTTTTCTCTAGAAAAGGTAAAAGTAGGGTATTGAAATAGCTTGTGACCAAGTCCAAGAATAGGTTTTTCAAAAATTAATGTCAATATCTAAAATTCCTTAAATAAAATTCACTACTCAAAGCAACTTAAAACTCATTCTATGAATTGGAGTAGTTCCTTTTTCACGAATTCCATCTCTATGCGCCTTAGTTGGATATCCGGCGTTTTTATCCCAAGAATAAAACGGATACTTTTTATGCATTTTAGTCATAAATTCATCCCTGTAAGTTTTAGCTAGCACGGATGCAGCCGCTATACTTAAAAACTTAGCATCTCCTTTCACAATGGTTGTATGTGGAATAAAATTGTAAGGAATGAATCGGTTTCCGTCAACAATAATATGTTCTGGACGAACACTTAACTTGTCTAATGACAGGTGCATTGCTAATAAACTCGCTTGCAAAATATTGATTTGATCAATTTTTTTGTGATCAACAAATGCGACCCCAAAAGCAATGGCTTCTTTTTCAATTATTATCCGAAGTGCGTTTCTTTTTTTTTCTGAAAGTTGTTTCGAATCGTTCAGTATGTCATTCGAGAAATTTGCAGGCAAAATAACAGCGGCCGCACATACTGGCCCCGCTAAACAACCGCGGCCGGCTTCATCGGTGCCGGCTTCAATCGTATTTTTACTGTAAAAGGATTTTAGCATTATTTTCCTGTTCTAAACCAACTATAATCTACGAAATGATTGAGTCCAATTCTTCATTCAGTCAGCATCACAAAACAATAAAAACAAATTCTAGCGATTAATCACCACCCACTGCCCAGAATGAATTAAGGACTCGGCTTGTTTAAATTTCAAGTTTTTTGTTTCTCCGGATTGAACATTTTGAATATCCACTTTATCGTTTCTTCCAATTTTCTTTTCTACACGAACCGGTTCTGGTTTTTTTCGTTGTCGACTTGGATCGTTGTAGTTGTTTTCCGCATCAATTTGATCTGGTGAAGAACCACGACCCTCTAGTGTTTTAGCAGGATTTCTTCGAGGGGCTTCTGCTTGTCGAACACCTTCGTCAGATTGTGGTAAAGTTGCTTTAGAAATAAAAGAGACAACTTCAGTATTAACCTCACCCATCATTTTCTTGAACAACTCAAAAGACTCAAACTTGTAAATTAAAAGCGGGTCTTTTTGCTCATATACAGCACTTTGAACTGAACTCCTTAAATCGTCCATTTCTCTCAAGTGTTCCTTCCAATGTTGATCAATCATTCCCAAAATCACTCCTTTTTCCAAGGATTTTACAACTTCTTCGCCTTCGGTTTTAACTGACTTCTCAAGATCAGCAGTAACTTGAATTGATTTTTTTCCATCTGTAAATGGAACCAGAATATTTTTGAATTGCGTTTTTTCATCTTCAAAAACATTTTTGACAACTGGGTAAACCATTTTTGCAATCATTACCGATTTCTCTGCGTAATGTTTCATGGTTTTATCAAAAAGTTTTTTTCCGGTTTCATCTGGATTTTCGGCTAAAAACTCCTCTTCATTTACTGGTGGTTCAACACCTAGGTTTTTAATACAATCCATTTCATATCCATTGTAATCTTTCCAAGAATTAAAATGGTGTGTGATGTCTAGGCATATATCGTCTATCATGTTAGCGATGTCGACTTGAACTCGCTCACCGTGAAGTGCGTGTTTTCTACGTTTGTAAATAACTTCCCTTTGCGAATTCATCACATCGTCATATTCCAACAAACGTTTCCTTGTTCCAAAGTTATTTTCCTCCACTTTTCTTTGTGCCCTTTCAATGGACTTCGAAATCATGCTATGCTGAATAACTTCTCCTTCCTTCAATCCCATGCGATCCATTAATTTGGCAATTCTTTCAGAGCCAAACAGACGCATTAAATTATCTTCCAATGAAACAAAGAACTGTGATGAACCTGGATCTCCTTGTCGCCCGGCACGTCCTCTCAACTGACGGTCAACGCGTCTCGATTCGTGTCTTTCGGTACCTATAATTGCTAAACCGCCAGCTTCTTTTACACCTTCGCCAAGCTTAATATCCGTACCTCGACCAGCCATATTTGTGGCTATTGTTACAGCGCCAGCCTTACCAGCAGCCGCGACAACTTCGGCCTCTTTTTGGTGCAATTTTGCATTAAGTACCTGATGAGCAATCCCTTTTCTCTTAAGCATTCTACTTAACAATTCAGAAATCTCTACCGACGTTGTTCCAACCAAAACTGGGCGTTTGTTGTTCACCAATTTTTCAACTTCGTCAATTACAGCATTGTATTTTTCTCGAACTGTTTTGTAAACCAAGTCATCTCGATCATCTCTTGTGATTGGTCGATTTGTAGGAATTACAATAACATCCAACTTATAAATTTCATGTAATTCAGCAGCTTCAGTCTCCGCAGTTCCAGTCATACCACTCAACTTGTGGTACATTCTAAAGTAATTTTGAAGAGTAACAGTAGCGTAAGTTTGAGTTGCAGCTTCAATTTTCACGTTCTCTTTCGCTTCAATTGCTTGATGCAATCCATCAGAATATCGACGACCTTCCATGATTCGGCCAGTCTGCTCATCAACAATTTTTACCTTGTTATCCATTACTACATAGTCCACATCTAATTCAAACATAGAATACGATTTTAGTAGTTGATTTACGGTATGTACTCGTTGTGATTTATCGGCGTAATCGTCAATTAGTTTTTCTTTGTTTTTTAATTTTTCCTCTTCAGGAGCATCAGATTTTTCAATTCTATCAATTTCTGTGGCAATATCTGGAAGAATAAAAAGATTGGCATCATCGGTTTCTCCAGTTACCAAATCAATTCCTTTTTCGGCCATTTCCACCGAATTTTGTTTTTCATCCACCACAAAATACAATTCTGAATCTACAATTGGCATCTCCTTACCGTTATCCTGTAAGTAATGATGTTCAATTTTTGTCATTTGTGCTTTGACACCTGGTTCACTTAAAAATTTAATAAGTGCTTTGTTTTTTGGCATTCCTCGAAAAGCTCTAAAAACAGCTAAACCTCCCGCTTCCATGGCTTTTTTATCGCCGGTTTGGGCAAGGTTTTTCTTAGCCTCTGCTATTAATGCGTTCACCAATTTTCGTTGTGCCCCAATCAATACTTCAATTTTTGGCTTGAGCTCCATAAACTCATGCTGATCTCCTTTTGGAGTGGGACCAGAAATTATCAACGGTGTTCTGGCATCATCAATAAGAACTGAATCTACCTCATCAACAATAGTAAAATTATGCTTTCGTTGCACCAAATCTTCTGGTGAACTAGCCATATTGTCCCTAAGATAATCGAAACCAAATTCATTATTAGTTCCGTAAGTTATGTCTGAGTTATAAGCAATTCGTCTTTCTTCGGAATTTGGTTGGTGATTATCAATACAATCAATGGTCATTCCGTGAAATTGGAAAATTGGAGCCATCCATTCACAATCCCTTTTAGCTAAATATTCATTTACAGTTACTAGGTGAACTCCCCTATCACTAAGTGCATTTAAGAAAACAGGAAGAGTTGCCACTAATGTTTTTCCTTCCCCAGTTGCCATTTCTGCTATTTTACCAGAATGAAGAACCATACCACCAATTAGCTGTACATCGTAATGTATCATGTTCCACTCAATCTCTGCTCCGGCTGCATTCCACTTTTTATCCCAAAATGCTTTGTCACCTTCCAAATTAACATGAGCCCGGATAGCTGCCATTTTACGGTCAAATTCGTTGGCCGTTACTTCAATAGAATCATTCTTTGTAAATCGAAAAGCGGTTTCTTTAACTATTGCAAATGCATGAGGTAAGATTTCTTCTAATACCTCATCCAACTTTGTTGTTACAACATCTTCTAAGGAATCAATTTGAGCATACAGAATTTCTTTTTCATCAATTCCAAGCTTTTCTTCTTCGATGCGTTTTTTTATTCCAGCTATTTCATCTCTTTCCGTTTTTAGTTTTTCAGCGATAATAATCCGCAACTTACCAGTTTCAGAGCGAAGTTCATCGTTCGATAAATTCTGAAGTTCGAAAAATATTTTATTTATTTCGTCAACTCGTGGTTGTATTCCTTGTATGTCTTTTTCTGATTTATTTCCGAAAAAGCTACCAATTAGTTTGGTAATAAAATCCATAGTAAAATGTACTTATTTTCTTGAGTAAGCGTGCAAAAATAATTGAAATAGATGGTTGAATCTAAGCTCTTTAAAATGCTTTGCAATATTGTGTTAATGTATGGCCATTTGGGAAGAGATTTTGTTTTTTAACTATTTATTTTCAGTAAGTTACAGGCAGTTCTTTTCTGTTAGCATTAATCCATAAGGCAAAAAAAAAACCGCCTAGTTTCCAAAGCGGTTTTTTACAACGAAATATTTTTTTAGTAACTAGTACTCGTCTTCATTAAAAAAGAAATCTTCTTTTGACGGATAATCTGGCCAAATATCTTCAATCGTATCATAAAGATCTCCTTCGTCTTCAATTTCTTGAAGATTCTCTACTACTTCTAGAGGAGCTCCACGTCTAAGAGCATAATCAATAAGCTCTTCTTTGGTTGCCGGCCAAGGTGCATCTTCCATGTAGGAAGCTAATTCTAAAGTCCAATACATAAGTGACTCTTAAAGGGTTTCTAATTTTTGCAAATGTAATTTTTTTAACTACACATACAACTCTTGAATTCACGAATAAGCAATTAGCTTACTTTCTTGGTTTCCAAGGCTTTTCATCCGCTTTAAGGTCGTTAGAAAACTTTCTCGATAACACGAAGAGGTAATCTGAGAGTCGATTCAGGTACTGAATGACAACTGACTCTGCTTCTTCAATTTCATTGAGTTCAACAACCAATCTTTCCGCTCTACGACATACACACCGTGCAATATGCGTAAAGGAAACTAATTTATGACCTCCTGGTAAAACGAAAGAACGCATTTCGGGTAAGGTCTCATTCATTTGGTCCATTTCTTTTTCGAGTAGCTCAGCGTCTGCATCATTTAAGTCTGGAATTCTTTTTTTGGTTTTATTAGGATCTGATGCAAGGTGAGATCCAAGTGTAAAAAGGCGATCTTGAATTTCTAATAAAATAGTTTCCGTATCACTTTCAATTTTATGATCACGTATTAGTCCTATGTAGGAATTTAATTCATCAACAGTTCCATAAGCTTGAATTCTTAAGTGACTTTTTTTTACTCGTGTACCTCCCAATAATGATGTTTCTCCTTTGTCTCCTGTTTTTGTATAAACTTTCATAATTAATTAATTATCAGCACTTTAATTGTATTCAAATAAACGCCATTTTCTTCTAATTGAAAAAAGTAAAGTCCTTCATTTAAAAATATTGATCGATTTCGGTAAGATTTAATCCCCTGAACTTTTCTCCCCATTTCATCCAAAATTAATACATCAATGTCTCCCTCTGGTTCAATTCTAAGCTTTATTTCGCTGCGAGATGGATTGGGGTAAACTCGTATTTTTCTATTGTTGGAAATGGATTTAACAGAAATTTTACCATCTACAATAAATGTGTCAATTACAGTACAGCCAAGGCTGTCCGTTGCAGTTAAAATATATCTTCCTCTTTCAATTAAATTGTACAAATCTTTTGTGCTCGGGTTCACAAAACCAGTACTATCTGGTCCTTTCCAAACAAAAGAATAAGAAGGTGACCCTCCAACAATACTTACTAAAACAGAAGCTATACCTCCAGTATCGCTAACTATTCCTGACATTCCTAGTGAGTCAGCTCCTTTTACTTCAAAGGAATCTTCAATAACACAAAGGTGATCATCGCTTACCGTGAGTTGATATTTCCCCATTTTTAAAGAACTTAAACTGGATTCGTTTTTTGAAGTAGAGCTCCACGAATATTTATACGTTCCAAAACCACCAAATACTTTTATTTTAATTGCACCATTTTCATCTACAAAACATTTGTTGTGTTCCTCAAAAGCAATTAGTTTTAATGAATCATACGGACCCAAAACTTTGAAACTTAATATTGATTTGCAGCCATTTCCAGAGGAGTCACTCACTGTAACTTGGTAGTTTCCGCTAGTGAGTTTTGTGCGAATAGAATCTGAGCTTTTATTGTTCCATTCAATTTTATATGGAGAAACCCCACCCAAAATTTTAATTCTTAAATAACCCAAACTGTCTCCAAAACATTTTTCATTGCGCAAGGAATCAAAACTTGTACTTAAATTGGAAGTGTCGCTCAGGGCAAACGATCCAGAAGCAGAACAGCCCAAAGAATCTGTAACTGTTACTTGATAAACTCCTGCTTCAACTCCATTAATGGCGCTTAAGGAAGAATAACTGCCATTTTTTCCCCATTGATATCGGTAAGCTGGTTTTCCACCCGAAACGTTTAGCACAATTTGTCCATCTTTAGCATTACATGTCGATTTTTTAATGGTAGATACAATCTTAATAGCTGGACAAGGAGTAGCCACAACATTTAAATTTAAGAAAGGCAAATAATCAACAGGCCCAAATCCTGTTCCGATATTTGCTAAAACCAATCCCTTTTTAACAGGATTATCACTTACACCCAATACCACTTTTTTACCATGTGTTCTTATACCAACAAAATATTTTCCGGCTTTTAGTATCGATTGTGGAATATTAAAAGTGACCCAATTTCCAATGTGTTCTTTTTTGAGTTGAATGTTTTCATTTATTTGAGGAAAAGAATCCTTTACCACGTCTTGTAAAAACTCACTAAAAATCACCACGTCTATTGAGTCCCCAATGTTTGTTTCTTCGCGTAAATAAATAGAAATAGAGCTAGCCGTTACTTTCGAAGTAACATCAAAAAGAGATAGAATATCATAATTTTTACTAGGTCCGTACCAAAAGCCACGATTTGCTTTTTGCTGATCAATTCTAGAATAAACAGTATCAGTCACTTGCAAATTAAAAGAAATTGTATCGTTAGAATTATCGCTATCTACTGAATCGGAATGAAGAAATGTCGTGAGTGAATAATTACCACTTCCATTTGCCAAAGAATATTTAGAAAAAGTTTGTGCGTCTTTTGCTGAAACTGCTGCAAGGTTCCCAAGAAATGACCTTTCACTTGCTTTGTTTTGTCCAGAAATTACTGTTGTAACAAAAGTATTTGACGCTGTTTTTTTAGAAATGTTTGTTGCTTTTGCATTGGTTTCTATAAACAAATAACTGGCTTGACTTTTAGGGATTTTTTTATAAAAATCTGCTACCGTTTCCGTGTTTACTGTTAGAGAATCTAAACGTAAATCAAGTGTAGAAACTGGCTCGTAAATTTCAATATCATCAATTGCCAAACCAGAGGCCCAAGTAGAATCATCGCTATAAACAAATTTGAACCTGGAATTTACAATACTTCCATTTGAAATTAAAACTTCGTAGTCTTTCCATTTTTGGTCGGGTGCTATTTCGGCAATAAGTATCCAAGCGGATGAAACTTCAACGTAAACCTTTGCCGATTCCGATTGCAATACTCTATTGAAATAAGCCGAAAATCTAAAAATTGCACCACTGGTTCCACTAAAATTAATAATGGGTAGAATTAGCTCATCTTGGTGTTTGTTGCAATTACAGACATCGTCGTTGGTGAAAGCAAAACTTGAATGAGCAGGTACTTTAAATATTTGACCTTTGTTGCTCTGGGTAGAATTGCCTCTTTGAAATCCTTTGTCAATAGCATTTTTAGAGGAAGTAGTAATTCCGTTTAGTGGAAAAGCACTTCCAATACCTTCAAAGTTTTCCTTCCAGATTAATGCACCAACGGCAGCCAATTGACCTGTTTTAGAAGAATGCTTTTTTACATTAGATTCTATAATAATTGGGTTTACTGCATTCTTATTCTGTTGTGAAAACAAGAAATTTGGCAATAAAAAAATGGAAAAAAGAATGAATATCTTCATGGGTTCAAAAAAACAAAAAAAGGGAACGCAATGGCTCCCTCTTTATTTTAATATTTCAAGAAAATTTTACTTTATGCTTCTACCTCTTCATAAGACTCAATAGGAGGGCAAGCACACATTAAATTACGATCGCCAAAAGCATCATCAATTCTTGCAACTGGAGCCCAGTATTTTTGCTGAGCCACATAAGGTAAAGGAAAAGCCGCTTCTTCCCTAGAATATGGTCTGTCCCAATTACTGCTAGTCACTTCCTCAACAAGATGAGGAGCGTTTTTCAATACATTATTTGTAGCGTCTGCTTTTCCAGATTCAATAACCGCTATTTCTTTTCTAATTTGGATTAATGCATCACAAAAACGATCTAATTCCGCTTTAGTTTCACTCTCAGTTGGTTCAATCATTAAAGTGCCTGCAACCGGAAATGAAACCGTTGGTGCGTGAAACCCATAATCAATTAATCGTTTTGCGATATCTACAACCTCAACGCCAGCAGATTTTTTAAATCCACGGCAATCTAAAATCATTTCATGTGCAACTCTACCATGCTCACCAACGTAAAGCAAATCATAATGCCCATCCAATCTGTTTTTCATGTAGTTTGCGTTTAATATGGCAAACTCGGTAGAAGATTTTAATCCTTCTCTACCTAACATTTTACAGTAAGCGTATGAAATTAATAAAATAGAAGCACTTCCCCAAGGAGCAGCACTAACTGCCGAGATTGCATCTTTATTATCTGTTAATCGCACAGAATGTCCCGGTAAAAACTTCATCAAATGTTTGCCAACTCCAATTGGACCAACTCCTGGACCACCACCACCATGAGGGATAGCGAATGTTTTATGTAAATTTAAATGACACACATCCGCTCCAATTGTAGCAGGGTTTGTAAGTCCTACCTGAGCATTCATGTTTGCACCGTCCATATAAACCTGACCACCATTTTGATGAATAATCTCCGTCATTTCCATAATTGGAGCCTCAAATACACCGTGAGTTGATGGGTAAGTAACCATTAGACAAGCAAGATTTTCTTTGTGTGATTCCGCTTTCTCTTTTAAGTCTTCCAAATCAATATTTCCGTTCTCGATACTTTTTACAACAACTACTTTCATACCTGCCATAATAGCTGAGGCAGGATTAGTTCCGTGAGCCGAAGAAGGAATTAATGCAATATCTCTATTGGCATCGCCATTAGATTCATGATAGGCACGAATTACCATTAGGCCTGCATATTCTCCTTGTGCCCCAGAGTTTGGTTGAAAAGAAACTGCAGCAAATCCAGTAATAGCGCACATCCACTTTTCTAAGTTCTGAATTACGTGATTATATCCAATGGATTGATCTGCCGGAATAAATGGATGCATGGCAGAAAATTCAGGATAAGATACTGGGAACATTTCTGTTGCAGCATTCAATTTCATGGTACAAGAACCTAAAGAAATCATGGAATGAACCAATGAGATATCTTTATTCTCTAATTTTTTCAAATAACGCATCATTTCACTTTCCGAGTGGTAGGAGTTGAAAGTTGGATGAGTCAAAAATTCTGAAGATCTTATTAATGAATCAGGAGTTCCTCCATTTCCATTATTCGAATTGGATTTAGATCCAGCTATTTCTTCAAATATTGAAATAACATCTGCAAGATCATGGTCTAAAACAGTTTCATCAAGACTTATTGAAACTGCGCCATCTTTATACCAAAAGTTAATTTCTTTTTCTTCAGCTAATGGTCGAACTATTGCTTCACTTGCTTCTATGGTAATGGTATCAAACCAAGTATCGTTTTTCAAATTAAAACCTAGAGATTTTAAAGCTGCCCCCAATACATTTGTTTTATTTTGAATTTCAGAAGCGATATTCTTAAGTCCTTCAGGGCCATGATAAGTGGCATAAGCACCAGCCATGTTTGCCAACAAGGCTTGAGCAGTACAAATATTTGAAGTCGCTCTGTCTCTTTTAATATGTTGCTCTCGAGTTTGTAAAGCCATTCTCAATGCGTTGTTTCCATTTCGATCTTGAGAAACTCCAATAATTCTTCCTGGAATAAATCGCTTAAATTCTTCCTTTGAAGAGAAAAAACCGGCGTGTGGTCCACCAAATCCCATTGGCACACCAAATCTTTGTGAATTCCCTAAAACAACATCAGCGCCCCATTCTCCAGGAGGAGTTAACTTAACTAATGCCATCAAATCAGAGGCAACGGCAACTAATGCGTTTTTTTCATGAGCAGAGTTTACAAACGTTGCATAATCTTCAACTGCTCCAATTTTATTTGGGTATTGTAAAATTGCGCCAAAATTTTTGTCATTAAATTGGAAAGAATTCCAATCTCCAAATACTAATTCTATTCCTAAAGGTTGTGCTCTTGTTTTTAAAACATCTACTGTATGATTATAAACTCCATTGTCAACAAAAAATTGATTCTTTCCTTCTTTTTGATCCGCTCTACTTCTTGCATGGAAAAACATTAGCATTGCTTCTGATGCAGCAGTTGCTTCATCCAAAAGTGACGCATTCGAAAGTTCCATGCCAGTAAGATCAGTACAAACCGTTTGAAAGTTCAATAGGGCTTCTAATCGACCCTGAGAAATTTCAGCTTGATAAGGGGTGTATGCGGTGTACCACCCCGGATTTTCAAACATATTCCTCTTTATCACACTTGGCGTAAGAGTTCCGTAGTACCCCTGCCCTATATATGACCTAAAAACTTTGTTTTGAGAAGCCAGTTCTCCAATATGGTTTAAAAATTCATGTTCAGAAATTCCCTCGGGAACGTCTAAATCTTTTTTTAATCTAATTTGCGCAGGAATAGTTTCAGCTATAAGTTGTTCTAAAGAATCAACACCTATTACTTCCTTCATTTTAGATACATTTTCACCCCTAGGACCAATATGTCTATCTGTAAAAGTCGTTTTATTCATAATCAATGTATTATAAATTTATTTTGAACCCTCTAATTTATCACTTAAAAATTAAAAGACTTCTTGCAAAAAAGTCCGCAAATATAATTCTAATGAATAGGAATTCGAATAGGTAAAAGACGGGAATGTACTTTTGTAGAATCATTATTTTTGGCGACATGAATTTGAATTCTTTCAAACGATTTTTAATTATTTGCTTACTCACTTGTTTTGGGCTAGTAGGGCAATCCCAATCTTTCATCCTATTACTTGGTGGGCAAAGTTTTAAAGGCGAATTGAAATCAGAAACATTTGATCAATTAGAGTTTAAAGTCATTAAAAAAAATGGCAAAACTAAAAATCTTACTATTTGGAAAGACCAGGTTTTTTCAATAACCACAACGGGAAAAGAAAAATTCTATTACAAACCTGACTCAAGTGATGAATCGATTTACGGTGTTAAGGAGATGCGCATGTATGTTTATGGTCAACAAGATGCACGCTTAAATCATAAAACTACTTTACCTATGGTATTTGGTTTAACGGTAAGTGGGATTTTAGGAGGATATTTAGGCTCTAAGAATAATGCTTTGTTAATGATTACTCCAGTTGCTGGAACATTAATAGGAAGTGTAACTCAAAATAACCGGCCAAAGAAAAAAAATGCCAGAAGTGAACAGGTTATTGCCAGCCCCGCTTACGTTGAAGGTTATAGAAAAGGAGCAAGAGGAAAAAAAATTTTTAATACTATTGCTGCTTCTGTAATAGGAGGGTTAGCCGGTGGATTGATAGGGCTTGCAACTGCTAATGAAAATCAACCATAAAATGCAGATACTCAAAAAGCTTCTTGATTTTTTTGTCTTCAGTAATATTTATGTTGCGCTCCCTGTATCTGCATTAGCGTGGATAACCTCCATCCTTTTTGGCCATGAAGTAAATTTCCAAATTATATATTTTGTCTATTGTTCCACTCTGTTAATTTACAATGTGCACCGTGTTGTTGGTCTACACAAAATAGAAAAAAAACACTTGAGCCCCAGGCACAAATGGGCTTTAAAAAATAAGCCAATACTTTATATAGCAATGGCTGCATCGGCTTTGGGTTGTCTTTATTTTTTGACAAAAATTGAACACTCCTTTATTTACTTTCTTATCCCTTCGGGTCTTGTAGCCTTCGGGTATTCCGTTCCTTTGATAAAAAGAAATGGGAAATTTTGGAGATTAAGAGATCTGCCTTTTGCAAAGGTTTTTCTAATAAGCCTGACCGTGAGTTATGTAACGGTATACCTACCCTTGTATGACTTTGCTTTAAATGATTGGAATAATCTAACCTTGTTGGGGTTTTTCTTTTCCCGTGTGCTTTTTGTCTTGGCCATAACCATTCCTTTTGATATTAGAGATGTAGATTTTGATGCACCATCCTCTTTAAATACTTTGCCCTTAATTTTTGGTGTAGAAAAAGCAAGAAAACTGAGTATCATTTCTCTGAGTTTATTTGTGGGGCTAGTTTTAATGTTATTTCAAACAAGCATATTTTCTGCTCTAGCTCTTTTGCTTTCCGCTTTGTTTACCGCATGGATTGTTAGTTATGCTAAAAAAGATTCGAGCGAGTATTATTATAGTTTACTCGTTGAAGGAACCATGCTCTTGCAATTTGGTTTGGTCTATCTGCTGAGCTAACACTTTGAATGCCTAATCTATATAGGGGTGGCTCGAGGTTTTAGTAATTGCTTTATTTAAAGTATCCGATCCATTTCTGTATACTTTTAGTAAAAAATAGAAAGTTTAGGTAATACTGCCCCTCTCTTTTCTTTCATTTAAAAAATTTCGATATTTCAACAGAAGCATTGAACTAAAGTGTTGTGAAAAAACAATAGACCATTCTTTTGTTAAACTATTTACCCATCACAGATAAAAAAGTGGATTATTAATTTGTTATATGTTAAAAAAATAATACATTCGTTTACTAATTTAATTAAAAAATATATGAAATATTTAGCATTATTACTTGTTGTTACTTTAACGGCGTGCAATCAGCCAGACGATTTAGCTTTATACGAAACAAATTTAGAAATTGCTAAAAAAGTAATATCTTGTTATGAGGCTCCTACAGATTTTGAGACATTTAAATCTTTAATTCATAAAGATATAGAACATCAATCACCTGTGTATGGTAAAGGTAAAGTTGGTTACGATGATGTATTAGGACAAGCTAAGTTCTATATGGAAGGGTTTGCTAATGTGAAATTTGAAAACCCTATTTGGTTACCAGGAGTTAATGATACTACACTTGTTAATAATGGAAGTGTTAGAGTTTATGGCACATGGACTGGTGAAAGTATTGAAACTGGTAAATCTTTTTCAGTTGATTCATATCACTATTTTGATGTTAAAGATGGTCAAATATTAATGTCAGGAGATTATTTTGATGCAACTGGTATGGTATTAGCCGTTAAAGCTCCTGCTGAAACTACTGCTGCTGACTCTACTTCTGCTGCTGGTATTGATGGAGCAGCTGCTGCTGAAACAGAATAGTCTTTTAAATACGAAGGAATTTTATTTTAAGTAGCCTTGATTACATTTAATCAAGGCTATTTTTTTATTAATACATCCAATTAGTATAATGGGTAGCGAAACCACCGTTAAACCCAATACACCGTTAATCTATTTGTATGATGATGGAAACACAGAGAAGATTTTTACTGTGGAGTAATGCTATTTTCATACTTAATATTTGACTACTCAATAAAACCGAATTATTGGGTAACAAGATTTTAAGGTTTTTAAAGAGTGAGGTGATTTTAATTACTCCGGTATTATCGAACTTTATCTAACCTGAAATATTCATTTCAGTATCCTTTTGGTAAAAAAAATAGGTAGAATAGGTGGTTTTACTAAATACGACCTATTTTACCTAATTTGTGTGGTGTCATATCAATAAAAAAGATTTATCATTGTTCTTTAATTAAATTTTAACCCGAATTTATGAAAAGCCTTACACTCGCCTTATGCCTGTTATTTGCCACACCTCTTTTGTATTCTCAAGAGACCGTAACAACTGCTGGTGGAGAAGCCACAGGTAGTGGAACAGTCAGTTATTCTATAGGACAAGTAGTATACAGCAACACCACAGGTAGCAATGGATCAGTAAGCCAAGGTGTGCAGCAAGCCTATGAAATAGTTGATGCAATTGGAGAGGCAGTTGAG
>CAWUST010000062.1:0-31544 GCA_963925495.1 uncultured Flavobacteriales bacterium | reverse complement strand
GGTTCTGGCCTCCGATTTAATCCATGGACTGACATAATTAATCCATTTTTACAAGTTGGTAAAAATGTAATTGCAATTAGAGCTTCCAACAATAACGGTCCTTATGCCATTTACTATGGAGTGGACATCTCCTACCTTTCTAGTCCGGAAATAGAACTTGACCCAGATAAGTTTATTTGTGAAGGAGATAGTGCGGTTTTTAGATCAAAATACAGTTACCAGAGTTATAAATGGAGTAATGGTCAAACCGCGGATTCATTGACGGCTAAAATAGCTGGGAAATATTGGTTAACAGCAAAGGATAACGCTCTTTGTGATTGGGTGGATACAGTAGAATTGTTTACCTACAAACATACTGATGTGGAAATTGGTAAAAACAAAACAATTTGTACTGGTGAAATAGCAAAATTTGATGCTGGCCCCGGTTATGCAAGTTATAAGTGGAGTCCAGGAGACACCACCCAATCGATACAGGTAAATTATTCTGGAGATTTTCGGGTAAGCGTCACTGATGCAAATGGTTGTTTTTCTTCGGATTTGGTTTCCGTTAAAACTTTTGACAACGCATCGGTTACTTTAGGTAAAGACACTATTTTATGTAAAGGAGATTCCATGGTCCTTTCTGCCTCTTGGCCTCTATCCGTTTATAAATGGGACGATGGAAATACAGATACATTTAGATTAGTAACTGGCCCAGGTGTATACGCAGTGACTGTTACCAACTTTTGTGGGTCGGTAAGCGATAATATTAATATTGACTATATAAACACCATATCGGTAGATTTAGGCCTGGATGAATTTTTCTGCTTTGAACAGAAATATGAAATTAAACCTGAGGTATTTGGGGCGGCTAATTTCTTGTGGAGCACTGGAGATACTACTTTTAAAATATTAGTTAATGAACCGGGCTACTATTCTGTAAAAGTGGAAGATTTTTGCGGAAACAAGGATGAAGATGAAATTGAGCTAATTAGACCTTTAAAAACAGAGTACCATGTTCCAAATTCTTTTTCACCAAACCACGATGGCATCAATGAGACTTGGAAACCAATAATTGAAACTTATGGTGATTATTCTTTAAAAATAATTGACCGATGGGGTAGGATAGTTTTTGAAACAACAGATACACAAGGTGAGTGGGATGGTCTTTATAAAGGTAGTGAGGCAGCTCAGGGAAAATTTGTCTATCGAGTTCGATTTGTTGATTGTGAATTTCAAACCGAAATATTTACTGGCAGGCTTAATCTATTGAGATAAGAAACTATTTGGTTTTCTCTAACTGCTCAAAACTTAAATCTAACAATTCGAACTTCTCCCATTCTTTATAATCAAAATGCCACCATTCGTAAGGATAAACACTAAATCCATTATTATTCATTACTGAAATTAAAACTTCTCTATTTTTTAGTATTTCAGAATCTAAGTTTTTATTGGTCGTGTGTGCCTTGATTGAGAAATCGTCATACTCCGTTCCCATATTTTCATCTTCGCCAGTGTTTAAGTCAATTGCCACACCTCGGTTATGTCTGAAAGGAATAGTAGCGCCTTCGTCAAGTAATTTAATTGTTTTTACAATGGAGTTTTTACTAAGCTGTGTATGAGATTTAATAAAATCTGGAAGAGGATTTTTCAAGGTCTTAAATTTTGCGGAAAAGAATAAAAACATCTAGAGTGCTCAACTAGTAATACCTGTTTTTTATGAATGCTCATATGTTATAATTTCAATTTCTGGTCAAAGTAAAGCTCTATCGAGATACTTAAATTACCCAATATCCTTCCTGTTAAAATAAGATCGGGACATTTTTTTTTTTTTTTTTATGGTACCTTCACCAGTTTTCTCTACTGGTAACTTAATAATCCGTTCGTTCTAATAAGCGAGATAAGAGTATTGCCATTCCTGGCTCATCTTTTACAGCTAAAATGCTAATTTCTTTCTTTTTCAATTCTTATCTTTCGCCAAATATTAAAACAATATATCTATGAGGTTGATAATCTTTATGTTTCTTTCTTTTTTACTTTTTATTAGTTGTTCTCAAACTCGCTCGAGTTTAGAAAATAATTCGGTTGAAATTGAAAAATTGTTAATGGAACAAAGTAAGATGTGGAATACTGGCGACTTAGAGGGTTTTATGAGTTATTACTGGAATAACGATTCACTTTGTTTTTTGAGTAAAAATGGGATGAATTGTGGTTGGGAGACCGTTTATGGAAATTACAAAAAGGGATACGATACTCCTGAAAAAATGGGGAACCTGAAATTTGAAATTTTAAAATCCAAACCTCTTGGAGCTGAAAGTCATTTTTTAGTTGGCAGGTGGAATGTTTACCGAACTCAAGACACAATAGGTGGAAGCTTTAATCTGATTTGGGAAAAGAAAAACGGAAAGTGGGTTATTGTTTTTGATCATACCAGTTAAGGAATTCGAATAAGAGATTCAAGACTTTTATTAGGCGACTAGAGGTTTCAAATTAAGCCCAATTCCAGTCTTCCTAATTACATACTAAGCTACTTTTTATCCTCCTTTCCATTTTGGCGAAGCTGTCTAAAATCCTTTCCTGATGGGCTCTGGAAAATCTCTAAGTTAAAATATGGCGCTGCAGCATAAACATGGTCAAAAATATCAGCCATTATTCCTTCATAGTTTACCCAGCTTTTGTCAGAGCAAAAACAATAAACTTCCAATGGCACTCCATGCTGAGTTGCTTCAAGCTGACGGACCATACAAGTTAATTCACCATTTATGTTTTTGTTGTTTTTTAGGTAGACCTCTAAGTAGGTTCTAAATAATCCAATGTTGGTTTGCCTTCTTCCATTAATTGGGGCCGTGGAATTCACCTTTTTTTCTTCGTTGTAGGAGTCTATTTCGCTAACTTTATCAACTAAACTGTAATTCAATATTTCTACTTTTTCAAGGCGATTAATCAAATTAGAATCTGCAAATTGGATGGAATCAATTTTAATATTTACTGCTCTTTTTATTCTTCTGCCTGGCGACTCTTCCATTCCTCGCCAATTCTTAAATGAGTTAGAAATAAAGGCATAAGTAGGAACGGTAGTAATTGTTTTGTCAAAATTTTGAACTTTAACTGTGTTTAGATTAATTTCAAGCACATCGCCATCTGCTCCATAAGAAGAAACAGTCACCCAATCTCCAACCCTTACCATATCATTACTTGCGAGTTGAATACTTGCAGTAAAGCCCAGTATACTATCCTTAAATACCAATAATAGAATTGCTGTAGCTGCTCCCAAAGCACTCAATAAATACATGGGAGATTTGTCAATTAATATGGATAAAACAAGAATAAAAGCAATTCCATAATTTAGTATATCAAGTAATTGCCGATAGGAAGTCAGGGGCTTGTCTTTAAAAGTGCGAGTTGTTGAAAGAACTTCTTCGGAAGACTTAAAAACTGCACTTAGGATAGATGCTACTACTACAATCGTATAAATATTAGCACCTTCTAAAATGTAAGGCTGCAGAAATACTGAATTCCCTAAAATTAATTCGTTGAAGAGATAAATTCCAAATGCAGGAAAAAGAAGGGTGATTTTATAAAAGACTTTGTTTTTAAGAAATACGTCGTCAATATTCGATTTTGTTTTTTGTGTAAATCGAATTACCATCTTCATAAACACCTTATTTCCAGACAAGTGTAGGAGGTATGATAGGATAAAAAGAACCAAGATCATCACAAAAGTTCTAATTACCGATATCCAAAAATCGCTGAATCCTTGCTGAATTAAAAAGTCAATGAATGGTGTTCCAAAATCGCTCATAATTTTTTATTTATTTAGAATGGATAATCAATAGCCAGATTCCAATTTACAATTCCTCTATAATAGCTATTTAATTTAATGCTTTCATATTGATTTTTGCTTTGCCATAGCCAACGTTCTCCTGGTATCAGTTTTGGATCATGAATTTTTACTCCAACGTCAAATCTAATAATGAAAAAACCAAAGTTATATCTTGCTCCAAGACCAGACCCTATAGCAATTTCCTTGTAAAACCTATTTATATCAAATTCTGCTAATGGTCTTTGAGGGTCTTTTTCACGAATCCAAATATTACCTGCATCAATAAAGTAGGCACCTTCAATGTTACCTATTATGTCAAATCTATACTCAAAATTTGCTTCAAATTTAATATCTCCTATCCGGTCAATGCCAGCCAAAGAACCAGTATCTGCCATTCCTCCCGGGCCCAATGTTCGAGAAACCCACGCACGATTAAAGTTTGCCCCTCCTCCGAAATAAGATTTCTCGAATGGAAGTACATTGAGGTTAGATAACGGAACTCCAATACCACCGTAAATTCTATAAGCGGCTTTGGTTTGTCTGTTTAACCGAGCGCGATAGGTAATAAAACCATCCAACATAAGGTATTGGGCATATATAATATTTAGCAATTTGTAATAAGAGCCAGTTATATCTTTAGGACTTCCAGCCAAATCATCCATGGCCCTTAATAGATTCCCTGCTGACTCTAGTGTAGTTTTAAACCGAATACTATTTTCTTTAAACTGAGAATTGTTGAATTCGTACTGAAATTTGGTCGCCGCTATTAAGTGGTTTTGGTAACTATTGATTAACAAAGAGTTATTTGATTTGTCGAGTTTTTCTTGAAACCAGTCCGCTTTATCAATCTTAACTAATGACAAATCAATTAATCCGACCCGAAAAATATTTTTACTTTTTATTATCCAGTTATAGAATAAGGCAGTATTGAAGATGTCTCGATTGTAAGCCGATCGAAATTGGTAGTTATATCCAAAGGATATTTCAGTACTAGGCTTGATATAGCTAGGAACTTTCGAATTGTTTTTTGGGATAAACAATTCAGGGATGTTAAGTCCTACCTCAAACCCATATTCTACTGTGTTAAAAATAGAACCACCAATTTGATTAGCCGCTACATTTTTACCTTGCTCAAAACTCGTTCCTTGCGCCTCAAGTCCTCCTAATACTTTGAAATGAAATATTTCTGCCCCTTTAAAAGTATTTCTATTATTGAGTCTGAAATTACCGTTAACACCAAGGTTTCCTCCACGGTTTGTGCCCTCTGTTTCTATGGTATATGAGTGTCTTTCATTTAATTCTAATTCAACAGATACCTCCAAAGTTGTATCGTTCTGATCATTTGATCTAGGATATACATTAATATGAATGGACTTAAATGCTTTTAATGAAGAGAGTCTATTGTAGGTGTACTCAATGTGTTTTAAATTATATTGGTCTCCCTGTTTAAAATACATGGTTCTTAAAATTACTTCAGGTCGAATACTGTTCTTTGTGCTATTTACAAAAGTATAACCTTCCAAAGTTGAAGTATCAACTGAACTATAACGATTGTCGCCACTTTTAATCTGAATATATATGTCTTGTATACTGTAGATTCTGTGCGGATAATTCACCAATGTATCCAACCCATCTTTGGTAATCATATTTCTTTTTGGGTTATCAATGTTGACGGTGACACGTACTTCTCTTTTTAGATTATTAGAGTCAATATCAAAGCTGATAAATTGCTTGTCAAAATTGTAGTATCCGTCTTCCTTCATGTTTTTTTCAATACGAATGCGTTCCAGTTTTAATGCATTTTCATCATAGTTTTTCCCTTTTTTAATTTTCGAATTTCGAATTTCTTCATTTATACTTTCTCTTATTTCGGAATCATAATAGAAATAAGACAACTTTTTAATTAAATAAGGTTCATTTAATTCAAGCTTATAAATAACCGTAGCCTTTTTTTTATTGCTATCTGTAATTATTAATGTGTCGGAGGTTTGGTTTAAAAAGTATCCATTTTTAACAAGGTATAGTTTAAGCTGTTTGATAGAATTTTCGGTTTTGATTAAATCTAAAATAACAGGCTCGTCTCCCATTTTTTTAACCCAACGCCTAAACCAATTATCTTTTCTATTGCCGTAAGCGTAAAGATTTGTACTTAAGTTGAATACGCCAAAAAGTTTTTTATTGGGTTTTTGTTTTACGATTTTCTGGAGGTCTTCCATTTTTACATATTCCTGCCGATTTTCCGATTTGTTGTTCCTGTCTTTTTTAAATTCAATTTTGACCTTATTTACAAGGTATTCACCTTCTTTTAAATCCTTATAAGACTTACAAGAAACTATAGCTTGAATAAAAAACAAGCCCAAAAGTATTTTATGTAATTTCCGCTTCAATTCTAGTTTGTAGAGCTATTTTTGTAAGCTACAATATTACTCAATTTGATTAAAAACTATTGGATTAAAACTTTAAATGCTTTCAAAAAATAAGATAAAACTGATTCAGTCTCTTGACCAAAAAAAGTTTAGAACCGAACATAAATTATTCATTGTAGAAGGAGAAAAAATCTGCAATGATCTTATTGCGAGTCAATTTGAAGCTGCAAAAGGGCTTTTCGAAATCGCAGAGATATATTATACATTGGCTTGGAAACAAAATCACTTAGAAGATTTAGAAGATTTGAATGTGAGTTCTGAAGAAATTACTGAATCTGAATTACAAAAGATATCACTGCTTAAATCTCCAAATGGAGTTCTTGCATTGGTGAGAATTCCAGAAGAAGAAATTCCAAGATACGATGATGATCTAGTTTTAGTTCTCGACGGAGTTAGAGATCCCGGTAACTTGGGTACTATTTTGAGAACTGCAGATTGGTTTGGGGTTTCAAAGCTAATTTGCAGTCTGGATTGTGTTGACGTTTTTAATCATAAAGTTGTGCAAGCCACTATGGGTTCTATCTTTAGAGTAAATGTTTTTTATTATGATTTGGGAATTGAAATTTCTAAAATAAGGAAACATCATCCCTTAAAACCAGTGTATGGAGCTACTTTAGAAGGTAAAAATGTATATGAAATGGCCCTTCCTCAAGATGCCATATTGGTAGTTGGGAGCGAAGCAAATGGTATTTCGAAAAAAACAAAAGAGCTTCTTACCAAAGAAATAAAAATTCCGAGATTTGGATCTGGTGAATCACTTAATGTAGGAACCGCAACTGCAGTGTTGTGCTCCGAATTTAAAAGACAATAGATTATGAAAAAGCCACTAATTTTAGTCTGTAACGATGATGGTGTAAATGCGCCCGGAATTCGCTCATTAATTGAAGCTACAAGAGATTTAGGGAAAATGATTGTGGTAGCTCCGGATAAACCTCAATCAGGCACGGGACATGGAATTACAATAAATTCAACATTAAGACTTAATAAATTAGAATCAGAGGAAAATTTTGAAGTTTACTCTTGCTCTGGAACTCCAGTGGATTGTATAAAATTAGCTATTTATAAAATGCTTCCTCAAAAACCGGATATTGTAATATCAGGAATTAATCATGGCAGCAATGCTTCTATTAATGTCATTTATAGTGGAACTATGTCTGCTGCTGTGGAAGGAAGTTTAGAAGGTGTTCCCAGTATCGGTTTTTCATTGTTGGATTTTGATATTAATGCCGATTTTTCCGCTTCTAAAATTATTGCAAGAAAAATAACTCAACAAGTATTAAAAGCGGGTCTTCCAAAAGGAGTTTGCTTGAATGTAAACATTCCAAAATTGTCGCACAATGAGCTTATGGGAATGAAAATTTGCCGTCAAGCCGAAGGGAACTGGGAAGAAGAATTCGAGGCTAGAGTTGACCCTATGGGAAAAGAGTACTTTTGGCTTACTGGAACTTTCAAAAATTACGACTCAGGAAAAGACACGGATATTTGGGCACTTGAAAACAATTTTGTTAGCATAGTGCCAATTCAACATGATCTAACTGCGCATGTAGCTTTAGACGAACTGAAAAAATGGAAACTGTGAAAAAGAAATTAGACAATTTATTTTTAGGAATTTTAATTGGCGCCATATTCCCACCGGTTGTTGTCAAAATATTTTTAATGACCACAGAGGAAGAGCTTCTGACATATTCTGCCTCCTATTTTGAAAATGTATGCTTATTTGCTATTGGGTTAAATGCTGGAATTATGTGGTTGGTACTCAATAAATTTAAAATGGATAAAATGGGAAGGGGAGTGCTGCTTGCAAACTTTGGTTACGTGATTGCATTTGTTGGATATTTTTATATTTAATTCAACTTACGGTTTATAAGGTTTCTGCTTCTTACGGGAGTGAATATATGTTTGAGCTTGTGCCGTGTTATTTGTTTCTTGGTGGTGATGAGAAATAAGTGTTCACCCTCTTAATCGAACAAATATTGATAAGGAAATCAGCATGAAACTTTTTAAAGAACTTCATAACATCCTAGATCCGGTTTAGAATCGCGAGCATCTTCTTTTAAATCATCGGTTTCTTTCATGGAAGTTGGAACATTTACATCCCCTTTATCGTGTGCAGTTGATCCGTTATAAAGCTCAAACTTAAAATCTCCTGGACTAGTAAAGACAGGTGAACTAAATCCATTGCTTGGATTAGTAATGCAGTTTACATATCGAATTCCATGGGTTGCTAAATCTATTTCGGTTTTTAGTATACAAGAATTAAAAACCAAATCATAAACGGCCGCCGAACTGTCTAATTCAACTTCTTCGTCTTTATTTCCATAAAAAATACAATTATCGAATCTTGCCTTTAGGTCTTTATTAACTATTTCACCATTTATATCTCGGTAGGTGTTATTTACAAAGAGTAAGGATTGTTGTCGGTTACTACCGCTCCAATAATTGGCAAAAGTGCAATGCTTAAAAGAATAATCGCCCCCTCCATTAATAGCTAAATCTTGATTTCCAATTTCGTAGATCAAACAATTTTCGGCTTCAATAATAAAGTTTCTCGAAATCAAACCAACGCCCACCATATTTTTAATTATTGTTTTTTGAAGTATTAATTTTTTTTGGGAAATAGTAGCATTTTGGTCAAATGGTGTTGTTTCCACTTGTAAGCCAACGTATCCATTTTTTATAATAGCATACCGAATAGAAGATTCGCCCCCTTCATTTATCCAAATTCTATCCCATTGTCCAGGTCGTTCATCAAGAGCATCTTCTTTTCTATCTCCCTGAAAAACAACTTCTTCGTCTTTTTTTCCTTCCACAACTAAAGATGCATTGCTCGCAATCCATAGTCCTGCTCCTTCGTGCAAATGAATTTGTGTTCCCTTTTTAATTTTAAGAGTCATACTGCTATCTACTCTTAAATAACCATAGATAATATGTGGTTTATCGTTTTTCCAAACAATTTCATCATTCCAAGTTGGGTTTGCTTTGTAGTCTGTTATTCTCGAAAAAGCTGGAAGACCTTTTACAACTTGATTAGGGAAATAGTAATAAGCATCTTGGCCCCAAGCTCGTGTTTTAACTTTCTGAGTTTTTCCATTTGTGATAAAAATTAGATTGTCTTCTAAAACAAAAGGATCGTTTACATTTCCTGGGTTTACAGTAACTTCTACAAAAGCAAAAGCTGAATCTTCTGCAGCTATTGAAATTTCATTTTGGTCACCGGCAATACCATCAATGTTAAATCTGAATTGTGAAGATGCACCACCTTCCAAAAACGCTTTTGAGATTATAATCTCCTTCTTGCTGCGGTTATAAACCTTAAATATTTCGGTTGCCGATCCAATTCCTGTAAAAACAGTATCAAAATATACTTCTTGCGTAGAAAACTCTAAACCGGCTTCGGTTTCAAGCCCAGTTTGTTGCTTTTTGCATGAAACAAGCGCTGTCAGTAATAGAATGAAGAAGATTATTTTTTTCATCGACGCAAAAGTAGCCATTTGAATAAGGTGTTTTAGGCTTTTCATACGTCAATTGTTGAAAATTATTGTATTGGGCTTTTTTGGCTTCAAAATTCCATTATTTTTGCAACCCGAATTTAGGGAAGATTAAAAATACAAAAATGAGAAAAAATATTCATCCAGATAGCTATAGAGAAGTGATCTTTAAGGACATGTCAAACGGACATACGTTTCTTGGAAGGTCAACAGCTTCTACTAAAGAAACTGAAAAATGGGAAGACGGAAACGATTACCCGCTTATTAAATGTGAGATAACTTCAGAGTCTCATCCTTTTTACACTGGTAAAATGCAATTTGTAGATACTGCAGGTAGAGTTGATAAATTTAAAACTCGTTACGCGAAATTTTCAAAGAAAAAAACAGAAGAAAATACAGAGGAGTAAATCTGTAAATAATATTTTGATATTGAAAAGGTCAATTCCGAATGGAATTGACCTTTTTTTGTTGGTTTTTTTGACTTAAATTTTGAAAGCCAATGGAAGTTTTTAATTTTCTTTTTGCTGAACCCATTTTTATTATCAAATCAGGAAAGATTCGTAACATAATGTATGCACTTCTCACTTTTTTCGTCTTAAATTTACCGCATGAATACAATTCTGTTTGATGGACCGGAGTGGTCTCAACTTTTACCTTTGACTTATACCAGACCAATAGCTGCTGTCCGCTGTGGGATTTTAACCATTACGGAAAAATGGAATACCATTTTAAAAACGCCCATATCCTATGCTTCAAGAGATTATTTGTCCAATAAATTTGAATCAGTTTTAGCAAACGAAAACCTTTTTATAAATGGAAGCATTCTACCTGATACTGAATTTACACAAAAGCTAGAGTCTTTAAAATTAGATGAGGTTTTGATAAAAGAAGGATCTGTTTTGGCCTTTAAGTGTAACAAACAAGTCGCCGATGAGCTCATTCAAATCATAAAGAAAGGGAAACTTGAAATTTCTAATTTCTCTAAAATTGAATATTCAGCTACTCTTTCTACGATAACTCATTCTTGGGATATTTTTCAAAAAACAGGAAATGAAATAAAAAAAGACATTGAGCTTCTTGGAATTAAAGCCAACAGCAAGGAAATAAAAAATGAAAACACCATCTTTGGAGATGAGTTTTATATAGAAGCAGGAGCAAAAATTCGTGGCGCCATTCTCAACAGTGAGGAAGGGCCAATTTACATTGGAAAAAATGCGGAAGTAATGGAAGGTTCTGTTATACGTGGTCCATTTTCTTTGGGGGATGACAGTACTGTAAAGATGGCTTCAAAAATTTATGGGCCAACTAGCATAGGACCTCATTGTAAAGTCGGAGGAGAGGTAACTAATATTGTAATGTTTGCTTATTCCAATAAAGGGCACGATGGTTTTATAGGAAACTCAGTAATAGGTGAGTGGTGCAACTTTGGAGCGGATACTAACTCAAGTAATTTGAAAAATAATTACAGTCCAGTTAGAATTTGGTCTTACAATTCGGACAAAATGGAAAATACTGGTTTGCAGTTTTGCGGACTAATTGCAGGTGACCATTGTAAAACAGGAATAAGTACTATGCTTAATACTTCTACGGTTTTAGGAGTTTGTGCAAATGTTTTTGGAAGTGGTTTTCCACCCAAATTCATTCCTTCATTTTCTTGGGGAGGGGCAAATAAAATGGTAACTTTTAAATTGGATAAATCATTTGAAGTTGCCGGGAATATGATGAAACGCAGAGGGCTTTCCCTGACGAATGAAGACAAGAAAATATTTCAGCATGTATTTTTATCTGACGCTTTGTACCGAAAATAAATTTCCAAACGACAAATATTTCTGGTGGCATAAGTATTGCCTCGAGCCAATGCAATAAAAGAAACAAGATGGCTCTGCCACAATGACGGCGAATAATTATGATTAAAGAACTTGATATTTTAAGCTTTTCCGGCGGTATAGATGAAGGAACGGAATTCATTCCTTTACTTTCACCAGAGGATGAAGAAAAATTAGAAAAGGAAAAACTACCTGAACAACTGCCAATATTGCCGTTGAGAAATACTGTCTTATTTCCTGGTGTGGTTATCCCAATTACTGTTGGAAGAGATAAATCAATAAAACTGGTTAAAGATAGTTATGACGGTGATAAAATAATAGGGGTTATTTCTCAAACTGATCAAACTATTGAAGATCCTAAAACACAGGATTTGAACAAAATAGGAACAGTTGCTAGAATAATAAAAATGCTTCGAATGCCCGACGGTAATACAACTATTATCATTCAGGGAAAACGAAAGTTTGAATTGGAAGAGATAAGTCAAACTGAACCATATTATAAAGCAAAAGTGAAAGCTTGTGAAGACATTAAACCTTCAAAGGATGATGCCGAATTTGATCCGTTAGTTAATTCTATAAAAGATTTATCTATGGAGATTATTAAAAAATCGCCAGACATTCCTACCGAAGCCACCATAGCCATTCAAAATATTGAAAGCCCTACTTTTCTCATAAATTTTGTGGCTTCCAATATGAACGCCGATGTCGATGAAAAACAACGAATTTTAGAAGAGTCAGATTTATCTCTTCGTGCCAAAAGAACTCTCCGATATTTAACTAAGGAAGAACAACTGATTGATATTAAGAATGATATTCAATCAAAAGTCCGTTTCGATATGGACAAACAACAACGAGAATATTTTCTTCAGCAACAAATGCGTCAAATTCAAGAAGAACTTGGTGGAAACCCACAAGATCAAGAAATTGAAGAGTTGCTGAAAAAATCAGAAGGAAAAAAATGGGGTAAAAAAATTCAAGATCATTTCGATAAGGAAATAGGAAAAATAAAAAGGACCAATGCTCAAAGTATGGAGTATTCCGTTCAACTTAATTACCTAGAATTACTCATTGAATTACCTTGGGATGAATTTACTAAAGATAATTTTAATTTAAAAAGAGCTAGAAAAATTTTGGATCGTGATCATTTTGGTCTGGAAAAAATAAAAGATAGAATTATTGAACATCTAGCTGTTTTGAAGCTTAAAGGGGATATGAAATCGCCGATATTATGTTTCGCGGGCCCTCCAGGTGTTGGTAAAACCTCATTAGGTAAATCTATTGCAGAAGCTTTGGATAGAGAATATGTTAGGATTTCGTTGGGCGGATTACGTGATGAAGCTGAAATACGTGGACACAGAAAAACCTATATCGGTGCTATGCCGGGTAGAATTATTCAAAGCTTGAAAAAGGCAGGAAGCTCAAATCCAGTTTTTATTTTAGATGAAATTGATAAAGTTGGAGCAAGCCACCAGGGAGATCCATCTTCTGCATTGTTAGAAGTTCTTGACCCGGAACAAAACCAAACATTTTACGATAATTATGTAGAAGAGGAATATGATCTTTCTAATGTAATGTTTATTGCTACTGCAAACGATTTGAGTATGATTCATCCTGCCTTACGAGATAGGTTAGAAATAATAAACTTAAGCGGATACACAGTGGAGGAAAAAATGGAGATTGCTAAACGCCATCTTCTTCCAAAGCAAATAAAAGGACATGGCTTGAAAAAAGGGGATGTGAAAATCGCCAAGAAAGACATGGAAAAACTCATAGAAGGACATACGCGTGAGTCTGGTGTTAGGGGTTTAGAAAAAATGCTTGCTAAAGTAGTAAGAAAATTAGCAACTGTTATTGCTAAAGATGAAGCAGCTAATCCGAAAGTTAACGAAGAACGCATGACGGATATGCTGGGCCCTTCTATTTCTAAAGAAAAATACGAAAACAATAATGTTGCAGGTGTAGTAACTGGGCTTGCTTGGACATCAGTGGGTGGAGATATTCTTTTTATTGAATCTTCCATTACTAAGGGAAAAGGAAAGTTAACTCTTACCGGAAACTTAGGTGATGTTATGAAGGAAAGTGCGGTTATTGCTCTTGAGTTCTTAAAAGCACATTCAACTTACTTAGGTTTAAATCAAGAACTTTTTGATAAGTATAATGTTCATATTCATGTGCCAGAAGGAGCAACTCCAAAGGATGGTCCCTCTGCAGGAATTACGATGCTTACTTCCTTGGCAAGTTTGTTTACTCAACGAAAAGTGAAACCTAATTTGGCCATGACAGGTGAAATTACATTGAGAGGGAGAATATTACCAGTTGGTGGAATTAAGGAGAAAATTCTTGCAGCTAAAAGAGCAAATATTAAAGAGATAATTCTGTGCAAAGAAAATGAAAAGGACATTTTAGATATTGATGCGAGTTACCTAAAAGGTCTTAAGTTTCACTATGTAGATAGAATGAAAGAGGTGTTGGATGCAGCTTTAATGAAATCCAAGGTTTCTGAACCTCTGGATGTGATCTAATATTATTAGGCTTAATAATATTTTTGTTCCATTTTATTTAAAATAAGTTTTGTTCTAGATCTTTCTCCGGCCGAGCCAGTTTCTACAAAACTGTAAAGTAATTCTTTGAATTTAGCTTCAATATCTGGCTCTATTTCTGATATGCGACGAACTTGTCATGCAAGGAATGCTAGCTTCTATTGTGGTTTTCCTATGTTTTATCCAATTGAAACAAGTATTAAGTAATCCACCCAAATGTTTTATGGGAAGAGGAGAGCGGGCTAATATTTTAGCAACATTTCGTTGCGTTCCATTGTGTTCTAAATTGGAGAATTTTTCAGTCATTTCCGCAATAAAGGGTGTTATCGATTTCGGACGATTTTTAGATATTTCTTCTAACACCTACTTGCTCTTTGAGGAATAATTGATTGATTTTTTAAACTTAAATAAACTAAAATTAGAAAAAGTGAATCCTTTTGATATATCAAATCGGCAATGTTGGCAACTTGATTTTTGGAATGATTCTTTTCTAGTAACTTGGTTAATTCTTCGACTTCTTTTTCTTCGTCAAATTGTTGTTTAATCATGGTGGAGGTGGACCAGGATTACTAACACAAGGAATTGGCCCGTCATATTGACATCGGCCATAAACCACATATTCTATTGTTGTGTCTTTGGAGATTTGAAATGAAAAATCACATTTTTCAAGTTCTTGTTTCAAACATTCTTGACTAAACTCCCAACCTTCGTTTTTAAATTTCATCAACTTAGCCTCCTCAATTTTATATGGTTTTTTCATACAATAATTTCCTTCTAATAATGCCAACTTCAAATAGCCATATTGATCAGTTACAAATGATTCAAAATTATTAGCGCCATTTTTATCCATGTATAAAACTTGACTTCTCCATGCTAAGCCTTTTTGCCTTTCTGCTTCCATTTCATTACTTGGAGCAGCACCTCCACAATAGGCAGGGATGTATTTAAATTTCAAATTCATCTTATAAACAGGTGGAATATCTTGGTTTAAATATTCATGCGTTATTTTTTGACTATTTCCACAACCCAAAAGAAAAATGGAAAATAAAAGAATTAATGTGTGTTTCATATTTTTCAAAAATAACAAAGACCTCGCCAAAAGAATATAAACAGTCCTAAAGTTTTACTTTTGAGGCAAAGGAAGGAAGAGTAAAAATGAAATCAAGAATTTTAATAAATCTATTTACAGATAAAACGAACTTTGATACGGCTTTTTTGAATTTGAAAAAGGATGAAATTAAAGTATCATTTTCTTTTGAAGATTTATTTGAATCAATCAACACTAGCTCAATAATAGTTTTTTCTGGTACTGATTCTGATTCTGTTTTTGATCTTCTGAACGAGGTGAAGAGAATAAAAATATATAACCCAATTGTTGCTTTTATAAATGATTTAAAATCGGAAGACATTTCTGCTATAAATATATTTGGGAAAATCAAAAAACTTGCACTTAGTTGTTGAATCTACGAAATGATATTGTAAACTTAGAAAGCATAATTTCACAAGAAAAGAGTCGATTTTTGTAATTGAAATCCCAAATGGTTGATAGAATAGATAGTCTTCCACTGCCTAGAGTTTCAAAAACCAAATCATGTGGGTATTTTTTATCGAAAAATTTATTTGAATTAATAATATGAAAACATTTTATTTTTTAGCAATTGTTCTTTTTAGCAATTATTCCTTTTCCCAAATAGGTTACAAACATCAATATAATGAGAGTTTTACCTACGAAGAAGCAATTTCTAATTTTAAAAAGTTAGCAAAAGAATACCCTGAAATTGCGATAATTGAAACGGATTATAAAACAGACATAGGACGCCCATTGCATTTGGTTGTTTACAACAACGATAAAAAATTTGAAACTGATGAGATTGATCGTTCTAAAAAAACGGTATTGTTTATCAATAACGCTATTCATCCTGGCGAATCTTGTGGGGTAGATGCCTCCGTAAAACTATTTGAAGAACTAGGGCGCTACCATAGCTTATTTCCAAATGTTGTTGTTGTTTGCATCCCAGTTTATAACATTGGTGGAATGCTTAATCGGTCTAAATTCAACCGTTCGGGTCAGCCAGGTCCAATTGAATGTGGGTTCAGGGGTAACTACCAAAACTTAGATTTAAATAGAGATTTTATTAAAATGGATGCTTTAAATTCTGAAGGATTTGTACAGCTTTTTCAGAGATGGAATCCAAACCTATTTATGGATACGCACACCACAAATGGAAGCGATCATCAATATACCATAACACTAATCACCAGCCAAAAGGATAAAATGAATCCGGAACTTAAGGACTATTTTTTTGGTAAAATGGAGCCAATGCTTTACGCAGAAATGAAAAAGAAAAATAATGAAATGATCCCGTATGTTTATTCCATAAAAGGCACTCCTGATAAAGGGATAAAAGACTTTTTGGAAACACCCAGATACTCTAGCGGATACACGAATTTGTTCAACTGTATTTCGTTTATAAGTGAAGCGCACAAATACAAAAGTTTTACTACTAGGGTAGAACAGACCTATTCTTTGTTAAGTTATATGTGCACCTATGCATCCAGAAATAGCAACGATCTTATTGAAGTAAAACGACGCGCTGATGAATATTCTAAAAACCAAAAAAACTTTTCTCTGACTTGGCAATTAGATACTACTAAAGTTATCTTTTTACCTTTTAAAGGATATGAAATGGAAAAAGTAAAAAGTGAAGTTACCGGACAAGAGGTGCTTTATTATAACAAAGAAAAAAAGAAGGACATAGAGATTCCTTACTATAGAGAGTACATTCCACAAAATGAGGTTGTTGTACCCGATTATTATATTCTTCCACAATGCTATAGAGAAGTTGTAAAACGCCTAATAATGAATGGGGTAGAGCTGGAAGAATTAAAAAATGACAGCATTGTAATGGGCGAAATGTATACCATTGATAATATGAATTCTTTAAAATATCCTTATGAAAAACACTTTTTACACGACCTTATACATGTATCGTCAAAAAAGGAGAAAGTGAAATATTACAAGGGCGATTTTTGGATAAAAACCGACCAAAAGAACAAGCGATTTATTGTAGAAGTGCTAGAGCCTCATGCCGCTGACTCCTACTTTAGATGGAACTTCTTTGATAACATTATGCAACAAAAAGAATGGTTCTCAGATTTTGCTTTTGATAGCGTTGCTAATGATTTACTAAACAATGATGAAAACTTGAAAAATCAATTTGTAGAAAAACAACAATCGGATAGTGCATTTGCAAAGAATCACTTTCAGCAATTACAATGGATATTTCTTCAATCACCATACTACGAAAAAACTCACAAAAGGTATCCCATAATGCGTTATTTCAAATGAATAGAATAATTCTTTTTTTATTTTTAGCTGGCTTAGTTTTTATGGGGGCCGCAGTTGGTCTCTTTTCTCTAGCTAATGAAAGCAATCGGACGAGCAAAAAATCAACTCCTCATATAACCCTGTAAAACAAAAGGTTATTCCATGTATTTGCAGTTTTCGCAAAAAAGAAATATTCACTTGTAATATTTGAGAATCGGCCCTTTCTATATGGTCATAGGTTTGAGTCAAATATTTAACACTCATTTATTAAAAGTAAAATATTATGAAAAAAATTATTATTTCAGCATTAATAATAGGAACAGTGGTTTTCGTTTCCTCATGTAAAAAAATTAGAGTATGTGATTGTACTACCACTATTTTTGAAAAGGGTGAATCATACACTGACCCTTCAACTGAAGAAGTTATTGTGTATTCTAACGATACAACTTATTCCGATTCGCAGAAGTATCCAATTGAAACACCAATGAGTAAAAAAAATGTAGAAACTTATTGTGAAGCCAACAATGATGAATATTATGAGGGAGATAGTTACAAAGAAACTACCACATGTACATTGGAGCAATAAAATATGGCAAAAAAAAAGGCATTCGAACTTCGAATACCTTTTTTTTATTTAAAGCTATAAATTATTTAATTACTTGAATTTTATGATGGTCTGTGCCATTTTTACCAATTAGTTGTAAAATATAAAAGCCAGATTCTAATTTCAGATAAATTCAAGTCAAATGAATTTACGGAATTATTCTGCATTCTTATACTTTCAAGCATATCAATAGCTACCGAACGAGTATGAAAATACAGATGCTAGTTCTTGATTGTATAATGGACTACCTCATTTAAAGAACCCTAATTCCACAAACTAATAAAACTACTAAACTTAATAATCACTTGACCTCATTATTCAAAACCTCAAACAGTTTGAATAGTCCTAAAGTGTCTCTTTCGCAATACTCAACAAGATGTTTAAGTTGTTTTTCAATTTCTTGTTTATCCTCCATGTTTCTCAGCAATTGATACATGGTTGCTGCCATACGACCGGATTGTATTTCTAGGTCCCCGTAATGCAATTCTGGTGCAATCGCAGGTAAAACGTATTTCATCCCGTAATATCCTTTCATTTCGGGTAGGTAAAAGTCTTTTTGTTTAATTGGAATTGCCAAATCCACAATTTTATCGCGAATTGAAATTAGCTGTAGTTTTAATTCTGGAAAGAGTTTAATCAGTGACTTAATGATATTTTTTTCGGTCAGCGGGTCATAAACCAACAGTGTATTGGCATTTTTTGCAGCAGCTATAAATTGTAAAGCAAATTCTTTTCGAGAATCTTTTTCTACACCACATATATGGTTAACAGGAACTCCTTTCACATTCTCTTTTTCTAAGTTTATGCCAGTAAATAAAAAGGGTATAAGTTCAAAAGGTCGGCTATGCTCAAATTGGGGAATGGCAGGCACAAATGCTTCAAAATCGACCAATAAGACGGGGTAATGAATGTGTTCTAAAAAACTGGAAATGGCATTTTTATTTACACTTTTTACTAGTTTTCTTTGAACCTCTTGATTAAAAGATAAATCTTGAGTCTCAGGAATGTCTGCTATTGTTTTAATGCCTCTTTTCCATAACTGGAAAGCTGCAATTTTAGAAAAACCTACTAAATCAAAAACGGAATCATTTGGTAATTTATTCCAACACCTTGATTTGTAGGTACAAGAACGGGGTTCACTGCAATGAATTCCTATTTCTCTAGTTGGAGCTTTGGTTAATTTTAGTGTTTTTAATTGCTTATCAATACCTGCTTCAATATTGGGCAATATTTCAAGAATCTTATTTTGGTAATTTTTGATAGTAAACAACAACTTCTTTTCTACGGTTCCTCGTCTGGTATATTTATTATTAATAGTAATAAATGAAAATTTTGAAATTTTGAAACCAGCTTTTTCCATTACATTGTATTGAAATCCAGCGTTAAATAAGTTTTGTTCAGAAACCCGAGTTGCGTTTTTCACAATATAGGCTTCCCATTCATTTCCTTTTTTGGTAATTAAATGAATATCGCAAAGTAATTCACCAGCAAAGAAAGTCGGGTGGAATAGGGTTGTAAATCCCGATTCTTGGGCCTTTATTGTATTGTCTAAGGATTTGTCCCAATCTTTTTCGCCGTTTTCTTTTTCAGCATGGCAATTAACTCCATTAGGGAATAATGAAAATGCGAGTTCCAATAGCGGATTTCCGATTTCCCTAAAAACATTAGTTTGTTTGGTTTGTTGTTTGTTAATTAACGGCTCTTTTCTATGAAACCAAAGATGTTTTTTGCATTGCCATCCTCGGGCAAACGAGGTTTTGGTCAGTGTTTTTTCAAATTCTATTTTATTCATTTTATGAAGTCCAAAATTAACGTATTGTTATTAAGTGAATAACTCCAAAATTGAATAAAGAAAGCGAATAAAAGAAAGGTCAATTCATTAAGTATCCGATATTTTTAATCGAATCAAGCTCGTTAATATAGGTGCTATTGCTGATTTTTTTATTGTCTTTAAAACGAGTATGCCAGATAAACCAGTCAATGGTTTCTACATATTCCGTCATTGTCCCATTTACAAAAACTTGATCTCTAGATATTGTATAGACCTTCGCTCCTTGATTTATGTGCTTTATCCTTGGTAACAAGTTTACATTAAAAGTACTGTCTGTAGATACCAAATCAGCATTTGTTCTCATACCTAATGCAGAAGAAATTATATTATTAAAGTCATTTTTCACTTCTGCCGCTTGTCCAATGCTAGCATCCATTTCCTTTTGCGATTGACCGGAATAAACTGGACGAGCATTAAAAATTTCATTTAATGAAAGAGTTACATTTTCGATTTTTATACGATTTTCATTTTGAATCCCTGAAATAGAATTATGAAAGCCACTCATAAGAGTTAATTTTTCAGCTTGTCCTCTATTTTGTTTTCTCTTTTTTACTACAGCTTGAGAAGCACCTGTAGCCGTTGTAGGTTCTTTAAAGTCATTAGCATTTGTTAAAGTCATAGGGGCATTAATTACAGTCGCAGTTAATTGGTATTCTTTCTTTTTCTCTTCTTTAGGCACTTCTAAATACATGTCTGCCAAAAATGAATTAGTTACAGAATTAACTTCAACAAATTCATCCAAATCCACGTCATAAGCTACTCTCGCATAAGGTTTGCTAAATACTTTGCTGTTTATGTTTTTTTCATTTTTATTTACCAAAAGCAAATTAAAACTTTTAATTTTTTTACCAATTAGCCTTTCCTCTTTTTTAGTAGTATTTGTACTTACTGCTGCGAAAGTGCTTTGGAATCCTGCTTTAATAACCTCCATTCTGTAGTCTTTCTGGTATTCTAATTTCATATTGTACTTTCCTTTTTTGTCGGAATACAAGGTGTCAATCACTCTACCATTAAGTGATAATAAGATTTGTGCATCGGCTATACTTCTTCCTTTTTGATCTTTTGCTTTTCCGTCAACCATTAAAAACTGATTATCGGGTGTTGATTTCAACTTTTTAGCAAATAGAACTGGTGTTCTTTCATTTCTTTTAAACCTATTAGAAGATGAGTCATAGGCTATTTTCTCCCAATTTAAATCAAAGGCAATAGGGTTTATACCAGCATTGGACTTAGTATAGGTTTTAAGATCTGGCATATCCAATATTTCACTTTTAGGTTCAAGTGAATCAGGATAACTTGTATTTATTTCAGCTGTCACGAGATAAAGGTTATTGCCTTCAACTTTCATGGTGAGTAACTTTTGAGTAGGAAGTACCATATTATAATTACCGAGACTATCTGTTTTCACTTCACCCACTAATTTTTTACCCTCATAAAGGCCCACTGTAGCTCCTAGAAGTGGTAGATTTCTTTCATCTACAACTTTACCAGCTAACCTTAAATCAGGAATTTTTACTTTATTTCTTTCAGACTCTAATCTTTCTGCTTCTAATCCATTAGCTTCTTCTACTTCGGCCAATGTTGCTGCTGGAATTTCTTTTTCCACGGGCTCTTTATAGGCAATAATTGCTTCAGCAAATTGGTCGAAAACCGCAGGGTCTTCTTCAAATTCTTTTGTAGTGTCGTTATAAAAATATGCCATGGTAGCATTTTGTTCCAACATTTCTTGTCGCACTCTGTAAGGTTTCCCGTCTTTAGGATCAGTAATTTCCATATCAGGAGCCAGAATTTCTAAGTTTTTCCCATACTGATCTTCTAAATTATTTTTTTCAAACCCTTCTGCAACATGAGTATTAACCTTAGTTTGGGTCGCTAAAAAGCCTTCTTGTTCAACTTCGAGGTAATAAATTTTATTTAAACCAAGAGTTACCCCATATCGACCTTTTTTGTCAGCACTATAGGAGGAAACAAGAACTCTACCTTCATTTAATACTCGAATTGTAGCATTTGGAACTTTTTTTCCGCCAGCAGGATCCATTACAGTTCCACGCATAGTAACAAAAGTTGTTGTAATAGCCGTATCAGGTGGGGGAGGAGGCGAGTTTAAAATTGCAAGAAAATCAGAACTTATATTGGTGTCACTTAAAAAATATTTGCTAGAAGCATCATAATGATATTTAGACATTGGTAATTCAAATGCCTTTGGATTAATTTCCGACCTATCTCTACTCACTATGTCAATATTCGTATTTACTTTCTGCATATTGTTCATTTCGTCAATATCCATATTCGTGTTATAGGAAATATAAGTATCGTGATATCCGTTAGTTTTAAAACGAACATGAACTAGGGATTGATAAGGAAGGTTCACTTTGTATGAGTTCGAATCAAAAAAAATTTCTTCAACAAGAATATCTCCATTTCTCACCGTCACCACTGTTCCAGACATGGGTGTTTGATCTGTAGTTGTTAAAAGTCCAGTAAGTTGAATTCGTTTATGGTCAACCATTAGTTCGTTTTCAAAATGTTTTTCAACTGCAGGGTTTGCAACAAAACTATCAGTTTCTTTTAAGTGTTCTATTCGTGCAATTGGTTCACCAAAAGCATCTTTATTTACAGTAGAATCTATTTTGTTTACCAAATTAAAGTTTTGACTAACCCTATAATCGTTGTCTGAGTTTGATTCTGGAGCAACTTTAGTATTTACTTCAGCAAAGGATTCATAGTGGTCTTCTGATATAAATTTAAGTTTAACCTTATTCATTAGTGGAACCACAATACTATATGTCCCATCCGAGTTTGATGTAGTTTCACCCAATAAAAAACCAAGTGTGTCTTCGGCTACAATTCGTACTCTAAATTCATCGATTAATGTATCCTTAAATACTCCCGATACAGACATTTCACCAAAATTAGGCTTAATTATTTCATCTAAAAAAGAAGCGACATTTTTCACGTCAAAATCAAATTCATCAAGCGAGCGATCAAAATAGACTACGTACAAAGGGTTTCTTTCAAGAGCTCTTTTATTTACATTAGCATTCTCTTTGAAAAGTATGGGAGCCACGGTAGGGGCGTAAAGCTTTTTCCCTAATTTATAATTTGGTACTTTGGTTTTAAAAAGATCATACGATTTAATATATCCTTCAGCAACATAATAAACTCGGTACTCATTATTATATTCAAGTTCAAATTCAAATTTCCCTTTTTTGTCAGTAATTATAGTATCCAAATTTACCTTTCCAGTACTATCAGAAATTATTACAAAAATACTGTCTAAACTATTGCCTTTTGCATTTTTGACCTTGCCATTAACTTGAAGTTTTTCTTTTTCAATAGGCGATAAAGGTACATTGTTGTAGTATTTGTTGATAAAACTAGAAGTCGAGAAACTCGCCTCTGAAGGAGAATGAAATGAATACACAGTGGCCAGGCTCAAAGTAAGAGCTAGCATAAATCCGAGAGTAGTAAGTCGTGTTAAAGTGTCCTTCATGACGATGAACCAAAAATATAAAAATAGAAATATAGTAGGCTGCTATTTTTAATTACTTCTTATTGTTTATTGGTTTGTTCCAGTCCCAAATTTTTTCTTGAGTATTTCGCTGTGTATCAAAAAGATACTTAAATAATAATTCTATTCCTTCACCGGGTGATTCGGCAGGAGATTGCAATATTGTACCATCCTTTCCGATAAAATAAAATATTGGAAGTCCAGAAACGCTGTAATCTTTTTTTAAATCCAAATTTCCGCTTCCTTTTAGAAAGGTCCAAGAGAAATTATTCGATTTCACAAATTGGTCAATTAGTGTATCGTCATCCAAACCAACACTAACAAACTCAATACTGTCTTTGTATTTTGGGTATAGTTGATTTAAGATTGACATAGATTTTATGCAAGAGCCACAGCCCAAACTCCAAAACCCTATGTAGACATATTTATATTTAAAATCTTGCAAACTTTTAAAGTTGCCAAGTTGGTTTTGTAGTTGAAAATCTGGAGCCTTTGACCCCAATTTAAGTTTGTTCAGGTTGTTGATATAATAAGTGCAAGTTTTGTTTACATTTTCAAAGTGCGATAATTCTTTCATTGTATCCAATAGAAGAAGAAGCTTATCTCTATCGAATTTTTTAGCCAGCAAACTTTCCCGAAATAATTCTTTTGCTAATACCATTTCTAAAACCTCTTCTGATTGAAGAAAATCATTCTCCCTGAGTAAATTTTTCAAACTATCAATTTCGGTATATTCAATCGAATTATAAAGAATTGCCATATCTCTCGTGGATATATAGTTATTAAACCATTTGTCATAAAACTCTAAAAAAAGTTCAATGTAAGCTGAGTTTTGCGGCTGGTAGTTTTCATTTAAGAATTCGTCAAAAACTTCTTTTTTAGGATACCTAGCAAACAATTTTTGCCTTGCTAAAACATGTTTTTTGTATTGAGTAACATAATTAACTTTAGTGCTATCAATATTAAGTCGAGACTCCAAAATAGGGATTTTTGTTTTAATTCTATTATTTACATAATCCAAATAAAATTCGTATTGAAACAACGCTAAAGTTTTATTTATAGCTATAATTTGATAATTCAAACTATCACTATCTTGAACCATAAAATCAAAAGTCAAATATTTTTCCAAGCTCAAAGGAGGGTCGGATTTAGTGTCAAATTCGCTCACATTTACTTCATAAATGGATTTTGGAAGTATGTAGAAACTTGCTTTGTAATCTCTTATCTTTAAAGAGATACGCCTTGTTTCAAAGTTGTTAAATTCTAAACTAAAACTTCCATCTTGTTTTATTGTCTTAGTGTCTTCAATTATTTCTAATTCATTGAACAAATCATTATAAGCAACCAAATGAATTTTTTCGCCAGCATAAGCCTTGCAGATTCCCGAAACGGTTGTGGCAAAAAGGGAATGAAAAAGAGCGAAAATGGAAAAGAAAATTGTAAAGATGATTTTCATAGGATATTATTAATTTTTCTTTTTGAAGATAAGTTTAGGTTAAACTAATCCAAGGTCTGAAGGTACAAACTGCTTTACATTGCCTTTATTGCGAATAATATCTCTAACTACAGTGGAGGTGATAGCAGAATACTTGGGCTCACTTATTAAAAATACAGTTTCTATGCTCGGTTGCATTGCTTGATTCATTAATGCTATGTTTCTTTCAAATTCAAAATCAGCAGATACACGTAATCCACGTAGAATATAATTGGCTTTCATTTTTTTACAGTAATCAACCGTTAAACCATCGTATGTGTCAATAATAATTGATGGTTCATTTTCAAAACAATGAATTAAACTTTCCTTTCTCTCTTGCAAATTAAACATGTAATTCTTGCTAGAATTTACGCCAATTGCCAATATTATTTTGTCAAATAATGGAAGAGCTCTTTTAATAATGGAAACATGCCCAAGGGTAATTGGGTCGAAACTACCTGGGAAAACTGCAATTTTCATCTTTAAATCTTGTTTTTACAAAGTTAGTAATCGTATTTACTAAGTCAAGCGAAAACAAATAATGTACTATTGTATGGATAGAATTGTTATCTTAAAGCAGAAATGAAATATTACATAGTCGCAGGTGAAGCTTCGGGTGATTTACACGGAGCAAATCTCATAAAAGAAATTAATAAACTCGACCCTAAAGCAAATATTAAAGCTTGGGGAGGTGATTTAATGGAACAAAATGGTGCTTTTTTGGCAAAACACATCCGCGAATTAGCTTTTATGGGTTTTTCAGAAGTAGTAAAAAATCTTCCGACTATTTTTAAAAATATTTCTTATTGTAAAAAAGACATTACGGAATTTAAACCCGACGTTTTACTATTGATTGATTATCCCGGATTTAACCTTCGTATTGCAAAGTGGGCCCATCAAAATGGTATAAAAGTCCATTATTATATATCCCCTTCTGTTTGGGCTTGGAAAGAAGGGCGTGGATTTAAAGTGAAGAAATATTGCGACAAGCTTTTCGTGATTCTACCTTTTGAAAAGGAATTCTACAAAAGGTATGACATGGAAGTTGATTTTGTAGGGCATCCTCTATTGGACGCAATTGCCCAATTTGAGAACGAAAAACTCACATTTAAAGATTTTGCCGAGGAAAATCAATTAAATGAAAAACCAATTATTGCCTTGCTTCCCGGTTCTCGAAAGCAAGAAATTGAGGTAATGCTTCCTGAGTTTTTGAAAATGGAAAGCAAGTTCCCAGAGTATCAATTTGTTATTGCCGGTGCACCTTCTCAGTTTCCAGATTATTATCAGAAAGTGAGCAAGGGTTCAGATGTAAAAATTCTATTTGGGCAAACCTATAACCTTCTAATGCACAGTTATGCAGCACTTGTAAGTAGCGGTACAGCGACCCTAGAAACAGCGCTGTTTGGAGTGCCTGAAGTAGTTTGTTATAAAGGTGGTTGGGCTAGTTTTTATTTGGCGCGATTACTTATAAATGTGAAGTTTATTTCTTTGGTTAATTTAATAATGGATAAAGAAATTGTAACTGAATTAATTCAAGGTGATTTTAATGCCAAAAGATTAGAAAGTGAACTTTATTCAATTACCAAAAATGAAAATAGCCGCAATAAACAAAAAACAGAATACATTGAGCTAGTCACTAAGCTTGGTGGAGTGGGAGCGTCAAAGCGTATCGCAAATCTTATGATGGAAGATTTGCAATAGTTTTTTCTCTGTTAGACTCCTTGTGTTGAAAACTCTAAGCAGGGGTGAATTTCTCTACATACCCCACCGATATTTTTGTTATTCATGAAAAAAGTAATTTTCACACTGTTAGTTTTTCTGTTTTCCTTGTCGAGCTTTGCAATTCGAGACGTTATTAAAGTTGGGATTTATTGGGGGGATAGACCTACTTCATCTCTTATTTCAGTAAACAATGGTGCTTACAAAGTAATTGCAGATGGCAAACTGGTTAAAGAACTTTCTGCAAATCAAACTTTAGTTGTTAGAGTCAGTGAAGGTAAAGTTCAATTGAGTAGTGGTGGTAATAGTTTGGGGGAATTTAATAATGTAGGTATATTAAGAAAATTATGGGGTTCGGCTTTTAGCATTCGTGGACTTTCTCCAAAAATGGCAAAAAGAACTTATAACGACAACTTACATTTGAGTGTTTATCGGAATCGTTTAAAATTGGTAAACGATGTGTATATAGAACATTACATTGCTGGGGTTGTCGAGGCAGAGTCTGGGTCAAAAGAAACTTACGAATACTACAAAGTACAGGCAATTATTGCGAGAACTTATGTGCTAACTAATATTAATAAATATTCAAAATATGGATTTAATGTTTGTGACCGGGTTAATAGTCAGGTTTATAAAGGAGTGAGTACGAGGAATCCGGATATTGTTAGGGCTGTTAATGATACCAAAGGGTTAGTTTTAGTCGATAGTGATATAAATTTAATTCAGGCAGTTTTTCATTCAAATTCTGGAGGGCAAACTGTAAATTCAGAAGATGCCTGGTCTCAACCATTGTCTTATTTAAGATCGGTAAGTGATACCTTTAGTAAGGGAATGCCTCATTTCAATTGGGATACCTATGTTACCAAGGACAAGTGGTTGTCGTATTTTAAGACAAAACATAATTATCCTATTGAAGATAGTTCGGCAAGAGAGTTTTTGTTGAGCTATTGTCCCATTGAAAGAGAAAGGTATTTGTCGCCGATGGACACTAATATTCTGCTAAAAACAATAAGAAAAGATTGGGGTTTGAGGTCTACTTATTTTACAATCAAAGAAGAAGAGAATAAGATATATATTGTAGGAATGGGATTCGGTCATGGTGTTGGGTTGAGTCAAGAAGGGGCTATGCGCATGGCCGAATCAGGAATGGCTTATAATAAAATACTCCATTATTATTATCGAGATACTCATTTAATTCATTTATCGGCCTTAGACTTCTTTAGAGGAGAGTAATTCCCATGTCTTTATAGGCCTTAGTCTTCATGAAGGATTCCGCGATGCGGGCGTAAAGCGTCTCTTGTTGACTTCATATCACTTTCATTAACCACCAGAAAAGCAATACTGTACATTTCGCTGAATTTTTCGGCACCCGAAAAACTATTCTTTAAATCATTCTTTTTAATATATTCTTTTAGATGAATATCATGATGTTCTGCAATTTTCGTAGCATTTGGTCCTCTAAAATCCCAAATAAGTTTTACTCTTTTCATAATTTTTATTTATCCAATCCAGCTCTTTTAAGTAATGCGATATTGCTAGGCTCTTTTCCTCTAAACTTTTTATAAAGTTTTGAAGGATGCTCGCTACCTCCTTTTTCCAGAATATTGATTCTGAAAGCAGCTGCAACATATTTATTGAAAATTCCTTTTTCTTTGAATGCTTCAAAAGCATCAGCATCCAATACTTCCGCCCATTTATAGCTGTAATAACCAGCGCTATATCCTCCGCTAAAAATATGTGCAAATGTTGTTGAACTAGCAATTCCAAAAGTAGGAGGGAACAAGCTCATTCTCTCAGTTGCCGACTGTTCTAATTCGGCAACGGATTTAGTTATTTTCTCTTCTGTTCCATTCCAGGCAAGATCTAAAATACCAAAACTTAATTGACGAATTGTATTGTACGCCTCTAAATATTTGGCACTTTCTGTCAATTTATTGATAATTGTGCTAGATATTAATTCACCCGTTTTGTGATGTTTTGCAAATAAATCTAAACACTCTTTTTCGTAACACCAATTTTCAAGAATTTGAGAAGGAAGTTCCACAAAATCCCAAAAAACATTTGTTCCGCTTAAGGATTCATATTGCCCTTTTGCCATCATTCCATGTAATGCGTGACCGAACTCGTGGAACAATGTTTTTACCTCCATAAAAGTGAGTAAAGAAGGTTCCGTTTTACTTGGTTTACTAAAATTACAAACAATAGAAATATGGGGTCTTTGTTCCTTATTGTTTTCTATATATTGCCCCTTAAAGGAAGTCATCCAAGCACCGGGTTTTTTTCCTTTTCTGGGATGGAAATCTGTGTATAAAATAGATATGAAGTTATTGTTTTGGTCTGTAACCTCATAAGCCTGTACACTAGTGTGATACGTTTCTATAGTATTATTAATTTTAAAATGCAATCCATATAGTTTTTGAGCCACTTGAAAAACCCCTTCAATTACATTTTCGAGTTTGAAATATTGCTTTAATATCTCACCGTTAAAATCGTATTTTTTTAATTTTAATTTTTCACTCCAGAACCCAAAGTCCCATCTTTCGAGAGGTAGTTTTGCTCCGTTTTCAAGTGCAAATAAAGCTACTTCATTTACTTGTTCTTTTGCTTTGTTTAATGATTTGGATAGAAGATCATTTAAAAATAATTCTACATTTTCTGGAGTGGAAGCCATTCTCTCTTCAAGCACATATTTCGCATGTGATTTATAGCCTAGTAATTGTGCTCGCTCTAGTCTTAGGTTAGCGATTTCAATTACCAGTTTTTCATTATTAAATACGTTGTTTGAAAATGCGCGACTCGAAAATGCTATAAACATTTTCTTTCTGAGCTCGCGATTTTCCGAGTAGGTCATAAAAGGAATGTATGAAGGGTACTGCAAGTTGAAAATCCATTTTCCTTCCTTGTTATTCTCAGCTGCTAGTTCAGCTGCAGCTTGAACAGATTGTTCGGGAAGTCCTTCGAGATCTTTTGTGTTCTCAATTATTAATTCAAATTCATTTGTTTCGTGCAAAATGTTTTGTCCAAAACTTACTTTTAGTTTAGATAATTTTTCGTCTATCTTTTTAATACTTTCCTTTGTTTCGTTATTCGCTAAAGCTCCATTTCTGACAAATCTTTTGTGAGTTTTTTCCAATAAAGAAATTTGTTCTGTGTTTAAATTTTCTTTTTCACAAGTTTTATACACATGATTAATTTTCTCAAAAAGAATTTTATTCATAGTAATCTCATTTCCAAAAGCGCTAATTTTGGGAGAAAAATCTTTGGCTATTTCTTGGATGGCATCATTAGTTTCTGCAGAATTTAAATTGAAAAAAGTAGAGGATAGCACACCTAATTTTCTACCGCTATTTTCCAAGGCTTCAATGATATTAATGAAAGTAGGTTCATTTTCATTGCATATTATTTCAATTTCTTGTCGTGCCTTTTCAATTAATTCTTTTAAGGCAGGGATAAAATGATGAGATTTAATTTTATTAAATGGAACGGTCTCAAATGCTGTATTAAATTTTTTTAGAAATGGGTTCATTTTATACGTTTTTGCAAATGTATCTTTCCATTGAACAAATGACCTTTGTGGGTCAATGAAATTGTGAAAGATTGTGTTAATTTCACAACTTGTACTATAAGTTATCCATTTTAAACAATTCACCTAGATTGAAAAAACATTTACTTGTAGTTTTAATTGCCTTTTCAACTCTTTTTTCATTTTCTCAAGGCGAAGCAAATTGGTGGTATTTTGGGAATAATGGGGGTATGCACTTTACTTCAAGTTCTCCAGTAGCAGTTGCTAATGGTCAATTAAAAACTTTAGAAGGTTGCGCAACCATTTCAAACCCAAGCGGTCGACTTCTATTTTACACCGATGGAAGAACAGTTTACAATAGAAGTCATTCGACAATGACTAATGGAACTGGTCTTCTGGGTAGCAGTTCAGCCACTTCCTCAGCGGTTATTATTCGCAAACCAGGTTCTACCACTCGATTTTATGTTTTTACTGTCGATTGTTGTAATAGAACAGTTGGGGGATTTAGATGGTCAGAAGTGGATATGACTCAAAGTACAGGATTAGGTTCTGTGATATCCACCTCTAAAAATACTTTAATTCGAACTCCCGTAAGTGAAAATGTTACTGCGGTAGCACATTCTAATGGCAGAGATGTTTGGGTTTTGTGCGTGGGTGCAAATACCAATGTTTATTATGCGTATTTAGTTACTTCGGCAGGCGTGGCAACTACTCCAGTTACTAGTACAATTGGTCCTAATACATCTACTTGGGGTTATTTAAAAGCTTCTACTTCCGGCAAAAGAATGGCAATTGCAAACGGAGGTTCTGGTACTGGTAGAAATGTTGTAATTTTTGATTTTAACTCTCGGACAGGAGTCTTAACTAACCCAATTCAAGTTAGTGTTACAACTGGCCGTCCTTATGGGATTGAGTTTTCACCTGATGAAAAATTATTGTATTACACTACTTGGTATGCTGGTAGTTCGTTGCACCAAATTAACCTGAATGCTGGTTCTTCTGCAAAAGTGATTACAAGTGATACGGTCATAAGCAAGCCAACAGGTTCAAATAATTTTGGTGCTTTGCAATTAGCACCTGATGGCAAGATTTATATGGCAAATGATAGGAAAGCTTTTTTGGGAGTAATTGGCAGTCCCAATAGTAGAGGTTCTGCTTGTAATTTTACTTTAAATGGCTTTGCCGTTAGTATTGGGAAAACATCAGCGATTGGTCTTCCAACTTTTAATCAATCATTTTTTAATCCAACAACTTTTTCTGTTAAAGATGCTTGCGATAAGCAATGGGTTAAAATTTCTGTAAAAGATACTGGTGCGGTTGATTCAGTGCTATATAATTATGGAGATACGGCGAGTTCTAAAAATAGTTCATGGAATAGGTTGGATTCTCATATTTTTACTGGACCAGGCAAATACGAGATTCTCGCTTATGCTTTTTACACGAGTAAAAGCAAAGTTATTCGCGACACTCTT
>CAWUST010000061.1:0-11439 GCA_963925495.1 uncultured Flavobacteriales bacterium | reverse complement strand
TGTTACAACTTGAAGATTCTCCTAAATTATTGGAGCAAAAAAAGAGTCAGTTAGAATTAATAAACGACTACCATTTTGGGGGCTTTGCTAAGCTCAAACCAATGAAAGAATTGGTTGATTTTGTAAATTGGTTTTATAAAGAATTTGGAATCCCACTTGACTTGATTTACAACGGTAAAATGATGTTTGGGGTTTTCGATAGAATAAAAAAAGGCAGATACAAGAAAGGGACAAAGCTGGTAGCAATTCACTGTGGCGGTTTACAAGGAAATGAAGGAATGGAAAAACGCTTTGGGTTTAAACTGGAGTATTAATAATTTTGAACCTGGCTCTTTATACCTCTTCCCAAACTTTGGTTCCTTCGGTACAATTAGTACAAATGTCAATTTCACTTCGGCTTTTTAAAATAGAAGATCTAAATTGATTGTAATTTTTCGAGTTCCAAACCTCTTTGAAGTCATTTTCTTTTAAGTCACCCATTTGATGTTCGGCGTCTTTATCAAAACAACAAGGGACAACTAGTCCGTCCCAAGTAAGCACACATCCTTGCCACATTCTCCAACATTGATTATCTAATGGGTTTTTTATACTAAACGTTCCGTTTGTATCCTTTTTATATCTCGAAAATTTTTCGTTTTTCGGCATCAATTCATTGCCGTTTTTGTAGTCGTAAAGTTGTGCCGTTTTAAACTTAACTTCATCTACGCCTAACTTCTTTCCCAGTTCTTTTACGTTTTCTATTTGGTGCTCGTTGTGCCTAACAACCAGAAATTGAAAAATAACATAGGGTGTTTTTGAGTTCAGTTCTTTTTTCCAATGAATAATGTTTTTTGTGCCTTCAATAACTTTTTCCAGCTTTCCGTTTACTCGATACTGCTCGTAGCTTTCTTGTGTGGTCCCGTCAATAGAAATAATTAATCTATCCAGTCCACTTTCAACAGTTTTCTTTGCCTGCTTATCGTTTAAAAAATGAGCGTTAGTACTTGTGGCGGTGTACAACTTTTGTTTTTTGGCTTCTCTTACCAATTCTAAAAATTTTGGGTGAATGAATGGCTCTCCTTGAAAATAAAAAGTGACATAAAAAAGGGTGTTTTTTAACTGACCAAATAAATCAGTTAAAAAACCTTCCTTTAAATTTCCTTCAGCACGAGTAAATTTTTTCAATCCACTTGGGCACTCTGGGCATCCTAAATTACAGGCCGTTGTGGGTTCAATGGAAATACTAGCAGGGCTCCCCCACATATTGGCTTTACCTCTCCACTTACTCCAATAATAAGAAAAATAGACTTGAATAAGATTTACAAATCGCAATGGCCGTATGTGACTCATTAGGTTTATATAATCCCAAATTTTTGCGTTCAAGAAAACCTGTTATTTAGCTTGAAGTGATGCCGCACTTGTTACCTGAATACTTTCTACATCACGATCAAAAAGGTACATTCCACCTTTATCGTTTCCTATCATTTTAAGTTTGTCTAAAATGCTTCGCGCCAAAGCTTCTTCCTCAGTCTGCTCACTTACATACCATTGCAAAAAGTTGTGCGTAGTGTAATCCTTTGCTTCCAAAGTTTTAAATACTAATTCATTAATGCTGTTCGTAACAGCCACTTCGTGCTCCAATAAATTTTCAAATACTTCTAATAAAGTCTTGTAATCGTCTTTTGGTTGTGGTAGTTCAGGTATAATCGCCCTTGAACCACGCTCATTTATGTATTTTACAATTTTAAGCATGTGCCCTCTTTCCTCATCGCTGTGAGCATACATAAAACCAGATGTTCCATCAAATCCATTTGTTTCAGCCCAGCAAGCCATAGCAAGGTAGGTTTGGCTCGATTCCGACTCCAATAAAATTTGATTGTTTAATGCTTCTTCTATCCCTTTTATTAACATAGTTCTTGTGTTTTTACGCTGTTTAAAAGAAAAGTCTTCTTCCAATTGCGTCGTCAAAAATAATTCTACTTTTAAAATCTTAGCCTTGAAAACAAATATCGGTTTTTTAAGGATAAAAAAAAGATTAATTCTAAGTAAAAGTGGGTAGAAAAAAGAAAGGAGCACGAAAAGAAAAAAATAAACCAGAATCGGTAAAAAGATTAATTTTGTCATCATTATTCGATGCGCCAACAAGGGCTTTCAGCCAAAAACAAATTTGCCGTAGAATAAGCTTAAACACTAGTAAAGGTAAAACCCAAGTTCAATATGGACTGGAGGCTTTATTGGGTGATAATGAAATAACCGAAGACGACGGAAAATACCAAGTAAAAACAGTGAGTAAAATAGTAGAAGGAGTAATTGACTTCACCCAACGAGGAAGTGCATTTGTACTTGTAGAGGGAATGGATGAAGATATCTTTATAGGTGAACATTCAACGGGCAAAGCATTAAATGGAGATACGGTTTCCGTGAAAATGATTCCCGACAATCGTAAAAAATTCAAAGGGAAAGTAGTAGGAGTTCTAAAAAGAAAAAAAACGGAGTTTGTAGGAACTATTCAGAAAAATGAAAAATTTGCGTTTTTTGTTCCGGATGACCGAAAAGTAACAATCGATTTTTTTATTCCACTTCAAAAATTAAACGGTGCCGAGAACCGTCAAAAAGTTATAGCTACTTTGGTAGATTGGCCCGGTAATGCCGAAAGCCCTTTCGGTGCTGTGAAGGAAATTTTAGGGTTTCCTGGTGAAAACGACGCAGAAATGTTTTCCATTTTAGCAGAATACGGATTTCCTCTGGATTTTCCTGATTCAGTAAAAGAAGACGCAGCGAAAATTGATACAACTATTTCAAAAGAAGAAATTAGTAAGCGCGAAGACTATAGAGAAATAACCACATTTACAATTGACCCAAAAGACGCCAAAGATTTTGACGATGCTTTAAGTTATCGCGTTTTAGAAAACGGAAACATTGAAATTGGGGTTCATATCGCAGATGTGACTCATTATGTAACTCCTGGAACAGCATTAGAGCGAGAAGCTAAAGATAGAGCAACCTCTGTATATTTAGTAGATAGAGTAATTCCTATGCTACCAGAAGTACTCTCCAATCAAGTTTGCTCCTTGCGTCCAAAAGAAGAAAAACTAACTTTCGCTTGCATATTTGAGTTGGATAAAAATGCCAAGATGATTAATCATCGCATTGCAAAAACAGTTATTTATTCGGATAGAAGATATACCTACGAAGAGGTTCAAGAAATCTTAGAAGGCGGTGATGGAGATTATGTCAATGAACTCAATAGCCTGAATACTTTAGCAAAAACATTGCGCCAGAAAAGAATGACAGAAGGTTCAATTGCATTTGACAAAATCGAAGTTCGGTTTGACCTTGATGAAGATAAAAAACCAATTGGTGTTTATTTTAAAACTCAAAAAGATGCGCATAAACTCATTGAAGAATTTATGCTACTCGCCAACAGAACGGTTGCAGAATCTATAGCTAAACCAAAAGATAAGAACGCGAAACCAAAGCCTTTTATTTACCGAATCCACGATAATCCGGACCCAGAAAAGCTAATGATTTTTAGTGATTTCATTAAAAAATTCGGTTACGATTATAAATTTTCTAAAGGAAATATTGCTAAAAACTTAAACAACTTATTGTCTGATGTTCAAGGTAAAAGAGAAGAAAGTATAATTGAAAATTTAGCAATTCGGACCATGGCAAAGGCCGTATATTCAACGCAAAACATTGGGCATTATGGATTAAGCTTTCAGTATTACTCGCATTTTACTTCTCCAATTAGAAGGTACCCAGACATGATGGCGCATCGCCTCTTAGAACAGTATGCTTCTGGAAAAACACAAGTAAACGAAGAAGACTTAGAACATTGGTGTAAGCATAGTTCTGAAATGGAGCACAAGGCAACCAAAGCAGAACGTGATTCTACCAAATATTTTCAAGTTTTGTTTATGCAAAACACAGAAGGAGATGAGTTTGACGGTTACGTAAGCGGAATGAGTGAGTGGGGTATTTATATTGAGCTGGAAGACAATAAATGCGAAGGCATGATAAAAATGCGTGATTTGCCTGGTGATTATTACTCTTTTGATGAAAAGAATTTTCAAGCCGTAGGTCAGCGCTCTAAAAAGGCAATAAACTTAGGCGCCAAATTGCGAGTAAAAGTTTTGACTGCAGATTTAGCGAGACGACAACTAAACTTTGGTTTGGTGGAAATTTTGGAAGACTAATTTAAACCAAACCCTTATCCACTAAATACTGTGCAATTTGTACTGTATTCGCAGCCGCACCTTTTCTTAAATTATCTGCAACTATCCACAAGTTTAAGGTGTTTTCTTGCGTTTCATCGCGTCTTATTCTGCCCACAAATGTGTCGTTTTTACCTTCTGCATATCTGGGCATCGGGTAGGTATTAGTATCTGGATTATCTTGTAAGGTTACGCCCTCTGATTGTGATAAAATTTTGCGTAATTCAGCTAAATCAAAATCATTCTCAAACTCAATATTTACTGCTTCACTGTGTCCACCTTGAACGGGTACTCGAACTGCTGTAGCCGTTACTTTTACAGAATCATCTCCAAGAATTTTCTTGGTTTCGTTTACCAATTTCATTTCTTCCTTGGTATATCCATTCTCCGTAAAATCATCACAATGAGGCAGGCAGTTTCCATCAATAGGATAAGGATAAGCCATTTCACCTTGGATACCTTGCCTTTCATTTTCTAACTGACGAACAGCTTTTACACCAGTTCCTGTAATAGACTGATACGTGCTGATAACCACTCTTTTAATTCCATATTTTTTATGCAATGGATTTAAAACCATTACTAATTGAATCGTAGAGCAATTTGGATTGGCAATAATTTTATCTTCTTTGGTTAGTTGATCCGCATTAATTTCCGGTACAATTAATTTTTTGCTCTCATCCATTCTCCAAGCAGAAGAATTGTCAATAACAGTTGTTCCAGCTTCTGCAAATTTTGGGGCCCAAATTTTTGAAGTTTCACCCCCGGCAGAAAAAAGAGCAATATCTGGCTTTAGGGAAATGGCTTCTTCCATTCCAACAACGATGTGTTTTTTGCCTTTGAACTCTATCTCCTTTCCTACTGACCGCTCAGAAGCTACAGGAATTAATTCTGTAACTGGAAAATTTAACTCTGCTAATACAACTCTCATTACCTGACCAACCATTCCAGTTGCTCCAACTACTGCTATTTTCATTTGTCTTTCTTAAACGACTGCAAAAGTACAATTACCTTGTGTTTGTTCCATTTATATCTCCAAAGGAATAGTATTCGTTTTTATACATCTAAAATTGGTATGTTTAAACAAGACCAACTACATTTGTTACTCCATGATTCTGAGAATAATATCATCAATAATAACTGGCTTAATTTTTCTTTTACCTTCACTAGGGTTTGGGCAAATTTCAGAAGACTTTTCGGATGGAAATTTCACAAATAACCCTAAATGGATAGGTGATGACAGTTTGTTTCGAGTGAACCCTAGTTTTGAATTGCAGCTTAACGATACAAACGCTATTTCTAATAACAGCTCTTACCTTTCTGCAGCCTCAAAATCAATTAAAAATGCAAACTGGGAATTTAAGTTTAATCTTGGGTTTCAACCTTCAGGGTCAAATTATGCCAGATTTTACCTAGTTGCTGATCAAGGTAATTTTGCTAGCAGCATAAACGGCTATTATGTAAAAATCGGTGGACAATCAGGAACGGTTGATGATATTAGTTTGTACAAACAATCCGGGAGTACCTCAACATTATTAATTGACGGGCGTGATGGGGTTGCCGCGTCGAATCCTGCCGGATGGATAAAAGTAACACGTGACAGCGTTGGCAATTGGGAGCTTCTCTCGGATACGAGCTCGAGTCACGCAGGATACGTTTCGGAAGGAACGGTATCTAATTCTGATTTTATTTCTTCGCAATATTCTGGTGTTTTTTGCAAGTATACCTCTACAAGAAAATACCTCTTTTCGTTTGATAGCATTAAAGTGACGGGCTTGTTTTATTCAGATACCACAAAACCATTTGTGGTTAATTATGATGTTCTTGATTCGAACCGAATTAAAATTAAATTCAGTGAAAACATTAATCCAATATTAGGACTTGACGCTAATAATTATGAAGTCTTAGATAATTCAGGAATGTCATACCAAGATAGTTTAATTCAGTTCGATGGTCTCGATAGTTCGTCTGTGCATTATTACTTAAAAGGAAGCTTAGGTAGAACTCCAGTTCACATTTTAAATGTAAAAAATGCCGAAGATGTAGCTGGCAACAAAATGAACAATTGGCTTAGCAAATTTGTGTGGCCAGTTTTTTACACTGCAAAAAAAGGGGACATTATTATCAACGAAATAATGGCGGACCCAAATCCTCCCGTAGCCCTACCTAATGCGGATTGGGTTGAAATTTATAACAACTCAAAAAAGGCTTATAATCTTAAAAACTGGGAGTTTTCGGATCGATCATCTACAGGACAGGTAAAACTACCAGAGACGACTTTGAACCCTGGCGAATATGCAGTTTTATGTCATCAGTCAGATTCTGCTGATCTTGCAGCCTTCGGGATTAGAGTGATTGCCCTAAAGTCATTTCCGGGTTTAAATATATCCGATGATTTGCTCACTTTAAAAGATAGCAGTGATACTAGTATTGATCGAGTAGAATATTTTGCATCTTGGTATGGTGACCCAGCTAAATCGGCTGGAGGATTCACTTTTGAATTAATTAATCCGGACCATTCTTGCAGTGGATCGAGTAATTGGAAAGGGTCAACTAGTTTGGATGGCGGAACGCCGGGAAAACAAAATTCTGTTTATAATAAAGCCCCAGAAACGGATAAACCAGAAGTTGTTTCCGTGAAAATTACTGGACCAAATTTATTGACGGTTCAGTTCACAAAACCGCTTGATAGTGCAAGTTTATTGTCTGGAAAGTACACTGTAACCAATGGGTTAAGTATAATTGGAAATACCATTTTAATTCAACCGAGTGTATTTATTGATTTAACTTTATCAGGGCCTCCTCTTCCTGGAACAGTTTATTATTTAAAAATTGAAAATGTAGGGGATTGTTTTGGAAACTTGATAAAAGAAAACAATTCGGTTTTTGGAATAGGAGCAAATCCGAATGCGCTGGATTTAGTGATTAATGAAATATTTCCAAATCCGGATGATTCAAAAACGACTGTTTCTTCTTACGAATATGTAGAAATTCACAATCGTACATCTAAACTAATAAGCCTTGATTCTTGTTTGTTTTTGGATAAAAGTACCAGTGTGAGTCTTCAAGGTGGATTAATTGAAGCAGGTGGAAAAATTGTTATCTGCGAAAAAAATGCGGAAACACAATTATCTAAATATGGAAATGTTTTAGGCCTTAGTTCCTGGCCTTCACTCAACAACTCTGGAGATTTATTGAGTTTAACGACAACAGCTAATGAATTAATTCATTTAGTAGATTATAGTGACAGCTGGTATGCCAATGATAATAAAAAAGCGGGAGGTTGGTCTCTAGAATTGATTGACAGCGACAACCCTTGTGCAGGAGCTGAAAATTGGCGGGCTTCAATAAATGAAAAAGGCGGAACTCCAAACGCAGATAATTCAATAAAAACATTAAACCCATCTAAAGCCGGCCCTAATCTTTTAAGAGCTAATGCAATCGGAGATTCTTCTGTGCTTCTTTCCTTTGATCAAACCGTTGTTTTTTCCGATTTAAATGTACTAATTTTTAAATTTTCAAATGCACTTATCTCAAAAAAGGTGAAGGTTTCTGGAACAAACGAGTTGCTCGTTGACCTTAATGGCACTTTAATAAATCGAATAATATATACCATTGAAGTAGCTGGTTTAGTTAATTGCTCTGGATTACCTATTGAAAAAAATAGCGCCCAATTTGGATTACCTGAAATTGGGGAAATTGGAGATATTATTATCAATGAAATACTATTTGACCCCTACTCGACAGCTAAATCTGATTACGTTGAATTGTACAATAGAAGTGATAAAATTATAGATTTAAAAAACTGGGTGCTTTGTGAGTTTGATGAAACAAAAGACACTTTGGATGGTTGTAAATTTATTACAAGTTCTTCTTATTCTCTTTTGCCCAAAAGCTTTGTTTTAATAAGCAAAGACAATTCAGATATTATAAAACATTACGCCACAAATGACGAATCTCGATTTTTGGAAATTGAAACAATGCCCACCTTTTCTAATGATGAAGGAATTGTAGTCGTTATTAATGATTCATTAGAAATAGTTGATCAACTTCATTATAATTCAGACTGGCATCATGTGCTTATAAAGGATCCCAATGGAATAAGTTTGGAACGATTAGATTACAACCGCGAAACTCAAAATAAAGACAACTGGCATTCAGCTGCCAAACCAGTAGGATATGGAACTCCAGGTTTGGCAAATTCGCAATATTTTCCTGCGCAAGATTTTACTGAAAACATTGTCATCGAACCTGAAACTTTTTCCCCAGATAACGACGGATTTGAGGACGTTTTAAACATTAATTATTCATTTGATCAGCCGGGAAAGGTGGCCAATGTAAAAATTTATGATGCAGAAGGCAGGCAGATTATTCAACTTACAAACAACGAGTTGCTGTCTACGCAAGGTACTATTACTTGGGATGGAAGCACTGAGAACAATACAAAAGCTCACTCCGGGCTCTATGTTATATCCTTTGAAATTCACGATGAAAAAGGGGGCACAAGTAAGTTCAAAAAAACCTGTGTACTGGCAATAAAGTTTTAATTTTGGGCGCTAAATAAATTGAAACTAAATTTTATTCAATTAATAGAAATTTAAATTAATAATAACAGAAATATGAAAAAATTTACACTTTCCATTTTTGCACTTGTAATAGGTATAGCCTCCTATTCGCAAAATATCATCCATTATTGGAGCTTTAATTCGGGTGCAAGCAGTGCAGCTGATTCAGCATGGTTTGTTCCAGCAAGTCCAGATACTACATTAACTGCTCCAGATACTGGAAAAATCACACATAATGTTGCTCATACAGAAGATTATGGAGGAACCAATTTGAGTGCGCCTTCTGGTATTTCTTCAGGAGCTGCATTTGTTTTAAGAAACAATGCAAACAATGGAAAGGTTGTTACATTTCATGTTCCTTCTAAAAATAAAAAAGTAAAAGAATTCTCATTTGATGCTAAAAGAACAAGTACGGGTTTTGATACACTTGAAATTGCTTATTCTACAAATGGAACTACATTTAAGTCTCACACAGTTTCCGAACTCTACCCTACTTCTAGTTGGGTAACTTATAAAGTGGCTTTAGATACAATTACTGGTGCAGATTCAAATAGCAATTTAAAAATTAGAATTACCATTAAAGGCGCTTCTTCAACTTCGGGAAACACAAGATTGGATAATGTAGCATTGATGCAAAAGTCAAGTACGCCTCCTCCTCCTCCAAAAGCAGTTAAATATTACCCAATAGCAACTGTAGCAACTGATAACTCTAACGGAGTTCCAGATTCTCTTAATTTGAAATGTATTTTAGGTGGTGTTGTTCATGGTATTGATATGGGTGGCAGCAGTGCTGTTCAATTTATTCTTTATGATCCAACTGGTGCAATTACAGTAAGAAAAAGCGGTGGATTTACTCCTTCATATACTGTAAAAGAAGGTGATTCTATTGCTGTAGTGGGAAAAGTTACTCAATATAATGGACTAACTCAGTTCAATGCGGATACTATTTTAGCTAAAATTCCAGGTGGAAGAGTAAGAACTCCAATGAATGTTGCTAAACCAATTGCATCTAATGAGTCGAATTTGATTAGAATTGACAGTGTAGAAATTATTTCAGGATCATGGCCTTCTTCAGGAAACAGTGCTAACTTAACAGTTGTATCTGCAAAAAATGATACACTTACTGTTAGAATTGATAGAAATGGTCAAGTTGATGATAGCGTTTCTGCTCCTGTTGGCAAGTTCGATGTAATTGGATATGGCGGGCAATATGACAATAGTTCTCCATACACTTCAGGTTACCAATTACTACCTCAAGTAAAAGGACATATAATTAAGCATAACACTTCGCCACCTCCACCTAAAACAATCCCACATTATGGTTTAGGATTGGTGACAACTGAAGATACAAATGGCGTTGCGGATTCGGCAAACGTACAATGTTCTGTCTCTGGGGTTGTTCATGGTATTGACATGAGTGGTTTGAGTTCTTCAAGTAATACTCTACAATTGTTTGATGCAACTGGTCATATAACTATGTATAAAAGTCGTGGTTTTACGCCTTCTTATACAGTTAACGAAAGTGATTCAGTTACTCTTTGGGGAAAAGTTACTCAATATAATGGACTGACCCAATTTACTCCTGACTCAATAAAGCTTCATAAAACAGGTTCTGCTTTAAAAATGATGAGAAAAGTGAGCAAAATGGATGAGTCTACAGAGTCTGATTATATCAGAATTGATTCTGTAAGACTTAAGGATGCCAGTCAATGGCCAACTTCTGGTAATAATGCAAGTGTTGATATAATTACTCAAGCTGGTGATACGTTGACAATGAGAATTGACAAAGACAGTCATCTTCCTGATAGTGTTGCCGCACCAGCAGGAATGTTTGATGTAATTGGTTATGGTGGACAATTTGATAATAGCTCTCCTTACTTAAGTGGGTACCAAATATTGCCTCAATTAAAAAATCATATTATTATATATGCTGCTGCGACTTGTAATACGCCAAGTGCATTAAATACAGCGAGTAAAACAAATGTTGAAATTGAATTAGGATGGACTTCTGGTGGATCTAATACTTGGAATATTGAGTGGGGAGCTATGGGATCTTCTGCTTCTGTGATTACTTCATCTACTAATCCACATACATTTACAGGACTTACAGCTGCTACTTCTTATGTATTTAGAGTTCAAGATTCTTGTATAGGTTTAGGGGTTAGTCCATGGTCTGGTTGGGATACTATCATGACGGACGCTAAGGCTAAGATTTTCCCTACTTACCCTATTTCTACAGTAAGAACTGTTGATACGAATGGTGTGCCAGATTCTAATAATGTTTGGTGTTATTTACATGGAGTTGTTATTACCCCTTCTTACCGAAGAGCTGGATCAGGTTATGAATTCCATATCAATGACAAAAGTTCTCCTTTGAATGGTATTAACGTTATTCGATTTAGTGGTTCTGATTATGTTCCAAGATTAGGAGATTCAGTTAAAGTGTTTGGTGAAGTAAGACATTACAACGGGCACATTCAACTTCAAACTAGTGGCGATAGTATTTGGGTATTAGATTCAAACAAAATGGTTCCTACGCCTATGGCTGCAGCCAAATTGGATGAAACTACAGAAAGTAAATTACTTTTATTTGAAGATTGGGAAATTATCGATACTACTGGATGGCCTACTGCCAATTATGGTAACTATGATATTACTAATGGTACGGATACGTTCTTAAT
>CAWUST010000060.1:0-25015 GCA_963925495.1 uncultured Flavobacteriales bacterium | reverse complement strand
TTATATAGTTACCCAATATGCCCAAGAATATTTTGACAGGCAACTCCAAGAAACTGATGAGGGTAAGTCGGTGGGTCTTGGTTATTTCAAACAACGTGGGTTTACTCCGGAAACGATAGAAACTTTTTCTTTGGGATACAGTCCAAACTCTTGGGATGCTTTTACCAAAGCGTCACAGGATAAAGGATATAAAAAAGAATTTTTAGAAAAAACGGGCCTCATTAAAAAATCACCTAAAAAAGAAGATCATTTCTACGATGGTTTTAAGGGGCGAGTAATGTTTCCAATTCATAATTTGTCTGGCAGGCCAATTGGATTTGGGGCCAGAACATTAGTTACCGATAAAAAAGTTCCGAAATACCTCAACAGCCCAGAGTCCCTTATTTATAACAAAAGTGGAATTCTGTATGGCATTTTCCAGGCTAAAAGCGAAATCATTAAAAACGATAATTGCTTTTTAGTAGAAGGATATACCGACGTTATTTCTTTTCACCAATCAGGAATTAAAAATGTTGTAGCCAGTTCGGGAACTTCTCTTACCAGCGGCCAGATCAAATTAATAAAACGTTATTCCCACAACATTACAGTTCTTTATGATGGCGATGAAGCTGGTATAAAAGCATCGTTTAGAGGGGTAAACATGATTTTGGAAGAGGGAATGAACGTTAAATTGGTTATTTTCCCTGATGGAGAAGACCCAGATTCATTTGCACGTTCACACGACCCAGAAGAGTTGGCGGAATATGTCAAGGAAAATGCCAAAGATTTTATTGTTACCAAAACAGAAATACTTCTAAAAGGAACTGGAAACGACCCAATTTTAAAAGCTGGTTTAATAAAAGATATTGTTGAAAGCATTGCGAAAATCCCAGACGCAATTGCCCGTTCTGTTTATGTTAAAGAGTGCTCTACCCTTCTTGACATTGAGGAGGAGACTTTGTTTAACGAATTGGGGAAGATTAGGAATGCTGAGATTAGCAAATCGGCCCGTAAGTTGGACCACAACCAATACGAAGCACCTCTAGGTGTTGTTCCTAAAAACAAGCCACTAGAAGCTTTTGAAAGCAATATTGAAGCTCAAGAAAAAGATTTACTCCGAATTTTAATAAATTATGGAGACCAAAACATCACGGTTGAACAAGAGAGTGAAAAGGAAGAAAAAGAAGAAGAAGGAGTTGAAGTAGGGGTTGCTCCTTATGTTTTACACGAATTAGCCAACGACGATTTGAAAATGAGTAATCCTGAGCATACCGAAATTCTTAATGCATTGATAGAAATGGTAGAAAAAGATGCTTGGAATGTGCAAAGTATACTTCACCACGAAAACCCGAAAATTTCAAATTTAGCCGCCGGTTTAATAACTTCTAAATATGAACTTGCAAAATGGGAACTTCGACAAATTAGAGTTGCCGATGAAACTAAAAAACTGAAACGTGCAGTAGACAGCGCTCTATACTCTTTTAAATCAAAGTTGGTGGCAGTTCTTATTAGCAATAATAGATTAGAGATAAAAACAGCGCAAGAAAATGACGACTATGAACAAACACTTGTTTTACTGAAACAACAAACTCGTTATGATGAAATTAAGGCCTCCTTATCGAAACCAATTGGCCGAGTAATTCTCAGCTAGTTCCTTTTATTGGTTTATAAAAACCAGCAACATTTCTTTTAATCTATTCCTTTATAAAAATCCTTCAATCTTTTACGGTATTCTGAGTAAAGGCGGGATTTTGAAACAAAGCCCACATACTTTCCTTGGTCAATTACAGGTAAATTCCATGCTCCACTATCTTCGAACTTAATCATTACTTTTTCCATAGAATCGGTTACTTCAATATTCTCAGGAGCCACTGACATAAGTTCGTGCACCATAGTCCTTTCGTACATGTATTTGTTAAACATTATTTTACGAATATCGTCCAAAGTAACCACACCGATAAAAAGGTTTTTTTCATCTACAACTGGAAATAGATTTCGCTTTGAATCACTAACTTTTTTGACCAAATCACCCAAAGTATTGTATGGGTCAACCACTTTAAAATTGGTTTCAATTTCATTTTTGAGGTCCATCATGGTAAGAACGGCCTGGTCTTTATCGTGGGTAATTAAATGCCCTCTTTTTGCCAATTGCATGGTATAAACAGAGTGTGGCGTAAAGTATTTTACAGTAAGAAAACTAATAGAGGTTGCCAACATAAGCGGTATAAACAAATCATAACCACCAGTAATTTCTGCAATAAGGAAAATTGCTGTAAGAGGTGCCTGTAGAATTCCAGCCATGAGCGCGGCCATACCCACCAAAGAAAAGTTACTTACTGATAAGTTTCCGAGTCCTAATTCATTTATTGATCTGGAAAAAACAAAACCCATGATACTGCCCATAAAAAGAGTTGGAGCAAAAATTCCGCCCACTCCTCCAGCTCCAAAAGTTATGGTGGTAGCAAAAGCTTTAAAGAATATTACTAAGGTGAGAAAGCCTAAAATAACCCAAATATTATCTTTAAAACTAGCAAATTGACTGTTTTCCAGTACCAAAGATGGCGCATCGTTAATAAGGTGGTGGAGGGTTCCATAACCCTCACCATAAAGTGGTGGAAAAATAAAAAGTAATGCCCCAAGACTAACTCCTCCAACAAATATTTTGACGGGAAGCCGGTTTATTTTTCCAAAAAAATTGGAAACTAAAAAATATACCCTTGTAAAGTATACCCCTATAAATCCACCTACTAATCCAAGAAGGACATAATACGGCATGTCCAGCATTTTAATTTTATCTTGGATATCAAATTCAAACAATAGTGAATCTCCAAAAAACATTCTTGAAAACAAAGCCGCGGTTACGCTAGAAAGTAAAAGAGGTATTAAGGAAAAGGTTGTAATATCCAATAATATTACTTCCATGGCAAAGACAATAGCTGCAACAGGAGCTTTAAAAATTGCAGAGAGTGCGGCTGCAGCTCCACATCCTATCATTAATTTTCTGGTTTTTACATTCAAATGAAGTGCTTTGGTAATATTGGCACCCATTGCCGAAGTTGTACCAACTGCTGGCCCCTCTAGCCCACAGGAACCACCAAAGCCAACGGTAAATGCAGCTGTGATAACCGAAGAAAATGTCTTTTTAATAGACATTAGCCCATTCCCTTTGGAAAGGGCATAAAGTGTATTTGGAATACCATGGCCCGTCTCCTCTTTAATAACATATTTAATAAGAAGAGTGGTTATGATAATACCAACAATAGGAAGTAAAAAAAACCAAGTCTGACCTCCTTGTTTAATTACGGTACCAACAAAAAAGGACTCCACTAAATGAACTCCTTGTTTCAGACAATATGCCGCAACAGCACATAAAAAACCGATTACAACACTAAGCATCAAAACAAAAGGTTTGTTTTTAATGTGAGTCGTTCTCCAGACTAAAAAAGATTTTAATGACTTATTCCAGTTTTTGGCTATTGCTATTGCCATATTGCAAAGGTGTTTTTTTTAAAGGACTTAGATACTTTATCTTCGGATTTACTTTCAACTGACAATCCTGAGTTATGGGTTACTGACTGTCGAATGATTAGTGGAAGAAAAACCCCTTCCGTTGTTGTGCATCACCTTCCTGTGAGGAACGATTACAGGACGTTGAGCAAAACCTAAACAACATTATTTACTTCCGAGGTCTATCGGATAACGTCAGGCCTCAATCAACTCTCTGATTTTTTGTAATCAATTCCCCTTTCTTTCAAATGAGTCAACATGTATTCGAAACAGGGTGTGTCTTTTCCGACTAATTCGGGAGGGAAAACACCCTGCTTGGTAAACAAGCCTTTTGCTAATAAATGAATAGCTCCTGTAGCAGCATATCCCGTAGTGCGAGACATAGAAGAAACACCACTCGCCTTATCTCGGTAAGCCAATAAGTCATAGCTAACGATTTTGTTTTCTCCTTTTAGGGTAATTTGCATGAGTGTAAATTCATCATCGTTTGGCTCCAATTTCCAAGCTTCAAAAAGCTCGGCCAAGGTTTGTTCTAGCTGGTCTGGCTCAAACTTTCCAGCATCTCTAAATTCTTTCATTTGATTTGCATGGCCAGGGTATCTTAAAGTTTTTTCTTTCAAGTTGGGTATGTGATCCATAGTAAATAACAACGAACGTAAGCCGTCTGAATTAAAAGCTTCTAATTCACCAATAACCGGGAAAATTTTAGGCTCTATTTCACTCAGTGCGGGTTTAGTTACTACTTCGCTATTCTCATAAATTCGTGCGGGTCGTGTGTATTCTTCAATAACATCAATTGGCGAGAATGGCGCTTTGTATTCATAAGGTTTCTTTCGTTCAACAGGCAATCCGCCTACATAACATTCAAAAGAATCCAACTTCATTTGCTCGTTTTCATACCCCAATATCAGGTTACTCATTCCTGGAGCTACTCCGCAATCTACAATGGCAGTTACATTATACTCTTTGGCTAAAATGTCCAAATCCAATGCATCCTCTGGAAAGAAGGAGATGTCCACTACGTTTTTTTTCGCTTCAATGATTTTTTTTAAGATTTCAAAGCCCAAAAAACCAGGTACAGCGGATACTATAAAGTCGAATGGGGCTAATAAGTCATAAAATAGTAATGTGCTTCCCAAATCCTTTTGGAGGATATTAATCCTGTCATTTTTTAATTTCACATCGGTGAGGTTTTTCAACGATAGGTCAATACTCGTCACATCAAATTGTAAGGCTAAGTCAAGAGCAATGGCGGACCCTACCATTCCTGCGCCTAATACGGCTATTTTTTGCATGGGGTAAAATTAAGAAAAGGATTTGAAACCCACCTCTCCAACGGTTATAGTCTCGACCCAAGGATCTATTACTGCAAGTGCAGATTTTTCAAAACCCCATAATTAATCTCGATTTGTCAAGAATTTAAAAAAACACGATGTCGTGCTACCTACTTCTAGGTATTTTATTTCGTTAAAAGTTTTTATTTAGAACTATTCTAAATAACTTTGCCCTTCCTTTTAAAAAGGGCTGGAATTAACATTATGATAAAAGTATCTGAAGAAGCAAAAAAAGAAGTAAACCGCCTAATGGCTGATGACAAAATCCCTCAGGGAGCAGTTATTCGAGTGGGTGTTGAAGGTGGCGGCTGTTCGGGCCTAACCTATAAAATGGATTTTGCAGAGAAGGCAGAATCAGATGATAAAATATTTGAGGATCAGGGAGTTAAAATTGCCGTTGACAAAAAGAGTTTCCTCTATTTGGCTGGCACCATACTAGAATACAGTGGTGGCCTAAACGGAAAAGGATTTGAGTTTAATAATCCGAATGCTTCACGGACTTGTGGATGTGGCGAAAGCTTTTCCATTTAATAATTGTTTAAATGTTTGTTTTCGGCGTTATGCTCATGAAAAAATCACTCGTTTACAAAAGTAAACTTACTCATTTTGTAATTTCGTATGCCTTGAAACCATACGGTCTAACTCAATCATTTGGTCTTTTGTTCAATTCGCGGGCAAAAAATGAAAATCAATGGACAATTGCTCTACACGCCCTTCCTTTTTTGGGGAGGGTGACCAATTCCCAAGAACTTTATGGGAAAGGTAGGAAGGGATTGTTCCACAATTAAATCCAAACTTTAAAAAAATGGCAGATAAGTTAGCTCAACAAGACGTCGCACTTGGCGAACAAATAAACTCGGACTATAAATACGGATTTACTACCGATATTGAGTCAGATAACGCTCCAAAAGGATTGAATGCAGATATTATTCGTTTTATTTCTGAAAAGAAAAACGAACCTGAATGGTTATTGAAGTTTAGGTTAGAAGCATACGAAAAGTTTGAAAGTTTAACTGAACCTGAATGGGCTCATGTAAAATACACAAAACCAGACCTACAAGACTTGATTTTTTACGCTGCTCCAAAACCCAAGAAAAAGCTGGGTAGTTTGGATGAAGTAGATCCTGAATTATTGGATACCTTCAATAAACTAGGCATTTCAATCGATGAGCAAAAGCGTTTATCAAATGTTGCTGTAGATATTGTAATAGATTCTGTTTCCGTTGCTACTACATTTAAAGCAACCTTGGCTGAAAAAGGAATTATCTTCTGTTCGTTTTCTGAGGCGGTTAAAAACCACCCCGATTTGGTGAAAAAATACATGGCTTCTGTTGTTCCCGTTAATGACAACTATTACGCTGCTTTAAATTCCGCAGTATTTACAGATGGGTCTTTCTGTTACATTCCAAAAGGAGTTAGATGTCCAATGGAATTATCTACCTATTTCAGAATTAATGAGGCCAATACTGGTCAGTTCGAAAGAACTTTGATTATTGCCGATGAAGATAGTTATGTGAGTTATTTAGAAGGCTGTACTGCACCTATGCGTGATGAAAATCAATTGCATGCTGCAGTAGTGGAAATCGTTGCTCATAAGGGTTCGGAAGTAAAATACTCAACAGTTCAAAACTGGTATCCGGGAAATAAAGAAGGCGTTGGTGGCATATTTAATTTTGTTACCAAACGCGGACTTTGCGAAGGCGATCATTCTAAAATATCATGGACACAAGTTGAAACTGGCTCGGCTGTAACTTGGAAATACCCAAGTTGTATTCTCAAAGGAGATTATTCTATAGGCGAATTTTATAGTGTGGCTGTAACTAACAATTACCAACAAGCGGATACGGGAACTAAAATGATTCACATTGGTAAAAACACCAAGTCTACCATTATTTCTAAAGGTATTTCAGCTGGTAAAAGCAATAACTCTTACCGAGGTTTAGTAAAGATAAATAAGAGTGCGCACAATGCTAGAAACTTCTCACAATGTGATTCATTATTGTTAGGTGATACTTGCGGTGCACATACATTTCCATACATAGAAACTTCAAATAAATCTGCGAAAGTGGAGCACGAAGCAACTACTTCTAAAATTGGCGAAGACCAACTTTTTTACTGCAACCAAAGAGGAATTGAAACGGAAAAAGCAATTGGATTAATAGTAAATGGCTACTGTAAAGACGTTTTGAATCAGCTCCCAATGGAATTTGCAGTCGAAGCACAAAAATTATTGGATATTTCACTAGAGGGAAGTGTGGGGTAAATTGAAGGACCCTAAACGAAGTCGAATGGGTGCGAAATTAGAGGGAGGCAGAAGATGGAAGCAAAGACAGGAACGAAAATAACCCACGAAAAATATGGTGAAGGGGTGATTACCTCTAATACAATTTCTGGGTTTACTGCCACAAAAAATTGTCGGATGAAGATAAAGTTCATTTACAACAATACATTACAAGAGGTTACGAGAGTTTAACGAGATTCAATGTGTTATTTAAAAATAAAGAGGATCAGTTTTCCAATAAATAAAAATATTTTTTCTGCGACAATTTGCAAAATCCGCGGGAGTGAAAAAAGAAGAAAATGTTATCGATAAAAAATTTAAAAGCAAGTATAGACGGTAAGGAAATCCTACAAGGACTTAACTTAGAAATAAAAGCCGGAGAAGTACACGCCATAATGGGACCTAACGGTTCTGGAAAAAGTACTTTAGCATCTGTAATTGCCGGAAGACAGGATTATCAAGTGGAAAGTGGTGAAGTTATTTTCAACGATAAAAACATGTTGGAATTAGCACCAGAAGAACGAGCTGCAGAAGGTTTGTTTTTGGCGTTTCAGTATCCTGTTGAAATACCTGGAGTAAGTAATATTAACTTTCTTAAAACTGCCATTAATGAAATTCGCGATTACAAAGGGCAAGGTAAAATGCCTGCGAAAGAATTTTTAGCTCGAGTAAAAGAAAAAAAGGCATTGGTTGAATTGAAAGATAATTTGGCCAGTCGCTCCGTTAATGTAGGTTTTTCAGGAGGAGAAAAAAAACGAAATGAAATTTTTCAAATGGCCATGTTAGAGCCAAAATTGGCGATTCTAGACGAAACCGATTCAGGGCTAGATATTGATGCTTTAAGAATTGTGGCAAATGGTGTGAACAACCTTAAAAATAAAGACAATGCCACGTTAGTTATCACCCATTATCAAAGATTATTAGACTACATAGTTCCTGATTTTGTACACGTATTATACGATGGAAAAATTGTAAAAACAGGCGGAAAAGAGTTGGCTTTAGAATTAGAAGAAAAAGGCTACGATTGGTTAACTAAAGCGGTAGAGATTTAATGATGGGGGCTTTGGTAGTAGATAAAAAAGAAAAATTCTTAGAACAATTTCGCATAGCTAAAGGCTTATCTGGTATGAGCAAGGCTGCGGAACTAGCATTAGAAAAACTCTCGTTTCCTAGCACTCGAGACGAATATTGGAAATATACACGACTCGCAAAAATTCAAAATTCGGAGTTCTCTGTAAAGGAATTTGATAGCACTGCTGAAGTGCATTCCATAAACGAAAGAGCACTTCATATTGAATGTATTAATGGTTTTTTTCAAACTCCAGTAGGTGAAATTCAAACAGGAATTGAAATTACGCCTATAGAGGAAATTGATCACGCTTTGGTTGATTATCAAACCGATTTTTTCTCGGCGTTGAATACGGCATATTACACTTCTGGAATTCGGATAAAAATTAAAGCTGGTACAGAAGTAGATAAATCCATTCAGCTCAATTTTCTTTCGATTGATAGTGGAATTCAAGTTCAACCGAGAATTGAAATTATAGTTGAAAAAAGCTCATCGTGTAACTTTATTTTTAACTGGCACAGCAACGGACAATCGGACAATCTTTATAATATGGTTTCGGAAATGCACGTTCTTGAAAACGCCTCGTTAAACATTCACCAATTACAAGCTGGTGGCAATGAAAATTACTTGATTAATACCATGCAAATCAAACAATTAAGAGATAGCAGATTTACCGTTCACACTATCAGTTTAGAAGGAAAAATTCTTCGAAACAATTTAAATGTTGCCGTTCAAGGTGAAAATTGCGAGACTAATCTTAATGGTCTTTATTTAGTTCATGGTTCACAGCACGTTGACAATCATACATACATAGACCATATTGCCCCAAATTGTAATTCAAGAGAAAATTATAAAGGAGTAATGGATGATAAATCTACAGCGGTATTTAATGGAAAAGTAATGGTGCAGACAAATGCACAAAAGATAAATGCGTTCCAAAGCAATCAGAACATTTTATTAAGCGATGACGCAACCATCAATTCTAAACCAGAATTGGAAATATATGCGGATGACGTTCAATGTGCTCATGGTTCAACTACAGGACAATTGGATGAAGAAGCCCTTTTCTATCTACGTTCAAGAGGAATTAGTGAAACTAGTGCTAAGAAAATGATGATTAAGGCCTTTTTATTTGATGTTCTAGGTGACATAAAATTAAATTCCTTCAAAGAGCATGTAGAAGGTTTGGTTGAAGAAAAGTTTAGGCTCTAGAATATTGAACAAGGAAGGAAAGAAATTAAATGAAATTTAATTTAGAAAATCGATTAATTGAATATTTAGCTCTAATAGTTGAAATCGCCTATTCTATGCCTAAAGATTACTTTTCAACATACCTTTCCAATCAACTAGTTCGTTCTGGGCTTTCATCTGCTTTATACTCCGCAGAAGCGCAAAGAGCAAAATCTAGGATAGGCCTAGTCCATAAAATCACAATTGCCTTAAAGGAACTGCAGGAGACTCATATGAACCAGAGGGTTATTGAGCGTACTCGACTTGTTTCGGATAGGGAAAAGCGAGGTTCAATATTTGTTAAAAGCATCGAAACAACTAAAAGAAACATGAGCAATGTATAAGACTTCAACATTCAGATTTCCTTGTTCCTTATTAATTATTTATTTATGAAATTTACTCAACAGCAAATAGACTCAATTCGTCAGGACTTCCCAATCCTTCACCAAGAAGTAAATGGGTATCCTTTGGTTTATTTCGACAATGCAGCATCTGCTCAAAAGCCAAAAGCTGTTATAGATACTGTTTCACATTATTACTCATTTGAACACAGTAACATACACCGTGGAGTTCATCATCTTTCGGCAGAAGCTACTGTTAAATATGAAGGAGCCAGAAAAACCATTCAAGTCCATATCAATGCGGCTCATGACCATGAAATTATCTTCACAAAAGGCGCAACAGACGGAATTAACTTAATCGCAAATGGCTTTAAAAGTATTTTAAATTCTGGTGATGAAATAATCGTTTCGGAATTAGAACATCACTCTAACATTGTTCCGTGGCAAATGGCCTGCGAGCAAAGTGGAGCTAAATTAAAGGTTATTCCAATAAATGATAAGGGCGAAATAATTCTTGAAGAATACAAAAACCTGCTTTCTAAAAAAACCAAATTGGTCGCTGTTAGTCATGTTTCGAATACTCTTGGTACAATTAACTCTGTAAAAGAAATAATTGAATTTGCTCATCAAAATAACGTTCCTATATTGATAGATGGAGCTCAAGCAGTTCCTCACATGAAAGTGGACATGCAGGATTTAGATTGCGATTTTTACGTTTTTTCAGGACACAAACTTTATGGTCCAACTGGTATTGGTGTATTATACGGTAAAGAAGACTGGTTAAATAAATTGCCTCCCTACCAAGGTGGTGGAGATATGATAAAATCGGTAAGTTTTGAGAAAACAACGTACAACGACTTACCATTTAAGTTTGAAGCAGGCACTCCAAATATTGCTGGAGTTCTTGGACTAAAAACTGCAATTGATTATGCCAATAAGGTTGGTTTTAATGCAATTTTCGAATACGAAAACGACCTTCATACCTACGCTATGAGGAAAATGAAGGAGATTGATGGAATAAATTATTTTGGTACTTCCTATAAAAAAGCAGCAGTTATTTCATTTTTATTAGAAGGAATTCACCCATACGATACCGGTACTATATTGGATAAACTAGGCATTGCAGTTCGAACCGGACACCATTGTACGCAACCTATTATGGCCCACTTCGGAATCCCTGGTACAGTTAGAGCATCATTTTCTTTTTATAACACCTTTGAAGAAATAGATCGATTCGTTGAGGGGTTGAAACGAGTTCAAAAAATGTTTAATTAACCCGCAGAGAAAAAAATCAGTTTTTTTAATTTAAAATCTGCGATAATCCGCGAAATCTGCGGGAGATGATATGACAATAAAAGAAAGACAAGAGGAGCTAATTGAAGCGTTTTCCATTTTCGAAGATTGGATGGAAAAGTATGAATACATTATTGATTTGGGAAAAGACGTTGATGGTGTTAATGAGGACGATAAATTAGAAGATTATTTAGTACGTGGTTGTCAAAGTAGAGTTTGGCTAATTCCAGAGTTTGAAGAAGGAAAACTTCACTTCAAGGCCGATTCCGATGCCATAATTACTAAAGGTATCGTTGGTATGGTTGTTCGAGTGCTAAATGACTCAACCCCAAAAGAAATTTTAGATGAAGAACTTTTCTTTGTAGATAAAATTGGACTTAAAGAACATTTATCGCCAACTCGGTCAAACGGATTGGTATCTATGATAAAGAAGATAAAAATGTATGCGCTGATTTATTCAGCAAAAGAATAATTAGAATGGACAAAAAAGCACTAGAAATTACAATAATTAATGTCATTAAAACAGTATATGACCCTGAAATACCAGTCGATGTATATGAGTTGGGATTAATTTACGATGTAAAAATAAACGATGATTATGTTGTGGATATACTCATGACATTAACCTCGCCTAGTTGCCCTGTTGCTGAAAGTTTACCTGAAGAGGTAGAGCAAAAAGTAGCTGGAATAGAAGGTGTAAAACAAGCCAAAGTCACTATGACTTTTGAACCTACTTGGGAGAAAGACATGATGAGCGAAGAAGCTCAATTGGAATTAGGTTTTATGTAATGGCTTGTCCAAAGAATTTCTATGATAGCAGCGTTATGCTAGTCCAATATTTTGGTCATGTACAAAAGTGTACCGCCCAAATGATTGCCCCAAACATACATTGCTCTCTTCGTTTTCTTTGAACAACCAAAACCCAGTTTAATCTGCTTAATAAAATGAGTGAAATAGTAAATAGAGTATCGAAGTCCAGTTTAATTCAAATAGATATGGCTGATTTTTTTCCGAAGGAAGAAATTGTAGGTTATGATATTAGCCAGAACTTGTGGCAAGGTTTTGCGTTGAAAGAAAAAGATTTTCGGGATTTTATAAAAACTAATGACTGGTCTCCTTATAAAGGCAAGCATGTTGCTTTGCATTGTAAAGCAGAAGCAATTGTACCGGTTTGGGCTTATATGTTGCTTACCACAGCTCTTCAAGATTATGCGCAAAGCATTCTTTTTGGTAATATAAAAAACGTTCAACAACAACATCTAATAATTGCTATTAATAAACTCAACGAGCAAGACTACATCGAAACTCGCGTTGTAATAAAAGGATGCAGTGATAAAGTAGTTTCTGAATCTGCGTGGGTGGCAATTACTAACAAACTGCAGCCTGTGGTAAAAGCAATTATGTTTGGTGAGCCCTGTTCCACTGTTCCGGTTTTCAAAAAACCAAAGGTATAATTACCTCAATTTACCTTTTAATTTCTGAAACCACCTTCTATTTACTCTAATTGAAATACCTACCGTTCGTCATTTGAGTAAGACAAAATTGAACTAATTTTAAACTTTTATAATTCAATCTTGAAACAAGTAATCACTATATTTTTATCCTTTATTATCCTTCCAATATTTGGACAAGATGCCTTGTTTAGTCATTTTTCCACTTCCAACGGGCTTTCTAGCAATCAATTCTATGCTTCCATAGAAGATAGCCAAGGAAGAATTTGGTTTTCCGGGAGTGAAGGATTAGTTGTTTTAGAGGGATTCGATTTTCGGAATGTTGCTTTGGAACAAGAAAACGAATTTTTAACTGGATTTAGAAAAGCGCCAAATGGTGATATTTGGGCGTATTCTGCTGAAGGGCGATTATATAAACTCACGAATGGGCATTTTAAAGAAATTGCTTTAAGTGAGTCCCTGATTAAACAAATTGGCTCACAATTAACCAATACCATTGCGGTAGATAAAGACAACAATGTGTGGGTTTCTACCATTATCGGAGGAGGTTTATTCAAATTAAATTCTTCCTCTCTGAGTATTGAAAATCAATCTTCCAGTATCTCAGAATGTTCTTTTTGGATAAAAGAATTGGAACCCAATAACTTTATTTTAGGATCACAAAATGAAGCGAAAGAAAATGAAGCATTATTAATTGCGGAAGTTGGTAATCAAAAACTAGAGATACCATTATCCGGTAAAAGTGGATTTAGAAAAAGCTGTTTTACTCAGCTAGAAGATGGAACGTATCTTTTTGCTGCAGGAAGCGAATTGGTACATTTCAACTCTAAAGAAGTACGCTCCCGATTGTTTACCGAAAAAAATATTGAACAAATATTAGAAGACAGCGAAGGAAAAATATGGATTGCTTTAAATCAAGGTGGACTTCTTTGTTTTCCAACAGGCGATGTTTCTTCCAACAATAGAATCGAATATTTAGGAAATGCATCGGTTACTTCTCTTTACGAAGACCAAGGTCACAATTTATGGATTTGTACTAACGGAAACGGTCTTTATAACCATAATCTAAACCCTACTATAGTATATCAACAACCCGATATTTCAGACGGTTCAGACACTTCCGAAACAAAAATTCAACAGGCTACTCGTCTCTACCAAGATCCCAATATATTGTCTTTGGAACGTGTGTTTTGGGATAGTGTAGCGCCTGACATTTTTATAAGCACTGTTGAAATTAATAATAACGATACCGTTTTATCTGATAATTATTTATTGCAAGCAGATCAAAATTTCCTTAAAATTGGTTACGTAGGATCCTTACCAGGAAACCCCGGTTTGTTTCAATATCGATATCGACTTTCGGGAGTAGATAAAAATTGGGTGTATACCAGCTTGAATTCTGTAACTTACCCCATGCTGCCACCGGGAGAGTATATCTTTGAAGTAGATGCTATGAGTAAAGAAGGCATTTGGAGCCAAAGCTCAGCAGAAACCAAGTTTATTATTCAGCCCTATTATTACCAAACCGCCTTGTTTAAAGTTGCTGTGCTTGCCCTCGTATTATTTCTTATTGTAGTTTCTGTTCTTCTTTACACCAGAAACATTAGAATAAAAACAGAAGAAATAGCGCAGGTAAACAAGCGTATCGCTGATTTAGAATTGCTGGCTTTGAGGGCACAAATGAATCCCCATTTTATGTTCAATACACTAAGCTCCATCCAGCATTTTGTATCCGCTAATAATACTGAGGAAGCGTTACGTTATCTTTCAAAATTCGCCAAACTAATGCGCGTAGTGTTGGAAAATAGCAAGCGAAAAGAAATTACTATCAACGACGAAATAAATGCCTTAAAACTTTACTTGGATTTAGAAAAATTGCGTTTTAAAAACAAATTTGACTATTCCATTGAGGTGGGCGAAGGAATTGATCCGAGTTACGATGAAATGCCTTCTATGCTCATACAACCCTATTTAGAAAACGCCATATTACATGGTATAAATAACAAACGAGAATCGGGATTTATTAAAGTAAACATTGATTTAGTTGACACAACAATCATCTGCACTATTGAAGATGATGGTGTGGGGCGAAAAAAGGCTTCCGAAATGCAAAAAAACAGATCGAAAGAGCACAAAAGCCAAGGAATGAATATTACAAAAGACCGCCTTGCAATAATTAACCGAGTAAATCAAAGGGGACTCAACGTAGAAATAGAAGACGCAAGTATAGGGGAGAACAACGGTACACGAGTTAAAATTTATGTGCCATTTAATAGCTATTAACTATGAACAATGAAGATATACGAGCCATAATTGTTGATGACGAAGAAGGCGCAAGAGAGAGTTTATCCATACTTTTAGAAAAGTATGTAAAGGGGGTGAAAATTGTTGCAAAATCAGATTCTATTGCCTCTGCGATGGAAAAAATAAAAAAATACACTCCCGATTTAGTTTTCTTGGATATTGAAATGCCTTTTGGCACTGGTTTTGAACTTTTAGAAAGAATGAAACCGATTAATTTTAATATAATCTTCGTTACCGCATATGATCATTATGCTTTAAAAGCAATTAAGTTTTCGGCCTTAGATTATTTATTAAAGCCGGTTGATATTGATGAATTAAACAAGGCGATCGATAAACACAGAAAAAGCAAAACAGATCAAAAATCGGATAATTTTCAAAATTTAATTGATAACGAACAACTAGAAGGAAACCAAAAAAAATTGGGAATTCCAGATGCCAATGGCATTATGTTCGTGAAAGTTCAGAACATAATTCGCTGCGAATCGGATGGGAATTACACTAAAATATTTTTGAATACTGGTAAAAAACTTTTGGCATCGAAAACATTGGGTGAATTTGAATCCATGTTGGAAGGAGATGGTTTTTTTAGAATCCACAGAAGCCATTTAATTAACTTAACTCACCTTAAGAAATACACCAAGGGCGAGCACAGTTTTGTGGAGCTGAGTGATGGAACTAAAGCAGATGTTTCACGAAGAAAAAAATCTGGATTTATAGACGCATTAGCTGAGTTGAATGATTAAAAAGGAATAAAGGACTAAAGCTCCTCGCTTTATTGAATAACCTCCGTATGCCTCGTCACAAATGGCAAGGCAAAGGAAGTTTTGAATCAAGATTCATTCAAAAACTCAAACTCTTAGCTTCTGTTTCTGGAAAGCACTCTAACCTCCATTCAGCTATCCAATACTAAGGTATTTATGCTCTAGTTTTTACCTAGTTTCGTCGCATATTATTACACTAAACAAATCGTGCAATTCCTCACTACAATAGAAATTCTCTCTGTACTTTTTAATTTCATTTTCTTAATTCTTCTGATTAAAGAAAACAAGTGGTGTTGGCCCAATGGAATTATTGGATCTCTTCTAAGTGTCTATTTGTTTACTGAATCCAAATTATATTCCGAAGCGATTCTATATGCGTTTTATGTCCTTGCAGGAATTTACGGCTGGTTAGTTTGGAGCGGCTATCTCACGTCTAAAAAAGACCTAAAAATTAGTACTTGGAAGATAAAAACTCATTTTATCGCTCTCCTTCTCGGAATTATGGGAATGCTCAGCTTAGGATATTATTTCGACAATTTCAGCGATGGCAAAAAACCATATTTCGATGCTTTTTCTACCTCTTTTAGTTTTGTAGCAACTTACATGGAGGCTCATAAAATACTAGGTGCTTGGGCATATTGGATAATTCTAAACTTATTTTCTGTTTGGCTTTACTCTTCTAGAAACTTATCTGTTTATGCCGGATTAATGGTGGTTTATGCTATGGCTAGCGTTTGGGGTTTAATAGAATGGAGGAAAAAATACAAGATGGGCATTGTGGAATAGTTTTAATAAAACTATCGCTTCATCGCAATAACAAGCCAAATCATTACCTTGCAAAAAATTATTTTAGCTATGAAACCTATACTCACATTTTTATTTGCCATAAGCCTAACCACCCTTTCTTTTTCTCAATCCTTAATGACTCCAGAACTTTTATGGGAACTCGGAAGAGTTAGTAGCCCAATATTATCGGAAGATGGAAAGGCTATTTATTTTACTATTCGTTATTATGATTTAGAAGAAAACAAAGGGCAAAGTCAAATTTATACTCTGCCTATTAAAGGTGGAAAAATGAAAAAACTCACCGAAATAGAAGGTGGGTTTGGAAACTTAATGATAGCCCCAAATGGGAAATTAAATTTTGCTAAAGGCGGTCAATTGTGGGAGTATGGTAAAGGAAATAATTCTAAACAAATTTCAAATTTTGTAATGCCATTGGAAAATATAAGCTACTCAAAAACAAATTCTAAGATCTTAGGAACAATATCCCAAAAGATTCAAGAACAGCCGGCTGATGCTTATTCGAAATACAAAAAAGCGAACGTAAAAATTTACGATGGACTTATGTATCGTCATTGGAGTAGTTGGAGTAAAGGTGTGTTTTCTCACCCTGCGATTGTCAGTTCCGTTGATGGAAAAATGGACGCTGACATTGTCGATATTATGCCAGGAGAATTTTTTGATGTCCCAATGAAACCATTCGGTGGTGCGGAAGATTTAACTTGGAATCCTAATGGAACAGAAGTAATATATCAGAGTAAGAAAAAATCGGGTATAGAATACGCCACAAGTACAAACTCAGATTTGTACCAATACAACCTAGAAACTAAAAAAACCTATAATTTAACAAAAGGTAGGTCTGGCTACGACAGCAATCCGCTTTACAATGCAACAGGAGGCAAAATAGCATGGCTTTCAATGGCAAGAGATGGTTATGAAAGCGACAAAAACGATATAATAATTCTTGATCTTGAAGGCGGTGAAGAAGTAAATATTTCTGAAAAATGGAACAACACTATTTCTTCATTCGTTTGGAGTAATGACGGAAAAAAAATTTTCTTTTTGGCCTCGATAAATGCAACCAATCAAATTTTTGAAATTAACCTACCCGATAATTTAGGAAGTATAGATCCAAAAAAACATTTTAGGCAAATTACTGATGGCCAGTTCAATTACAATTCAATACTTGAAAGTGGTGCAGATATTTTTTCCTTAAGACAGGATATGAATAATGCAAGTGAAATTTATTCTGTAAATATTAAGACAGGAGCGGCAAAGCAAATTAGCCATGTTAATGATGAGCTTTACAAAGAAATTACACGAAGCAAAGTAGAAAAACGCATGGTAAAAACCACCGATGGAAAAGACATGCTTACTTGGGTGATTTATCCGCCAAATTTTGATCCAAACAAAAAATACCCTACACTTTTGTATTGCCAAGGTGGACCACAGAGTGCTGTTTCTCAATTTTATTCTTTTCGTTGGAATTTTCAATTAATGGCAGCCGCTGGTTACATTATTGTTGCACCAAACCGAAGAGGGTTACCTGGTTTTGGTGTTGAATGGAACGAAGCTATCAGCAAGGATTGGGGAGGACAAGCAATGAAAGATTATTTTTCTGCCATTGACGAATTAAGCAAAGAATCGTATGTAGATGAATCGCGAGTTGGAGCAATTGGCGCAAGCTATGGTGGCTACTCGGTATATATGCTTGCGGGTATTCACGAAAACCGATTCAAAACCTTTATTTCTCATTGTGGTTTGTTCAATTTAGAAAGCTGGTACGGAACTACCGAAGAATTATTTTTCGCCAATTGGGACATCGGAGGTGCTTATTATGAAAAAGTTCCCCCTGTTAGTTATGCAAAACATTCGCCTCACAAATACGTTGCAAACTGGAACACTCCCATGTTAGTATTCCACGGAGGAAAAGACTTTAGAGTTCCTGAAGGCCAAGGAATGGAGGCGTTCAATGCTGCTCAACAAATGAGATTGAAAAGTCGTTTTGTTTATTTTCCTGAAGAAAGCCATTGGATACTTTCTCCACAAAATGGAATTGTTTGGCATTCAGAGTTTTTCAAATGGCTTAAAGAAACACTTTAAAATCTGAATTAAAGCTCTTTTACAGCGTTATGCTTGTCTTCAAAATGCATTATTATATGACTTGTAAACGAACTTTAGATTCAAATTTAATTTTTAATTTAAAAGTAATAAATAACTGATTTTTACTTATCCGAAAAATTGGTTTGAGGAATTTTTCCTGTCCGAATTTTGTTACATAGTATATGATAAGTAATATCGATTTTCCAGAAATAAAAGAAGTGGCTGTTGCTATAATTCCCGAAAAAAATGAAGAAGCTCCTGACAATCCGAACTGGTACGTTTATATCATAAATACTGGAAAAACGGAAATAACCAATCTCATGGTTACCAGTAAAGGTTTTGGAAAATTAAATGGGGAAGATGTTAAGACAAGTACTCTCCGTCGATTTTTGGATGATTTAGACGGTGACTCGTTCTTGCAAATTGAACCGATTCAAGAAGAAGTATTTGGAATTAATAACGAATTTTGGATAAGCTTTTATCGAGAAGGAAAGTTGTACGATAAAAAGTATTTATTCACAGCAGGCTCTATTTCCAATACGTTTTTAGTAGAAATTCCTGTTATGAATGTAAAAGGAATTTGCCATCCTTAAACTTCAAAATGATTCTTCTTCATCTGGATATTCCAATGGAGTTCCCCTTGTATTTCCTTTAAAAAACCAAAGTAAAGCAACAGTAAAAACCAAACTCACAATCACGTAAATCCAATCGCCTGAATTGCCGCCAAAGTTTTCAAATTCTGCATCTAATACTCCTTCACCAATGTAAAACATTAGCAAAACCATTATTGCATTATTAATAAAGTGGGCCCAAATGGAGTACCATGTTGAGCCTCCCCAAACCACTAAATAACCGAACATAGCACCAAGGATCATCCTTGGGAAGAAACCAAAAAATTGCATGTGAATGCCGCTGAACAATGCGGCGCTAACCCATATAGAAAGATGAACGTTTTTAGTATGCTTTATTAAAGTACCCTGCAGAGCACCACGAAACAATAATTCTTCTCCCAGAGCAGGTAAAACAGCCATTACAAATAGGTTTACCAAAAGCTCATTAATGTTGTTCATGGCTAAAAACGCCATGGTTATTTTTTGTGCGTGCTCTTCAGCTGACCTCAACATTTCCTCCAACCAAGAAAGAGAATCAGGAAAAGTCATTAGCATGTTCATTTCTGCCATCCAACCAATTAATGGCAAGGCACAAATCCCTATTGCTGTAACTACAATTAGCAGATTGGGGTTTAGGTTTTTAGTGTCAAAATAACTCGAAAAATTGTGTTGGGTTACTCTTGAAAAAACCCAAACAGGAAAAATAAAAGTACCTATGGTAACTATTACTTGCACAAACTTTAATGCTTGTATTGATTGATAATTTTCATAATCTCCTAGATCCTGGATTCCTAATCCAAAAATGAGAGATGATAATCCGTAACCAACTAAAGAAAAGACGAATAAACCCATAACAAACAAGGCCATTATAAGTACAATTTTTTGCCCTAAACCCATTTAAAATGAACCCTCTATAATTGTTTTCATATCCCTAATTTTGCAGCTCAAAAATAAACGAACTACTTGGTTAAAATAGGTGATATAGAATTAGGCGATTTTCCGCTTCTACTTGCTCCCATGGAGGATGTTAGCGACCCTCCTTTTCGTGCTTTGTGTAAAGAAAATGGTGCAGACTTAATGTTTACGGAATTTATTTCTAGTGAAGGATTGATTCGTGACGCAGCTAAAAGTGTAGAAAAACTTGACATTTATGATGTTGAACGCCCAATTGGCATTCAGATTTTTGGATATGAAATAGAAAGCATGAAACAATCGGCTAGAATTGTGGAGCGATCTAAGCCAGATTTATTGGATATAAATTATGGCTGTCCTGTTAAAAAGGTGGCTCTAAAAGGTGCTGGTGCCGGAATTTTGCTAGACATACCCAAAATGGTGAAAATGACTGCGGAAATTGTAAAATCAACTTCTCTGCCAGTTACCGTAAAAACTAGATTAGGCTGGGACGAATCATCAAAATACATTGTTGACGTTGCCGAACGTTTGCAAGATGTCGGAATTAAAGGTATTTCCATTCACGGCAGAACCCGAAAGCAGATGTACAAGGGAGATGCCGATTGGGATTTAATTGGTCAAGTAAAAAATAATCCTAACATGCACATACCTGTTTTTGGAAATGGCGATGTAACCGACGGTGTTAAAGCTTTGGAAAAGAAAAACCGCTATGGAATTGATGGGGTTATGATTGGGCGGGCTAGTATTGGTTACCCCTGGATTTTTAATGAAATAAAACACTATTTAAAAACTGGCGAAAATTTAGCTCCTCCTTCAATTTCAGAAAGAATAAGGCTCGCAAAACGCCATGTTGAATTGGCTTTGGGCTGGAAAAATGAAATTCTTGCCATAGTTGAAACCAGGCGGCATTATGGAAATTATTTTAAAGGAATTCCACACTTTAAGGAATTTAGAATTCGGTTAGTAACAGCAGACACTCCTGAAGAATTAATGCCCATTTTTGACGATATTGAAAAACATTTTGCTGGTTTAGAAATATCATAGAAATGCTTCACCCTTCCAAGCTACGTATCGAAGATTTTGCCTACGACTTACCCGATGAGCGTATTGCAAAATACCCTTTAGAAAAACGTTCAAAATCTAATTTGCTAGTTTATGAGAACGGAAAAATAAAGAAAACTGATTTCGAAAACATTGTAGAGTTACTTCCTGAAAACACTCTATTAGTTTACAACAACACTAAAGTTTTTTATGCTCGGCTTGAGTTCATAAAGTCTACCGGTGCTAAAATTGAGGTGTTTTGCTTAGAGCCAGTTGGGGTGGAAATTACCCAAGCGATGCAACTTAGCGGCAAAGCAACGTGGAAGTGTATGGTAGGAAATGCCAAAAAATGGAAAAACGAAAATTTGGTTTTACAAACCTCTACAGGAACAGACCTCAAGGCTAAGCTGAATGGAAAAGACGGGAATGATTACCTCGTAGAATTTGAATGGGATTCTGATGTTTCGTTTAGTGAACTGATGGAAGAACTTGGAAAAGTTCCTCTTCCACCTTACATTAAACGCAAGGCAGAAGAAGCGGATAAGCAACGCTACCAAACAGTTTACAGCAAAGAAGAAGGGTCGGTTGCGGCTCCAACTGCAGGACTTCATTTTACCAAAGAAACTTTAAATAAGATCGACGAAAAAGGAATTAAAAGACTTCCTATAACTCTTCATGTAGGTGCAGGCACATTTCAACCTGTAAAATCAGAAACCATGCAAGATCACGATATGCATGCAGAAGTATTTTCATTTGAAATAGAGCAACTTAAAACATTAGGATCTCATATTAAAAAAGGAAGTCATTTAGTGGTAGTTGGTACCACAAGTATGCGTGCTTTGGAAAGTTTGTATTGGATAGGATTGCAAGATACCTTGCACCTTCCCACTACTGTTTCTCAATGGCTTCCTTATGAAAATAAAAAGGAAACAAGTTCCTTGACTTCCGTTGAAAATATAATTTCCCAAATGATGGAAAAAGGGGAATCCCAACTAATGGGAAAAACCAGTATCATTATCGCTCCAAGCTACACATTCAAATTTGCCAATGGATTGATTACCAACTTTCATCAGTCAAAAAGCACTTTGCTTTTGTTAGTTGCTGCTCTTATTGGAAAGGATTGGAAATCGGTTTATGATTATGCGCTTAAAAATGATTTTCGGTTTTTAAGTTATGGGGATAGTTCTTTGTTGTGGGGAGCGTTACCGACAGATAAACTTATTAACGCAGGTAAAAAGATTGATTCCATATAAATCAAGTTGGCCATTTTAGCGAAAAAATGGCAGCAACAAAATGTAATTACAACATTTATTAGCACGTCATTCTGAACAATCGAAACTTTAAAATTGCTTCTCAGTTTAAAAATTATTTTATTCCTTTCACTTAGAACTACTCGACAAATACCCTAAATTTTTAATGGTGGTAGTAATTAATTGATTCTTGGATGTTAAATCTGCGAAGTAGATTAATTCGAAATTTTCAAAGCAACTTCTTTTCTTCTTTTTTAGTTTTTTCATAGGCCACATCAATTCCTAGGTCTTTTCCATCGGCAGCTGTAAATGCCAGATAATCGCACCTTTCATTTTCAGGAACATTTGCATGGCCTTTTACCCAAACATATTTCACTGGGTTTTTTGAATGGATTTTTAGGTAACGTTTCCACAAATCGGCGTTCTTTTTTCCTTTGAATCCTTTTTTTACCCAGTTAAACACCCACCCTTTTGTAATGGAGTCAATTACGTATTTTGAATCGGAATAAACAGTAACCTTATGATCGCCAACTTTTAATGTTTCGAGAGCAATTATAACAGCGAGTAACTCCATCCGGTTATTGGTTGTCATTCTAAAACCACCATCCATTTCCTTGCGGTGTTGGCCTGCCATAAGCACAATTCCGTAGCCACCATTGCCCGGGTTACCCTTTGCTGAGCCGTCGGTATATATAGTAATGTTTGCGATAAGAAATGAATTAACTCGCTAAGGATTGGGCTTTTTTATTTACCATTTTAACAGCATTTTCTACCATTGCTTGAGCATCGAATTCACACTCTCTATACAGTTCATTTTGAGAACCGTGTTCGATAATTTTATCAGGAATTCCTAAACGAATTATTTTGGATTGGTAACCATGATCTGCCATAAACTCTAAAATAGCAGAACCCATTCCACCTTGAATACAAGCGTCTTCGACGGTAATAACTTTGTTGAATTTGCCAAAAACTTCGTGAAGTAAATTTTCATCCAAGGGTTTTACAAAACGCATGTCGTAATGTGCAGCGCTTATTCCTTTTGACTCTAATTGCTTGCAAGCATCGGTAGTTAAGTTTCCAATAGGACCCAAAGTAAGAAAAGCAATATCCTCCCCATTCTTCACTCTACGTCCTTGTCCGATTTTTAATTCTTTAAATGGTTTTTTCCAATTTGGCATAACCCCTACTCCACGAGGATAACGAATTACCCAAGGACTTGCATTCTTTGTCAATTGCGAGGTGTACATCAGGTTTCGAAGTTCCTCTTCGTTCATTGGTGACGAAATCAATAAATTGGGAATGCATCGCATAAAAGCAATATCGTAAGCGCCATGGTGAGTTGGGCCATCAGCACCAACTAATCCTCCACGATCCAAACACATAACTACATGCAAATTTTGAATAGCCACATCATGAATTACAGAATCGTAAGCCCTTTGCATAAATGAAGAGTAGATGTTACAAAAAGGAATCATTCCTTGTGTAGCCAATCCTGCCGAAAAAGTAACTGCATGTTGTTCTGCAATACCCACATCAAATGCTCTATTGGGCATGGCCTCCATCATAAATTTAAGAGAACAGCCCGAAGGCATGGCGGGTGTTACACCCATTATTTTATCGTTTTTCTCTGCCAATTCTATAATAGAATGACCAAATACATCTTGAAATTTTGGCGCTTGTGGTGAGGTGGGAATTACCTTCACTATTTCTCCCGTTTCTTTATTAAAAAGTCCTGGAGCGTGCCAAGTAGTTGGACTTCCTGCTTCAGCTGGTTTATATCCTTTTCCTTTTTTGGTAAGTATGTGTAAGATTTTGGGTCCTGGTATGTCTTTTAAATCGTCTAAAACTTTGGCAACTCGAATAACATCGTGTCCGTCTATTGGGCCAAAATAGCGCCATTTTAACGATTCAAAATAGTTGGATTGTTCTAAAAATAAATGTTTTATGGCATTCTCTACACGTGCTGCAATGTCTTGTGCGTTTGGTCCAAATTTGGAAATTTTCCCCAACAGATTCCAAACTTCATCTTTTACTTTATTGTAGGTGTGCGATGTGCTTATGTCGGTTAAATATTCTTTTAACGCCCCAACATTAGGATCAATCGACATGCAATTGTCATTGAGAACAACAATCATGTTTGAGTTTTCTACGCCACCGTGGTTTAACCCTTCAAAAGCCAAACCTGCTGTCATGGCACCATCGCCTATTACAGCGATATGTTGCCTCCCTGTTTCACCTTTGACTTGACTGGCAACTGACATGCCCAAAGCAGAAGATATAGAGGTGCTACTATGACCAACTCCCATAGCATCGTATTCACTTTCTTTTCTTTTTGGAAAACCAGAAAGGCCTTTGTAAACCCTATTGGTATGAAATGATTCTCTTCGTCCAGTCAATATTTTGTGGCCATAAGCTTGGTGACCAACATCCCAAACTAGCTGATCGTAAGGAGTATTAAATACATAATGAAGCGCTACCGTGAGCTCTACAACTCCGAGGCTTGCACCAAAATGCCCGCCTTTTTTGGAGACGACATCTACTATAAAATCCCGTAATTCGTCTGAGATTTTAGGCAAATCTTCTATGCTAAATTTCTTTAGATCTTCAGGAAGATTTATCTGGCTTAAGAGGGGGCCTGCTTTTATTTCCATAATCTGATGGTGCAAATATAATTAAGGCAACGTTTCATAACAAGATATAACTACAGTCAGAACCTATATTTGTTCACTAGCAAATGAAAAACACAAAGACCATATTAAAATAGC
>CAWUST010000059.1:0-19765 GCA_963925495.1 uncultured Flavobacteriales bacterium | reverse complement strand
GCGGCATAGGCATGGGAGCCATTAATTGGCGTACGCTGTCATTTAATGTAGTATAAAACGAGTCTAGTCCCATTCGGGCAACAGAACGAGCAAACGTTCTAGGTATATTAGTCGCAACAAATTCCACGTTGTTATCCTTTGACGCATCCACCAACGGTTTATAATCCGTTTTAAAATTCGCCCAAAGCTTGGTGTCTTTTTTAAGGGTTTTATAGTCGCTAACTCCTTGCAGGTATTCCATTAGTGCAATTTTTTGATGTTGTTCAAACATTTCTGCTCCCATGACCAGTTTCTTCGTTGAATCATTGATTAAATCTTGAGCCAACTCGAGCTGAAGCCAATGAATAATTGTGTTGTTATGTAATTCGCCGAAAAGAATAATGTCTGCTTTTAAACATGCCTCATACAAGTCTTGGTAATTGGATACTTTTCCCTTGTTGTTGTAAAACCGAAACGCTTCTTTATCGTAATTAACTTGTCCAGATAACGAGGCACTTAACACGATAAATACTACACCTATTATCCATTTGTTAAAATTTTTCATAACTCCAAAAATAGATTTCATTAACCAATTAAAGGGCTTCAATATTTAATTTGTTTTGAATCAAACGCTTGTGTTAAATTTGGCGTTATCATTTTTATAAGATACACATCATGAAAAATAAACTATTAGCGGTTCTTTTGTTTTTTGCAATTTGTTTCCAATCAATTGCACAGTTGCCCTACTTAACTATCAATGGAGTAGATACAACCATCAATGCATCGAAATATGAAAACTATATTTTAACTCATCCATACACTACTAGAAAGCAATTATCAGAGGTGGAAACCAAAAAAATAGACAAACAGGATAGGCCTGATTTGGCTTACGAACATGACTGGCTGATGACACACGACCCAATTGATGGAAAAATTCACTGGGAAAGGTTATTGCCGACTTTGCGAAAAATGAATGCGAACTCTAGCGCTATTCGAGGAGTTGCTCCCGGAGGAAGTAGTTCTAACAAGTGGACAGAACGGGGGCCAAATGATATGGGCGGTCGAGTAAGGGCCGTCATGTTCGATCCAAATGATGCCACCAATAAAAAAGTTTTTGCAGGTGGTGTTGGAGGGGGTTTATGGTACAACAACGATATTACAAGTTCTACCTCATCCTGGATTGCTATTAACGATTTCTGGACAAATTTAGCCGTCACATCTATAACTTATGACCCAACAAGCAAAGGAACTTTTTATGTTGGTACTGGCGAAGGTTTTGGTAATGCTGACGCTATACGAGGTGCTGGAATTTGGAAATCAATCAACAAGGGCTCAACTTGGACCCAACTCACGGCATCCAACACAACAAGTTTTACACGAATCCTTGATATAGCAGTTACTGGTACTGGGCGACTCGTGGTTGCGGCTTCCGGAGGACTTTATACTTCAGACAATGGAGGAACAAGCTTTACAAGAAGAATAAGTTCTTCGTATTTCGCTGATATTGAAATTGGTGCAAATGGGGATTTATATGCTGGTACTCGATATTCGGGCCGGCTATACAAGTCAACCAATAACGGAACATCATGGACCCTAATTACAAACCTGGGAGGAAGTCCTGATAGAATTGAGATCGCATGCGCCCCTTCTGATTCCAATACGGTTTATGTGGTTGCAAGTGGTGGATCAGGAAGTGTTGATGTTTCTATATTTAAAAAAAGTATAAATGGTGGAACTACCTGGACAAATGTCACAATACCGAAGTATGTTCCAGATCCTACTTTGCATTTTACAAGGGCTCAGGCTTGGTATGATTTAATATTGTGGGTACACCCTACCAATAAAAATATTGTAATTGCCGGGGGAGTAGATTTGCACAGAACAACCAATGGAGGGACCAGTTGGACAGGGATTTCTCTTTGGTATAGTTCAAGTAGTTATTCCTATGTTCATGCGGATCAACATGCGATAATTTCTCGCCCTGGAAACAACAATGAAATACTTGTCGGAAATGATGGGGGTGTTTTTTATTCTACAAACGCTGGAAATTCTTCTACAACCAAACCTACCTATAGTCACCAAGTGAAAAACTTTAATATTACTCAGTTTTATGCAGGGGCTTTACATCCTACAGCTGGGTCCAACATTATCGCTCTCGGAGCTCAAGACAACGGAAGCATGAAATTGAGTACTGCAGGAGTTGGAGGAAACACCTATTTAACTGGTGGCGATGGTGCTTTTTGTTTTATTGATCAAAGCAACTCCAATGTTTTTATAACATCCTACGTAAGGAACAACTGGAGAAGAAGTACGAATTCGGGATCGAGTTTTAACTATTTACCCAGCGATAATAGCGGCCGGTTTATCAATCCAGCAGATTATGACGATAACAAAAACATCTTATATGCGTGTAAGGATAATACTACTCTAAAGAGAATTACAAACATGACCGGAACCTATTCAATTGGAACAATTTCCGTAAGTGGAATGACTGCTCAAGCCAGCCATGTGAGAGTTTCGCCGTATACGACGAGCTCAACAACTCTATTTGTAGGAAGTAGTAATAAAATATTTAAAGTAAAAACAGCCGATGGAACTCCAAGCACCACCAAAATTACCCCTACCAGTTTTCCTAGCGAATACATAAGCTGCATTGAAGTTGGCGCCACTGAAAATGAACTTTTAGTGACTTTTTCAAGTTATGGTGGTAGAGAAGTTTATTATACGGCAAACGGTGGTACTACTTGGGTAGATAAATCTGGAAATCTTCCTGATATGCCTATCCGTTGGGCTTTGTTTAATCCTAAAAACAGAAAAGAAGTTATCGTTGCCACTGAGTTAGGGGTTTGGGCTACTAATGACATAACCGTTTCTTCCCCAACATGGGCTGCATCTAGTCGGGGATTAGCAAATACGCGCGTTGACATGCTTCAGTACCGTTCTTCCGATTCTTTAATTCTTGCAGCTACCCATGGTAGAGGAGCATTCACCGGTCGTTTTAAGGTTCCTTTGTCAGGTGCTCCTGTTGCTTCTTTTACAGCAAGTAAAGACACAATTTGTGTTGGCGATTCCGTTACTTATACAAGTACTTCAACAAACAGCCCTACCTCTTTGTCTTGGACTATACTTGGTGGTGCTCCTGCATTAGGAAGTGGTTCTCCTGTTACAACTTCTTATAGTACAGCGGGCTTAAAGTCAGTTACACTAATAGCTACCAATTCCAATGGAACAAATTCAAAAACACAATCTTTAGTATATGTTTCAAGTAAACCTACCGCATCCATTTCATCGATAAACCAAATGTGCGTTTCTGACCCCTCAAAAACATTAACACAAGGCTCTCCTAGCGGTGGAATTTATTCTGGTCCTGGAGTTAGTGTCGGTTCGTTTAATCCAACTAGCGCTGGGGTTGGAACCCATACAATAAAATATAAAATAACAAACAGCGCTGGCTGTTCCGATAGTGCAACAACAACAGTAAAAGTGACTAACCGACCCACTGTAACTGCTGGTTCAATGTCGGCGACGTGCTCGAATTCGCCTTCTATTACATTATCTAACGGAAGTCCTTCTGGCGGAACGTATTCTGGAAATGGAGTTTCTACAGGCGTTTTTAGTCCTTCAGCAGCTGGCGCCGGAACCCATACTCTAAAATATCTATTTGGTAGCCCTACTTGTAAAGACAGCACAACTTTTACCATAACGGTAACCGCAGCGCCTAGCGTTACCCTAGGAGCGATTGGCCCTTATTGTACGTCAAGCCCAAAAGACACGCTTATTCAGGGGGCTCCTGGAGCAGGTGGCGTGTATTCTGGACCTGGAGTTAGTGGAAATAATTTTACACCCTCATCTGCTGGTATTGGTAATCATGTAATAAAATATAAAGTCACAAATTCAAGTGGTTGTAAAGACAGCGCATCGACTACGGTAAGTGTTTCAAGTGGAATAAGTGTTTCTGTTGCTACTGTTGCAGACCAATGCTCTAACTCACCATCGTTCTCATTAACAAACGGGACGCCAATCGGAGGTACTTATTCTGGAACTGGAGTTAGCAGTGGTATATTTAATCCTGCATCTGCTGGAGTTGGAACTCACAGCATTGAGTATAAAAAAGGAGTTGGAACGTGTAAAGACAGTGCAACTTTTACCATAAAGGTAAACACAGCTCCTAGTGCAACCTTAAGTGCATTTGGACCATTTTGTACTACTGATCCGATACAAACTTTAACGCAAGGGTCACCAAGTGGAGGTACATATTCTGGACCTGGGGTGACGGGAAACTCTTTTAGCCCAACAATTGCAGGAGCTGGCACTCATAGTATTAAATATAAAGTCACAAATAGTAATGGCTGTTCCGATTCTGTTATTATTTCAGTTAAAGTTGGAAATGGAATTACTCCTACATTAACTTCATTTAGTAATGTCTGTGCTAACGCCTCTCCTTTTACTTTAACCGGAGGTTTGCCAACTGGAGGAACATACTCCGGTATTGGAGTAAGCAGCGGAATATTTAGCCCTGCAATAGCAGGGTCTGGGATTCATACAATATCATACACCCATTCAACTGCTTGTGTTGGAATAAAAGCCACCTCTACTATTAATGTAGACTCGGTTCCTGTAGTAACTCTTTCTAAAGATACTTCAGTCTGTTTGGGAAGTTTTGTTCAGCTTCGAGTAACTGGAGCTAAATCCTACTTGTGGACCCCTGGATTTTCCCTCAGTGATTCAACGTTAGCAAATCCATTAGCTAGCCCAAAAGTGAACACTACTTACCTAGTTACTGGTACTAATGCAAATGGTTGCCCTTCAAGTAAAACGGTCAAGGTGGTTGTCAATTCTACTCCTACAGTAAATGCCGGAAAAAATGATACTGCATGCGCGGGAATTCCGTTTCAATTAAATGCTACTGGTGCATTAGCCTATACTTGGAGTCCACCTGCTGGCTTATCAAACAGAAATATCGCAAACCCCACCGCTACAATTACTTCTGCTCAAAATTATACTGTAATGGGTTTTGATGCTAATGGTTGTCGAGATTTTGACACCATTCTATTGGAGGTAACTGTGGCTCCAACATCAAGCTTAGACTCTTTCTCAGATGTTTGCGTTAAATCGGGATTAGTAATACTAACTAGTGGAAAGCCCACAGGAGGAGTATATTCCGGCACTAGCGTAAGTGGTGGTAATTTTAATCCTAAAACGGCTGGAATTGGTACACACACAATATCATATACCGTTAAAGTTGGGACTTGCTCATCAACTGCCAGTCAAACAATTAAAGTAATTTCTAGCCCAACCATTGTTTGGAATACAAAACTCGTGTTCTGTGAAAATGAAATTGCAATTACACCTATTGCCACACCATCTGGTGGTGCCTTTTCGGGTAATTCTTTGAATAATGGAAAAATTGATCCTGGAAAACTTATAGCAGGAAGGTATACTGTTACCTATACTTATAGCGATTCTTCAGGTTGTAGCTCCATAGACTCGAAAGAAGTTGTTGTAAACCCAAACTCTTCTGTCGATTCTATACGAGGCCTATTTAAGGCAGTAGTAAATCGGACATATAATTACAATTTATCTGCTGTAAATGGTTCAAATTATCTTTGGACAGTTACTGGGGGAAAAGTTCTTTCTTCTCGTTCAAATTTAATTACTGTCAAATGGGGGAAAGGTCCAAAAGGATATTTGCAGGTAATTCAGACCAATCAGTTTGGCTGTTTAGACAGCACAAATGCGGAAGTTTTTCTTGCTCCTTTATCAACAGAAGAAATGGCTTATGGTGATGGCGAATTAAAGTTATTTCCTAATCCAGCTAGTGATGTGCTTTTTGTGAAACTCGTGAATGTTTCGGGTGTAAATAACCTAATATATAATTTAGTTAGCACGGATGGTAAAATTGTAAAAACAGGAAACTTAGAATTAGAAGGAGGAAACAAAACCTTTGAAATTGATTTGTCAGAAGTTTCTACCGGTATTTATTTTTTCCAAACTGAAGACGGTGAAAACTTGATTATTACACCAGTTGTGGTAAACAAGTAAGGGGAAACTGAATCCAATACGTTTTAACTTTTTAGCGGTTTCTTTAAGTATAACAGGAATTGTTAAAGGGTTTAAAGGCTACATAAGTTAGGCTTGGAAAAGGCGAATTAGTTCAATATGTCACATTAATGTCAGGTTGCATTATTGCCTATTTAATTTAAAATTAAACAAAAAAACGGCTTGGTAATGTAGAAATACTTATATATTCGCCTAATATAAAGTTATTTCTACATTAATTAAATTAAAGTAATATGAAAAAAGTTCTAATTTCAATAGCTGTTGTTGCTATGATCGGGTCAATGGCTTCTTGTAAAAAAACTTTCCAATGTAATTGTTCTACATCAGGAATTTCAACCGGTACTAAAGAAGGTAAAGGTAAAACAGCTGCAGAAGCTTGTGATGATGCAGAAACCAAAATATTAGGGATTTCAACAGAGGAGTGTGTTCCAGAATAGGGATCAAACACTAATTTTCAGTCTTTAATAGTTATAGTATAATTTTACTATTCTAAAGACGTTAAACTTAAAAAGCTGCGTACCTATGTTATGCGGCTTTTTTTTGTGTTGTTGTGAACAATTATTTTATGAAAATTGCTGTTATTATTATGCGAATATCAGTTGGTCTGATGTTTGTTTTTTCGGGCTTAATTAAGCTTGACCCCATTGAAATATTTGAACTAACATTTGTAGATTTAGGTTTTGTTTCATGGTCGGGAGCACCATTTGTCGCTAGGTTTTTAATCAGCGTTGAATTCTTGTTAGGCGCCTTGTTGCTTTTTGGTGTATGGCAACAGAAAACAATCAGGGCATCTTTAGTACTGATGGTATTATTTTCAGTTTATCTTATCTATCTTTTAGTTGATAAAGGCAATGATGTCAACTGTGGCTGTTTTGGTCAAGGAATACCCATGACGCCTATCGAGGCTCTTTTTAAGAACGGTCTATTTGGTGCAATCTGCATAGCACTTATTCTATTTGATAAAGTAGTTGAAACTGAAAAATGGAAAAAAGCACTTGGCGTAGTGCTTATACTGCTTTCAATAGCAACTCCCTTTATATTAAACCCAGTACAGTTGTCTAACAATGTGCATGCTTTGGTAGAACCCTTTGAATTAGACATTACAGGTATACCTAAACATTTTATTGGTAGTGATTCTATGGCATTAAATGATGGAGAAGTTATTGTTGCTTTTTTAAGAGCTTCTTGTAAACATTGCAAAACAGCTGCATACAAGCTTACAATAGCACAAAGGAAATATGATTTACCAAGGGTAGTGGCTGTCTTTTATGGAAACGAAGAAAAGTTACCTAAATTTTGGGCGGAATCAAATAGTGATTTCCCTAATGTTTTTTTTCCCAACAAAAGAATTTATAAGATTACGAGAGGAATATTCCCTACGATTATGTACATGAAAGATGGTTTAGTAATGGATCATTGGACTGGCAGTACTTTTACATATAAGGAGGTAGAAAAACTTTCTCGTCAATAGAAGTTCACGGAAAAAGCACGCATATGCTTCTCTAAAAGTGATGTTATGAAAAGAGTTGTTGTATTTGGTTTAGTTCTAACTTTCATAAGCTGCAAGAAAACCACAATATGCACACATACAGATTCCGAAACTGTTATTGTTACAACAGATACAGTTAATGCTATTAATCAGCACACAAAGAGCGGGTGGAGTTGCGATTAACTTTTCACCATTTCCCAAAGTACAAGATCAACACTTACTGAAATATTCAGTGAGTGCTTTGTTCCAAATTGAGGAACTTCTATTACACTATTTGGTAGATTAACAACGATCTGACTAAAACCGTTAACTTCATTGCCAATTATTAGCGCAGCCGGAAAATTATATTTTGTGTTTTTCATGAATTATCAATTTAAAAAATCAATTTAAAGTAAAGGATAATGGACACAATTAGGTATTAAATAGTACTCATTATCCTTTCTTTTTCAAATCATCCCTATACATTTGTTGTATGAAACGGATCTTGTTTTTAATCCTTATTGGAATTACCTTTTACTCGTGTCAATCCACTGAAAAGCTACCAACTACTGAAACAACGGAAAACAGATTCTTAGATACCATAATGGTAGATTCTGAACCACCAGTTCAGCCAACCGCAACGCAAAAATGGAAACTTATCCACACGGCTTTAGATTTAAAATTTGATTTCGAAAACCAGGAAGTCATTGGAAATGCTACAATAACACTCCGCCCCTATTTCTATACCCAAAACAAACTGACTTTAAATGCCAAATGGATGCAGATACAGGAAGTGAAAAACTGGCAAGGAAACCCCATTGGATTTACTTACAAAAAAAACCGGCTTAATCTCATTTTAGATTCTAATTATACAAAAACAGATACTTTAAAAATCACAATTAATTACATTGCCCAGCCCAATACAAACACCGACAAAGGCGGAAATGCAATTACTGCTTCAAAAGGAGTTTATTTTATTAATCCTCAACAACTTGAAGCAAATAAACCAACACAAATATGGACGCAAGGCGAAACCGATTTTTCATCCTGTTGGTTTCCTACTTTAGATCACCCAAATCAAAAAACCACACAAGAAATAATGCTAACTGTAGATAAAAAATATAAAACCTTAAGCAACGGCATTCTTGATTTTTCTACAATTAATGGAGATGGCACTAGAACCGATTATTGGAGCCAAAACAAAGCACATAGCCCCTATTTGTTTATGATCGCTATTGGTGAATTTACCATTACCAAAGAAGAGTGGCGCGGCAAAGAAGTTAGTTATTATTTGGAAGAAGAGTATGCCAATGATGCCAAACTCATATTTGGAAATACTCCTGAAATGTTGGAGTTTTATTCGAATATACTTGGAGTAGAGTTTCCATGGGACAAATACAGTCAGGTAGTTGTGCGCGATTTTGTTTCAGGAGCGATGGAAAACACTTCGGCTACTTTACACGGATCTTTTGTGCAAAACCATAAACGCGAATTATTGGATTATAACCCGGATGGAATTATTGCCCATGAGCTTTTTCACCAATGGTTTGGCGATTTGGTGAGCTGTGAAAGTTGGTCCAATTTACCTTTAAACGAAAGCTTTGCTACCTACGGTGAGTTTTTATGGAGCGAACACAAAAATGGAGTTGACGAATCTTCTTATTTATTGCAAGAAAAACTGAACTCTTACCTCAGAGAAAGCAATTACAAACAAGTGGATTGGGTGCGATTTAGATACAATGAAATGGATGAAGTGTTTGATGGGCATAGTTACGCCAAGGGCTCGAGGATTTTGCACATGCTAAGAGCATTAATGGGCGATGAAGCGTTTTTTACAAGCCTAAAATTATACCTCACTCGTTATGCACATCAAAGTGCGGAAATGCATCAATTGCGTTTGTGTTTTGAAGAAACTACCGGCGAAGACTGGAACTGGTTTTTTAATCAATGGGCTTATGAAAGTGGTCATCCCAATTTGGTTTTTACACATGATTACGACAGTGTCAAACAAACCTATACGGTAGAAATAAACCAAATTAGAAACGATAAAAATTTGATTATATACAAATTACCCATAAAAATCGATGTTTATACTAATAGTGGAGTAGAGCAATTTGATTTTGTAATTGAAGAAAAAACACAGACTTTTTTCTACGATGGAGAACGCCCTTTATTTGTAAATGTTGATGCCCAAAAATATTTGCTTTGCGAAAAAAAGGAAACTTTTAGCGAAAAAGAATTAGTCTATAAATACGGAAACGCTCCTTTATTTTTAGATCGATTCGAAGCATTGGAAGGGCTTAATAATTATGCGGAATTAAATACAGAATCTGGCGAACTTTTGTTTTCGGCGCTTCATAATTCTTTTTTTGGACTGCAATTAAAAGCGCTTGACCTTTCGTACAAAATGAATACAATTGATTCTTTTCGTTTGCGCAGCGAGCTCATGGGATTGGTCAAAAGCGACCCAAACCCAAGGGTAAGAAAGAAGGCGTTGGAGGTTCTTTTTGCATTTGGAAGTAAAGACGAAGCTAAAACAGCTGCATTAGAAGCCTTAAACGACAGCAGTTACGCGGTAATGGCAAATGGTTTTTCTATTTTAGCACAAACCGATTCCGTCTTGGCTTTAAGCACGGCTTTCGAATACCGCAATTCAGAAAACCAAAAACTTCAGTATGAAGTATTATCCATTTATTCGCAATTTGGCGGTGCCGAAGCTATGGATTGGATGAAAACAAGGAGTGAAAATACAAGCGGCTACTCAAAAGCGGATTATGTATGGCAATTTAAAAAATACGTACTTAGGTTGGGTGATTCAGATGTTACTGGCCAAGGGATTACTCATTTAAAAGGCATTTACTTTACCAGCAGCTATGGCCGAGTAAAAAAGGAATGTGTCTATGCATTAAAGGAAATTGAAGACCAGCTTAAGAAAAAATCACAAACGAAACCTGAAGAAGGAGAAACTGGTGTTGTAGATGAAAAGTTGGGGTTTCAACTGGAGTATTTAAGTGAGTTGTTTTCACAAATAAAAGCAACTGAAACGGATTCTATTTTGATAGATATTTTGGAAAGCAAATAGCTCCCCTTTTACGAAATAAAACATTAAACGGATACAATTGACTAGTTTAGATTACTAATTAAATTAACAGAACCATCATGATTATTGTTATTTCAAAAAACAATATGGATCGGCTATTTTAGATTAGATAATGAGCAGGTATACCTAAGTAATTGAAACCACTCCACTCTTTAAAAACCCGAAAATATTGACTTTAATACTGAACGAGAAGGGTGAATTATTTTAATTGGAATATTAAAAAGTGTAATTTGGCTATACTTGGTGTTCTTTAAAATTTACGAAACCAAGAAATCATAGGAATTGGAAATGAACTTAAACCCCCAAATGGATCTTCATACAAAACACCAGCAAGCGCTATCTGAAATGCTGCTTTTGTATTACTTTGAAATCTCATACCAGGCATAAAGAAGGCGAAAACTTTTCTGCCACCTTCGGTTTCAGTTACTATAGTTTTTGAAGGATCCCTCTTAACATCATAAACCTCTTGCACGCTACTTCCTTTTTTTGTCGTTGGAAAAAAGATCATTGAATCAAAAATAAAACTTGCTCTTTTACCAATTCTTGCAACTCCTGCTAACCCTATCACAGGCGCAGTTAACATTTTATTTCTAGTAGTAGGCAGATCAGCATGACGCATACGGCCACTGTATGGATCCGTTACAGCACATACTCCCCAGGCGTTGCATAAGAATTATCAAATCCTGTGTTAACATAAGCATACCCTGCTGAAAAAGTTAAATTTCTTAGTCGATCACCGAATGTAACCATACCCCAATGCATGCCACCCCAACTCTGAAAGCCATTCAAATAGCCAGATGTTCCCATCATTGTTCCGATTCCAAAGTTAAGCTTCTCGTTCTTAGTGGGAATTGAGTATTTTCCTACCACCACAAATGGACTCGCAATCCACGTAGTCATTATACCTATAGATAAACGATTCGATACTGAAAAGTGCACTTCGGGTCCATAGAGATGAATCATGGCATAACTTTCACCTTTTTTAATTGGAAGTGAATTCGTGGTAAAGTAATAACGCGTCGTAAATATGCCTTCTGGTCCAGAAAAATAGCCTTCTGGTGTTTGCGCGAGACTTTCACTAGATTGAGTAAAAGGAATGATTGACTTAATATCTTGCTTAGTAATATATATTTTACCAATGCTTTTATCCATAAAAAGCATTTCTCGACCATCGTCACTAACAACAGCACCTATTCGAACTACACCATCATTCATTGTAACAACAACAGTAGAGTCTGTTTCCGCTTTTTCCGCTTGAGACAGCGAAACAAAAGACATAAAAATTAGTAGTAAACTTAAAATAAATTTCATAGTAAATTGTTAAAGTGAGTGGGTATTATCATTAATGTAAATATACTAAACAAATATTATCAGCAACTCTAATAAGTTGGCTAAATCCGAAGTATTGTTCTAGAGGCTCTTATGTCGTGGACGTTGTAAGTCATATTAGAGGCAAATGTGTTTTTTTGGTGCTAAATTTTCTGGAATATTACAACTGGCATTTGCACTCACCCTAAGAAGTAAAACTCTTTTCACTGCTAGGGGATTTCAAAAAAACACTAAAATATTTTTGGAATAGTTGCGCCTAATGTCCGAATTGGTTAATGATTAAAACGGTATTTGTCCCTTACATTTCGGCCATATATCTGATCAAATCAATGGTTCTGGCAGAATAACCATATTCATTGTCATACCAAGAAACCAATTTCACTAGATTCCCATTTACTGAAGTTAATGGCGCATCAAGTATACTTGAGTGCGAATTGCCTACGATATCTGAGGATACAATAGGAGCCTCAGAGTATTCTAAATATCCTTTCAAAGAAGAGTTGGCGGCATTTTGAAAAGCGGAATTCACAGTTTCTCTATCTGTAGCATTCTTTAAAATAGCTGTAAAATCAGTCAAGGAGCCCACCGGTATAGGAACCCTAAGTGCAATTCCATCAAGCTTGCCCAACATGGAGGGGATTACTTTGCCAACTGCTTTTGCTGCTCCGGTAGAAGTAGGGATAATGGAAAGAGCTGCAGCTCTTGATCTTCTTAAATCTCTGTGTGGCGCATCATGTAAGTTTTGATCTGCAGTGTATGCGTGTACAGTTGAAATATATCCTTTTTCAATCCCAAAATTTTCATCCAACACTTTTACCAAAGGAGCTAAACAATTAGTGGTGCATGAAGCATTAGAAACCACTTTATCCTCAGACGTTAAAATGTGCTCATTGACTCCCATAACTATCATTTTAATAGGATCTTTTGCTGGGGCGGAGATGATTACTTTTTTAGCTCCAGCCGCAATATGTTGAGAGGCCCCTTCAAGTGTAGTGAATCTGCCTGTTGCCTCGATGACAAAGTCAACTTGTTTTGCTCCCCATGAAAGCTGGCTGGGGTCAGGTTCATTATAAACGTCAATTTCAGTTCCATTAACGACCATAGCTTTTTCATTGCATGAAATAGTTTCTTCTGAAATGCCGTGCGCAGAGTCGTATTTAAAGAGATGTGTTAAGGTTGCTATATCACTTAAATCGTTAATTGCGACGAGTTCAAATTCTTCTTGATGAATTAGCATGCGAGCTATTAATCTGCCAATCCGTCCAAATCCATTTATTCCTATTCTTATTTTCTTTTCCATACTGTATTTTACCTGTATAATGATCAATATTTTGGGTCACCTACATTGCGTATTCGTTGACCGTTTAATTTTTATAAACCTTGAGAAGGTATGGTTTGTGGTTTATCTTGAATGAAACCAAATAGATGCCCTGGGTTAAATCACTTAAATTACTTATTATTAATGTTTTATCTTCCGACGTGGATTTAAAAGACCTTACAATTTTACCATGAATATTATAAATGTCTATTTGGATTTCACCAAGAGAAGATTCTTCTAATTTAATAGTAAGCTCATGACTGAATGGATTAGGGTAAAATTTGAGGGCTGAAGCATTGTCCATAGTGTTGGAAGTAAGGGTTGGTTTCTCCTGATAAACCCGGACATAATCAATTTCCATCGCACTTTGCGTAAAGTTAAAATCAATACTACTCTGGATGGCAATATTTAATAATAAATATTGATCTTCATCGAAGGGCCAAGTGTTTTGGTCTTTAACAGGAGGTTGATAGGTGTAGTGTCTTTTTCCATCGACGCTAAATTCCATCTTTTCAAAAGTCCATTCCATGGTATAGATATGAAAATCGGTGGAAGCGGTTGGAATATTTTGACCGCCGAGATTCATTGTACTCCCGAAACTTGATGGAGTATGCAGAGCACTTTGAACGTGATTTTGATTACTGCCCCAGTGTTCCATTATATCGATTTCTCCACATGCTGGCCAGTTTTTAGTTCCAAATCCTAGATTATCCCAATAAGCCCCATCTTCGTTTATGTTTTTACCTAACATCCACATGGCTGGCCAAGTGCCCACACCCGTTGGTAGTTTAGCCCTAATTTCCACCTTGCCATACGTAAAGGCAAACTTAGAATTTAATCGAGCAGAAGTATAATTCTTGGCTTGACCCTGATCTGTAAACGATTCTTTTTTGGCTACGATTTTAAGCATTCCATTTGCCACATATGAGTTATCATTTCTATTTGTGTAATGTTGTACTTCGCCATTAAACCAGCTTCCGCTAACGGGTAGCTGCGTTTGGTGAAACCACTTTGACCCATCTATGCTACCAATTCTATTAAACTCATCGAACCAAATCAATTGATAAGAAACCGGTGTAGTTGTGTTCGTATCGGAATAGTAAAAATCATCCAAATATGCTAAAACTTGATCCGTATTGTTTTCTCCATTAACCTGAATTACCACCCGATTAAAATCACTTCTCTTCGAAGGTGCAGAAGAATTTACATCGGCATTTTTAAAGCGGTCAGATTTGAAATTGAAGGATAAGGTCTGCCATTGATCGGAATTCACTGGTTTTATTATTTCGCTTTGAGTGGACCAAGGTGAACCAATGGACCCATCCTGTAATTTTAGAGAAACCTGGTTGTTTTGACTACCAGTAAGACCATTGGAAGGAACGTATATTTTGAGTGTAAATATATGATTGTCAACTAGATTAAAATTATTCGGTATTTCAAACCTTACATTGGCATATTGCCCGCCATTGTCCTTGTATTCCAAAACTTTAGAGGAAAGATTAATACCTTGAATAAACGGATTCGAAAAACCGGAATTGATAGTACATTGGTCTCCAACCCAGTTGTTAATCGTTCCATTTCCCTCAAAGTCATCTTCAACAGTCTGCGCTGTGCCGAAAGCAGGCAGAAAAAAGCAAATTAGTGTGCTTATGAATAATGGAAAAAACAAGGCAACGCGCATACGATTTGTTTTGAATAGATTTAGCTTCTGTTCTTATTAATTTTAATTGACAAATATACTAACTTTTAGTATATTGTACTATAAGCATAAAAGACGAACGGTTTTTCTTTTTGGAAAAGTTTTGTAAATCGTGTTATAACCCCATACCCTTTTGTATCTAATACAACCTGAATATTGTCAAGCTACGAAGTAGTACATTAGCTGGTATGTTTAGAAAGAGTAAGTATCCAATGCCTAGAAAAACCCTCTAACTCCATCAGTCCATTGAAAAAAGAAAATGGAATGACTAAGTAGAATAAAGAATTTACCTAGTAAAGACTATTGTAGCCATTATGCAGTTTTTTTATTGGTTTTGTATGTTGGGTAACGTTAAATATAAAGGGCGTTTTAATATTAATACGCCCTTTATATATTGTTATAACTGTTTTTTATTATTTATCTTGTAGAATAAGTTCTTTTCCATCTTGAAAGATTACTATTTTCTGTCTTTCAGTTCTAAAGTTTTCGTATTTCGCACCATAACCTTCAACAGTAACTTTATATGTATGAAAAAACAAATAATTCTCGACTGTTGTTAAGTAATTTGGATGAACTAATACATCATAATCTCCATTATTTAACGCTTTAAATGCTGCAGAACTTCGTACTTTATTCAAACGCCTTGCCTGAACTAGATTAAGAGGATTTGCTTTATGAGCCAAACTTGATAAAGCATCTGTACTATAGTTTATTCCATCAGTAAAAGAATTATCCCCACTAACTCTGAAACACAGAAAGTATCCTGAACTACTTTCTCCCTTAATTTTTTTAGTTTCGTCTACATTAATGTCAGCTTTAATAGGGTCAAGCTGAACATTTCTAGAAATAACTGGACTTGATTGAACGCCTTTATTCGTTGCAATACATGAGCTGAATGAAACTATTGATAGTGCAACTATCGTAAAATTTGTAATTATCTTTTTCATTTTATTAAATTTTAATATTTATTTGTTCTACTCTTTTGGATTTTCGAAAACTCCGTTGTTTAATTTATGTAATATATTCTTTATCATGTTTGGAGGTCAGCCCATTTTGACCTTAAATTAGTTATAACAATTCGATATAGGTAACGTTATACCCGCCTTATGCCAATCACAAATATAATTAATCTAAAGGACTAGGGGCTAATAAGTTCTGTGAGTATTATAATGACCAATGCAGATAACCTAGTTTAGAAACTCTAATTAAGGGCTTTAATCACTCTTTAAAACCTTAAACTGATAGCCAGACAGTCAAGTCAGCATATAAGTGTCATATAATCAATAGTAATAAGGCATCGACAATGTAAGAGAGTGATGAATTGTTTAGAGGGTTAGGGTTAGGTACTGTGATTATGCGACTGTCTGAAAACACCCTGTTTTAGAGTATAAAAAGGAGATAATTAGTATTAATAGTTTGATATATAGATGTTTGATTTAATATCGATGACAAATTTAACTGTCTCACAACTGTCTGAAAGTAGCTTAAAAGCTAAAATTTAGTATTTTGGGGTTGTATAATGCGTTAGTTCTATTTTGATTATAACCCTTTTTTGCCAAGTTAAAGGGTAGAGCATTAAGGAAAACGATTTTTTGTAAAACAATCGTTTTTCGTGGTCGCATCGGGGTTTCATGAATAATAAACGACCTCTGACTCCTAAAAAAAGTCCTCTAACTTATGCGTTAAAGGACTTTTTTAATAGTGGGCCCAGCAGGGCTCGAACCTGCGACCCTCTGATTATGAGTCAGATGCTCTAACCAGCTGAGCTATGGGCCCCTGATTTGTTAAAAGAAAATATTGAGACCTTCTCTCTCAAAATCGAGGCTGCAAATATATTTTTTCTTTACACTCAACCAACGAAAGTCTTTGCTAAGTCAGGAATATTTTTTTCTTTGCATTATGAACTTAGATGGCGTAAAAAATATCCTGTTCGATTTGGGCGGTGTTGTCCTAAATATCGACTACCAAAAGGCAATTGATGCATTTGTTGACCTTGGAATTTCAAAAGAAACCTTGGAATATTCCCAAAAAGAGCAAAATGAATTATTCGATCAGTTGGAAATTGGTAAGATAACTGCCGATCAATTTCGCGATGGGCTAAGAGTTATAAGTTATTTAGGCTTATCCGATGAGGAAATAGATAAAGCTTGGAACTCACTTCTCCTAGACCTTCCGATAAAACGAATTGAGTTGCTAAATAGTTTAAAAGGAAAGTATAATCTTTATCTATTAAGCAACACCAACATTATCCATTATGAGGCATATACCGAAAACGTCAAAAAAGAGCATGGAATGGCCGGGCTTGAACCTTTGTTTCTAAAAACTTATTTGTCTCATGAAATAGGAAAAAGAAAGCCGGATGTGGAAACCTTCGAATGGGTTTGTAAAGACGCGGGAATAAACCCTTCGGAAACTTTATTTATTGATGATAGCCCACAACATATTGAGGGTGCAAAAAAAATTGGTTTAAAAACTCATTGGCTAAAGGAAGGAGATTTACTAGATCTGTTTTAGATCACTCGAATATTGAAAAGCAGGAGGATTAATATTTTACATATCTTGACAAAGCTCTAGTAATATTCCATTTGCACTTTTGGGATGTATGAAAGCGATAAGTTTATTATCAGCACCTTTTTTAGGTGTTTCATTAATAAAAATAAACCCTTCCTTTTTCAGTCTTTTAATTTCGGCATAGATATCATCTACAGCTAAAGCTAAATGATGGAATCCTTCTCTATTTTTATCCAAATATTTAGAAATTGCACTGCTAGGATCTGTAGCTTCTAAAAGTTCTAGTTTGCTTTCTCCTAATTGGTAAAAAATAGTTTTAACTCCTTCACTTTCCACGGCCTCTTCTTTATAAGCCTCAGCACCAAGGAGTTTTTCAAAAACGCTTTTAGAATCAGCAGCATTTTTTACCGCTATGCCCAGATGTTCAATTTTTAGAATTGCCATAGTGTTTTTTATATCGTTTTATATCTACTTCCGGATGAATTTCACGGTTGTCAAAAATATGATTTGAAAGCATTTCAGAGTATAATGGAGCAAGCATTACTCCTTTTGCGCCCAATCCATTAAAAATGAATAGGTTTTTTTGTTCAGGGTGTTCGCCCAGTAAAGGTCTTCTATCTCCAACCGTAGGTCTAATTCCACTTTGGTGTTCTTCAATTTTGAACGGGCAGAGCAATGTGTTTTTTAGTTTTTCTTCCAGTTCTAATCTGGCTTTTGTACTTGGTTCATAGCTTTTGTTGTCCCAATCATAAGTAGAACCAACACGATGAAACCCATTTCCGATTGGCATAATAAAAAGCCCTTTATTTCTGATGTCAAAACCGGTTATTTCTGGGGCGTAAACAGTCAATATATCTCCTTTAGTATACGTTAACGGTAGGTATTTATACAAGTCGTGATTTAGGTGTCCGTTGGCGAGGACAACACGTTTACATTTAATTTTTCCTTGATTGGATTCTACTTCAAACCCATCAGGGCTTTTATTTATTTTTCCTATTTTCCCTTCAATTTTTTTTGTTCCAAAGTGTTTTTTTGTTTCCGATAAGAAAACTTTAGTATCCACATTTCCAGCTTCTAAAACAGTTCCACCTCCATAACCGCAGAGCAAATTATCGTCAAAGTTTTCGGGCAGCATTTCGGGTAATAAAAATTTTTCATAATCAGGATTACTAGACTTTAAGGCCCAATTATTTACCTCTTCGGTTGAAGAAAAAACTCGAATGATATTTCTTTGATAGTGAAACTTAGCATTTAGTTTTAGTTCCCATTTAGAGTAAAATGATTTTAAGTGGGGTATTAAACTCTCGGCGTTATAACTTTTACTTGGTTTTCTGAAAATCATGGGGTTATACAAACCTGCAGCGACCATAGAAGATGACTGAAAATAGCTATCGTCGATAACTAAGAAATCCTTATTTCTTTCAGCTAAGTGCAATCCCAAACAAGACCCGGCTATTCCCTGTCCAATAATTAAAGTTTCTGTTATCACAAAAGCAAAGAAATAAAAAAACCGCCCCCAAATCAATGGAGGCGGTTTCTAAAAAGTAAATTTAAAATTATTCTACTCTACAATCAATCGAAGAGTATCTCCTTCTTCACTTTGAATAAAGTAAACTCCAGACTCTAAATCTGAAATATTAAGAGAAGTAATCTTGTTTCCTGTTTTTACAGTCTGACCTAAAATGTTTCTTACTGTAACAGAAACCTCCATGTTAAATCGAACCTCACCAGTGTTATTTGGATTCGGGAAAGCAACTAATGAAGTTTTATTTCCGTTTACATCTTCAATGCCAGTTGGAAGAGTAGTAAACATTACAGAATCAGACCACATACTGTGTTTAAATCCACAAACTTCTTGTACATATACATGATAATGCTGATTTTGGATTAATCCAGTAATTGTATAAGGATTTGTAGTGATACCCATTACAGAGTCAACTATGTCAGCAGCGGTTGACGTATGGTTCAATGACCATCCAACATTCCACATGCTACCACCTGAAGTCCAAGAAATATCCGCAGAACTTACAGTCAAATTAGCATTCTTCAATCCAATAGGAGCCACACATGGTCCTGGACAAACAATAAAGTCATTTGTATCTCGTGGTAATATTTGATAACCACCGAAACGAGGAGCACCTTGGTCAAACTGACCACCACCACCTACAAAACAAAATTTCCCAACAGGAGGCTTAGGCATGTTAGCAGCCCAACTACGATCTCCGTCCATTCTCATTAAGAACGTATCCGTACCATTAGTAATATCATAGTTACCATAATTGGCAGTAGGCCATCCAGTAG
>CAWUST010000058.1:0-36862 GCA_963925495.1 uncultured Flavobacteriales bacterium | reverse complement strand
TTTTTTGAAAATTTCAAAAAATTCAATCCCTAAAAAATATTGGATTTATTTATAAAAAAGAGGATTTAGAATAATAGAGCTATACCCTACATTTGTGAAATTATAAATTGAATTTAATCTGTTTACTATGAAAGACTCCATGATTTTTTCCTTAATAAAAAACGAAAAAAAACGTCAGAAACAAGGCATTGAATTAATTGCCTCTGAAAACTTTGTTTCAAAACAGGTTATGAAAGCTATGGGTTCTGTTTTGACTAACAAATACGCTGAAGGTCTGCCAGGTAAAAGATATTATGGAGGTTGCGAAGTAGTCGATAAAGTTGAAGATGAAGCTAGAAATAGACTTAAAACTCTATTTAACGCTGAATGGGTAAATGTTCAGCCCCACTCTGGCGCTCAAGCAAACGCAGCTGTTATGTTGGCTTGTTTAAAACCAGGCGATGCAATTCTGGGTTTTGACCTTTCACATGGCGGTCACCTTACGCATGGCTCACCAGTAAATTTTTCAGGTAAATTGTATCAGCCTCATTTTTACGGAGTAAAAAAAGAAACGGGATTGGTAGACATGGATATGGTGGAAAGCCAAGCCAAAAAAGTAAAACCAAAAATGATTATCGCGGGGGCTTCTGCCTATTCAAGAGATTGGGATTTTAAACGATTTCGTGAAATCGCGGATTCTGTTGGAGCTATTCTTTTGGCTGACATTTCTCACCCTGCTGGTTTGATTGCTCGTGGATTATTGAATGATCCAATGGAACATTGCCATGTTGTAACCACAACTACTCACAAAACATTAAGAGGTCCAAGAGGTGGAGTTATTATGGTTGGAAAAGATTTTGAAAATCCATTTGGTATTAAAACCATGAAAGGAAACCTTAGATCTTTTTCTTCTTTATTGGATTCTGGAGTTTTTCCTGGAACACAAGGTGGCCCGCTAGAACATGTTATTGCAGCAAAAGCAGTAGCATTTGGAGAAGCGCTCACTGATGACTACCTCAACTATGTGGTGCAAACGTGCAAAAATGCGAAAGCAATGGCAAAGGCACTTGTAGATAAAGACTATAATATTATATCGGGTGGAACAGATAACCACTCCATGCTAATTGACCTTAGAAATAAGAATATTAGTGGAAAGGATGCTGAAAACGCTTTGGTAAAAGCAGATATAACCGTTAATAAAAACATGGTTCCCTTTGATGACAAATCGCCCTTTGTAACTTCCGGAATTCGTATTGGTACTCCAGCCATTTCAACAAGAGGCTTATTAGAAACAGATATGGTTCGTGTTGTTGAATATCTCGATCAAATAATTATGAATCCTGAAAACGAAAAATTACAGACTTCAGTTAAAGGTGAAATTAACGATTGGATGGTTGATTACTCTCTCTATCCTAAAATGAAGGGTTAGATTTTGAATTTTGAAAAATGACTGATTTTCTTTATACGCGCTAACAATAATCCAAATAAATTATTAAAACATTTTCAATTAATACACAATGTTAAAATCAAATAACCCCAATCTTAAAAGTTGGGTTGAGGTTCAAGAATGTTCAGATTTTTCAATTCAAAACTTGCCTTTTGGTATATTTTCAAACGGAGGAAATAAGAAAGTTGGAGTTGCTCTTGGCACTAAAGTAATTGACCTGAAAAATCTATCCGATTTAGGTTATTTAAAGGATACGGGGATTTCAAATTCGGTTTTTGAATCTGAATTCCTAAATGATTTTATGATGACTGGAAAATCTGGTACTCGAGCAGTTCGAGAAAGAATTTCGGAACTATTTTCAACGGATAACAACGAATTAAAAAACAACTCGGATCACGTTTCAAAAATCTTGATTAATGAAAACGAAGTTGAAATGCATTTACCCATAAAAGTTGGTGATTACACCGATTTTTACTCTTCGAAAGAACATGCTACCAATGTAGGTACTATGTTTAGAGACCCCGATAACGCTCTATTACCAAACTGGCTTTATATTCCAGTAGGTTACCACGGACGAGCTTCGTCTATTATTCCTTCGGGGCAACCAATTTACAGACCTAAAGGACAGCAAAAGCCAAACGATAATGAGCCACCTGTTTTTGGACCTTGTAAATTATTAGATTTTGAATTAGAAATGGCTTATTTCACTTTTCAAGGCAAAGCCTTGGGTGATTCTATTTCAGTAAAAGAAGCGGAGGACTACATTTTCGGAATGAGTCTTTTCAACGATTGGAGCGCTCGAGATATTCAAAAATGGGAATATGTTCCACTTGGTCCTTTTTTAGCCAAAAATTTTGCTTCAACTGTTTCTCCTTGGATTGTAACCATGGATGCCCTTGAACCTTATCGTTGTGCTACTCCTATTCAAGACCCTAAACCTTTTGAATACCTTCAATTTGAAGGCGAAAAAAGTTTTGATATCCATTTAGAAATGTACATTCAACCTGATGGTGGTGAAGAAAATCGGGTAAGTCATAGCAATTACAAGTACATGTACTGGAACCCTAGCCAACAATTGGCTCACCACACCATTAACGGCTGTAACATTAATTGTGGCGATCTAATGGGAAGTGGCACTATTTCGGGTTCTACTCCTGAATCTTATGGTTCTATGCTTGAATTAGCTTGGAAAGGAACTAAGCCTATAACTTTAAGTGATGGTTCTCAACGTAAATTCATTTTAGATGGCGACACGGTTATTCAACGTGGATATTGTGAAAAAGATGGAGTTCGCATCGGATTTGGTGAAGCAGCTAATACGATTTTACCTGCAAAATAATTCCGCTTTAAAAGGCCACTTCTCTTCTTAAACTTGGGTAAATTTGCGTTGTGAATTGGTCGGAAGAAGAATATAGTATTGAGCAGCTTCGTAAAGAAAAACGAGATATTTTACGTGCGTATCGGGATTTAATGAAACCGGGCAAAATTCCGTTAAAAACGGAAGATAAAGAGCTCATCCGAAAAGCATTTGATGTTGCGTTAGAAGCACACAAAGGCATGCGAAGAAAATCGGGAGAGCCTTACATTTTTCATCCTTTAGAAGTAGCCAAAATTGCCAAAGAAGATATAGGAGTTGGACCTATAGGAATTGCCTGTGCCTTGCTTCATGATGTTGTCGAAGATACAGACATAACCCTTCAGGACATCGAACAACTCTTCGGGAAACACGTTGCCAAAATCATAGATGGTTTAACCAAAATTTCCAAACTTTTTCATCAAAACACCAATTTACAGGCAGAAAACTTCAAGAAACTATTACTCACTCTTTCTCAAGACGTGAGAGTAATTCTTATAAAACTCGCAGACCGTTTGCACAACATGCGAACTTTGGGAAGTATGCCCGGTGAAAAATCTAAAAAGATTGCTTCTGAAACCTTGTATTTGTATGCGCCGGTCGCTCATAAACTAGGTTTTTACAACATCAAATCTGAAATGGAAGATCTAAGTTTGAAATACTTAGAACCGGGACTTTATAATGAGATAGAATATAAGCTTCGTAAGTCGAAAGCTGTACGAACTCGATTTTTAAATCAATTTTCATTGCCACTTGACCGTGGATTAAAAAAGGCTACGTTAAATCATGAAATTAGCGGAAGAACGAAATCCATATTTTCAATAGCGCAAAAAATGAAGCGCCAAAACGTACCCTTTGAAGAAGTGTACGATATTTTGGCAGTTCGAATTATTCTTGATTCGGAAAAAGAAGATGAGAAAACGGATTGTTGGAAAGCATACTCTATAGTCACCGATTTTTATAAACCAAACCCTGATCGTTTAAGAGACTGGATATCGAGCCCAAAAGCAAACGGGTACGAAAGCCTGCACATAACTGTGATGAGCCCGACCGGAAAATGGGTGGAGGTACAGATTAGAAGCCAAAGAATGAATGAGGTAGCAGAAAACGGATATGCTGCCCATTGGAAATACAAAAATGATGGAGAAGGACATGCTGTTGATCAATGGATTGAAAGAATTAGAGAAACTCTAGAAAATAGCGAGACCCATACCGAAGACTTTATCAATGAGTTTAGAATGAGTCTTTATGAAAAAGAAATTATGGTTTTTTCTCCAAAAGGAGACATGATTTCTTTACCAGCTCAGTCAACTCCAGTTGATTTTGCTTATGAAATTCATTCACAATTAGGTGACCAAACCATTGGAGCTAAAGTCAATAACCAACTTGTACCAATGAGTTATCATTTGCAAACTGGCGACCAAATTGAAATCATTAAAACGAACAAAGGAAAACCTTCTGCAGATTGGTTGAAATTTGTAAAAACAGCCAAAGCCAAATCGAAAATTAAAGACCATTTAAAAGCAGAAAAGAAAAAACTGGCCGGACTTGGAAAAACTATCCTTCGAAGAAAGATGCGTGAATTAGGCATTAAATATGAACAAGATAATTTTTATCGAATTGCCTATTTGTATAATTTACCAACTCTCGATGATCTTTTTTACCACGTTAAGAATGAGGGCCTTAATCTAGACCAACTCAATAAACTGAAAATTGAAAAAGGGCTAATAAAAAATAATTTCAGAAAAACAAAAAATGCCATAATTACTGATATAGGTGGAGTTGCTCAAATTGGTTCAAGTTCTGATGCAATAGAAAGAGTTGAATACCACTTAGCGAATTGCTGTAATCCCATTCCTGGAGATAAAGTATTTGGGTTTATGAATAGAAACAATTTAATTGATATTCATCGATCCATTTGCCCGAAAGCCTTAGAAATTCGTTCGCACAAACACCATAGAGTTATTGAAGCAAAATGGACCAGCGAACATTCTTTGGCATTCTTAGTTGGATTAAAAATCAACGGAATAGATCAGTTAGGAATGGTTAACGAGCTCACAAATATTATATCTCAAGACATGGACATTAACATGCGTGAGGTTCATTTTGAGTCAGTGGACGGAGTTTTTATAGGCGAAATAAGAGTTTATGTTACCAACCGACAAAACCTAAACGACCTTATGCGGTCATTGAACAAAGTAAAAGGTGTGGAAAAAGTGGAACGAATTGATGATTCCAAGTAATATCAATTACGAACCGATTTTTATATTATTCTGAAAATAAATTTTAAACCTATTGGAATATATTGGAAACAGTAAATGTTGTTAAAAACAAGTGATAAATAACGTTTAGCCAAACAAACCCATCCTCTAAATACTCTACTTTTACGACCTAATTTTTCCTCATGGCGCAATTGAAAATTGCAGACGAAGTTCAAGAGATATTTTCTGCATTTTTAAAACAAAATGGTCATCGAAAAACCCCTGAAAGGTTTTCGATATTAGAAGAAGTATATACTTTGAATAAACATTTTGATGTAGAAGCCCTTTACTTTTTAATGAAGAAAAAAAATTACCGCGTAAGTCGCGCCACTTTGTACAATACCATTGACTTATTAATGGAATGTAACTTAATCAGAAAACATCAATTTGGGCAAAAAATAAGTCAGTACGAAAAATCGCATGGCTACAAACAACACGACCATATAATTTGTACAAAATGCAATAATGTAATTGAATTTTGCGACCCCAGGGTACAACAAATCCGATCTACATTAGAAAGCCAATTGGATGTGAAAATATTTCACCATGCCTTAAATTTTTACGGAACCTGCAAAGATTGTAACACAAAATAATTAAGAGAATAACTTAGAAGTTTTATGAACATAGATGTATTATTAGGCCTGCAATGGGGCGATGAGGGAAAAGGGAAAATAGTAGATGTCCTTACACCAAAATACAATGTAATTGCCCGTTTTCAAGGAGGACCTAATGCGGGGCATACCCTTGAATTTGAAGGTATAAAACACGTGCTTCATACTATTCCTTCTGGAATATTTCATGAAAATTCGGATAATGTAATTGGCAATGGAGTTGTAATTGACCCGGTAATTATGCAAGCCGAATTAAAAGCATTAGAACCGTTTAAGGTAAATGTAAATAAAGTGCTTTATGTTTCTAGAAAAGCGCAACTTATTTTACCTACGCACAAACTTTTGGATGCCGCTTCTGAAGCTGCAAAAGGCAAGGATAAAATTGGATCAACCCTAAAAGGAATTGGACCAACTTATATGGATAAAACTGGAAGAAATGGCCTTCGAGTTGGAGACATTGAATCCAGTAACTTTTTGGAGAAATACAATAAACTTAAAGAAAAGCACATTCAATTATTAGGCAATTTCAAATTTGATTATTCTGAATTAGAAAATCTTGAAAAAGTTTGGATGAAATCCATTGAAATGATGCGAACTCTAAACTTAATAGACAGTGAGCATTTTATTAATAAACAACTTAAAGCAGGCAAACCAATTTTGGCAGAAGGTGCTCAGGGTTCATTATTAGATATCGATTTTGGTTCTTACCCTTTTGTAACCTCATCGAACACAGTTTGCGCTGGAGCTTGTACCGGTTTGGGCGTTGCTCCTAATAAAATAGGTGAAGTTTACGGTATCTTTAAAGCTTACTGTACCCGAGTAGGTTCTGGCCCATTCCCAACGGAATTGCATGGCGAAGTTGGTGAGGAAATTCGAAAAAACGGCCATGAATTTGGTGCTACAACTGGGCGACCAAGAAGATGTGGTTGGATAGATTTACCAGCTCTAAAATACGCAATAATGCTGAATGGAGTAACTCAATTAATTATGACCAAAGCGGATGTGTTAAGTGGCTTTTCTGAAATTAATGTTTGTACCCATTACGAATACAGAAACGAAAAAATCGATTACATGCCTTATGATATAATTGATGAAAAAGTAACACCAATTTATAAGTCATTTCCGGGCTGGAGTGAAGATTTAACTGGTTTGAATTCTGTAACGGAATTACCAAATAGTTTGATGGATTATATCCTTTATTTAGAAAAAGAATTGGAAGTCCCTATTTCTATTATCTCTGTTGGGCCAGACAGAACACAAACTTTGATGAGATAATTTGAATTCTTTATTTCAAAATATTATTTTAAGAAACCGAAAACTGCCTGCAAATAGCGGGCTTTTTTCATTGTTAATGGTTTTATTTCTTCTTCCAAATTTACAAGCGCAAAAAAAAGCGAAAAAGATTGAAATTATTGGAGCAAAAGTTCTCCTATTTGAAGAAGCACCTAACGGAGAAAGTGCTAAAAAACTAATCGGTGAAGTGAAAATAAAACATGAAAAAACTTTCATGGATTGTGACTCTGCCTACGTTTATTCCAAATCGAATACGATGAAAGCCTACGGCAATGTTCATATTTACGACAACGAAGGCCTTCAGCTTTTTGGCGACTCTCTTAAATACTTTGGTGCAACTAAAACCGCTGAAGTACGAGGCGATGAAGTAAAGCTGATACAAGATGATATGATATTGACTACTCAGTTTTTAGATTATGATCAAGGAAAAGGTATTGGGCATTATTGGAACGGAGCTAACATACTGATGAACGAAGGAAAAGACTCTTTATTTAGCTATCAAGGATATTACTTTAGCGGAAGTTCGCTTATGCAATTTAAAGATTCGGTGAGATTGAGAACAGCCAATTATAACATTAAAAGTGATACTATGCATTATAATAGTAGCTTAGAAAAAAGCTACTTTTTTGGCCCAACCTATATTGAAAGCGCTGGAGATATTATATATACTGAAAAAGGATGGTCAGATAATAAATCGAAGATTTCGGTTTTCACCAAAAATGCCAGTGTGATTACCAAAGACCAAGAATTATATGGAGATAGTATTTATTACAACCAAAAAGATGGAATAGGGGAAGTTTTTGATAATGTAACCTTGATTGATACTATTAATCAGTTTATGGTTCAAGGACAGTACATTTATTTTAATCAAGAAGACAGCGTTTCATTAGTTCTTGGAAAACCAATGCTGACTCAGTTTTTTGAGAATGACAGCTTGTTTTTACACGCCGATACTCTTTTTTCACATTACGATTCTACTGGAAAATATAGATTGATCCACGCCTACCCGCGAGCACAGTTTTACAAATCGGATATGCAAGGAAAAAGCGATAGCCTGGTGTTTTCGGATGTTGACTCTAGTATAACTATGTACGATAACCCAGTTTTATGGTCGGAAGGAAATCAGATAACTGCCAGCATAATTACTATTTATAAAAACGACGATGCCATAGAACGTATGCATATAGATTACCGCGCTTTTATTATTTCATTGGAAGATTCTACCTCCAAATACCAAAAGTACAATCAAATAAAAGGAGATAGTATGATTGGCTATTTTAAGGAAAACAGGTTAAACTCAGTGGACGTCAAGCACAACGGAATATCTATCTATTTTGCAAAAGAAGAAGAAGAAGAAGAAGAAGAAGAAGACGGCAGTTACCTCGGAATGAACAAAGCCAAAAGTGAGTACATGACTATATACTTGGACAGTAGTTCCGTAAAAGAAATTATATTTAGGCAAAAACCAGAAGCTACGTTATTTCCAATACAAGATGTAACACCACGTATGCAATACTTAAAAAGATTTAAGTGGAGAGCTACAGAAAGACCATCGAAAAAAGGAGATATTTTTAATTGGAAGGAAGAAGAGGAAACAGAAGGAGAATAACTATCCCCTCTTCAAAATGTCCATCCAACTTGCATCAGAGTAATACCTATAAGACTCACTTTTTTTTCATGGGTTGGCTCAAAACCAGCATTCTAAATAAACATTTTGCAAACGATCAGTTTCAGTTAATAAATGGTTTTTACAAGTCAACTAAACCAATACAAAGCCCCTATGAGTTAAAACACATTAATTAGCACGATTAACATTCAATCGACATCACTCTATCTTTCCATATTAAGGAAAATATAGACGGGTAATCGCAATATTTTAAACTTAAATTTCCTTTAACATGAATTCGCTTTTTAGCGTGACATAAGTTCTTATTTGGTTGTTTTAATGACTTACCTTTGCCGCTTATAAAAAAAGAGATTATTATGTGGTTAATTATTGGTTTTTTTCTGTTTTCTTGGTATGGTGGTTTGCTTTTTCAATCGGGGTTTCATCATCGATATGCCGCTCATGCTCAGTACACCTTGTCTCCCTTTAAAGAGAAGATAATGTTTGTTCTATCCTGGATTTTTATGGGACCAAATTACCTTAGCCCTTACGGTTATGGCGTTATGCATCGTCAACATCATGCTTGGCCAGATACCCCCAAAGATCCTCATTCTCCGAAGTACGATAAGAATGTTTTCAATATGATGTGGAAAACAAAGATTCACTATTCAGCAATTTCAAATGATACAGTGGAAGTTGAAGAACGTTTTACAAAAGGTGTTCCTCGTTGGGATTTCTTTGACAAGTTTGGAAGAAGCTGGTTTTCTCGTTTACTTTGGATTATCGTTTATGTTGCTGTTTTCTTGAAGTTTGTACCAGAGGGCCAAGAATGGTTTTGGGTTTTACTTCCCTTAATGTTAGCAATGGCTCCAATTCATGGAGCTATTATTAACTGGGGTGCACATGTTTGGGGTTATACCAATTTCAAAGTTAACGATACCTCAAAAAACTTACTTCCTTTCGATTTTTTAATGTGGGGAGAAAGTTATCACAACAATCACCACAAGCTTGGAGGAAGTGCCAATTTTGGTGGCCAACGCTGGCACGAAATTGATCCTTTGTATATTGTTATGTTATTTTTTCATGGAATTGGTTTTATCACATTGAAAAAAGTGGAACCAGTTCTGAAGAAAAAAGGGTAGTTCTTAACCCCTCAAATACACATTTCCTTTACTGGAGTGCATATCATTCTTCAGTTGTTCTAGCCATTGGTCTATTTCATCTTTTTCAAGGGGCGATTCATCTTTGCCTAGAAGATTTTCAATAACATAAACCACGTTAAGCTCTTTCGAATCTCTGGCAGATTGAAAATATTTTTCCGTTTCTCTCTCTACCTTAATTACCAAATTGTTCTTTTCCAATTCAAATAAAACATCTTCTACTCGATCCGGACTGATTCTAGTTTCATCTGAAATTTGAAGCGATGTCCTGAACGGTTTTTCATCAGGACCATGACTCAATAAAGTTTTTAAAACTTTAATGCTGAATTTTAATTTTTGAAATGGAGAGATCTTTCCTTTTTTAAAGGTTAAAGCCAACTCTTCAATGTTTTGAATTACATAGGATAACTCAGCACCAAATAACACAATTGCCCAACTCGTTTGAAGCCAAATTAAAAACAACGGCAACGCGGCAAAACTCCCATAAATGCCATTGTATTTTGAAACTCCAACCTGAAACACAATGTATGCCCAGCTTACCACTTGGTAAATGCTACCCGCCACAATTGCGGCAATCATGGCACTTTTAAACTTTACATTTCTGTTGGGCATTATCATATAAATAGATAAAAAAAGCAACCAAATCAATACGTAAGGAAATAGATTTAAAAAGAAAGATAACAGCGGGCCGACTAGAGATAGAACTCCCATTTTATCAGCAACTTCCTCAATATTAGAACTTAAAAACACCGCAGCACTTCCAGAAAACACCAAAAGAAGAGGTGCCAGCAATGTTATAGACAAATAATCGGTAAACTTTCTAAGTATAGTTCTTGCTTGCTTAACATCCCATATATCATTAAATGTATCTTCAACAAGCGAAATCGTTTTAATTACTGTATACAGTAATAGTAAAATACCAATCCCAGCAATAATACCACCTTTAGCAGAATGAAGTGTGTTTTCAGCAAACGAAAACATTTGAACAAATAAATCTCGGTTTTGATCCGTAGATTCAAGGATTCTGTTCTTCATTTTTTCTTCAAAACCAAAACCCTTGGCTATTCCAAAAAGTAAAGCTAAAACTGGAACTAGAGACAAAACAGAATAAAAGGTTAGGGCCGAAGCCCGAACCGCACACTTATCTGAGACGTAATCTCTACTCGCCAAGTAACCTATTTGAACTATCCTTATCCCCAGACGTGGAAGCCCACCTAGTTTATCCGCAAAATGCCAAACATCTTTTTGAAAGAATTTTTTTAGTTTTTCTATCACAATCCAAAACTAATCAAGGTTAGAGTTACCTTCGCAATCCATGACTGAAATAATTGAAGATTACAACGAAAATAACCTTTACGGAAAATGGATGGACATGGATTTTGAAGTATTAAGTCCTGGCCAAATAGCATATAAAATGACCGTAAAAAAACATCACCAAGCTGTAAGCAATATTGCTCATGGCGGTGTACTTGCTAGAATGATGGACGGTGTAATCGGAGCGGCGGCATTAAGCGCTGTTGCAAGTGATGGAAAACGAGTTGCAACTGTCGAGTTTAAAATAAATTATTTGAGTCCGGCATTTGTGGGAGATGATTTAATTGGAAATGGAAATGTAATTCGAAAAGGAAAAAAGTTGTTGATTGTTCAAGGTGAAATTTCGAATAAAAAAGGTGTTGTTGCCTTTGCTACAGGAACATTTACATCTTATGCAATAAAATAAGTTCTACTCCTCTTTTTTTGGTTCCATGAATGTCAGCGGATGTTTTCGATTGTACCTTATAACGTATTCATAAATTAATTTGGATTTCTTTTTCTCTTTTAAGTATTCTATATTTAAGACTGAATCGCGGGCAATAACTTTTTCTAAATTTTTGCGTGTATTGCTATACAAAGCAGGTTTTTCAAAATCCACTACTAAATCCACTACTTCATTTTGGTATTGCTCATCCAATTCAGTGTGCCCTACCGACCAATAAAAAGGGTCTTCATAAATGGTAGTGTAGCTCAAATAAGAAATTATACCTGAAATATGAATCATAATAAAATTTTCCTTTTTCGATCTATCCAAGTACCTATAAGGAAATCCGTTAACGCAAATTCCCCATACACCCATTTTTTCAATCACCTTTTTTCCGCTGTCATTAGCTACAAAAATAAATCGCTCTCTAATGCTTAGGTTCTTTTCAATTTCAGGATTTGCCCTTACTTCTAATAAAATACTTTTTCGATGCAATGAATCTTTGTAAACCCAATTTTCAGGATCTGTACTCAACCAATTATAACTTGGTGAATTGGTTAAAAAATCAGTTTCCGTCATGTAAATTCCGCTGGTTAAATACACCTTGGAAGTGTCATCATCTCGAACCCATTGGGCATTCAAAAATGAGGGTACGTTTAAGAGCAATATGGATATCAGAATTAATCTCAAATTAGTAAGGATCTCTCCCGCTAAAGTTATAATAGCTTTATTGTAAAAAGCTAATAGTCTAGCAGTTCTGCCATCTTCACGCCTACTTTATCTGCATTGGGAATCATGGTGAATTCTAGAATAGAATTAAGTGGGATAGCAGGCATATTCTCAGAACCAATTGCCATTACTGGTGCATCTAATTCTTGAAAACATTCATTTTGAATTTGTCCTACAATAGCCATAGCAAATGAATTTTGTAAAGGCTCTTCAGTTACCACCAAACATTTATTGTGTCGCCTTACACTTTCGTATACCAACTCTTCATCCATAGGATAGATAGTTCGTAAATCAATGACCTCCACTTGGCCTTTGAATTTTTTAGCAGCATTTTTAGCCCAGTAAACTCCCATTCCATAGGTAATTACAGAAATAGACTCTCCTTTTTCTATTTTAAATTCATCTGCTTCCAATGCAATCCTACCTTTTCCAAACGGAATAACATAGTCAGCATCCGGCTCAATTGTTTTAGCCTCTTCTGTTCCTTTTATCTTGGACCAATACAAACCTTTATGTTCCAACATAACCACTGGATTTGGGTCATAATAAGCCGACTTCATCAATCCTTTTAAATCTGCACCCGTACTTGGATACGCTACTTTTATTCCCCTAATACTTGCTAATATTGATTCTATAGAACTTGAGTGATATGGTCCACCACTTCCATAAGCTCCAATTGGAACCCGAATAATAGTACTAACTGGCCATTTTCCATTGGAAAGATAATAAGAGCGACTAACTTCGGTAAACAATTGATTGAGCCCAGGCCAGATATAATCCGCAAACTGAACTTCAACAATTGGCTTTAGACCAACTGCTGACATTCCTACAGTGCTTCCAATAATAAATGCTTCTTGAATTGGAGTATTAAAAACTCTCTCTTTTCCAAATTTTTGAGCCAAGGTAGCAGCTTCTCTAAAAACTCCACCCAATCTATGACCAACATCTTGTCCATAAAGCAAACAAGTTTTGTCCATTTCCATTATTTCCTGAATCGCAAATAATGCAGAATCGACCATTACTGTTGGTTCTTTTCCAGCAGGTTCTCGTTCACCTTTTTCTTCTGTTATTGGAGTTGGTGCAAAATCGTGATCAAATAAATCTTCTGGTTTTGGATCTTCTGCGGCCAAAGCTTTTTCGTAATCAACATCGACCAAAGCTCTAGCTTCGGTTTGGGTTTTAACCAATTCTTCTTCAGAAAACCCAGCCTCTAACATCTGTTTCCATAAAATTGGATAAGGATCACGGGTTTTATGTTCTTCTAAATCTTCGCGGTACCATTCTCTTCTCACTCCAGAAGTATGATGGCCCAGTAACGGAACTTTAGCATGTAAAAGAAAAGGTCGGCGTTCTTTTCGCATGGTTATTATTATTTCTTGAAGTACAACGTAGGATTCTAAAAAATCACTTCCGTTAATAGTTCGAACTTCAATTCCTTTAAATCCCGCAGCAAATTCGGCAGGATCTTGAGCACGAATTTCATCGGCGCTTGCCGAAATATCCCATTCGTTATCTTGTACAAAATACAAAACTGGAAACTGCCCTAAAGCGGCCATTTGTAATGCCTCAGAATATTCACCTTCGGTAGTCGCAGCATCACCAATAGAACAAACTGCTATAGGAGCATTTTTTTCATTTACCGTAACCAATCCCATTTTTTCTTTGTATTGCATGCCCATGGCAACGCCTGTGATTGGAATAGTTTGCATACCTGTAGCCGAAGTTTGATTCGGAATCTTTGGCATGTCCTCTCGGTTTAAACTAGGATGCGAATAATATAATCTACCACCAGAAAAAGGGTCTTCTTTTTTTGCAAACAACTGCAGAATAAGATCATACGGACGCATTCCAATTCCAAGTAAAATAGAATCGTCGCGGTAATATGGTGCTACAAAGTCCTCGGGAATAAGTTGTAAAGCCAATGCAAGTTGTACAGCTTCGTGCCCGTTAGAGCAAGCATGAACATATTTAGAGGTGACCTTTGCGTTTTCTTCAAACTTATCGCTCATTGCCCTTGCAGTGCACATCAAATCAAAAGCTTTTTTCATTACTTCTTTATCTACACCTCCAATGGCTTTGTTTGCAGTTAAAACTGCATTTTCTGTCTCTATATCCATTCTTATCCTTCTGTCGTGCTTTCTTCTTTTTGAGTATCCAATTGTTCTTTTTTAATGCGGTTCATTTCCACATTCAAGAACTTAGTTTTCAAATCCAATTCTTCCATAATTTTAATGGTAGAATCAATTTTCCCTTTTGCATCTTTCAACATTGGGTTATCGCCTTTTGAACTGGAGAAAAAAGCTAAGTTGGTTTCCAACTGTACTTTTTGATCGTTCATCTTGGTCTTTCTCTCTCTTATGCTTCGCTTTTCTGATTCAAGAGCTCTCAATGCGTCTTTTTGAGTCAAAAGCTGTTTTATTTTACCACCATACGAAAGCTTAATTTGTTTTGCCTCGTCTATGTTCATCTGTCCGTAAGCCTTGTTCATGACATCAGAAAAATCTTTACTCGTTTTATCGATATCTGTTTTTGGAACAAAACCTGTTTTTGTCCATTCTTCACTTATAGCATCCAAAGCAGCCAAATCTTTTTCTTCATCTTTGGAAGCTTTCCATTTTTTCAACTTTTCTATTAAAGCCTTTTTAGCTTTCAAGTTATCTTTCTGTCTTTGGTCTTTTCCTTTAAAAAAGTCGTCTTTTGAATTAAAAAACCCATCGCAGGTCGCTCTAAATTTTTTCCAAAGTTTTTGTTCGTCATTTCTGGCAGCAGCTCCAATATCCTTCCATTTTTTCTGAAGGTTTATTACTAATTGCGTTCTCTCCTTCCAATCAAATGTTTCATCACTTACATCCACATCGGTCAGCTCACTCATTTTCTCAATTAGCTTTTCTTTTGCTTCTTTAAAATTATGTTGCTCGTTTTTAATGTCTTTAAAAAAAGCGCTTTTATTCTCAAAAAAAATGTTTACGGATTCTCTGAATTCTTTCCAAACGGCATCGTTTTGTTTTTTAGGCGCAAATCCAATTGTTTTCCATTCGCCTTGCCATTCTTTTATTTTATCGGTCGCCTTATTCCATTCGTTGCTCGACTTTAGTTCTTCTCCTAAAAACTCCTTAACCCGATCTACCAAAGCAAGTTTAATTTTTAAGTTGTTTTTTTGTCGCTCTTTTATGTCTTGATAATGTCCTTTTACTTTATCACTAAGTTTATGCGATAACTCGTAAAAGTTATCCCTTAATGCTTCCCAGTTTTCTTTAAAAGTTGGTCCAATATCATCCCATTCATCATGAATGGCTTTATGTAATTTCTCTATTTCTTTTATGTTGGTTTCCTCCACCAATTTGGTCATTCGGGTAATTAGTTCTTGCTTCGATTCTAAATTCTTTTTTAAATCGTTTGCTTTTAATTCTTTATAAATATTAATGTGATAATAGAACTCTTCAATTTTTTTCCGGTATTCGTTTTGTACTTCTCTAAACTTAGTGTTGGGTACGTTTCCAATGGTCTTCCATTTTTCTTGAATGGAATTAAACGAATTAAAAGCTTTAGAAATAACGTCTTCGTTTTCAATTACACTATGAAGTTCAGCTATTAATTCTAACTTTTTTTCATTGTTCTTTTCTTCGGACTTTATCTTGTCTTCCCTTATGCTTTTTATAATTGCCTTGTAGCGAAGTCTATATTCTTCAAATGCTTTGTCGAACTCATCCACTGGCATTTCAAAAAATTCGGGCTTATCTCCATCTGCCACAAACACAGCAAGTTTTAATCTCCTTTCTTCTTCTACATAAAGCCTGTATTCGTCAACTGTTTTATCAATTTCAACTTTTGCTGCCTCAAAATCGTGCTTTTTTAAAAGGTCTTTTAGCCGGGATACTAACTTTTCTTTTACTTCCATCTTTTGTATTCGTATTCCAATACTCCATTGAATTTTCTCCATCAACGGATTTTTTTTAGGTGAACAAAAGTAAGAAATAGAGTCGTTGAAAAAGAGACCTAAATCAGGGGATAAGTTCAGACATAATAAGGAAGCTTACCTTACCCTATTATTAATTCCCCAATCTTCTTCTTTCACTAAGTTAGGCGGCAAATAATTTCAAATTAATTGTTCAATCTGATTCCACTTTCTTGAAAATAAATGGCGGCAGAATTTAGGAAGTGTATTCTTCATGTCGATAGTGTTAAAAACTCAGAAAAGTCAATTGATGTATCTGGTCCATTTAAAATATTTGTAATAAATAAGCTTTGGAACTTAGATCTATTTACTCTTATTCGAAATCCCTATATATTAAATACTTTTTTCTTATTGGTTTAAATGTATCCAAATCTGCTTTCCAACTAGCTCGAATTTCTTCTGCAGACATTCCATCTATTATTTGATTTTTGAGTTTGTCAGTCCCGGCAAGCTTACTTAAAAAATTGTTTTCTAAAAAGAACGGAGTCTCTAAATCTTTCAATTGCCCATACATTTCTATTATCCAAGTTAAGTTAATTTTATTTTCAAATGGCGTGCTTTCTACACCATATTTTCTGAGATCATAGCCTTTACACTCTTTGCCTTGCAGTTTAGGATAATGAGCACCCTCATTTGACATTGGTGTGTAACTGAATTCAAAACCTTTAACTGCATAATGACCAACAACTTGAAATGGAAAATCAGTTCCACGTCCAACACTTACTACAGTTCCTTCAAAAAAACCAAGGGACGGATACAAAAATATAGAAGCCATATTGGGTAAATTCGGGGATGGTTTTACGGGCAATTTGTAATAATCGTAATGATCATAATTAAGACATGGAACAACCGTCAAGTCACACTTCAAATCTTCCCCTAGCCATCCTTCCCCATTTACCATTTGTGCATACTCACCAATTGTCATCCCATGAACTAAAGGAACTTGGTGCATACCCACAAAACTTTGGAATTTTAAATCGAGAACCGGTCCGTCAACATAAAATCCATTTGGATTTGGACGATCCAAAACAATCATTATTTTTTCCATTTCTGCACAGGCTTGCATTACATAATGCATAGTAGATATATAGGTATAAAACCTAACTCCTACATCCTGAATATCGAAAATAACAACATCAACATCTGCCAAATGATCATAGCTCGGTTTTTTGTTTTTTCCATAGAGAGAAGTTATTTTTAGGCCAGTTTTAGCATCTCTGCTATCTTTTATAGTCGCCCCAGCATCAGCTTTCCCCCTAAAACCATGTTCTGGAGCAAAAACTTTTATTACATTTACACCATTTTTCAATAAAAAATCCACCAAATGTTCTTTCCCAATTTTAGTGGTTTGATTGGCCACAACAGCTACTCTCAATTCCTCCAAAAGAACTTGATATTCAGCAAATTGGGCAGCTCCACAAATTATAGTTTTATCCGTTTTATAGTGCACTATTTTTTGCCCAAACAATGGAATTATTTGGGTTAATAAAAGGAAAACAAAAAAAATTTGATACCGCATAAGGTGTAACGACCAAATTTTAGACCTTTTTACTTTCTTTTGCAGACAAAGTACTCAGTTTCTTGAACCACGAATTGTTCATAGCGCACAAGATTATTAATACTCGGTCGGAAAATGGTTCGATTAATAGAGGTACGCGCATTATTCTCAATATTGCAATACTGGGGATTTGCCTTGGTTTAGCAATTATGATTGTTGCTGTGAGTACAGTTACTGGGTTTCAACGTGAAATTCAATCCCGAGTTGTTGGATTCGGATCTCATATTTCGATCACCGAATTTAATTTTGATAATCCGCTCGATTTTAGACCAATAAAAAAAAACCAAGCCTTTTATCCAAATATGGATACTTTACCCGAAGTCCGTAATATTCAAATTTTCGGGATCAAAGAAGGGATTGTAAAGGCCGACAATGAAATATATGGAGTAATTGCCAAAGGAATTAGTACGGATTTTGACTGGGAGTTTTTTTCTCATAACATGGTAGAGGGGTCTGCTTTAAATTTAAGTGATTCTAGTAAGTCCAATGAAACAGTAATTTCGAAAACCATTGCTCAAAAACTGAACTTAAAACTTCAGGATAAATTTATAATCTACTTCATTCAAGATGGAAAATCACGGGCTCGAAAGTTGACTGTTATAGGTATTTACCATACTGGTATGGAACAATTCGACAAAGCTTATATTCTTGTTGATTTAAAACACATCCAAAAAATAAACGGTTGGCAAAGTGATGAAGTCAGTGGTTTTGAAGTTTTGCTTCACCGTTACGAAGATTTATTTCGAATGGATGAATTTCTTTACAAATACATTCCACCCGAATTGAATACTATTTCCATTGTAAAACAATATCCTGAAATTTTTGGTTGGCTAGAATTGCAAGACATGAATGTAATTGTGATAATTGTACTTATGATTATAGTCTGCGGAATCAATATGATTTCCGCTCTACTTATTCTGATATTAGAAAAAATTAATATGATTGGAATATTGAAATCCATGGGGTCTCAAAATGCAAGCATTCGCAAAATATTCTTGTACATGGCTAGTTATCTAATTACTTGGGGTTTGTTTTGGGGGAATATATTAGGCATAGGTTTTCTTTTTTTACAAGACCATTTTCATTTGCTTAAATTAGACCAAAGCTCTTACTATATCGATCATGTTCCAGTAAATATAAATTTCCAACACCTATTTTTATTAAATGCCGGAACTCTCATTTTTTGTGTTTTGTTTTTGGTTTTTCCCTCTTTTTTAGTAACCAAAATTTCGCCCGTTAAAGCAGTTCGTTTTAATTGATAAGCGTAAAAATAAAAACCTTGTTTTTCCTTTCCAAACAAATAGATGCAACTAGATTTGCAAAAAATATTTTATGCAGTATTACAACAACATTTTAGAGACTATTGGAAACACTCCATTAGTAAAAATAAATAAACTGGCAGATACTGTTAATGCTTTGGTACTTGCAAAAATAGAGACCACAAATCCTGGGAATTCTGTAAAAGATCGAATGGCACTTCAAATGTTAGAAGATGCTGAAAAAGAAGGCTTGATAAAGCCCGGCGGTACACTTATAGAAGGAACTAGCGGAAACACAGGTATGGGTTTAGCCTTAGCTTGTATTTCAAAAGGTTACAAATTGATATGTACATTGGCCGATAAGCAATCGAAAGAAAAAATGGATATTCTTCGTGCAATGGGTGTTGAAGTTATTGTGACTCCAACAAATGTTACTCCAGACGATCCTCGCTCCTATTATTCTGTAGCAAAACGATTGGCCACGGAAATTCCAAATAGTTTTTATGTAAATCAGTATGATAATAAAAGCAATACCAAAGCGCATTATTTGAGCACAGGTCCTGAAATATGGGAACAAACTGAAGGTAAAATAACTCACTTTGTAGTAGGTGTTGGTACCGGCGGAACTATTTCTGGAGTTGGAAAATATTTAAAAGAGAAAAAACCAGATATTGAGATTTTAGGAATTGATACTTATGGTTCAGTCTTTAAAAAATACCATGAAACGGGTGTATTTGATGAAAATGAAATTTATCCATATGTAACCGAAGGAATTGGTGAAGATATATTACCTAAAAATGTAAATTTTGATATTATTGACCATTTCGAAAAAGTAACCGATAAGGACGCAGCAATTTACACACGACATTTGGCTCGTAAAGAAGGAATATTCGTAGGAAACTCTGCTGGTGCTGCAATGGTAGGTGTTCTTCAAATGAAACATCGATTTAAAGAAGGTGATGTTGTAGTGGTTCTATTCCACGACCATGGAAGTAGATACGTTGGAAAGATCTTTAACGACGATTGGATGAAGGATAGAGGATTTTTAGACCGGGAGCAAAATGCACTTGACTTAATCAAAAATCATAAAGATCAGTCATTAGTGACTGTGGATGCCGATGCTCATTTAGAAGATGCCATTCTTAAAATGAAACAGTTTGACATTTCTCAAATACCTGTAATGTCCAACGGCAAATTTGTAGGCTCTTTATCCGATCATTATTTATTTGCTCAATTGGTAGAGAATCCTGCTGTTAGAAAAAACCAAGTAAAAGAAGTAATGCAAGATTCGTTTCCTTTTGTAAATTCAAACGACAGTGTAGAAGATATAAGCAAACAGATTGACAAAAATACTTCTGCTGTTTTAGTAAACGATGCCAAGGGAAATACACATATCATAACAAAATATGATCTCATAGACGCTCTACACTAACAATGAATATTCGTGACCAAATAGGGCATGATGTTGTTTTAAATTCTACTCCAACAAGAATAATTTCTCTTGTTCCTTCTCAGTCCGAATTATTGCATTATTTGGGTTGCGAAAAATCCATGATTGGCATTACACGATTTTGTACACATCCAAAAGAATTGCGCAAAAACGTAAAAATAATTGGTGGCACAAAAGATTTGGACTTTGAAAATATAAAATTATTAAAACCTGATTTAATAATTTGTAACAAAGAGGAAAACAACAAAAAAGATGTTTTACAACTACAAAAACTTTATCCAACTTATACAAGTGATGTAAATAATTTAACTGAAGCCTTGGACATGATTTCAGATATAGGGGAGCTTACTTCAACAAAAAGCCAAAGTGAAAAATTAGTAACTAAAATAGACGAAGACTTCAAAAAAATTCTCAACTTTTTTTCCGGTACGGTAGCTTACCTGATTTGGAATGATCCAATTATGTTGGCAGGGCAAAATACATTTATCAATTCAAACCTTACATTATTGGGGTTTAAAAACATCGTATCGGAAACCAAAAGTCGTTATCCTGAGATTTTGGAATCCGATTTAAACAGCGAAACTATCGATTATATTTTTCTTTCTTCAGAGCCTTATCCTTTCAAAGAAAAAAACAAAAAGCTATTTCAAAATAAATTTCCACAAGCCAAAGTTGTACTCGTTGATGGAAGAGTTTTTTCTTGGTATGGAAGCTGTTTGACCGAGGTTTCTGATTATGCAAAAACGCTTACAAAACAATTATCATAAAACAACCTCAATTCTTACATTTGTTACTATTACTAAATAAAGTGCTGCGCCAAAATACTTTCATATTATTCGTTTTTATTCTTAGCGGGATTTCCCTTTCTTCTTATTCTCAAAAAATTGGATTGGTGTTGTCTGGCGGTGGATCTAATGGTGTAGCGCACATTGGCGTTATCCAAGCTTTAGAAGAAAACAACATTCCAATCGATTACATTACCGGAACATCTTCTGGTGCTTTTGTTGGAGCCATGTATGCGGCCGGCTATTCTGTAGAGGAAATAAAAAAATTCTTAACATCTCCTGAATTTATCGCTATGACTCGAGGAGATTTAGACGCGAGTGAGCAATATTTCTTTAAAAAAGTTGAGCCCAGTGCTTCCATGTTAACCATGCGAATTAACAAAAGATTTAAACTCTCTAACTCTTTGCTTACTAATGTTATATCAACATCAAAAGTAGACTTTGAAATGATGAAATTATTCGCTAAAGCTTCTGCAACGGCAAGATATGATTTTGACAGCTTACTCATTCCTTTTCGATGTGTTGCCGCAAATATTGAAGATAAAGAAGAATTTGTTTTTGCTTTTGGGAATTTGAGCACAGCAGTTCGCGCTTCATTCACTTATCCCTTTCTAATTAAACCTATTGAGGTAGAAGGAAAACTATTGTACGATGGCGGGCTTTACAATAACTTCCCCCATGATATCATGACCGAAAATTTTAAACCTGACTTCATTATCGGAGTAAAAGTAACTTCTAACGAACCGCCTCCAACAAGTAACGATTTAATTAGCCAGGCAAGAAGTATGCTAATTAGTAAAACTGATTTTAATTTGAAAACTCCCGGAGTAATTATAGAGCCGAAAACAGATCAAAGGTCCTTTGATTTTGGGAATATTGAGGCTGTTATCGATTCAGGTTATCAAGAAACGTTGAAGTATATTCCAATGTTGATGGACATAATTAAACGAAAAAAAACCAACGAAGAAAGGACGAAAGAACGTGATGATTTCAATTCCAAGCAAAAAGCTATAATTTATGATGATCTATTTATTACGAATATTAAAAAAGGTCAAAAAAAATACGTCACAAGAAATATTTGGGCAAAAAAAGACAGCACTAAAAATTTAAAAGAAATAAAAAAGGGTTTTTACCGAACTACCACTGATGTCCATATTGAATCTTTGTACCCATCAAGTGCTTATGATGATACAACTGGAAATTACACGCTACATTTAAAGGTTAATAGGCAAAAACCTTTTGCATTTGATTTTGGAGGGGTTTTATCAAGCAGACCTATTTCAACAGGATTTGTGGGTGTTAAATACTTGCCTTTTTCTAACCCAAGTTACCAGTTAAAGGCAAATACATATTTTGGTAAGTTTTATAATTCCATTTTAACTTCTGCCAAAGTTGATTTTGCTTGGCGCCTTCCTTTTTCTATTGAAATAAATTTTGTTCGTAATTCATGGAATTATTTTAAAAGTCAATCTTTCTTTTTTGATGATGAAAAACCATCCTATCTAGTCAAGGCTGAAACTTTTGGTTCATTTGAATTGACGTTTCCAATTGAGAATAATTCCAAAATAACATTTTCAGGATCTTATTCCGAATTAAAGGACAGCTATTACCAAGACAAAAACTTCCGTTCAACAGACATTCCATATGAAACAAAAACTACTCCATTAACTGCTGGGATTAATTATGAATTCAACACGCAAAACAGAATTATATACCCGAGTTCCGGAACTAAAATAAAAATTCAAGGTTTTTACTCTGAAGGAAATGAAAAGACCATTCCTGGAACAACAGCTAAAGATCCTAGCGTTAATTTTAAATACCACAGTTGGGCTACTGCAAAAGTGTTTTTTGATTGGTACTATAAACAACATGGAATGCTGAGATTGGGATTTACAGGAGATTTGGTGTATTCAAATCAAGGTTTATTTAATAATTATACGGCAAGTATTCTTCGATCACCTTCTTATGAACCCATCCCCGAAGCTAAAACCCTTTTCTTAGAATCTTTCCGAGCATACAAATACGTGAGTTTTGGGCACCGATTTGTATTTGCTATTTTTAGAAATATTGATGTGAGAGCCGAAGCTTTTGTCTTTGCACCATATGATAGAGTTATTAAAGACGATTCGGAAATTCAAGCGCGACAAGAAGGGTTTAAGGATTACTTTTCAATACTTTCTTCTAGTATTGTTTATAGCTCTCCTGTTGGCCCTCTTAGCCTTTCATTAAATTATTACTACAATGTACCCGAAGTAAACCCTGAGAATAAAGATTTAAGTTTTTTATTCCATTTTGGGTACATAATTTTCAATAAGAGAACTTTGTATTAAGCTTGACCAGCTGGTCCGCCAAAATTTAAAGGTATAGGAGATGTTTGTGGACCATTGTCCTTTACCTCTCCATGTAAAGCCTCAAATTTATTAACGTTTTCTTCTAAAGCGTGCATTAATCTTTTGGCATGTTGTGGTGTCAGTATAATTCTACTTTTCACCTTTGACTTTGGGGTGCCTGGCATTATTTTAATGAAATCAACAATAAATTCTGAATTGCTATGTGTAATAATTGCAAGATTAGAATAAATTCCTTCCGCAATTTCTTCACTAATTTCAATGTTTATTTCTTGTTCTTTTTGCTTTTCGTCTTCCATAAAAATTAAGAAAAAAAAAGCCCCGAAAGCGGGGCTTTTAAAGTTATAATTAATCTATAATGACTGAATCCTCTCGAGCCTCAATTAACTTATCGTATTCCTCTTTAGAACCAACAATGTAATCTTGGTATGAATGAAGTCCAGTACCTGCAGGAATTTTATGTCCTACAATTACATTTTCTTTTAATCCCAAAAGGTGATCTTCTTTGGCTCTAACCGCGGCCTCGTTAAGCACTTTAGTCGTTTCTTGAAATGATGCAGCCGAAATGAAACTATCTGTTTGTAAAGAAGCTCTTGTAATTCCCTGTAGAATAGTTTTTGCTATTGCAGGTTTAGCTTCTCGAGCATCTATTAGTTTCAATTCTTTTCTTCCTAAAATAGAATTTTCATCTTTTAAATTAGTACGAGAAATAATTTGACCTGGGTGATATTTTTCAGAATCACCAGCCTCTTCAATAATCAATTTTCCGAAAATGTCATCATTTTCTTCAATGAATTCTCTTTTGTTAACCAATTGATTTTCCAAAAAGCGAGTATCACCTGAATCATTAATTTCAACCTTACGCATCATTTGTCTTACAATTACTTCAAAGTGCTTATCATTAATTTTCACACCTTGTAGTCTGTAAACTTCCTGTACTTCGTTCACAATGTACTCTTGAACAGCAGTAGGGCCATTAATATCTAATATGTCATTAGGTGTAATAGCTCCATCAGATAATGGAGTTCCAGCTTTTACAAAATCATTTTCTTGAGCTAAAATATGCTTAGAAAGAGATACTAAATACTTCTTAACTAGGCCATTTCTTGCTTCAACGATTACCTCTCGATTACCTCTTTTAATTTTTCCGTAAGAAATAATTCCATCAATTGCAGAAACAACAGCAGGATTAGAAGGATTTCTTGCCTCGAATAATTCAGTTACCCTAGGAAGTCCCCCTGTAATATCACCAGTTTTACCAGCTTGTCGAGGGATTTTTACTAGAATTTTACCTCCAGTTACTTTATCACCTTCACTACAAATAATGTGAGCTCCTACAGGAATATTATAAGATCTAAGAATTTCATCTTTGTTCTTAATATGAATTGTAGGATTCTTTTTCTTATCTCTGTTTTCAATAATTACTTTTTCAGTAAAACCAGTTTGTTCATCTGATTCTTCGTGAAAAGTAATGCCTTTTTCGATATTTTCAAATTCAACTTTTCCGTCAAATTCAGAAAGGATTACAGCATTGTATGGATCCCATGAACAAATGATTTCGCCTTTTTTAACTTTATCACCTGATTTGAAAAACATTTCAGAACCATAAGGTACAATACCTGTCATAAGAACATTGCCTTTTGAATCAACAATTCTCAATTCTGCAGATCGACCAATTACAGCATCTACGGCAATTCCTTTATCATTTTTTCTCGAAACAACCCTTAATTCATCTACCTCTAATTTACCATTGGTTTTGGCTTCCATTCTAGAATCCGCAGCAATATTAGAAGCTGTACCTCCAACGTGGAATGTACGTAGTGTAAGTTGTGTACCTGGTTCACCAATAGATTGAGCAGCAATAACTCCTACTGCTTCTCCTTCTTGAACCATTTTACCAGAAGATAAACTTCTTCCATAACATTTGGTACAAACACCTCTTTTAGTCTCACAAGTAAGAACTGATCTAATTTCAACTTCACCAATATCCGAAGCCTCAATTGCAAGAGCAGCATCGTCTGAAATTTCATCACCTGAAGCAACTAACAATTCTTCAGTATCTGGATGCGATACATCCAATAAAGCTGTTCTACCTACGATACGATCTGAAAGTGATTCAACTTCATCTTCATTGTTCATTAAAGCTCTTGCCGTTAAACCCCTAAGAGTTCCACAATCTTCTTCAGTAACAACCACATCTTGAGATACATCAACTAACCTTCGAGTTAAATAACCAGCATCAGCCGTTTTCAAAGCCGTATCTGCAAGTCCTTTACGTGCACCGTGAGTTGAAATAAAGTATTCCAGAATTGAAAGTCCTTCCTTAAAGTTAGATAGAATAGGGTTTTCAATAATTTCTTGACCACCAGTAGCACCAGATTTTTTAGGCTTAGCCATCAATCCACGCATGCCACTCAATTGTCGAATTTGCTCTTTAGAACCCCTGGCTCCAGAGTCAAACATCATATAAATTGAATTAAACCCTTGATTATCATTTTTAAGTTGAGTCATCAAAGTATGAGTCAACTTAGAATTAGTATGAGTCCAAATATCAATTATCTGATTGTAACGTTCATTGTTAGTTATGAGTCCCATATTGTAGTTACCCATTACCCCTTCAACTTCACTATGTGCAGCTGCTAATAATTGATCTTTTTCTGGAGGAATCATAATATCCCCTAGATTAAAAGACAATCCACCTTTATATGCCATGAAGAATCCCATTTCCTTGATATCATCAAGAAACTTGGCTGTTCTGGCAAAACCAGTAGCTTTTAATACTACACCAATAATATCTCTTAAAGTCTTTTTTGTAAGAACTTCATTTATATAGCCAACTTCTGCAGGTACATGTTTATTAAATAAAACACGACCACAAGTTGAATCAATTATATGAGACACAGATTTTCCACCAACTAAATCGTCAACTTTAATTTTTATGTTTGCATGCAAGTCTAATTTCTTTTCATTGTATGCAATCAAAACTTCTTCTTCAGAATAGAAAACCCAACCTTCACCTTTTACAAGCTTTTCTGGTGTAGATGTTCTTGCTTTAGTAGTATAATAAAGACCTAAAACCATATCCTGAGAAGGCACAGCGATAGGAGCACCATTTGCAGGATTTAAAATATTGTGAGAAGCAAGCATTAATAATTGAGCTTCCAATATTGCAGCACTACCTAAGGGTAAGTGAACTGCCATTTGATCACCATCAAAATCCGCATTAAATGCAGTACAAACTAATGGGTGTAATTGAATTGCTTTTCCTTCAATTAATTTTGGCTGAAATGCCTGAATACCCAAACGGTGAAGTGTAGGTGCACGATTTAATAGAACTGGATGTCCTTTTAAAACATTTTCCAAAATATCCCAAATAACTGGCTCTTTTCTATCTACAATTTTCTTTGCAGATTTTACTGTTTTAACAATGCCACGTTCTATCATTTTACGAATGATAAATGGTTTGTACAGTTCAGCAGCCATATCCTTTGGAATTCCACATTCGTGCAATTTCAAATCTGGACCTACAACAATTACAGAACGAGCAGAATAATCAACCCTTTTTCCAAGTAAGTTTTGACGGAATCTACCTTGTTTACCTTTTAATGAATCAGAAAGAGATTTTAAAGCACGATTTGATTCTGTTTTAACTGCAGAAGATTTTCTAGAGTTATCAAACAATGAATCAACCGCTTCTTGAAGCATCCTTTTCTCGTTTCTAAGAATTACTTCAGGAGCTTTAATTTCTAATAATCTTTTTAATCGATTATTTCGAATAATAACTCTACGATATAAATCATTCAAATCTGAAGTTGCAAATCTACCACCATCTAAAGGCACTAATGGACGCAATTCTGGTGGAATAACCGGAACCACTTTTACAATCATCCATTCTGCTTTATTTTCCTTTCGAGTGTTTGCATCTTTAAGCGATTCAACAACTTGAAGTCTTTTAAGAGCTTCCTTTTTTCTTTGCTGAGAAGTTTCTGTATTTGCCTTATGACGTAATTCATAAGAAAGCTTTTCCAAATCAAGATTTCTCAATAAATCGTATAATGCTTCAGCACCCATTTTACAAATAAATTTGTTAGGGTCCGAATCATCCAAATACTGATTTTCCTTTGGAAGTGTATCTAAAATATCAAGAAACTCTTCTTCAGTTAAAAACTCCATCAATTGAAGTTCTTCACCTTCTGCATTTCTAGCTTCACCAGCTTGAATTACTACGTATCTTTCGTAATAGATAATAGAATCCAATTTTTTACTAGGAAGTCCTAGTAAATACCCGATTTTATTGGGTAATGATTTGAAATACCAGATATGAGCAACAGGAACCACCAATGCGATGTGTCCCATTCTTTCTCTACGTACTTTCTTTTCAGTAACTTCAACTCCACATCGATCACATATAATGCCTTTGTAGCGAATACGTTTGTATTTTCCACAATGACACTCATAATCCTTTACAGGACCAAAAATTCGCTCACAGAACAAACCATCTCTTTCTGGTTTATATGTTCTGTAATTGATCGTTTCGGGTTTTAATACCTCGCCTCTTGAGTGTTCTAACACTACTTCTGGAGAAGCTAAACTTATAGTGATTTTGTTAAAACCGCTGTTTACTTTATTATCTTTTCTCAAAGCCATTCTAAAATATTATAATGAGTTAAAGTAACTAGAATTAATCTTTATCTAATGAAATGTTCAAACACAATCCTCTCATTTCATGTAGTAACACATTAAATGATTCTGGGACACCTGGAGTAGGCATATTTTCGCCTTTTACGATTTTCTCGTATGCTTTCGCTCTACCAATTACATCATCAGATTTTACCGTAAGGATTTCCTGAAGAATATTAGCAGCACCAAATGCCTCTAATGCCCAAACCTCCATTTCACCAAATCTTTGACCCCCGAACTGTGCTTTACCGCCGAGAGGTTGTTGTGTGATTAGTGAGTATGGCCCTATGGATCTTGCATGCATTTTATCATCAACTAAGTGATGCAATTTTAGCATGTAAATTATTCCAACAGTAGCCAACTGATCAAATTGCTCACCGGTTGTACCGTCAATCAATTGTGTATGACCTTGTTTTGGAATACCTGCTTTAGCAGCATACTCATCAATTTGAGCAAGTGAAGCACCATCAAAAATTGGAGTAGCAAATTTCAGCCCTAATTCACGACCAGCCCAACCTAGAATAGTTTCGTAAATCTGACCTAAATTCATACGAGAAGGCACACCAAGTGGATTCAAAACAATATCAACTGGAGTTCCATCCTCTAAATACGGCATATCCTCTTGACGAACAATACGAGCAACGATACCCTTGTTTCCGTGTCGCCCAGCCATTTTGTCACCAACTTTAAGCTTACGTTTTTTAGCAACATATACTTTAGCAAGTTGAACTATACCAATTGGTAATTCATCTCCAATTGAAACTTTAAATTTCGCGCGTTTAGAATCGCCTATTGCTTCACTTCTTTTTACATGGAAGTTATGTAGCAATTTACTTATGATCGTGTTTTTTGCCTTATCAGTAGTCCAACCAGAAGCACTAATATCAGTGTAATCAATTGAGTTTAATAACTTTAAGGTAAATTTCGTTCCTTTTGGAATTACATCTTCTCTGAAATTATTGTAAACACCTTGTGAAGTTTTACCACTTACAATTGAAAATAATTTGTCAACCAAAATAGATTTAAGCTCAGCATTTTTCATTGCAAAAACCTCATCAATTTCTTCTAACAATTGTTTTTCCAGTAACTTAACTTTTCTATCCTTGATTTTTCTAGAGAATAATTTTTTGTTTGTTACAACACCTTTTACAGACGGAGAAACTTTTAAAGAAGCATCCTTAACATCACCTGCTTTGTCTCCAAAAATTGCACGAAGCAATTTTTCTTCTGGAGTAGGATCCGTTTCACCTTTTGGAGTAATTTTTCCAATTAAGATATCACCCTCTTTTACATGGGTTCCAACTCTAATTAGTCCATTTTCATCCAAGTTTTTGGTAGCTTCTTCACTCACATTTGGAATATCCGCAGTAAGTTCTTCAATACCTAATTTGGTATCTCTAACTTCAAGTGTATATTCTTCAATATGAACAGAAGTGTAAATATCGTCTTTTACGACATTTTCAGAAATAACGATTGCATCCTCAAAATTGTACCCTTTCCAAGGCATAAATGCAACAAGTAGATTTCTTCCTAAAGCTAATTCACCATTTTGTGTAGCATACCCTTCAGTCAAAACTTGACCTTTAGTAACACGTTGACCTCTTTTAATAATAGGTCGGTGATTCATACAAGTAGACTGATTGGTTTTTGCGAATTTTGTCAAGTTATAAGACTTAAACTCATCGTCAAAATTCACCAATTTCTCTTCTTCACTTCTATCGTACTTTAACACAATTTTTCGAGCATCTACGTAGTCAATAACTCCATCATTCTCAGCAGTAACGAGAACTCTAGAATCTTTTGCAACAGGACCTTCTAATCCAGTTCCAACAATAGGAGCTTCTGGTCTTAACAAAGGAACCGCTTGACGTTGCATGTTAGATCCCATCAAGGCTCTATTCGCATCATCATGCTCCAAAAATGGAATTAAAGATGCCGCAATAGAGGCAATTTGATTTGGAGCAACGTCCATCAAACTTAAATCTTTAGCTTCTACAACCGGGAAGTCACCTTCAAAACGTGCTTTTATCTTTCCTGATAAGAAATTACCATCATTATCAATTACAGCATTTGCTTGAGCAATTGTATGTCCGTTTTCTTCTTCAGCGGCAAGGTAAGTTACCTCTTCTTCAAGATTAACTTTACCTTCGGTTACTTTACGATACGGTGTTTCAATAAAACCAAGTTTATTGATTTTCGCAAAAACACAAAGTGAAGAAATTAGACCAATATTTGGTCCCTCTGGAGTTTCAATAGTACATAACCTACCATAGTGAGTATAATGTACATCTCGAACCTCAAAACCAGCTCTTTCACGAGAAAGGCCTCCGGGTCCAAGGGCAGACATTCTTCTTTTATGCGTTACTTCAGACAAAGCATTTGTCTGATCCATAAACTGAGAAAGTTGATTAGTTCCAAAGAATGAATTAATTACAGCAGAAAGAGTTTTTGCATTAATTAAATCGATAGGAGTAAATACTTCGTTATCACGAACATTCATTCTTTCTCTAATGGTACGAGCCATACGAGCTAAACCAACACCAAATTGGTTATACAATTGTTCCCCAACTGTACGTACCCTTCTGTTAGAAAGGTGATCGATATCATCAACATCTGTTTTAGAGTTGATAAGTTCAATCAAATATTTAATTATTTCAATAATATCTAGTTTAGACAGGATTTTAGTCTCCATGTCTATATTCAAGTTCAGTTTCTTATTGATTCTATATCTACCAACTTCGCCTAGATCATATCGTTTATCCGAAAAGAATAATTTATCGATAATACCACGAGCAGTTTCTTCATCAGGTGGTTCAGCATTACGTAAAATTCTATATACGTGCTCAACCGCTTCAATTTCTGAATTTGAAGGATCCTTTTGAAGTGTATTATATATAATGGTGTAATCTCCAACATTAGGATCATCCTTATGAAGCAAGATTGTTTTTGAACCTGAATCTAAAATTAGATCAACGTGTTCATCTTCTAAGATAACCTCACGGTCAACTAACACTTCGTTTCTCTCAATTGATACAACTTCTCCTGTATCTTCATCAACGAAATCCTCGAACCATGTTCTAAGAACTCTTGCCGCTAATTTTCTGCCACGAGCTTTCTTTAATTGTGTCTTGTTTACCTTAATTTCATCGGCAAGATCAAATATTTCTAGAATATCTTTATCACTTTCGTAACCGATTGCACGTAATAAAGTAGTTACCGGTAATTTTTTCTTTCGGTCAATGTAGGCATACATTACCTGGTTTATGTCGGTCGCAAATTCAATCCAAGACCCCTTAAAAGGAATTACACGCGCTGAATAAAGCTTGGTGCCATTAGCATGAAAACTATGTCCAAAAAACACTCCTGGAGATCGATGCAACTGAGAAACTACAACTCTTTCAGCACCATTTATAATAAATGATCCCTTTGGAGACATGTAAGGAATTGTACCAAGATAAACATCTTGAACAATTGTTTCAAAATCCTCATGTTCAGGATCCGTACAATACAATTTTAACTTGGCCTTAAGTGGAACGCTATAAGTTAGACCTCTCTCAATGGTTTCTTCAATTGAGTACCTAGGAGGGTCTACAAAATAATCCAAAAACTCCAAAACAAAATTGTTTCGAGCATCAGTAATTGGAAAGTTTTCACTAAAAACGTTGTAAAGCCCTTCGTTTTCACGGTTTTCCGGGGTTGTTTCCAACTGGAAAAAATTATGAAAAGACTTTAATTGAATATCAAGAAAATCAGGAAATTCTAGTTTCTTAGCAGAACCAAAATTTATTCTTTCGCCTGAAATCGTTTGTTTCTTATCCATAGAACAATCGATGAAAATTAATTAAACAATATAATAGCTATAAACGCACAAGGGTTTAGACCCACTATGGGGTCTAAACCTGTGCAATAAATATTGAAAGGAGAACTACTTAAGTTCAATTTCAGCCCCTATTTCTTCGAGCTGAGATTTTAAAGCTTCAGCTTCGTCTTTAGATACTCCTTCTTTTAATACGCCAGGAGCACTATCAACAACAGCTTTAGCTTCTTTTAGCCCTTGTCCGGTAAGTTCCTTTACCATCTTAACAACCTTAAGTTTGTTAGGACCACCTGCTTTAAGAATTACGTCAAATTCAGTTTGTTCTTCAGCAGCAGCATCACCACCACCGGCAGCAGGACCAGCAACTGCAACAGCAGCTGCAGCAGGCTCAATGCCATGCTCATCTTTTAAAATTTCAGCAAGTTCGTTAACTTCTTTAACTGTTAAGTTAACTAATTGTTCTGCAAACGCTTTTAAATCAGCCATTTTATATTTGTATTTGTGTGTATTTTACTTAATTAATTAATTTTTACTCTGTACATTTATTCGGGTCTTTCCGAAAGTGTTTTTACCAAACCTGATAAAGTTGAACCTCCAGATTGAAGTGCAGAAATAACGTTCTTAGCAGGTGATTGTAGCAATGCTACAACATCAGCAATAAGTTCGTTTTTGGACTTGAGACTAGATAACATTTCCAATTGACTATCGCCAAGAAAAACTGTATTTTCAATCCAAGCACCTTTTAAAATAGGCTTATCTGCTTTCGTTCTAAATTCTTTAATCAACTTTGCAGGAGTATTCCCCATTTCAGCTGTCATAAGTGATGTACTGCCTTTCAACACATCAAATAATTCGCTGTAATCGCGATCCTCTACTTTTTCCATTGCTTTACGCAATAGGGTGTTTTTTACAACTTGGAAACCAACTTCCTTATTGAAGCATACCCTACGCAATTTAGACGTGGATTCAGCATTTAGACCAGCAATATCAGCTAAATAAACAACTTTTGCACTGGTTAACTTCTCGGCAAGATCCTCAATGCACCTCGACTTTTCTTCTTTTGTCATATAACAATGAATAAGATACTATTATTGAAATGATTTTGGATCAACTTGAATGCTTGGGCTCATAGTACTTGAAATAAATATACTCTTAACGTAAATACCTTTCGATGCAACGGGTTTGAGCTTTACAATTGTTTGTAATAACTCATTCGCATTTTCAAAAAGTTTTTCACTATCAAAAGACATTTTCCCAAATGCTGCGTGAATGATTCCGAATTTATCAACTTTAAAGTCAATTTTTCCAGCTTTTACATCACTAACCGCTTTTGAAATATCCATTGTAACCGTCCCCGTTTTTGGATTAGGCATTAACCCTCTTGGTCCTAAAATACGACCTAGAGCACCAACCTTACCCATGCACGAAGGCATAGTAACAATTACATCCACATCAGTCCATCCGCCTTTAATTTTATCCACATATTCGTCAAGTCCAACATAATCGGCACCAGCATCTTTTGCCTCCTGTTCTTTATCAGGAGTACAAAGAACTAATACTTTTACATCTTTCCCAGTTCCATGAGGTAGTGTAACAATCCCCCTAACCATTTGGTTAGCTTTTCTAGGATCAACACCTAAACGTACAGCGATGTCAACAGAAGCATCGAAATTAGTAGAGGAAACATCCTTCACCAACTTGGAGGCATCTGATAGCGAATAAGCTCTATCTCTATCGATTTTGCTAATCGCGTCTTTTTGCTTTTTTGTTATTGCCATTTTTTTTACTTTTAAACGCCCTTACTCTTTAATGGTAATTCCCATACTCCTAGCGGTACCTGCAACCATTTCCATTGCAGATTCTACAGTAAAGCAGTTAAGGTCAGGCATTTTGTCTTCAGCAATTTTTCTAACTGCGTCTTTGCTAATCTTAGCTACCTTTTTTCTGTTCGATTCAGCAGAACCGGACTTTAATTTAGCAGCTTCTAACAGTTGAACAGCCACCGGAGGAGTTTTAACAATGAAATCAAACGACTTATCAGCATAAACAGTAATTACTACGGGTAGTACTTTACCGGCTTTATCCTGAGTTCTTGCGTTAAATTGCTTGCAAAACTCCATAATATTCACACCTTTTGCTCCTAATGCAGGACCTACTGGGGGTGACGGGTTCGCTGCTCCACCACGGATTTGCAACTTAATTAGACCACTTACTTCTTTTGCCATCTTTAATAGTTTAACAATGCGGTTCCGAAGAACCATTTATAATATACTTGGAAGCAGACATTATTCTTTTTCAACTTGCATGTAACTTAATTCTAATGGTGTTTTTCTTCCGAATATTTTCACCATTACTTTAAGTTTCTTTTTCTCTTCGTTAATTTCCTCAATAACTCCAGTAAAAGAATTAAACGGACCATCAATTACTTTAACAGGTTCACCGACAATAAAAGGAATATTTAATTCACCTTCAATTTCAGAAAGTTCATCAACTTTGCCTAAAATTCGATTAACCTCGGTTTTTCTAAGTGGCATAGGAGCACCGCCCTTGCTTCCACCTAAAAATCCAATAACATTTGGCACAGCTTTAATAACATGCGGTACTTCACCTACTAGAGAAGCTTCTATCAAAATATATCCAGGAAAAAAATTTCTTTCTTTAGCAACTTTTTTTCCGTTTCTAATTTGAAACACTTTTTCAGTAGGTATTAATATTTGAGAAACAAAATCAGACATCTTTAGACGATCAATTTCCATCTCAATGTATTCTTTCACTTTCTTTTCTTTGCCACTTATTGCACGAACAACATACCAGCGTTTTTTTATTTCTTCGGCCATTAGATAAAATTAAGATCCAAAAATTTCGATGTAATATAATTTCATCATTTGACCAAAAACGGAATCCATAGCATAAACAACCATTGCAAATAGAAATGTTGTGAATAAAACCACAATTGCACTATTCTGAAGACTACTCCAGTTCGGCCAGCTCACTTTGTGAACCATTTCGTCGTAAGACTCTAACAAGTAACTTTTAATTCCGTCCATTTCTTTATTCTCTTGCACGGGCGGTAAGGTTCGAACTCACGACCCTTGGTTTTGGAGACCAATGCTCTACCAACTGAGCTACACCCGTAATTAATAAGAAATAAAAGGTAGGCTATAAGGCTCACCTTTTATTCTCATCATTACATTTATTATCCTATGATTTCAGTTACTTGACCTGCACCTACAGTTCTTCCACCTTCTCTCATCGCAAATTTTAATCCTTTGCTTACCGCAACAGCAGCAATCAAATTAACTTCAATGGTAAGGTTATCACCAGGAAGTACCATTTCACGATCTTTCGGTAAAATAATTTCACCTGTTACATCCGTTGTTCTTAAATAGAACTGAGGACGATATTTGTTATGGAAAGGAGTATGACGTCCACCTTCTTCTTTTTTCAAAACATAAATCTCAGCTTTGAATTTAGTATGAGGTGTAACAGATCCTGGTTTAGAGATAACCATTCCTCTTTTAATTGCTTCTTTTTCAATACCTCTCAAAAGAAGACCAACATTATCACCAGCTTCTCCACGATCCAAAATCTTACGGAACATTTCAACACCAGTAACAACTGATTTTAATTTTTCAGCACCAAAACCAATAATATCAACTTCTTCACCAGAATTAATTACTCCAGTTTCTATTCTACCTGTAGCAACAGTTCCTCTACCAGTAATTGAGAAAACATCCTCAACAGGCATTAAAAAATCTTTATCAACTTCACGTTCTGGTTGCTCAATATAAGTATCAACAGCATCCATAAGTTCCATAACCTTTTCTTGCCACTCTTCTTTACCTTCTAAAGCACCTAAAGCAGAACCTTGAATGATTGGAGTGTTATCTCCATCATAATCATAAAAATCAAGTAATTCTCTAATTTCCATTTCTACTAACTCAAGAAGCTCTTCATCGTCAACCATGTCAACTTTGTTCATGAAAACAACTAATCTTGGTACACCAACCTGACGAGCTAAAAGAATATGCTCTCTAGTTTGTGGCATAGGACCATCAGTAGAAGCTACAACAAGAATAGCACCGTCCATTTGAGCGGCACCAGTAACCATGTTTTTTACATAATCAGCGTGACCAGGACAGTCAACGTGAGCATAATGACGACTCTCTGTTTGATATTCAACATGAGAAGTGTTAATTGTAATTCCCCTTTCTTTTTCTTCAGGAGCATTATCAATAGAGTCAAAATCTCTTACTTCTGACAAACCTTTGTCAGAAAGAGTTTTTGTAATTGCCGCAGTTAAAGTAGTTTTACCATGGTCAACATGACCTATGGTACCAATATTCAAGTGCGGTTTCGAGCGATCAAACTTTTCTTTAGCCATAGTAAATAGTAATTATTATTCTTAATTTATATTGTTGTTATTATATTCAAAAAAAAGAGCCAATGACGGGAGTTGAACCCGTGACCTCTTCCTTACCAAGGAAGCGCTCTACCACTGAGCTACACCGGCATAAACCAGCCTCACCAGCTAAGTTGAGTCTTTCCCGAATAAAAGAGCGGGAGACGAGATTCGAACTCGCGACCCTCAGCTTGGAAGGCTGATGCTCTACCAACTGAGCTACTCCCGCTTTTAATCTTATTGTGGGGAGAGAAGGATTCGAACCTTCGAAGCTTTCGCAACAGATTTACAGTCTGCCCCATTTGGCCGCTCTGGAACCTCCCCAACAAGGAGCCGGTGAAGGGATTCGAACCCCCGACATGCTGATTACAAATCAGCTGCTCTGGCCAACTGAGCTACACCGGCAAAATCGACTCGTAATGAACGACCC
>CAWUST010000057.1:0-22197 GCA_963925495.1 uncultured Flavobacteriales bacterium | reverse complement strand
AATTTTTTAATGATTTTAAATGATTTTAAATGTTTGGATGTAACAAGATACGAAAGTAATTATTATTTCTTTCTTTCGGCTTTTTTTATGTTGGGTAACAAGTCGATATAGGTAAGTTACCTATACCCGCCCTTCTTTATTGAGGGGCTATTTTTTTATGTCCATAAATAACCTCAACTGACAAAATGACTTACTCATCTTATTTCCTAATTATATTTGCACAGAATTGTATTGGTTGAGGTTCTCCCCAAACTTGGGGATAATTAGTTTTAGGAAGAAAACAGAATCTCCGTATTCTCCCCATCCAATAGTGATAAAAATGATAACAAATTGAATAATAACGATTTAAATACAACTGGAATTTTAGAAAAGGAGAATTCTCCCCAGAGTTCTCCCCATAATAACCCCGACCAATATAATGGTGAAGTACTTGATTATCAATCAGTTAAGCCAAAAAATACCAATAATAAGAAGGTATATTTAGAAAGTTATGGTTGTGCCATGAATTTTTCGGATAGCGAAATTGTTGCTTCCATATTAACAAAAGAAGGCTACGAAACAGTTAAACAACCCGAAGGCGCTGACCTTATATTGATAAACACCTGTTCTATTCGGGATAAAGCCGAGCAAACTGTAAGAAATAGACTGAATTTTTACAGGGGATTAAAAAAAAGCCACAATAAAAATATGATTGTTGGCATTTTAGGATGCATGGCAGAACGGCTCAAGGATCAGTTATTAGAAGAAGAAAAACTAGTAGATATTGTTGCTGGACCAGATTCATATCGTGACTTACCTAACCTCATTACTAACGTTGAAGGCGGACAAAAAGCAGTAAATGTGTTGCTGAGTCGTGAAGAAACCTATGCAGACATAAGCCCGGTAAAACTTGGTGAAAATGGAGTCTCATCCTTTATTTCAATCATGAGAGGTTGTGATAATATGTGCTCCTTTTGTGTTGTTCCATTTACACGAGGAAGAGAGAGAAGCAGAAATCCAGAAACCATTGTTAGGGAAGCTCAAGAATTATTTGATAAAGGATTTAGAGAGGTTACTTTGTTAGGACAAAATGTGGATTCTTACCGATGGAATATCACAAAAAAAGGTGAAATAAAAGATGATACTCAAGAAACTGTAAGCTTTGCACAGCTGATGGAAAAAGTTTCTTTAGTGAATCCCGACTTGCGTATTCGATTTTCTACATCTCACCCAAGAGACATGACAGACGATGTTTTGCATATGATAGCAAAATACGAAAACATTTGCAACTATGTTCATTTGCCTGTTCAATCTGGAAGTTCGGATATTTTAAAAAAAATGAATAGAGGATATACCAGAGAATGGTACTTGGACAGAATAGCAGCTATTCGAAGAATAATTCCTCAAAGTTCTGTTAGCACAGATATAATTTCAGGTTTTTGTGGGGAAACAGATGAAGACCACGAAAAAACAATGTCGTTAGTTCGTGAAGTGAAGTTTGACTTTTCGTTTATGTACAAGTATTCTGAAAGGCCAAAAACACTGGCCGAAAGAAAATACGAAGACGATGTGCCCGAGGAAATCAAATCCAAACGACTAGCTGAAATTATTTCATTGCAAAAAAAACAGGAGAAAGAGTTAAACAAACGATTTTTAGGTCAAACTAAAAAAGTTCTGGTGGAAGGACCATCGCGAAAGAACCCCGAGGAATGGAGGGGTAGGCTTTCTGAAAACACGGTAGTCATATTTAAAAACAATAATTATAAGCCGGGCCAATATATAAAAGTAAAAATCACTGAACATGGCACGGCTGTTTTAAAAGGAGAAGTTATTTCTTAGAATTATGAATGTTCAACAAGTAAAACAACGTTTTGAAATAATAGGAACTTCGCCGCTCCTAGATCATGCTTTGAATACAGCTATGCGAGTTGCAGCAACTGAGCTTTCGGTTTTAATAACTGGTGAATCTGGGACTGGAAAGGAGAGTTTTCCGAAAATAATTCATCAATTAAGTGCTCGTAAACATGCTAAATATATTGCGGTAAATTGTGGTGCAATACCTGAAGGAACAATCGATTCTGAGCTTTTTGGACACGAAAAAGGTTCGTTTACAGGAGCCCACAATACACGTTCCGGCTATTTTGAAGTGGCTGATGGCGGAACTATTTTTTTAGATGAAGTTGCAGAACTTCCAGTTCAAACTCAAGTGCGGTTACTTCGTGTTTTAGAAACTGGAGAATTTATTAAAGTAGGGTCAAGTAAAGTACAAAAAACCGATGTAAGAATTGTGGCGGCAACGAATGTAAATATTCAAAAAGCGATTGAAAAAGGGAAGTTTAGAGAAGATTTGTTCTATCGTTTAAGTACTGTTCCCATTCAACTTCCACCACTGAGAGATAGGCCACAAGACATACATTTACTTTTTAGAAAGTTTGCTTCTGACTTTGCCGAAAAATATAGAATGCCTACTGTAAGACTATATGAAGATGCTCAGCTTGGTTTAAGAAAATACCAATGGCCAGGAAACATTCGACAACTAAAGAATGTAACAGAACAGATAAGTGTAATTGAGCAAGAACGCTTAATTACAGCCGAAATAATTGTAGGATATTTACCCAATTTTCAGAAATCGAATTTACCAGCCCTTTACGACAAGCACAAAAGTGAAGATACCGTTAGCGACCGTGAATTATTATATAAAGTCCTTTTTGAAATGAGGAAGGACATTACCGACCTTAAAAAGCTGGTTATCGAAGGAATAAAAAATGAAGGGATAAGTGTTAAGAATGAGGAAAACGTGCAAATTCTGAATAGAATTTATAGTGATGTTAAAGAAGAAAAAAACGAGTCTCTGCCCATTCAAGTAAATGAAAATCGTGAACTTAAGGAAAGAGCACTAATATTAAATCCACGAGAAGAAAGCTATAATTTGCACGTGGAAGTTGAGGAGAGCTTAAGTATTGAGGAAAAAGAAAAAGAACTAATTTCAAAGGCTCTAACCAAATACAAAGGCAGGCGAAAACAAGCCGCAGGTGAATTAGGAATTAGTGAGAGAACTCTTTATAGAAAAATAAAAGAATACGATTTGAAATGAGAAAATTAATTCTTTATTTACTGATATTGAGTCCCTATTTCATTTTTCAATCTTGTAAAATGAGTTATGGTTTTAATGATGCTTCCATAGATTATACAAAAGTCAAAACTGTTTCTATTGTGGTTTTTCCAAATTACGCCCCATTAGCCCAACCAACCTTATCGCAAGAATTTACTGAAGAACTAAGAAATATATTTCTAGTTCAAACGAAACTCGATCTAGTTAAGACGGACGGTGATTTACAGTTTACAGGAAAAATTATAAACTACACCACGGCACCAGTAGGGATTCAGTCAAATGAAGTTGCTGCTCAAAACAGGTTAACAATTACAGTACAAGTTAAATATGTTAATAAGACGGATGACACTAAAAGCTTTGAATCTAGTTTTACAAAGTATTCCGATTATGACAGTAATCGACCTTTAAATGAAGTTGAGAACGATTTGGTAAAAGAAATAAATGAATTGTTGACTCAGGAAATTTTTAATAAAGCCGTGAGTAATTGGTAGCGTATGCTGGAAAATGTTTATCTGAATAAAATCGCTAAAACTTGACTCTTTAAAATGTACACCAAGAAAATACTAAATATGATCTCTGACGAGAACCTGTTATTGCAATCGAGGGAAGAGTTGGATAAGTATATCTCACAGTACCCACAAGTATCTATTTTCCAAAGCTTAAGAGCTAAATTACTTCAATTAAATAACGATCCAGACTATCAAATTCAATTAAAAAAATCGGCTGTTTTCGCTCCCGATCGTAAAAAACTTTATCACTTCATAATTCAACCTGAAATTGCAAAAAAAATAAAAAAAGTTGAATTGGAACTGGAGTCTGAACGAGCTTTAATCAATGAGTCTCCGTTAAATAGTGAAACTGATCAAGAGACAACAAAAAATCAAATAATAGCTGTTAAAGAAGAAATTGAAGAAACAGTAGAGTACAAAAAAACTCCATCCCCACTTGAAAAGTATTCTAATAAAAAAATAGTAGTTCCATCGAAAGATGAGCTTGCTCGCAAGCAGCTGGAGCGTGAAATAATGCAACATGCTATATCCTCTTCCATTATTTTAGACGCTGAAAGTTTGATTCTAGAAGAACCTGAAAGTACTTCGGAAGAAAATATTGAATCTAATAAAGTAGAAATCAGTAAAGATGATTTTGGAAAATTCGGGTTATTGGATTGGCTAAAAGCTAATGAGGAAGGGGAATTAGAAAAGAAAACTCGGCAAAAAAACACCAAAGAACTTATTAGCAGTTTTATCAGAAAAGTGCCTGAAAAAATAACATCTGCACCTGAAAAGCAAACTTTAATTGAAATTAACCGTCCCAAACACGAGTTTTTCTCTCCAGAAAACATGGCTAAATTGAGTCTAATGGAAAATGAGGACCTCGTAACTGAAACATTAGCAAAGATTTACGCACAACAAGGGAATTTTGCTAAAGCGCGAAAGGCTTATGATAAATTAAGTTTGAAATTTCCGGAAAAAAGCGATTACTTTGCGCGCCTTAAAAAAGAGCTTAACATTAAACAATAAAGATATGCTTACAGGAATTTTTATATTGATATTTATCGTTTGTATTTTATTAACCATAGTGGTTTTAGTTCAAGAATCTAAAGGTGGTGGACTTGCAAGTGGTTTTTCTTCAACTACACAAGTTATTGGAGTAAAAAGAACTACCGAGTTTTTAGAAAAAGCTACTTGGGGATTAGCAATTGGTTTATTGGTACTTTGTTTGAGCGCTGCTGCATTTGGCGATAAATCCTCAGTTGAAGATGTAGAAAGAAAATCGGCTATCGAAGATTATATCGAAAACGAAACTATTCTTCCTCCTCCAACTAATACTCCTCCTCCAGCACAATAAGAGAAAAAGAAAAACATAATTTAAAATGTCAGTATGTCACACATGCTGACATTTTTTTGTCCAAAAACGGCAATACTGGCAATGCATTAGTCCTATTGACCAATGGCATATAAAATGATAAAGAGTAATTTAGATTACTAAAATTCATTTTCGCTTTGCGGAAAAAACTAAAATAATTATACAAATGGGAATAAATATTAAACCTTTAGCGGATCGAGTTGTAATAGAGGCGGCACCTGCAGAAGAAAAAACAGCTGGCGGAATAATAATTCCAGATACGGCAAAAGAAAAACCACAAAAAGGAAAAGTTGTAGCCGTTGGAATCGGTAAACCAGATGAGCCTATGACGGTAAAAGTTGGCGATACAGTTTTGTACGGCAAATACTCAGGAACAGAAATTTCAATTGAAGGGTCAGATTATCTTATGATGAGAGAATCGGACATTTTTGCAATTGTTTAATTATAAAAATTAAAAAACATTCATAAGAAAATGGCTAAAAAAATAACATTTGACGTTGAAGGAAGAGATGCACTTAAAAGAGGTGTAGACGCTTTGGCTGATGCAGTAAAAGTTACATTAGGACCAAAAGGTAGAAATGTAGTTATAGATAAAAGTTTTGGTGCACCAAGTATCACTAAAGATGGCGTTTCAGTTGCAAAAGAAATTGAATTAAGTGACCCTATTGAAAATATGGGAGCTCAAATGGTAAAAGAAGTTGCTTCTAAAACTGCTGATATAGCAGGAGATGGAACAACGACAGCTACTATTCTTGCTCAAGCAATTATTCACACAGGATTAAGAAATGTAGCTTCTGGTGCAAATCCAATGGATTTGAAACGAGGTATTGACAAAGCAGTTAAAGTTGTAATTGAAAGCTTAAATGCACAGTCTCAAGGTGTAGGTGACGATAACGACAAAATCAAACAAGTTGCTTCTATTTCAGCAAACAACGATGAAGTAATCGGTTCATTGATTGCTGAAGCAATGGGGAAAGTAAAAAAAGAAGGTGTTATAACCGTTGAAGAAGCAAAAGGAACTGATACTACTGTTGATGTAGTTGAAGGAATGCAATTTGACCGTGGTTACCTTTCTCCTTATTTCGTAACGAACACGGAGAAAATGCTTACTGATCTAGAGAACCCATACATTCTTATATATGACAAGAAGATTTCTACAATGAAAGATCTTCTTCCAGTATTGGAACAAACGGCTCAAACAGGAAAAGGACTTTGCATTATTGCTGAGGACATAGACGGAGAAGCATTAGCCACTTTGGTAGTAAACAAACTTCGTGGTTCTTTGAAAATTGCTGCTGTAAAAGCTCCAGGATTTGGAGACAGAAGAAAAGCAATGCTAGAAGATATTGCTGTTCTTACTGGTGGTTCAGTAATTTCTGAAGAGCAAGGGAGAAAATTGGAAGATGCTACATTAGAAGATTTAGGAACTTGTGAGAAAATAGAGATTGACAAAGACAACACCATAATTGTTAATGGTGCTGGTGAAAAAGAAGCTATTGCTGGAAGAGTTAATCAAATTAAAGCTCAAATCGAATCTACTACTTCTGATTACGATCGAGAAAAACTTCAAGAGAGATTGGCGAAACTAGCTGGTGGTGTTGCCGTACTTTATATTGGTGCTGCTACTGAAGTTGAAATGAAAGAAAAGAAAGATAGAGTTGACGATGCTTTAGCTGCTACACGTGCTGCAGTAGAAGAAGGAATTGTACCAGGTGGTGGAGTTGCTTTAATTCGTGCTATTGATGCTTTAGAAAAACTTAAGTTAACTCAAGTTGATGAAGCCACAGGTGTTGAAATTGTCAAAAGGGCTATTGAAGAACCATTAAGACAAATTGTAAAAAATGCTGGTGGTGAAGGAGCTGTTGTGGTTCAAAAAGTAAGAGAAGGAAAAGGCGATTATGGTTACAATGCAAGAACCATGGTTTATGAAAATCTTTTTGCCGCTGGAGTAATTGATCCTACTAAGGTGACACGTGTTGCTTTAGAGCATGCTGCTTCAATTGCAGGCATGTTCTTAACTACTGAGTGTGTTCTTTCTGAAGAAAAAGAAGAAGGTGGCGCTGGAATGCCTCCTATGCCAGGTGGCATGGGTGGTGGTATGCCAGGTATGATGTAAGCTTCGATAAGCTCAGTTTGACATCAACTTGAGAAGTGTATTCAAAATGATGGTGACAAGCTAAGAGACTAAATATTAAACAAATGAAATCCCTCTTTGGAAACGAAGAGGGATTTTTTTTGTGTACAACCCAAATTCCGGATAAATATTACTTTTGACCAAACTTCCCACTCTTGCTCAGATACCCCGCTTTATTCGTTTTTGTTCTTGCTTTTATTATTAGAATAAGTTATTCTGTTTTTATTCAACAAATACATCCAGAAAGCATTTACCAGTATGATTCATGGGGCTATTTAAGTCTTGCAAAAAACCTCTTCGATGACCAAGTTTTTAGTCAAATATTATCCGAGCCACAAACGCCAGATAGCACACGCATGCCAATCTATCCTGTATTTATCGCGCTCTTTCATCTTGCAAAATTAGGTGGTGAATGGATAATATATATCCAAGCCCTGTTTGGAGCCTTAACCGCGTTTTTCACATTCAAAATTGCTGAAATTATAAACAGAAAAAACGCCGCAAATATTTTAGCGGGATTACTAGTAGCAGTAGATCTGCCGAGCATTTTCATGGGCAACCTTGTTGCAACCGAAAACCTATTTACCTTATTATTAGTAGCGGCCATTTATTATGCTGTAAAGGGAGTTCGATTTAAGGAAGAAAGTGCGTTTACTGTAAGTATAATAATCTTGGCACTTGCAACGTTAGTCCGACCCATAACGCTTTACTACTCTTTATTTATTCCAATAAGCTATTTTCTGTTTTCTGGATTTGGTTTTTTTAGGAGAATTAGAACTCTGGTTATTCATTTAGTAATTCTAGCAATTTTTATTGGGTCTTGGGTTTACCGAAACAATAGCACATTTGGAACTCCATTTTTTTCTAGCATATCTGAAGTAAACTTACTTTTTCATACTTCAACCCAAACAAGGTCAATTGCAGAAAATCGCCCACAAAAGTTAATTGAATTAGAATACCGAAATGATAGTTTAGGATATCTTGATTTTGTAAATGACGCCGGGGCAATGGGGCCATTTATTTCATTTGCTCAAACCGAAACCCAAAGAGTGGTTAAAAAACACCCAATCGTTTTTCTCAAAATGTGGGCGACATCCTGTGTTATGTTTTTTATAAAACCCATGCGCTCATACTTCAACATGCAATTAAAAGGCGATAACTCATACTCTGCTATATCATCGGTCGAAGAAAGAAGAAAAGGAGACTTGTTGGCTAAAACTTTAGACAATTCAGATACCCTAACTCTCATTTTAGTGACCTTTCAAATCCTTATGCTTGGCTTAATTTATCTTGGAATTCTATTTTCACTTCGCCATTGGCTTACAAAGGATTTAACCATTTTCTTATTACTCTTTTCTCTTGTGGGCTATTTTGCATTGGTTTCAAGTTTAACCGAGGTAGATTCTCGTTTTCGGGTTCCTGCCATTCCAATTTTAGCCATTTTATGCGTACCTGTTTTTTCACCTTTATTTAATCGAATTGCAGGTCACGCAAACTAAAATGAATAGACAAAATAAAAAACACGCGGATGCTCTTCACTTGCTTTTAGAGGGGTTGTTTATTGCAGCTTTGGTTACCTGAAATTTAATTGCGAATAAATTCATTTCTGTAGATTTAGGATTTAAGACCTTCATTATTTCTGTGGGTATACTTCCCTAACCCTATTACATTACTAATTACCGATATTCTTTCTGAAATATATGGTCGTAAAAAAACTCGTGCATTAGTTTATACCGGTTTAGCCGCATCTATATTTGTTCTTTTTATCTTGTTTTTAGGCCATCAGTTTCATGCCATTGAAGGTTCTCCTGTAAACGACCTTACTTACGAAACTGCTTTTGCAAATTCTTGGAGAATTGTAGCTTCATCAATAATTGCCTACATTTTCGCACAATTGATTGATACTTCCTTGGAGGTTTTGGTTCTATTTATAGGGGTAAAAATATCGGACGAGATCTTTGCTTTTATTCTAGATGGCTAGTTATTTAAAGCCCTTGCATCTTTATTAGACAGACCTATATTTTATTTGGCAGTTTATGGGTTACGTAAACACTTTGGTTTAAAAGGAAGTAACGAGCTAAACTATTAACTTTTGTTGTCTGTTTAACACTTGCTGTTAAGCTTTTAAAACAAGCTTTTAAGGTTCTCTAAAATAGCTACATTTGGCAGCTTATAAATTTATGCTTACATAATTATGAAGTACACTTTAGGAGTTCTACTTAGTATATTAAGTTTAGTTAGTATTGGTCAAATTGAAGACCCAGTACGTTGGAGTTTTGACTCCAAGCAAGTAACAGAAAATACTTTTGATTTGCTATTTACCGCTGCCATTGAGGAGCATTGGCACATATACTCCAACACACTAGACCCAGATAAGGGCCCAGTTCCAACGACATTCGATTTTACTGCGGATAAAAGTTATCAGCTTAACAAAGGAATAAAAGAACCAAAACCAATAAATGAGTATGACAAAAACTTTGACATGGACTTGCTTTACTTCGATAACGAGGTGACTTTTGTCCAGCGAGTTAAAGTATTGGCTGAATCTACAACCATAAAAGGCGAATTAACTTACATGACTTGTGACGATTCGAAATGTTTGCCTCCAGAATACGTGAACTTTTCATTCGATTTGAAAAAAACCGAAAAGCAAAAAGAAGAAAAAACAAAAATCATTCAAGAGGATAAGATTAAATTATCTCCATCACCAGAAACAAAAGAAGCTGAACTAATAATTCATGAGAACAAAAGTTCGGGTATTAAAGAACCAGTAAAATGGAGTTTTGAAGCAACGAAAATTGGAGAAAATGAATATGAACTAATAATCTCTGCCAATATTGAAAAAGGCTGGCACGTATATTCACAGGATCTTGAAAGACAAGATGGACCTGTTGCAACTGAGGTTAACTTCTTTAATCCCGATTCTAATTTTACATTAAATGGAAAAACCATAGAAGAAGGTGATTTGATCGACGAATATGACGAGAATTTCGCAATGGATCTTCGGTTTTATACTACTGATGTTACCCTTAAGCAAAAAATACTTACGGAATCTGCAACTTCAATAAAAGGGGAAGTTTATTTCATGGTTTGTGATGAAAAAATGTGCCTTCCTCCAGAGGCCGTTGAATTTGAAATATCATTGAACAACTCCAATTCTAGTTTAAGTAGCCCTGAAGAGACTGCGGAAAACGAGGAATCTAATAGCACTTCAAAGCGTTCATTTTGGGGTATTTTCTTTCTTTCATTTATTAGTGGGTTTGCAGCATTACTAACTCCTTGTGTGTTTCCTATGATTCCTATGACAGTTAGTTTTTTCACCAAACAGTCAAAAACTAAATCGGAAGGAATTAGAAATGCTGTTTTTTACGGTATTTCCATCATAGTAATTTACGTATTACTAGGAACCGTCGTTACTGCAGTTTTCGGTTCCGAGGTCCTGAGTGAAATGGCAACTAATTTTTGGTTCAATATCATATTCTTTGTTCTGCTATCTGTATTTGCCATCTCATTTTTAGGAGCATTTGAAATAGTACTTCCTTCTTCTTGGGTAAATGCTGCAGACAAGGGTGCAGATAAAGGCGGCATGATAGGAATCTTCTTCATGGCTTTTACATTGGCCCTTGTCTCCTTTTCATGTACTGGACCTATTGTAGGAACATTAATAGTTGAAGCCGCACAAGTTGGTGGAATGATGCCGATTGTAGGAATGTTTGGGTTCTCGCTTGCTATCGCGCTTCCTTTTGGACTATTTGCTGCTTTTCCAGGATGGTTGAACTCTTTACCACAATCAGGTGGATGGCTAAACTCAGTTAAAGTTGTTTTAGGCTTTTTAGAATTAGGACTTGCAATGAAATTTTTATCTAATGCCGATTTAGTAATAGATGCTGGTTGGGTAACACGAGAAGTATTCTTGGCTTTTTGGATTGTAATTTCTGCCATGTTAGGTTTTTATCTTATTGGTAAAATTAGGCTTCCGCACGATTCAGCTATTGAAAAACTGCCAGTTATTAGAGTACTTTTAGCTGTAATTACTTTCACCTTTACCATTTACTTAATTCCCGGAATGTGGGGAGCACCATTAAAATTAATAGCAGGTTTTCCTCCTCCGATGACTTACGCTGAAGCGCCATTTGGAAGTTTTGCAGGTGGCGGTGGAGCAGCATCAGGAGGTGCTCATATCGAAGGAATGCACCAAGGGCCTCAAAATATACAGGTGTTTTATGATTGGGATGAAGGATTAAAATATGCACAGTCTGTTAACAAACCTCTTTTTGTAGATTTTACAGGAAAGGCATGTGCAAACTGTAGAAAAATGGAAGAAAAAGTCTGGGGTGAACCTGGTATTATTGATGTTCTTAGAAACGATGTAGTGATTGTTTCTCTTTATGTTGATTTTGAAGAACCATTACCTGCCGATGAGGTAAAAGAAGTAATGATTGGTACCCGAAAAAAGACACTTAAAAGCGTGGGAGACAAATGGATGTACAAACAGGTTGTGCGATACAAAACGAATACTCAACCATACTACACCATGTTAGGCCCAAATGGTGAGGATTTGGCAAATGGTTCTGCCGATTTTGATAGACACCGAAAACCCGAAGATTTTAAAGTTTGGCTATTAAAAGGATTGGATCTTTACAAAAAAGCAAAATAAATGGATTTTATTAGCGCTCAATTTTCTGAAGCACAACAAGTTCTTAATGAATTTTCACAAGACGAAAATTTTGCTCTTATTCAACTGGCCGGTGACCTGATGATCACCTGCCTTAAAAATGGAGGTAAAATTATTAGTTGTGGAAATGGTGGATCTATGAGTGATGCCATGCATTTTGCCGAAGAACTTTCAGGAAATTACAGAGAAAACAGACCTGCCTTGGCAGCAATTTCTATATCCGATGCAGGACACCTTTCTTGTGTTGCCAATGATTATGGTTACGAATTCGTTTTTTCTAGATTTGTTGAAGCCGTGGGAAATGAGGGGGATATATTATTAGGTATATCGACCAGCGGAAATTCCGAAAATGTTCTAAATGCTGTAAAAGCCGCAAAAGAAAAAGGAATGCGAGTTATTTGCCTTACCGGAAAAGATGGTGGTAAATTAGTGGGCGAATGTGATGTAGAAATCCGAGCTCCAAAATCAGACTATGCCGATCGTATTCAAGAAATTCATATTAAAGTGATTCATGCTTTGATAGGTTATATTGAAAAAGGAATGAGTTAATTGGATTTCGAAATTGATTTGAAAATAACGCCAATCTCGTTTTCCAATTTTATTAATCCGACATTAAGAATGTCAAGGATAATCTTCGGTATTCTCTTTTGTTCAGTTTTTCTTATTTGTAAAGGTCAATCATAAATCGACTTGGTTATCCGTGAAAAAACACGAATAAAGTAGACTTAACCCCCTATTATACAACCATAAAAACGGATTTTAGATATTTAAAAAATACTTTAAAGTTAATACTAGAAACGCCCCGTTTATCATCGATAAAGCACAAAACCGTATTTATCAAACAATTGTTTTTGGGACAAACGATGGGTCACACGATTCTAGAATTGAAAAAGGGAATTGGGTGATTCGCGTTTCAAACTTAGATGACGGAGAAGTACTCGGGTAAAATATCCTAAAGATGGTGGATATAGAATTGCCTCAAGACCAAAAATAAAAAGTTATAGACCGGTTTTATGTCCGGCGTTTTGAGTTTTGTATAACCACAACTAAACTTTACTTTTGCAACAAATTTTCGGCAATGATAAAAGGTAAAAAAGTAGTGGTGGTAATGCCCGCTTACAATGCTTCAAAAACGGTAGAAAAAACCTACAAGGAGATTGACTTCAGCATTGTTGACGATGTTATTTTGGTGGACGATCATAGCCCTGACGATACTAGCGAAGTTGCCAAAAGAATAGGGATTAAACACGTTATTCGCCATGAAGAAAACAAAGGATATGGTGGAAACCAAAAAACGCTTTACAACAAAGCTCTAGAAATAGGTGCTGACATAGTAATCATGGTTCACCCTGACTACCAATACACTCCTCTTCTTATTCCTTCCATTGCTCATATTATTGCTAATGATTTGTACCCTGTTGTTTTGGCTTCAAGAATACTTGGAAAAGGAGCTTTAAAAGGTGGAATGCCAATTTATAAGTATATAGCAAATCGATTTTTAACCTTATCGCAAAATATATTAATGAACCAAAAACTTTCGGAATATCACTCTGGCTACCGCGCCTTTTCCAGAGAAGTTTTAGAGGGAATTAATTATAATATAAATTCGGACGATTTTGTGTTTGACAACCAAATGCTTGCGCAAATTTTTTACGCTGGCTTTGAAATTGGCGAAGTTACATGCCCTACAAAATATTTTGAAGAAGCCAGTTCTATAAACTTTAAAAGAAGTTCGGTATATGGTTTAGGTGTTTTATGGACTAGCTGGATTTATTTTATAAATAAACTAGGATTGATTAAATCGAAGATTTTTCATCAAAAATAAATTTCGATTTCCTCATATTGTTCCTGATTAAATGATCACTATAAGGATTCACAACAGGGCTGATTTTAAAACTTATTTCTCTATTTAACAAGTACAAAACCCACTGCCTCAACTTTTACGATTTCAGGAACGGATCTCAAAATAGATTCTTCCACTCCAGCTTTAAAAGTCATATTATTCATTGAACAATTGGTGCAAGATCCTTTAAGTTCAACTCGGGCAATACCATCTTCCGTAACTTCAAGTAGTTCTAGATCGCCACCATCTTCCTTTACGAAGTTGCGCATATCTTCAAGTGCTTTATTTACTTTATCGAAAAGGTTTGTTGAAACTGAAGTTTGCATAATGTGATTTTGAATTGTAACAAATTTAACGGAATTAGGCCTTACTTCTTATCCAGTTTATTTTCTAGTATATTTACCATTTCTTCAAAGGCTAAAGCCTGAGAAGTATTTTCTTGCAAAATTGTAGGCCGACCTACATCTCCACTTTCTCGAATGCTTTGCACTAAAGGAATTTGACCTAATAATTGAATATCCATTTTTTCTGCTAGCTCTTTTGCGCCGTCTTTTCCGAAAATGTAATATTTATTTTCCGGTAATTCTGCCGGAGTAAACCAACTCATGTTCTCTACTAAACCTAATATAGGAACATTAATAGAATCCAATTTAAACATATTAATTCCTTTTCGAGCATCTGCTAAAGCCACTGGCTGTGGTGTACTTACCATCACAACACCCGTAATTGGAACTGCCTGAACTATAGATAAGTGAACATCCCCTGTTCCCGGTGGTAGATCAATAAACAAATAATCTAATTCACCCCATTCCACATCAGAAACCATTTGATTTAGAGCTTTGCTAGCCATTGGCCCTCTCCAGACAATAGCTTGGTCAGTTTCAGCGAAAAAACCTATGGACAGTATTTTAACCCCATAAGATTCAACAGGAATCATTTTGTTACTCCCATTAATATCTTCCATGCCTGGCTTTTGGTTTTCTACATCAAACATAATGGGAATTGATGGACCATAAATATCCGCGTCAATTAATCCAACTTTGTATCCTTTTTTTGCCATACCGGCGGCAAAATTTGCAGTAATGGTAGATTTCCCAACTCCACCTTTTCCTGAAGCAATAGCAATAATATTTTTTACCCCTGGAAGGACTTTTCGTGTTTCTGGACTTTCTTTTTTCTCTTTATCCATTCCTACAGCATCCACACGAACTTGAATCTCGTTTGATATTTTTAAATGAATTTGTGTTTCACAAGCTTCTTCCATTCGTTTACGGTTGTGCATTGCTGGATTGCTTACTTGTACCGTAAAAAACACAGTGTTTCCGTCAACAGAAATATTGGATACAAATCCTAATGAAACAATGTCTTTTTTTAAGTCGGGCTCAATTACAAATGATAAGGCATGTAGAATTTTTTCGTTAGTGATTTCCATCTTGCGAAGATAATTTAGATTGGGTATAAATAAGGCTTAATGGATCTAGTATTTTTGTCTTTTTTATAAAATTTTATTTTTCTAAATTAAGCTCCTCTGAGGGGTCCCAGAATATCTCGGGAAAATTTAATATTTTATCATTTTCCACCTCAATCCCTTCTGATTCAAGCAAATCTTGCATTTCATAAGGTGTTTCAAAATGATGTTTGCCGGTTAGCATTCCATTTCTATTAACTACACGCTGTGCCGGAACTGGAGGCATTTGATCATGGGCCGCATTCATTGCCCATCCAACCATCCTTGCAGCACGCCCAAGACTCAGGTATTTAGCAATGGCTCCATAAGAAGTTGCTCGGCCTTTTGGAATGAGGCGAACTACCTCAAAAACATCCTTAAAAAAAGATTCGTGTTTGTTGTCTTTCACGGCCTAAATTTAAGATAAGTAATCAAATGTCCTTTCTTTGAAAACTCACCTTCATAATAAGTTTTAATATTTAAAATTTCTTTTTCAATGCCACTATAACCCTGCATATCATTCTTATAAATATCATCGTTATTGTGAACCAAGTGATATTCTTGTTCTTGAATCACTTCTAAAGTATTCGTGTACAAAAAAGCACTATCCGTTTTAAGATGAATCCATCCTTCTTTCTTTAGAAACTTTTTGTATTTGTCTACAAACGATTTACTTGTAAGTCTCTTTTCCGCCCACTCATCTTTTGGTTGTGGATCTGGAAACGTGACCCAAATTTCATCAACTTCATCCTTCTCAAAAAAAGCATCAATGAAATCAATCCTAGTTCTCAGAAAGGCAATGTTCTTCAAGTCTAAATCCAAAGACTCTTTAGCTCCAAACCAAATTCTAGCTCCTTTTATATCAATCCCAATATAATTTACATCGGGAAATTTCTTGCCCATACCAACAGAATATTCTCCCTTACCACAACCTAATTCTAAAACGATAGGGTTGTTGTTTTTAAAGACTTCTGAGTGCCATTTTCCTGCAAAATTGTGTTTAACAACTCCACCTTTTTCTTTATCAAAAAACTCTAATAATGGCGGTTCAAAGACATTCGGAAAAATTTTGTTATCCGCAAAACGAAGTAGTTTTTTCTTTTTTCCCATGTTATAAATCTGGATTAATTGGTTTTATTTCTAATTCTTCCACCATGCCTTTGCTTTTCAATGCCATAACAACTCCATTGGCAACATCTTGAGGCTGAACAAATTCATGCAATGGAGCGTCTATCCCATCCCAGCTAGAAGTATTTGTACTTCCCGGTAAAATAGCTGTAACCTTAACATTACTGGCTCTTAAATCTTCTCTTAAAATTTTTGTGTAAGTGTAAATCAGTTGTTTACTCATTGTATACGAGACGGCATTAGTTCGAATATCCTTACTCAAAACTGAACATATATTTATAATATGCCCTTTTTTCCTTTTTTTGAATTCAGGAATAAAGCGTTGAGTTAACCGAAGTGCGCTATAAAAATTAATATTCAATAAGTTATTCAATTTTGACTCCGAAAAGTTGTCTAAATTATCTTCATCATATTGTCCGACATTATTCACTAAAACATCAATATTTCCCCAATAATGAATAAATGTATCGGAAAAATTTTTAGTTTCATATTTCTGAGAGAAATCTGCAGACTTGGTAATCACCTCAATATTCGGAAATAAGGCTTTAATTTCTTTACTCAAATAATCTAATTCTTCTAAATTTCTTGCTCCCAAACCAAGGTCATATCCTTCCGAAGCTAAGGCCATTGTTATAGCTCTTCCTATTCCTTTAGTTGCACCAGTAACAATTGCTTTCATACTTGTATTTATAGCTTTCAAAGAAACAAAAGAATGTGAGGTAATAAAGCCGAATATCAAGAAAGCCAATTATTTTTGATGAAATAATTTTGCTGCAAATTGAAAAAACTGAATAAAGTACTTTTTTGCGTATTAAATTGGGGCTTAGGTCATGCCAGTCGAAGTACTCCTGTTATTGAGTTTCTAATTTCAAAAGGAATTCAAGTAGATATTGCATCGGATGGAGACGCTTTAGTATTACTTCAACAAAAATTTCCCAAATCCAAGTTTATTGAACTACCTCCCTATAAAATTCAATATTCAAAATCAGCAAAAGCATTACCTTTTAAATTACTCTGCCAAGTTCCAAAACTGATAAAGTCAGCTGAAAAAGAGAAAAAAATACTCCATACTATATTGGATTCGAACCAGAATTATGATCTAATTATTTCTGACAATAGATACAGTTGTTACTCTTCATCTCTTCCTTCCATAATAATTTGTCATCAGCTAAATATTAGATTGCCAAAAGCGCTTTCCTGGCTCAACAAAATAAACAACAAATTATTAGCGAATTTCAATTCAATATGGTTACCCGATAATGAGGATAACCTAAGTGGAAATCTATCTTCTACACGCCTAAAACACAGCCGAATTGGCTTGTTAAGTTCCTATTCAAAAACAGAAGTAAAAAAAAATATTGATTTCCTGATTGTACTTTCTGGTCCCGAACCTCAACGAAGTTTATTAGAAATTAAACTTCTGCATTCTGTTCCATTAAATTCAAAAATTGTAATGGTTCGTGGGACTTCGGTACAATCCGAAACAAACATTGAATTTGAGCATTATAATCTTGCTCCGCAAAAAATCATGAACGATTTATTGAATCGTGCCAAATTGGTTATTAGCCGATCGGGTTACAGCAGTATAATGGATTATAAAACTCTAGGAACTCCAGCTATTTTAATACCGACACCAGGTCAAACTGAACAAGAATACTTGGCAAAGTATTTAAATGATAATCCTCAGTTTAAAATGGTAAATCAAAAAGACATCTCTCCTGAAATGTTCAACTGGCTCTCTATTTCAAATTCAGGCAAACAAAAAGGCCCCATCAAATTAAATGAAGGGGCCTTAATAAATTCATTAAATAATGTAGGGTTAACTATACCAACATAGTCACAGGGTTTTCTACGAATGACTTAAACGTTTGTAAGAATTTCGCTCCACTTGCACCATCAACTGTTCTATGATCGCAAGTTAAAGTTACCTTCATAATATTTCCTATTGCTAATTCACCATTTCTTACAACTGGGGTTTGCGTAATAGCACCTATTGCCATTATACATGACTCCGGAGCATTTAGAATGGACGTGAACTCTTCAATCCCAAACATCCCTAAATTAGAAACTGTAAATGTGTTTCCTTGTAACTCCTCTAATTTTATTTTCTTCTCGGAAGCTTTAGCTGAAAATTCTTTTACCTCAGCAGAAAGTTGAGCCAATGTTTTTTGATCTGCAAACTTTACAACAGGAACCAATAAACCATCTTCTACTGCCATTGCTACACCTATACTTATGTGGTGATTTGTTCTAACAGTACTCGTTTCATTTATCCAAGAGGTATTCACATTCGGATGAACTTTTAAGGCAGATGCTACCGCTTTTATTACAATATCATTAAAAGAAATTTTCACTGGGGAAATTTCATTCATGCTTTTTCTCGCCGCAATAGCATTATCCATATCCAAACCAATCGTCAAATAAAAGTGTGGTGCGCTAAATTGATTTTTAGTTAAACTTTTCGATATGGATTTTCTCATTTGAGAAGCAGGAACATCTGTAAAAGACTCAGAAGAAACAGGGTTTAATGCAGTATTTGCATTTGGATTATAATTATCAATATCCCTTTTTACAATTCTTCCTCCGTCTCCACTTCCTTGAATACTAGAAATTTCTATTCCTTTATCTGTAGCCAATTTTTTGGCCAAGGGAGAAGCAATTACTCTTCCGGTATTGTTCGAAACAGGACTTGGTGTAGCGGGAGTATTTTGAACTTGTGGTGGCACACTAGTTTCTGGCGCTTTTGAAGCTTCAGGAGTTGGGCCTTCAAGTAATTCATCAGGTGCAGATTCCGCACTTAATATGGAGGAAATATCTTCTCCCTTTTCACCTAAAATCGCTAAAATTCCATCGACAGGTGCAGCACCTCCTTTTTCTACTCCAATATGAAGTAAAACTCCATCTTGAAAAGATTCAAATTCCATTGTGGCTTTATCCGTTTCAATCTCGGCAAGTAAATCACCAGTTTCAACAGTATCTCCAACTTTTTTATGCCATTCAGCAACAACACCTTCTTCCATTGTGTCACTCAACTTGGGCATTCTTACAACCTCAGCCATATTATTAATTTCTTACAAATGGGTAATCTTCTTCAACGTAAACATCTTTGTACAACTCACCAGCCTCTGGCATTGGTGATTCTTCAGCAAACTTCACTGATTCTTCTACCAAATCTTTAACTTTTTTCTGAATTGCTTCAATTTGTTTTTCGGTTGCGTATTTATTTTCTTTAATAATCTTCAATACTTTTTCAATTGGATCTTTAGATTTCCATTCTGCCACTTCATCTTTAGATCGATACTTTTGAGGGTCAGACATAGAATGACCTTTATAACGATAAGTTCTAATATCCAACAAATAAGGGCCTTTTCCAGCTCGACAATGAGCCGATGCTCTATCAATGGCTTCGTGAACAGCTTCAACTGTCATCCCATCTACAACTTCAGATGGCATTTCATAACTGTCACCAATTTTAGACATATCAGTAACATTAGTTGTTCTAGAAATTGAAGTTCCCATGGCGTAATTATTATTTTCAATAATAAATACACAAGGTATTTTCCAAATCATTGCCATATTGAAAGTCTCATGCAGAGCACCTTGTCGTGCAGCACCATCTCCAAAAGAGCAAAAAGCAACATTTTTAGTTCCTTTATACATTTCTGCAAAAGCAATTCCTGCGCCCATAGGTATTTGAGCACCTACAATTCCATGACCTCCCATAAAATTATATTCTTTACTGAAAATATGCATTGAACCACCTTTTCCTTTTGAGGATCCAGTGGCTTTTCCATATAATTCAGCCAATACATATTTCGGATGAAGTCCTAATCCAATAGGGTGAGCATGATCTCTATATGCAGTAATGTGTTTGTCATCTTTAGTGCACGCCGATATAGTTCCAGCAGCAACAGCTTCTTGCCCTATATAAAGATGTAAAAAGCCACCAAACTTTTGCTGAATATATAGCTGACCACATTTTTCTTCAAACTTCCGCATGAGTAACATTGACTCATACCAAGTGAGGTAATTAGCTTTTGTAAATTTTGATTTTTTCGACATGTACTTTTCCAATAAGAGATCGCAAATTTATACAAAATGATGGATGATTATATGTCGGTAAATTTCTTTTGATTGATATATCAATCAATTATAGTAATCTAAACCGGAAAGGTAAAAGGGATTCGATACCTTTAGCATGAAGAACCTTGTTATCTGCAGCCATATAGATGTCGATCTTTTCCTTTGCAAGGTCTTCGTATTCCGAAATCACTTGGCGACATGCACCACAAGGAGCAACCGGTTCTAGAACTTCCTTGTTAAGGCCCTTACCAAATATGGTAATGATTTTAATATTTACTCCTGGGTAATTGGCATGTGCCGAGAACAAAGCAACACGTTCCGCGCAAAGACCTGATGGATACGCTGCATTTTCTTGGTTACAACCGGCAACAACAACACCATTTTCAAGAAGTACTGCAGAACCAACCATGAATTTTGAATATGGAGCATAAGCACTGGTACTGATCTCTTTTGCGGTTTTTACCAATCTTTGAACGGCTTCTGGCAAATCATTAAATGAATCAAATTCCGTAAACTCTGGATCGATATGTACCTTTCTAGAACCCATTAAATCTTTTTATAAATTAGAGCAACAGCATATGCTTTAATACCTTCTTCGTTACCTACAAAACTTAATTTTTCGCTCGTTGTAGCTTTAACACTTACTTCATCTTCTGACACATTCATTAATTGGCCAAGTATTTTTCGCATTTTAGATATATGGGGGTTAATCTTTGGTTGTTCTATTACGATAGTTGAATCAACATTTCCAACTAAATAACCTTTTTCTAAAAGTAATTGGATAACTCCTTTAAGCAAATTTTTACTGTCCGCTCCTTTCCATTTGGGATCTGTATCTGGGAAATGAAAACCAATATCTCGAAGATTCGCTGCGCCAAGCAAGGCATCGCAAATGGCATGTATTAATACATCAGCGTCTGAATGACCAACTGTTCCTAAATGAAAATCTAATTTTATTCCTCCAAGCCAAAGTTCTTCACCGGTTGCAAGCTTATGTATGTCGTATCCGAAGCCAATTCTGGGAATCATTTATGAAAATTAAGGAGCGAGAGTATTGCCATTCGTTTTCGGTTTGTTTCCACCTTCTTTAAAATTCATAATTAAAGAAAATCGAATTGTGTTTTGAAGCGGAGACTGTTGAGCACTATTACCAAAATATGCTGGAATAAGATAAGAAAAATCAAGTCCAAAAATATTGTAGCGTATTCCTGCTCCCACAGTAAAAAACTTTCTATTCCCTTTCAATTCATGTTCCCAAAAATAGCCAGCACGCAAAGCAAACAATTCATCATACCAATACTCAAGGCCAACACCCCAATTAATTTCGCGCATTTCTTCTTTTAATACACTTCCTTTTTCTACTTTGTAGGTGCCATCTTCATTTTCAATGTACCTGCCATTTTCATCTGTCACAGGATTTCCAGGTGCATCATAAAAAGAGGACACCATGCCTTCCACAACCGGCCTGTCCGGGTCCTTACCCGCGCCAATCACAAATTTACTGCCATCTTTCTCAGGCACTCCTGTCGAATTCCCAAGTGAGTCAAGTTTTTGTTTGTAAACTGGTGGCGTTGGCACTAATAATTTATTGAAATCAGCATGTATTGAAATTTTATTATAATCATCAATGACATAAGTAAACCTTGGTCCAATTCTTAAATTAGTAGGAATAAAATCCTTATTGGTTGTGTTTGAATAAGACATTTTACCACCAATGTTTGAAATAGCTATACCGGCTGCAATTTCAATATCTCTTCCAGCAAGTTTCATTCTATCGTTTAAATAGTAAACGGATAAATCGGCAGCCACCATTTGCCCTGGTTTTGTATCTGCACCTTGCACCGCAGTTCCACCTGTAAGATTTGAATGAATATACTTCAAAGTAAATGCTCCTGAAATATCACGACCTAATTTTGCCGCAAGTGCAACA
>CAWUST010000056.1:0-25486 GCA_963925495.1 uncultured Flavobacteriales bacterium | reverse complement strand
CTTATGCTATACCAAAATCGGCTGGCTGAAGTGCTCCAGAATCGTTTAAGCTTAACGATTGTAAAATGGAGTTTTTTCCTTTCTTTTCTTTACAATTTAGTGGGAATGTTGCCGTTCAAGGAAAATTAAGCCCGTTTGTGGCAGCTATTCTAATGCCTTTAAGTTCCATTAGTATTGTGGTTTTTGTAACGATTGCAACAAACTTGGTAGCTAGGTCCGTTTTAAGGGAAAATAGAAATTATTGTTGAGTGTTGAGTTGCAATAAGAATTTACTCTGAAATAAAAAAATCAATCCTCTATCCACTTAGTAAAATACTCAATGGGTTTTCGAGGTGTACTTTTTGGCCATTCTCGTTTCGGATATCCAACAAATAAAAAACCAAGAACTTCGTCTTTTTCACCTAATTCTAGATATGTTTTCATTTCCTGGGAATAAATCATACCACCTGTGCCCCAATACGTTCCAATACCATAAGCTGTGGCAATTAAGCTCATGTTTTGTACCGCAATTGCCACGGAAGCAATTTCCTCTTTCACCGGTATTCTTTCTTCCGGATCTCTTTCCAATACGATAGCTATACAAGCCGACGACATAACAGGTCGGTTTTTTATGGTATCGTATTTTTTTTCTTTAAACTCTTCCGGACTTACTTTATTTTTATAAAAATCGGCGTGTGCATTTCCAAATTTCCGGAGAGCTTCGCCTCTAAAAACAATAAACCGCCATGGTTGTGTTAACTTATGAGTTGGTGCCCATTTAGCAGCGTTTAGCATTTTTTCAATAATTTCCTTGTGCACTTTGCGGTCAGAAAAAAGCTCAGGGACAATGGTTCTACGTTCTTCTATAACTTCTTGAATTTCACTTAAATTGAATTTCATTTTTATTTTTAGATTCGTTTTGTTAAGTCCTGAACAACTTTAAACTGAGATAGAAATTCTTTTGCAATAATTCGAAGAACCGTATAAGTAGGAATAGCAAGGATCATGAATGGAATACCACCCAAAGTGCCTCCAATAGAAATTACCAAAAATATTTCTAACGGATGCGCCTTTACACTTTTTGAAAAAATAATAGGTTGAAACAAAATATTGTCTAAAAGTTGGACAGTCAGAAAAACAGATATCACTTTGAACAAGAGAGGAATTAATTCAGATGTTTCCAAGTTTATTCCAGTTGTTAAAACAATAAGTAAGCCAACTCCTGCACCTATAAAAGGGCCTATGTAGGGAATAAGATTGATAAACCCAGCGAACATTCCAATAATTATGGCATTTTCCACCCCTAATATTAGTAATACTGAAGTAATCAGAGTACAAATTAGAAGCACCTGAATGGTAATTCCAATAAAATACCTTGCAAGTAATTTTTTAGAAGTGGAGAACACTTGTAATGTATGTTCTTCTATTTGTTTCGGTACGAATACCATAACCATTTTCCGAAACAAGGTTTCCTCTTTTAAAAAGAAAAATGTGATAAATGAAATAGAGAAAAATGCAATTCCAAAGTTACCTAGACCATTGAATACGGTTGTAAACAGACTCGTTAATTTGGAAATACTAAACATTTCTTTCAGCTTAGTCATTATTAAATTTGAACTAGAAGGACTGTCCCCTGTAAACACTCCAAAATCTCTCATAAAGAGATCCATACTGGAAAATAAATTTTCAACCCTTGACCAGAGTTCAGTGTAATCTATTGAACTTAGCACTCTTATTTCCGAAGCTGCCAATGGAATTACAATACTCATTAACCCAAAAAACAATATCCAGATTAGATTAAGGGATATAAAAGCCGAAAGGCCAGAGTGGATTTTAAATTTTCCTAATTGGAGCTTTTCCATTCTCCGAGTAATAGGGTGAGCTAATATGGAGAGAATGCCCGAAATAAGAATGTAGACAACAATGTTGCGTAAAAACCACAAAAATAAAACGAGAATTAAAGATAATGAAACCCCAATTATCCAACGCCATGTATTTGATATTCCGTTCATTTAATCAACGATGCCAAAACCTCATCTTTAAGTTCGTGCTTGCCTTCAAAAGTAGTTAATTGATAATTGATTTTAGCATGTGCCAACAACTCTGTATTTTCATTAATTTTTTTGGAATTAAAAAACTCGTCTTGTTCACCAAAAACATAATGAACTTTCATCTTGTTGAATTTTTCTACTTCACTTTCCCAATCTATATCAGTGGGAATAGATCCAGCCCACAATATTATTTGCTGAAACTTGAATTCTGTGCTAACCAACCAACGACAGGCCGTTGCAATTCCTTGTGAAAATGCAAGTAAGTTAAACGGACAGTTTTTTAATGAATAATCACTAATTATAGTTTGTAATAGCAAATCTAAATAACGATGATTATCTGCAATATCCACTTCTCTGTCATCACTTGTCATCCAAGTTGCTCCAACCCTACCGTTGTATCCAGAAAGGTAAAAGCGGTTCATTGCCTCTACAACAATTATCAGATTTTTACCATTATCTAGTGCTTTTGTTTTGGCTGCAAAATACTTGGCTTGTTGCCCGTAACCATGCATGCAAAGCCAAACATTATCTGGGTTTTTCGTATTACCTATTAAATAATAGCGAGCGGTTCGGGGTGCTTGTATAAACTTTTTTTGCATCTAATTCTATTTAACCCCGCAACAACGGAAGTTCCCGATGGCCAAAGGCGCAAAATAAGAAAAGAAAAAGGGAAGGTAATTTCATATTATTTATTAAAAATATAACAAACACCTACTATTGGAATAAAGAACGTTTTACAACAGTTCTTCAATAATCTTATCTACACTATACCCTTCCGATTCCGCCTTATAATTCCGTACAACCCGGTGTCTTAAAATGGGTTTAGCAATGGCTTTTACGTCTTCAATATCTGGTGAAAATTTACCATTAACTAAAGCATGGCATTTTGCGCCAACAACCAAAAATTGAGATGCACGTGGACCCGCTCCCCAATTCAAATACTTGTTTACTATTTCTGGAGCATTTTCGCTAGGGCGTGTTTTCATTGCAAGCTTTACAGCGTATTCCATCACCGTATCTGTAACTGGGATTTTTCTTACTAGATTTTGGTAGGCAAGAATTTGTTCACCTGTCATTACCTTATCCACTTTTTGTTGAATATTAGAAGTTGTATTTTTGACTACATTTAGCTCTTCTTCAAATGTTGGGTAATCCACCCATACATTAAACATAAAACGGTCTAATTGTGCCTCAGGCAAAGGATAAGTTCCTTCTTGTTCTATTGGGTTTTGGGTTGCAAGTACAAAAAATGGTTCATCTAACTTATAATGGTGTCCAGCAGTGGTAACCGTTTTTTCCTGCATAGCTTCCAATAAAGCAGCCTGAGTTTTAGGAGGTGTACGGTTTATTTCATCGGCCAAAATAATGTTAGCGAAAATCGGCCCTTTCACGAATTGAAATTGTCTTTTATCATCTAATATTTCTGCTCCCAATATATCGGAAGGCATCAAATCAGGAGTAAACTGAATTCTATTAAAATTCAAACCCAAAGACTCTGCAATAGTACTAACAAGAAGCGTTTTAGCTAAACCAGGGACGCCTACCAAAAGACAATGTCCTTTACTGAAAATAGAAATAAGAACTAAGTCAATAACTTCCTTTTGACCAACTATTACTTTTCCTATTTCGGCATTTAATTCTTGATATTGCTTTTGAAATTGAGCAACCAATTGAACGTCTTTATCTTCACTCATTCTTTTGTTTTTTCTTTTGGAATTTCTACAACTTCTGGCAGCCAGTCGTATTTAAATTCACAGGTTCGATAATTTTCGTCCACTTTAATAAAAAAGTTTCCCACTTTTCCAGAAATCCATTCGTTTACCACTTCACTTTGCTTTTTGGATTGTGTCATGTTCGATATAAGTTGATAATCCTTTCTTAAACTTGCCCTATGAGCTTCTACTACAGAAATTAATTTTATTAAACGATAGGCTCGAGAGCCATCTCTTAATTGAGACATTTCCGGTCCTCTTATTTCTTCTACTTTTAATTTATCCATTATTAAATACAAGGAAGGGTCAACTTGTGAAATCTGATCCATTTCGAATTTAGAAGACCCTGTCATAGGATTTACCATGAGACCACCATTGTTTCTTGACTCTTTATCTTCACTAAATAAAATAGCACCGTTTTCAAATGAAAGCGAATCGTGAGATTTGATATTAATAAGTAATGTATCTAAAAATCCTTTTGCAGCTATCATATCAACAGATTGCACTTTTGGCGACATTAGAATATGGCGAACATTTATTTGTTGGCCTTGTCTTTTAATCAATTGAATTATATGAAAGCCAAATTCAGTTTCTACAATTTCAGATACTTCTCCAACATCCAACGTAAAAGCTCTTGCAGCAAACTCTGGCACCAATTCACCTCTACCCATAAAACCTAATTCACCATTTTCTCTTGCCGATCCTGGGTCTTCTGAGTACAAGTACGCCAAAGTTCCAAAATCTTCACCGTTCACTACTCTATCCCTAATACTACCTAACTTAGCTTTTACTTTTAATTTTTCTGCTTCGTTAATGGGTGGTTTCCTCACTATTTGTGCTATTTCGAATTGCGCACTTATTTCAGGTAAACTATCGCTAGGAATATTCTCAAAATATTCGCGAATTTCCCCTGGAGAAACCTCAACACTACCTGTAATTTGTTGTTGTAATGTTTGAATCATTAACTGCTCCTCGATTGGGTCTTGAAATTCGATTTTTATCTCTTCTACCGATTTTTCATAAAACTCTTCCAATTTTTCTATACTACCAAATTGTTGTATAAAATACCGAAGTCTTCTTTCAATCTCTTCTGAAATTTGAGCTTCCCCAGGATACAAAGAATCCTCCTCAGCCTGACTAAGTAGCAATTTATTAAATAAAAGAGTCTCAAATACATCGCAACGAGTATTCCCGTTTACTGATTTACCATTTTTAATGTATTCTTCGTATTGTTCCTCAACTTCACTTTGTAAAATCATGGCAGTTCCTATAACGGCAACTACACCATCAATCTGATTATCTTTTTCTGGTTGGGCTAATAATCCAAAAGGGAGAATAAATAGTAGAATTAATATTTTATATCTCAAATTAGTAGTATTGAACATTGTTTTTATCTTTTCCTTCCTCTAAAAGTCCATCACGAATAGCACTCAACAGTTTTATTTTCCTTTTATTCAGAATGATATTTTTTATTTTATCTCTTTCTAATTCTAGAGGTGATATTGTTTCTTTTAGCTTGTAATCTTTTATATAAACCAAATACAAAAATTGCTCATCCTCTACTTCAAATGAAGCATTAGAGCGTAAAAAACCTTCAATATTATTTGTTTTCAAAGGAACTGACGAATACAACTCATCTAAATAAAGCCAGGTATCTTCCAGCAAACAATTTGCTGCAAATTGATAACAATAGTCTTCTAAAGCCGCAATATCTTCTTCCTTCTCTGAATTTATTACTTTGCGAATTTTTTTTAATTTCGGAGCTTCTTTATCCACTTTTATCCAACGAGCTTTTACCACATAATCTTTCAATTCAAAGTTTTGCGGATTGTCTGAATAGTAATTCTGGATTTCTTGAGGAGAAATACTGGTATCTAGTTTTTGCTGAATAAGGGCCTGTTCGTATTTATAAATAATCAAGTTATTCTTATAGTCGGTCAATTCCTGGTCAAAATTCATTTGACCTTCATTTAAATTTAACTCAGCCCTATGTATCATAAGTTGAGTTTCCGTCCAAGTATTCATGTAATTTTGCACCAATATAGTACTGTCAACAGAATCCGTACCTTCTGGAATTATCTTGGACAAATCCGAATGATATAGAAATTTATCAAAAACGCGAATTACTGGCTCTCCAACTTTTTCATCATTAGGCCCAAATAATAAATCACAGGAAACCAAACTCATTAAAAAACAAGAGGATAAAATCCATAAAATGAGCGATTTGTTCCCCATTCTATTTAAGCAACTCCTTATTAACAGTAATAGGATACTTATTTCTTAATTCTTTAATCCAATCTATTTCTAGTTTATCTTGGTATGCCGAAATAACTAAGCCTCTAGCCTCTTCCAATTCTTTTGGTGCAGGTTTAAGTAAAGTAACTGTATATGTGAAAATCCAACGCCCATCTTTCTCAATAATATCCGTAATTCCTGATTTCCATCCGTATTGATCTACGAAATCGTTATCTCCTTTTTTATAAGGACCACTTGAAATACTTATTTCCAACTGTGATTTTTCATTAATCTTATTCGAAATTGCAACCAAATTTAAACTTGTATCCATTTGAGATTCTAGCATTGCTTTTGCTTCCTTAGCACCCATTTCATTGGCACAAGAAAAAACATGAGCATCAGCACGCTCTTCCCACGTGTAATTTTGTTTGGTATTTTCATAAAAGGCTAACAAACCAGAAGAATCTTGTACCGCTTTCGACCATACTTTTTTATCCATTAAATCAAAAAGTAAAATGCCATCGTGATATTCTTGAGTAAGGGCTTTAAATTTGGGGAATTTTGCTTCTAATCTAGTATTTTCAAAGACCAATAATTTTTCCTTAACCATTTCCTCATAAATCGTATGTACTATAACGATAGAATCTACAATTGGTTTACGTTGAAACCTTTTATCGTTTTCAATTCTAATTGCCAATTCCATCTGATTAAATGAAGCTTTTTCATTTACATATTTTTTATCCATAAGGGTGAAAATTGATTTCGATTTTCCTTTCAATTTATCCTCAGCCCTCCAGTTATGAGCAGCGTACCCTTCATCTATAAAACTTGCTACTTGATCAATGTTTTTCCAGTTTGGTTTATAATTATAATCCAATTTAACCCGAGCATAAAAAGCATCTTTACTTTTTACCCCCCTTCCATCTCTTGTAACTTTAACTTTTAAATCAGCCTTTGTTTCTTCGTAACTTGGAATTGGCTTTTTCTTCAAACGTTTTAAAATATGCCATCCATATTTTGTTTGAATAGGTTCTGAAATATCTCCATCTTTTTTAAGTGAAAAAGCTCCATCTTCAAATGATTTAACCATTCTTCCTGTTCCAAACATTGGTAGCTCTCCGCCATTAGCAGAAGAACCTTTATCATCTGAATATTGTTTAGCTAATTCATCAAAATCAGCCCCTATTAATAATTTCTTGTAAATTTCATCTACTTTTTGTTTTTTCTTGGCAAGAGATTCTTCATTTTCTCCATCTTCAGTTTTAACCATGATATGGGCAACTTGAATTTCGCCACGAGCAGGGCGTTTGTCTTTTATCCAAAGTAGGTGATAACCAAATCGAGTGCGAACTGGTTCTGAAATTTTTCCGACTTCAGTGGTATACGCTGCAGACTCAAAAGGATAAACCATTTGAAAAACATTAAAGTAGCCCAAATCTCCACCATTTTTAGCTGCCGATGGGTCATTTGAATGTTTTGTTGCCATTTCCGCAAACTGCGTTTCAGGATTAGTTAATTCCAACTTAATTTTCTGACATTTAATAAATGCATCGAAAGTGTCTTTTGGAGAAGCATCCGGCCCAACATTAATTAAAATGTGATGAGCGTTTACGTCAAATTGCATTCTATTGAAGGCTTCTTTTATTAACTCCTCAGTAACATTTTGATCTGTCAAATAAGGTTCTGCTAGCTGTCCTCTATAACCACTTAATTCCTGTATAAAAGAAGGCATAGTATCCATGCCTGCATCTCGAGCTTCTTTCACTTTAAGTTTAAAGTTGATATACATTTCTAGATACTCTTCTTTGGTTTTGGGATCAATAGCTTGAGCAGAAGAGTTGTTTTTGTTATAAACAAGATTAAAATCTTCTGTAGTAATTTTATCATCGCCAATTTCAATTAGAACTTCAGATTGAGCGAAGATTTGACTAGTAAAGCATGTGAAAATGAAAATAGTGATGATTCTTTTCATAGTTTTTTAAGTTTTAGTTTAAAATGAGTTATTTTTTTGAATAATTGGGAGCTTCGCGAGTAATAGCAACATCATGAGGATGGCTTTCAAAAACCCCAGCAGAAGTTATTCGCACAAATTTCGCTTTGTCCAAGTCTGCCAACGTTGCAGCACCACAATACCCCATTCCGGCTCGAAGTCCTCCAACCATTTGGTAAATTACTTCTTCTAAATTGCCTTTATAAGGTACACGGCCCGAAATTCCTTCTGGAACCAATTTTTTAATATCATCTTCAGCATCTTGAAAATACCTATCCTTTGAACCTTTTTGCATGGCTTCTAGTGAGCCCATTCCTCGATAGGTCTTAAATTTCCGACCTTCATAAATAATGGTTTCCCCTGGTGATTCAGCAACCCCAGCAAATAAAGAGCCTGCCATTATACTATCTGCTCCAGCAGCAAGTGCCTTAACAATATCTCCCGTAAAACGTATTCCACCATCACCAATTACAGGGACGCCACTTCCCTTAATTGCTTGAGCAACATTTAAAACTGCAGAAAATTGAGGAACACCCACTCCGGCAATAACCCGAGTAGTACAAATTGAACCTGGACCAATTCCAACTTTAACAGCATCAGCTCCTGCATCTACCAACATTTTAGCGGCTTCAGGGGTAGCTATATTTCCTAATATTACATCAATGTCGGAAAAAGCATTTTTCACTTCTTTAAAAACTCCAATTACTCCTTTAGAATGACCGTGAGCGGTATCAACAATAATGGCATCTACACCAGCATTTCTCAAGGCCGCAACTCTATCCAATGTATCTCCAGTTACACCAACTGCCGCTGCAACTCTAAGCCTACCAAATTGATCTTTACAAGCATTTGGCTTGGTTTTAAATTTCATGATATCCTTGAAAGTAATGAGTCCAACTAGTTCATAGTTTTCGTTCACAACAGGAAGTTTCTCAATTTTGTGTTCTTGTAATATTCCTTCCGCTTCAACTAAAGTTGTTCCTGCACCGGCAGTAATTACATTGTCACGGGTCATTACTTCTATAACTGGTTTTTCTCGGTTTTTTTCAAACCTTAGATCTCTGTTAGTTACTATTCCAGAGAGTTTTCCATTTTCGCCAATTATTGGAATACCTCCTATAGTGTGTTCCTTCATTAAATCAAGAGCATCTCCTACAGTTCCACCAACTTCAAGTGTAACAGGATCTTGTATCATCCCACTTTCAGAACGTTTTACTTTTCGAACTTCATTTGCTTGTCTCTCAATAGAGATGTTTTTGTGTAACACACCAATACCGCCTTCTTGCGCTAGAGCAATTGCCAATGCGGATTCGGTAACGGTATCCATTGCCGCAGAAACAATAGGTACATTTATTTTAATATTTCGAGAAAATTGAGAATTTATTTTTACTTCACGTGGAAATATTTCGGAATAAGCAGGCAACAAAAGCACGTCATCATAAGTTAAACCTTCACCAATTATTTTATCTGACATCATATAATTTAAGAGAGTTTTACGTAAAGTTGAAATTTTTCAAAACTAAAACTTTAAGTAATGGGAATTTTGTTAAAAGTAATTAAGTAAATAGGGATGAAAAAGGTAAAATCCTATTACGCTTCAATTTGCCGAAACCCAATGAATTCGATGTGAATAGTCTGTTTATAGATTAGAAGGTAAACTGATTAAATAACTTCATAACTCGAAGGCAACTATCTCACCAAATTAAAGTTTCCTTTTCTATCTATTTTACTGCCATGAACTGTAGTTATTTCCAAATGATAAAGGTATACTCCCTCAGCCGCAAAGCCTTCATTTCTTTCCCCACTCCATCCTTCAAGAGGATTAGTAGTTTCAAAAGCTAATTTCCCCCAGCGATCATAAATTTGAAGGTTATAGTTATCAATTGGAACTAAGTAACTAGTTCTTGGTCTCCAACTTTCATTTTTACCATCATTGTTTGGTGTAAATGAATTTGGTATAAAAATATCTGGTTCCATTTTAAAACAAAGTTCATTAGACAGGCTAGTATCGGCAATTACAAAAGTATCGCTTGGCGCTTGTGCTAATTTCAGCTGATAACAAAATTCATCCCCTTTATTAATTTCATCAGAAAAATTATCTAGATACTCCAATGTATTTGACCACAGAGATCGAATAGGACCCAGAGCATAACTCCCATTTACTGCTCGGTAAAGAGAATAGACATCCTTATCGGTTGCAGTAGAGTCTACGGAAATATTTGCGGACCATTTTAATTCATTTTCCATAATATACTTATCCGAAGTGCCAGATAAAAATAACGTTCTAAATCTACTACTCTTATTTACTGGTTGGCCGCAGGTATCAATTACTTCTAAATAATAGACATAATTTATTTGAGCAGGACGACCTAAAGTATCCATTAAATCAAATAGGGTATCTTTTATATTGTTTGTAGGTGGACGAACCGAAGCAACGTGTCTAAAAGGACCTGTTCTTTGTGTAGATCGAAAAATATTTATATGTTTAAACGGTGCTTTTCTATCCATTAACACTTTCAATTTTACTTCATTTTCGGAAATTAGACTCGCACTTCTTAAATACAAAAACTTGACCCTATTAGGGATGTTAAATTTTGTACCCAATACATTGCTAAAACTAATAAATCGACCAGTTTTATCTTTTCCAATAACATAAAAAGAATACACATCTAAAGCATTTACATTTTTAACCGTAAATATTGTATCCTCTCCTAAAACACTTCCAATTTTTGTATAATTAGTATCTCCATTTAAAGCCATATAAATAGAATACTCTTCTAAACCATTTGGCCAGCCAGTATAAGGTGTCCAGGACAGGTATACTTCGCCAGCACATTCATCAAAAGTTCTGCCTAAATGAATAGTACAATGTTTGGTTCCTGCACCAGTAGTTTTCCCGCAAGAATCAAGAGGCACAATTACATAACATTGGCTTCTGGGTAAAGCACTGTGAAACTGATCTGCATAATTAAAAGATGTTGAACTAACTGTGTCTATTGCAACATCAGCACCGGATGGATCCAAGTATATTATGATATAACCCACTACAGTAGGGTCAGGATGTTTTGTCCAATATAAATTGGTTTGTCCATTGCTATTGTTCACAGTAATTCGATCAAAAGTCATAGACGCTGCTCCTACTTGGGCTTTTAACTCCTTTTCAACTATATTCGATTTTGAAACACAGCCGCTAGCGTCCTTTAACTCTATTTGGTAAGATATATTTCTCGAACATCTTGTAATCGAATCTGAAAAGTTTGTATCTGCATAATCTATTAATGCAAAATTATTATCCCAATTTCTAGGTGGAGAAGGTCTTGGAATTTCTTCCAGTTTTCTTTTAAGATTATATTTAGCATCCCAAGTTACTAATGGATTTGTCCGCATTAAGTTCCACTTCAAGTCTCCCGATGTATTTGGATTACGAAGTGTAAGCTGCAACTCCATGGCACAAAGTGTATCTGATGGTAGGGAAAGTTTTGTGCCTCCATCATTGTATTCAGTAATTATCCAAAACTTAACTTTATTTAAAGGTGGTGGTTTTGGAAAACCTGCTCCAATTAAAGTGAATGTGTTTTGCAAACGATTTGTGAAAATTACTGGTGCAAGCGTTACTCCATTAACAGAGCTATAAACCTGGTAATTTAGAAATTGCCCCATTGGATCTAAAGTTGGTATCCAAGTCAATGTAATATCTTTATTATCCTCTATTGCAATACAACGTAATTCAGGAGGGTCAACTTGAGCTAACAATCCGTTTCCAAATGTAAAGACAAAACAAAATAATATAAAATGAACTTTTTTCAACATTACCATACTCTAACACGCGCGAAAGTATAAATTTATTGTTAATCAATCTGAGTACTTTACATGAACATTATCACGGTTTAGAAGACATATTTCTCGATATACGAACCAAAGATTAGAATATAATAATTGTGTATGCGTAAGATAAATGTTATTTTTGCATTCCATGGCCTTTTTTCATATGAAACGATTTTTATTTATCGGAGCTCTTTTTGGACTTCTTGCTTTACCGAAACTATCTCAAGCACAGTACAATACCGATTTTGGTTTTAGACTTGGTGCAGCGTTTTATTTTGGTGATTTGGCAGGCACTGGAGCTACCCCAAAATTTGGTCCTTTAGATATTCAATTTAACCAAATGGGTTTAAATTTTGGCTTATCTGGAAGGAAGTTCCTTACTCCTGCATTTGCCTTACAAGGTGGTTTTAACTATGCAAGGTTAAAAGGAACAGATGAATTTTCTAATGAAAGTCCTGAACGCTATTCTAGAAACCTAAGTTTTAGGAACGATATTTTTGAATTGTCTGCTCGTTTCGAATATCATTTTTTACATTTAAGAGATGTTGGGCATACCTATCGCTACAAACTTGGATTCACATCTTTTATATTTCTTGGTGCAGGAGCTTTCTACAATAATCCTAAAGCAGAATTAAATGGAACTTGGCATGCTTTGCAACCTATAGAAACAGAAGGAAATAAATATAGTAAGATTCAAATGGCAGTGCCAATGGGCCTTGGTTTTGAATTTAGAATTAACAAAAAACACTTAATTGGCTGGGAAGTAAGTGCTAGAATGACATTTACAGATTATGTGGATGATGTGAGTTCAAAATACCAACACAATAGCAAGTTCGATGATGATCCAATTGCCAAAGCACTGCAAGATAGAAGCGTTGAAATTGACCCTCAGGATCAATCATATGTTAACCCAGTTTATTACAGTTACGGATCTGATTTAGAATCAACAGGAATTAGAGGTGATGAAGATAATAACGATTGGTACATGTGGACAGGTGTTACTTACAAATACTCCATCCGTGGTAAAAGAAAATCTAAATTCAACAAAAGGAGATACCCCTTTGTACAACGAAAAATTAAACGACGAAGATCTAGAGCGAAGTTTTAGATCAATTGATAAAATTCTATTTCGTTTCTAATTCTTCCATTCCTATTCGAATAATCTAATTCCTACTTCATTATAATTAAACGTGTTGAAAATTTCAATAATTACAGTTGTTCGGAATAATCAAAATACAATTGGAGAGGCCATAGATTCCGTACTTAATCAGACCTACTCAAACATTGAATACATTGTTATAGACGGAAAGAGCACTGACGGAACAATTGCAGTCATTGAAAGCTATGGATCTAAGATCTCAAAATTTTTGAGTGAAAAAGATAACGGACTTTATGATGCTATGAATAAAGGTCTAATGCTTGCCACAGGAGATGTTATCGGTTTCATTAATGCAGATGATATGCTAAATGACAAATATTGCATTGAGCAAATTGTAAATACTTTTGAATCCACAACTACAGATGTGGTTTATGGGGATAAGATTTATATTAATCCTCTGGATTCAAAAAAAGTAGTTCGCTTTTGGAAGGCCGGTCCTTTTGATTTAAAAAATTATAAAAAAGGATGGATGACCCCTCACCTATCGACATACATTAAAAAAAGTTTATACGATAAACATGGGGGATTTAGGAATGATTTTAAAATTGCTGCTGATTACGAATTAATGCTCCGCTTCATTTATAAAAATAAAGCAAAAGTTAAATACTTACCAATCACAATTGCAAAAATGAGAGCTGGAGGATTGAGCAATGGCTCTTTGAAAAATATTGCGATTTCAAATTTCGAAGTATATAAAAGTTGGAAGGTGAATGGAATGAATATATCACCTTTTATAATAATCGCCAAACCACTAAGAAAATTAGTTCAACTTTTTAAAAAATATTCCAAGTGAGAATTGTAATTATTACTCAAAATGAGCCTTTTTATTTAGCATCTAATTTAAGCTACTTAATCGAAATTCTCCCAAAACACTCTTCCATAGTAGGTTGCGTGGTTTTAGATGCCTCACCATTTGAAAAAAAGGAGTCTTTTTTAGGGAAAGCCAAACGAACTTATTCAGTTTTTGGAGTACCTTTTTTCCTTCACTATTCTTTAAAGTTTTTGGCAAGTAAATTAAGTAAATCAAAAAAAATAAGTTTTGTACTTGAGAAAAATAATATTCCTGAAATACTTCTTGACCAACCCATAAATGATAAGAGTTCAGTTGCAAAAATAAAGTTTGTAAAGCCCGACTTACTTATTTCAATTTTAGGAAATCAAATTTTCAAAGCACCTATATTAAATTTAGCACCAAAAGGATGCTTGAATCTCCACACTGCATTACTTCCGAAATATCGTGGTTTAATGCCCACATTTTGGGTGCTTAAAAACCAAGAAAAACAAACAGGTGTTTCTGTTTTTTTTGTCGATGAAGGCATCGATAGTGGACCTATTGTAGTTCAAGAAAAAGTTGATATAGGGCAAAAAACACAAGAAGAATTAATTTTACTTACCAAGAAAATAGGTATGGAATCTATTTCAAAAGCAGTAGATTTGATTGAGAAGAACAAAGTTGTTCTTATTGAAAACGATAATTCTAAAATGACATACAACAGCTTTCCCACTAAAGAAGATGTGAAAATATTCAGGGAAAATGGCAGTCGGTTTTTCTAATGAATATTCTAACTTTTGACATAGAAGAATGGTTTCATATATTGGATAATGATTCCACAAAAACAGAAGTTGAATGGTTCAACTATGAACATAGGTTAGAATCCAACGTAGACAGAATTCTTGAATTATTGGATAGGAAGAATCAAAAAGCAACTTTTTTTATTTTAGGCTGGGTCGCAAGAGAGTTTCCTCAAGTAGTAAAAAAAATTCAATCTCATGGATATGAAATTGCAACTCACTCCGACTTGCATCAAATTGCTTACGAACAAAATAAATCTGAATTTAAAAACGATATAGAAAAATCCATTAAAAGCATTGAAGACTTAACAGGGCAAAAAATAAAAAGCTATCGGGCACCAGGGTTTTCTATCACACAAAAAAATTTATGGGTATTTGATGAATTGATTAAACAAGGTATTGAATTCGATTGTAGTGTTTTTCCAGCAAGTAGATCCCATGGTGGTTTGGAACAATATGGTTATGCAAATCCTAGCATCATAGAATGTAGTGAAGGAAATATCAAAGAATTCCCTATTAACTTATACCCAATTTTTGGAAGACCATTAATATTTTCTGGCGGTGGTTATTTCCGTCTTTTCCCTTATGGAATGATTAAAAAAATGATGAACAATTCAAAATATGTAATGACTTATTTTCATCCTAGAGATTTTGACCCAAAACAACCAATGATAAATGAATTGTCTTTGACCAGGAAATTCAAGTCCTATTATGGGTTGAATGGTGCATTTAATAAATTGGAAAGACTCATTTCTGATTACAAATTTATCGATTTGCGTAAAGCAAATGAAGAAGTAAATTGGGATAAAGCGAAGAAAATTACAGTTAACTCTTTATAATTACAAAAACCATAAATACTTATCCTAACACAACCTATACTTAAGGTTTCCCCTTTTTCAAAAAAATATTTGCTTGATTAAAAAATATTCTTTTTAGAAAAGAATTATTATAAATCCAATTGTAATTTCTTGATTCGTAAAACCTTACTAGGTCAATTGGGTCGATTGAAGCTGCAGCATCTTCATCAGAATAAATCTTCAACTCATAATTGGGAATTAATTTCTTGAAAGTTAAATTTATAGGATGCTTAATGGACTGAAAAATGGTTTTAACAATTCTATTCAAGAGAATAGTTGGAATTCTAAAAACCTTAATTTCACTTAAATAAATTACTATCCATAGTAATTTTTGACTCATGGTCTGATCAGTCCACTTTATTATTCCAAAAACCCCATATCTTTTCCACCACCTACAATGCCATGCGTCTGCATGTATTACAGTACCGCCCTCTTTTAATACACGATCAATCTCTTTAACTACTTTGTCTGGGTCAATTGGATGCTCTAAAAATGTGTGAGTAATAACAACGTCAATTACATTATCTTTAAAAGGCAAATCTTGGGCATCACAAGCTATAGATTGCTTATCATAAATTTCAGAATACCCTATCATACTTGAAAGAGAAATATCTAAAGGAATATAATTGTCAAAAAATGAATAGGGAAACCCACTTCTTCTTTGGTGCTTACTTCCACCAAGCTCAATAATAGTTGCGTTCTTTGGTACATTATTCCTTAAATATGAAATGGTTTCAATCATTTCCTTTGGCGCTTCCTTTAAATCTTCATTCTTAACTCCCGATCCAATCTCAAAATCATTTTCACCTTCAAATTGATCCACATAAAAGTCAAATGACTCTGATTCTTTGGAATAATCAAATACTTTATTATTTCTTCCTTCAATCTTTATAGGCTTCCTTCTTAAAAGGCCATCTAATTCCATAATTGACAATTTATTTGCATTACTTTAATAGTTGTACATGGATAAAAGAAATTCAATTTTAAACTTCTATCCAATTCGTCGATCTTTAATTGCAATGGCGGGATTTCCTCTATACATTTTATACGCTTCTAAATTGTTTGAAGCAATAGAACCAACCGCCAAAATAGAATGACTACCGCACCTTACACCTTGAGTAACCATTGCTTTTGCTCCTATCCAAACTCCATCTTCAATTATTATAGGTTTTAGCACCAAGTCAAAAGAACTTTTTTTATAATGGTGATTCCCGCTAAGAATTAATGCACCTTGGCTTATACACGAATGGCTTCCAATTTCTACAATGTCCAGATTATCAATCCAAACTGCCTCACCAATCCACACATAGTCTCCAATTTTCAAAAACCAGGGATACTTTATATTAACGTTTGGTTTGATTACAACACCTTTTCCAATTTCAGCCCCAAAAACTCGCAACAAAAATACTTTAACGCCAATAAATAAGAAAAAAGGGTTTTGAAAAAACAGAATATTAGTAAAGTGCCACAATATCCTTTTCAAGGGACTCCCGGGATTGTACCAGGAATTATCAAAAGTATTAAGTGCTATTTTATTCATTTAATAATTCAAAAGTAATAGAAAGGTTTATTCACTGAACATATTAATATATTGATTTACTAAATCGTTTTGTTCCAATTTATTTTTAGACAAAACCCAAGCACCTTCTCTCCATTTTTGATATTCCAATTTACCCATTTGGTAAAACTTGTTTAACCAATTAACCCATTCTTCTTTAGACCTTAAAGAGAGTTCTTTTCCAGCATAACAATTTTCCAAGTTGAGCCAAGGTGTTTGATTAGAAAGTATAATTGGAACTGAAGAATTTAATGTCTCCAGAATAATATGGCCAAAATTCTCATTTAATGTAGGAAAGACAAATAGATGGTAATTAGAAATAACAGAAACTAAATCGTCCGGGTCCAAAATACCTTTATATTCTATTTTTTGATTAGAGTTACCAAGGATAGCCTTGCAACTAGACCAATAGTATTTATCTTCAATAGGACCATAAATATCCAAACTAACTTTGAAGTTAAGCTGACTTACTAATTCTAAGAGAAATTTTAAATTCTTTTTTGGGGACAACCTTGAAACAAAAATAAGTTTCAAGTCATTTTCCATTTTTTCTAATGGTTTGAAAGGCTCTAAAGTACAAGCTGCCATATTTTCAATTGAAAATACATTAACGTTATTTCCAAATACCTCTTGAATTTCTTTTTTCTCCAAAACTGTTGAAGCATGCCATGTAATGTTTTGATATAAGCCTAAGGTTTTAGTTAAGAATAAGAAAATATTCTTTTTAATGGATTTTAGCTCTAAAGCCCCTTTTCCTAACATTCCCCTTGGAGCTAGAATAACTTTTTGTCTTTTATCATCTTTAGAAAGGTTTCTCAAAGGGTTAATAGTAAAGGGAAAAGAAAAAAGACTGTTCATGTAAATTTTATCATAATCTAATTGTATTTCTCTCTTCACAATTTCGTTTATTTTAGAAGGAGAAATATATTGAAGACGAAACCCATCTTTTTTTATCCAAATATCTGCCTCAATATGCGGAAATGCTTCTGTAGATCCAAAATCCCGATCTCGAGTTAAAAGAGAAATTTCAAAATCTAATTTTAGAGCCGTAACAATTGCTGAAACACTTCTCACAGGCCCCCCCGCATTAACAGAAGGGAGATACCAATCGCTTAATATTAGAAGCTTTGTCTTATTCAATTTCATTTATTTTCATCCAGGAACCTAGGGCAACTAGGTGCCATATTCTACTCCAAGTAATTTCAATATCCTCATTCAAAAACCTTACATACAATGCTTTTACTTTCCCATCATTAAAATAGGATGTGTTTTCTAAATATTCTAAACTGGTCAAACACAATTCACGCAAGTCCTTTTTCAGCCATTGTTCCCAAGGTAAAACAAACCCCATTTTTGGCCGATGAACAATCTCATTAGGCAATAATCCGTCAAATGAATTTACCAATAAAGATTTCGAGAAACTAGGATACTTAAATTGATCTGGTATTTTCAAAACATACTCAACCAAAGTGTGGTCAAGAAATGGGACTCTAACTTCCAATGCATTAGCCATACTCATTTGGTCGCTATCTCGTAATAATACATTTTGCATGTAAGTCGATATCTCTGCTATCGACACTTTACTTAATTCGGGAAGAGAACTCGCCTTAGCTCCAAATTTAAAACGTAGCTTTAAATCTTCAAAAAGTGAATCTTTAGAGTTTCTTTTTACCAAAACTCGATTGATTTCTCGATCTCCTAAAATTCTCCTATTAATGGGATAAGTATGGGCAACATCAAAATAAGGAAGTAATAAAGTCTCTGCTATTTTTTGTCCTTGAATGCCTTTTTTATAATTTCTAACAAGAGATGCGAGTATTTGCCTCGAATATTTCGGGAAACTGAGTAAATAACTTTTATTTTTTAAATCTAAAAAACGAGTGAAATAAGGATAGCCTGCAAATAATTCATCTCCGCCTAAACCAGAAAGTGCTACAGTAATTCCTTCCTTTTTCACAGCATGCGAAACCACAAAGCTATTTGGTCCATCTCCACTTGGATGATCCATTGCTCCTAAAGCCTCAGGAACGGAATTTTTAAACTCACTCGGGCTTAATTCTATTTCATGATGGTTGGTTTTAAACTTTTTTGCAACCATTCTACTGTATGGCGCTTCGGAAAATTCTTTCTCCGAAAAAGTGATTGCAAATGTATCTAGTTTTTTATTCAATCTTTCTCGAATAATTCCAACCAAAAGAGATGAATCGATGCCACCGGATAGGAATGCTCCTAAAGGGACATCGCTTAATAATCTCCGTTCTACTGAAGATGTCAATAATTCAGATATCCTTTTTTTTGTGGTATTTAGGTTGGATGAAATTGGTTCCGCAGTTTTTGATTCTGGCGACCAATATTCCACTGCTAATACTTCTTGATCCGATACTTTTAAATACTGACCCGGCGGTATTAGGAAAACATCTTTAACTAAAGTTCTAGGCGCATGAACGGTTTGATACTTTAGGTATTCACTTAAATTTTCATCAGCCAGTTTTCTAGGAACCAATCCTGAATTCAGCATTGCTCTAATTTCAGAAGCAAAAACAAAATTTCTATTTCCTTGGAAAAAATACAATGGTTTTATTCCTAGTCGATCTCTACATAAAAATAGCTCTTCTTTTTGCTTGTCCCAAACCGCAAAAGCAAACATACCATTAAATTTATCTAAACATTTAACTCCCCATTTTATCCATGCTGCCAGCAATACCTCTGTATCGGAATTTGTAATGAAATTGTATTCTTTGAATTCCGTCTTTACTTCTTGGTAATTGTATAGTTCACCATTAAATACCAAAACAAATCTATTATCGGCACTTTTAAACGGTTGATTGCTACGTTCGTCAATATCAATTATAGAAAGACGTACATGGCTGAGAATAACTTCTTGGTCAAAATAAGTTCCACGTGCATTTGGACCTCGATGATTTAATGAATTGCAAAACCCATCTGCGACCTCTTTCGAGGACGAAATATTATCTAATCCAAAAACTCCGGCTATGCCACACATATAAAGCTAATTTCGATTAATTAATTTTTCGTCAGGATAACTTAATAAAACACCCATTCCCTTTTTTTGATAAACAGCCATATTTCCTATTGCTACACCACTAATTCGACCAAGCTTGAATACTTCATTTATATTATCAATAGAATTAATTCCTCCAGAATAAACCACAGGTATTTTAATAGCATTAGTAATTTCTTTAATCATGGAAATGTCTGCTCCCTTCCAGGTCCCTTCTCTATTTACTGATGTTAACAATAACTCCCCTACTCCAATATCTTCTGAAAGATATTTACAATAACTGGCGACACTTTTACTATACTTAGTTCCTTTATAACCAAATACTTTCTGTTTATTAAAAACATTAGATTTTACGTCAACAGAACCAATTATACTACTAGAACCAAATTCTTTAACCGCAAGAATAACCAATTCAGGGTTTTCGATAATTATAGTGTTGACCGCTACTTTTTCAATTCCAGATTTAAATAATTGGTGAAAATCATCCATTGATTTGACTCCTCCACCATAGGACATCGGAGAAAAACACTCAGAAGTACATTCACCGATCTTTTTAAAATCTGGTTTTAGACCTCTTTTGCTGGCTTCGATATCAATAATTGATATTTCATCCACCTTTTTATTATTGAAAATTCGAATCGAATTTATAGGATCACCAATATAAACTGGATTTTTAAAATTAGTAGTTTTAACTAATCCATTTCTATTGTATAATAAGCTGGGAATTATTCTTTTTAATACCATTTAAAAATCAAATTGAAACAAATTCTCTGAATAATTGTTCTCCATAAATATGACTCTTTTCTGGATGAAATTGGACCCCATAAATGTTGTTATTATTAAACGATGAACAAAAGTCGATGCCATAATTTGAAGTAGTTATAACATCATTTCCATTTTGACATTCAACATAATAAGAATGAACAAAATAGAATTTCATCTTAAGATTCTCACCCTCTTTTAAAATTTTATTGTTTCGCACAACTTTCACATAATTCCACCCCATGTGTGGTATAGGAAATGGGCTTTCCGTTTCAAAATTAAATTTCTTAGTTTTTGCTTGAATAAAACCTAATCCCTCTACATCGCCTTCTTCACTGAAACGGGTTAAGAGTTGCATCCCTAAGCATATTCCTAATATTGGTATTTGGTCATTTTCTACTTTATCCTTTAAAAAGCTTATCAAGTTTGCTTTTTTTAAATTTTCCATTCCTTTCTCAAAGGCTCCAACTCCGGGCAAAATTAATTTTTCGCACTTTCCCAATTCGGTGATGTTATTAGAAAAAATTACATCATGCTCATTTATTTTTTTAAGCATATTAATAACAGATGCAACGTTTCCCAATCCGTAATCAATTATTCCAATCATACAATTTATTTCACCTTTTCAATGAGAAAGCTTTGTGCCTGCTGCGACCACACTTCCGGACTCATTACTTTTGATTTAGCGAATCCAATTTCTCCCATATTAAATAATTCGGAGTTAGTCAAGTTAGATATTTTATTCATTTTCTCCAGTAACTCCTTTTTGTTTCCCGATTCAAATAAATAGCCGTTTTTACCATTTTGAAGAAAACGATTTGCCGATCCTATTTTATTGCTCAACAACATAGGAAACCCACTTGCCGCTAATTCATGAACCGAAACACCCCAAGGTTCAAAATAGCTTGGTAAAACGTAAACTCCACATTTTTCAATTATTTCTAGAATACCGCCGGGTTGTACAAATCCAAAATGTTTTAAACCTTCAATATTTGGACGTTCGTCCCATAAAGCTCCTGTGCCAACACACCACAAGTCCCAAGTGCCTCCGCCTTCTTTATACAACCTGTATGTGTCCCATAATTCGAGTATTCCTTTTTCTTTTACATATCTACCCACAAAAAGAAAACGTTTAGGCACATTGTCCATTCTATCCTTCCTATTTATTAAGTACTTTTTTTCGAAAATAGGTGTATTTGCTGTATAAAAACCAGACTTAATTCTATTTTTATCAAATCCTAATTTAAGAGCAAAATGACGTTGAAGTTCACCTGGAACCCAAACTTGGGAAAAATTCTTAAGAATTGAAATCCTTGCAAATAATATTGCTATTCGTTGGCGAAGATTTCCAACATAAATATTATCCATGGTTAGTACAGTTGGAATTTTATTCTTGAAGTTCTTTATTATACTCAAATAGCCTTTGTCAATCCAACCTGAACAAAAGACAATATCTGGATTTATCTCATTCATGAGCTTCATCAAAGAAGCATTATTATAATCTCCTCTTTCGTATATATTTAACTCCTTGGGGAAATCGAATTTAAAAGGGGCCTCTTTTGCAACCTCCCATTTAACAATGTGCACTTCAGCGTCCTTGGATAATTCAAGGCAAGCGGATAAAAAATAATCTGCTATTTCAGTATATAGAAAAACAATTTTCATTAACGCTAAATATCTATTTGTTTATCCCCTTTGAAGTTAAATTTATTTCAAAGTATTATCCAAAGAATCAATTATTTGATCTGTATTTTGTTCACTTAAACGAAGATTTTCTTTACTCTTTATCCCATTATAATAATATAAAAGAACAAAAAATGGAAAGCCACTCACAAAATAATTGCCTTGCCTAAACAAATGCAATATTATCAAAACAAGCAAACTGGTAGACAATATGTAACTTGCGGAACCCTTGCTTTCTTTAGAAAAACTCCCGACCAAAAGCCAAACTAAAAAACCAATACCAATAATCCCTGTTTCCGATAACAACCTTACAAAGGTAGAATTACCATCTTTTGCATTAAATTCTAATTTAAAAATATTACCCGAATTAGTTAGAGAATATTTTTTAAAAGCAATTGGGTGTGAGCCAAGGCCCGTTCCTAAAGGATGGTCAAGAAAATTTCTCCATGCAACGGTAAAATTGTTGTACAACACAAAACTTGAATTATTTACGTTTTTTATTGAAAAATCATCCAAAACAGCCAACCCATAAAAGGAATCAGCTCTAACCCTAACCTCATCTATATTTTTGTAAGCTATTACTGATAAAAGAGGAATTATAATAACAATCAAAACTAGATAAACAGTTTGCCTTTTCTCTATTAAGTAGATGAATATTATAGTCAAAAAACCCAAATAAGCAACCGAGGAAGTAGTCATAAGGTAAGCCGAAAGAATGACAAAAGCTGATTTTCTTGACATTTCAAAAGAAGCTGTTTTATTATCAAAAATGCTCCTCAATGCAATGAATACTGCTGGCGCCATAGTAATAGCAAATTGGGCTGGTTCCGAAAAAAAAGAATTTAAGCGAATAAAAAATAAACTTCCACTGTTTACGGCCCATTTATTAAAAATCCAAGTATAATCATAGCCCAATTTAAAGCCTATAATAAACGAAATAACTTGAATTATCCCTATGTATGCAATAACGACACTCCATTTTAAATAAACATTAAACAGTCTATTTACATCATAATTATAATATTCGATTAATCCGTGGAAAAAAGTCAACAAAAAAAGTAAGCCTCCCCAGATTTTAATAAATACGAACATTTCATTATTTCCTAATAAAATCTGAATAATGCCAATGACACCAGGAATAAATAATACCTTAAACGGGACTTTAGGAAACCCATATTTATACATAAATAAAGGGATGAACAGTAAAGCAATTAAGTAGTAATGATATCCTTCAAAAGGAGTTCTAAATAGAATTATTCCATTTATAAAAATGGTAGAAAACAAAATAAATTCAATTATTTTTTTCACATTTACAATTCTTAAATTAATTATACTTTATCCTTCATTGCTAGACTTAATCTTCTGGCATACGCATCGTAAGAGCCATTATTAGAGGCGAGTAATGACTTTTCAGCCATCGATTGTCTTAAATCAAAATCTAATAATTTAAGTATAGAATCTGTGATTTCTTGATGGTCGTGTTCAGGAACTATAAATCCCTCATTTCCATTTTCAATTATAGAACCCGAATTATTTGTAGTAATTATTGGCAGCCCAAATGACATCGCTTCATAAATTACGGTAGCAGAACCCTCACATAAAGAAGGCAAAACAAAAGCATCAGCGTTCATATAATATTCCTGTACATGGGAACGACTTACAGGTCCAGTAAGATGAATGTATTTAGAAATTTCCTTAAGGGCGTAATCGTTTACATCAAAGGGCCCTACAGCGGTGATATTAGCTACATGGACCAATTGTTTTGCAGATTCAAGTAAATATTGAATCCCTTTTCTCAAGCCAATTCTTCCTACAAATAAAACCTCAATTTTTTTTGAGGGCTTTCTCACGGGTATTTCTCGCTTGTCAAACGAAATACCGTAAGGAACAACTTGACATTTCTCTTTGTCTATTCCCAATGAGATGATTTCATTTTTAACAAATTGTGATCCACATAAAATTGAAGTTGAAAGTTTCATCTCTTCAATTTCTCGGTCAATATACTCTTGTTCAAGAGTTTCTAAAACTTTATATTTTTGACTTTCTTTTAAAACCCATTGACTATAATTTTCTCTTTCCGCTCGAAGTATTTTTTTTTCTGTTGCATACGGAGCTATAGTTTGTTCAAGAATTTTATTATTCGGGCAACATGAAGATGAAAATAACTCTAAAGCTGCCGTATTAAAAGCGTAAATTGAATTGCCTGTAAAGTGCTCATCATTTATTACCCAATTATTAAATTTCTTCGCACCCCAAAGAAAGTTTCTTAAATAATCTAATTCATCTTTAGCCTTTACATTATTGATGCCATATTTGACTCCAAAAATTGGATAGTGGGAAATCTTACTCAAGGGTATTCCTGAGGCAACTCTTGATTTAATTTTTTTGGTGGGTTCATTTAAATATTTATTCGGAATTAATTGTAAAAATTTTAGAATTCCTTTATTCGCCGAAATATCCGTGTAGAAGTGTTTTAAGAGACCGTTGTCATTAAAAATCCTTGGCACAGCATAATTCATTCTTGCACCTAATAAAGACACTACAACACTCTCTTTCATTAATTTTCAACTTCCATGTTTGGCTGAGCAATTACAAGTAATTCAAGACCCGACGTATCTCCGATTTTCTGGTCAGAAAAAATTTGCTTCTCAATCTCATTGTAATTCGCACTTGAAGTAATATAATAAGGGTTTTGATCAAAATTCTTCGTAAAGTACTTATCAGCAAAATAATTTGGGTGGACCATACCCCAATATTTATGAAAAGATTGAAAGTTTACATTTCTTAATTCATCGGATCCATTAGGGCAAAAAGTAATCATTATTCCATCTTTTTTCAAAACTTTCTTAGCTAATGAAATCATTTCATTTGGATGAGGATGGTGTTCGATTACATGTGAACTAAAAAAAACATCAAAGTCACCTCCTAACTGTTCTAAATCCGTTTTTATATCAATACCTAATTGCTTTGCGAATTTTACTTTATGCTTGGATATTTCAAAAGATTCAACTTCAAAACCACTTTTTTTGAACTGATAACTTGCATATCCCCAATTGGCACCAAAATCTAAAATTTTAATTT
>CAWUST010000055.1:0-4058 GCA_963925495.1 uncultured Flavobacteriales bacterium | reverse complement strand
GAGGCTTTTGCTGAATTAATGCATAAAAAAATGCGAACTGAAATTTGGGGGTATCAATCCAGTGAAGAATTGTCAAACGAAGAATTGATTAAAGAAAAATACGCTGGAATCCGTCCGGCACCAGGTTATCCAGCTTGCCCTGAACACACCGAAAAAGAAATACTATTTGAATTGCTAGATGCCACCAAAAACACGGGCATACACTTAACCGAAAGTATGGCTATGTATCCCACAGCAGCTGTTAGTGGTTATTATATTGCGCATCCAGAATCTCGCTATTTTAATGTAGGTAAAATAGGGCAAGACCAAGTGGAAAGTTATGTTTCTAGAAAATCGTGGGAAGACAATGAAGTTCAAAAATGGTTAGGTTCGATTATTAATTAGCGAATTTATATTATCCTTTTATCCGCCCATCTTACCACAAAACGAAGTCTATTTCCTTTAGTTGAATAGATGTTGAAGGATTTAGAATGGAGCTTACATTTGCGTCATTAAATTTTAGCTATGCGATTGTTAGTAATAACCATATTTTTATTCTTTTTTAGTAATCTGATTACAGCTCAAGAGAAATGGACACTTGAACATTGTATTGGTGCCGCACTGCAAAATAACTTGTCAGTTCAGCGCGCTGATTTGAATGTACAAATGGCGGAACTTAACTACTCCGATTCAAAAGGAGATTTTCTTCCAAGTTTAAGTGGATTCGCTAGAACTAATTTAAATTTCGGACGAACTATCGATCCATTTACTAACACATTTGCTAGTGAGCAAGTTCGTTCCGATGCTTATGGTTTAAATGGAAATTGGGTTTTGTTTAATGGATTACAAAAAGTACAATTCTATAAACAAGGACAATTTGAAGTGATGGCAACAAAATACGATGCCGACAAAGCTAAAAACGATATGTCGTTAGCTGTAGCAAGAGCTTTTTTGGAGATTGTTTTTAACCGTGAATTGAAAAAAGTAGCACAAGAACAAGTCGACTTAACTCAAAAACAAGTTATAAGAACCGAAAAATTGGTTAAAGCAGGGAGTTTGCCAATGGGTAACCTTATGGATATGCAGGCGCAAATGGCTCAAGAAGAATTAAACATGGTTACGGTGAGCAATAATTTGGATATTTCGACTTTAAAACTGCTCTTATTAATGAGAATGGATACGCTTAATAATTTTGAAATTGATGTGCCAGAGATTTCTGCTGAAAAATTGGGTATTTTTAAAACTACGCCATCCTTCGTCTACTTTAAAGCTATTGAAACATTGCCAGAAGTAAAAAGTGCAGAGCTAAGACTCCAAAGTGCGGATAGGGGCTTGGCAGCTCAAAGGGGAAGAAGAAGTCCATCATTAAATATGAATGGGTCAGTTGGCTCTGGTTTCTCCGGAAAAAACCCGAATGATTTTAATCAGCAAGTAAGTGATAACCTCAATCAATCCCTTGGGTTTTCGTTGAACTTCCCTATTTTAAATGGGCTAAATACACATACAGCAATTCAAAGGGCAAAAGTCACTCAAGACATAAGAAGAAATGAAATGGATCAGGTAAAATACCAGATCAATGAGGTAGTAAAACGTGCTTATTATGATGCACAAGCATCTCGAAAAAAGTACGTTGCTAACACGAAAGCGGTAAGTGCCATGAGTGTTTCTTATACTTATTCTGAAAAACGATATGAATTAGGGATGATGAATGCCGTTGAATTTAATCAAGCTAAGAACAATATGATTAAAGCAGAAGCTGATTTATTGCAAGCCAAGTTCGATTTCATTTTTAAAACAATGATTTTGGATTTTTATCAAGGAATTCCACTTTCATTAAGACCTTAATAATATGAGTAAGAAAACCTATTGGATTATTGGAGTTATAGTTGCGTTTTTAGTTGTTGGGGTTTTAGTAAAAAAGAAATTTAGTAAAAACAGTATTGAAATTTTTACCGAATCCATACAAAATAGAAACATAACGGAAACTGTTTCTGCCAATGGTAAAATACAGCCCGAAAAAGAAGTTAAAGTTAGCTCTGAAGTACCTGGCGAAATAGTTTCTTTATTTATTAGAGAGGGTTCGGTTGTTTCTCAAGGTGACTTGTTGATTGAAATTAATCCGGATATTCTAACTTCTTCTGTAGATAGAATGGAGGCTGCATTAAATTCCAGTAGAGCAAATTTGAGTAATTCAAAAGCAAGGTTGGCTCAAACAAAAGCGAGATATAAGCAATCAAAAATTGAATTCGATAGAAAGGGTAAATTGAAAACCGAAGGAGCTATTTCTCAATCTGAATTGGATCAGGCTGTTTCTACCTTTGAAGTTGCTAAAGCCGAAGTTGAAGCAGCGAATGAAAGTGTTAAATCTGCAGAATATACTGTAAGAAGCAGTGAAGCAAGTTTGAAAGAAGCGAAAAACAATTTGGGAAGGACTAAAATTTATACTCCAATTTCTGGCACAGTATATAGTTTGAATGTTGAAGAAGGAGAGAAGGTGGTCGGAACGGCTCAGATGGCGGGAACAGATATGCTTCGAATAGCTAACTTAAATAATATGGAAGTTTCCGTTGAAGTTAGTGAAAATGATATTGTAACTGTCTCAAACGGGGATAGTGTCGATATAGAAGTGGACGCTTATTTAGATAGAAAATTTAAGGGTATTGTAACTGAAATATCAAATTCTGCGAATAACTCAATGGGGACAAAAGAACAAGTTACTTCCTTTAATGTATTGATTAGACTATTAAGATCGAGTTATTTGGATCTTTTAGCAAATAAAGATTCTACATATTCACCCTTTCGTCCTGGAATGTCTGCAGCGGTCGAAATTAAAACCAAAAGCTCTGTTGGGGTTATTTCAGTACCAATTCAAAGTGTTACATTACGTCCAGATTCATTTCCTAGAGGTGTTCCACTTTCTTCCATGGATAGAGATGAGATGAAAGAATGTGTTTTTGTTTTGGAAAACAATAAAGTCAACCGTGTTTTTGTGAAAACGGGAATCCAGGATGAAAACTACATTCAAATTCTTTTCCCTGAAATATCAGGAGTGGTTGTTAAAGGACCTTATTCTACCATCGCAAGAAAATTGCGAAATAATGATAATGTAGAAGTAAAGCTTGAGAATGATTTTAAAATGACTAATGACTAATTCCAAATTTTTTTTAGGAATAGAAACATCAACTACCAATTGTTCAGTTGGTTTATTCAAAGGAGAACTATTAATAGACATACTAGAAGAAGATAACGGATACTCCCATTCTGAAAAGCTAGGTGTTTTTACCAAAGAACTATTAAATAGAAATGCAATTTCAATTTCTGATATTTATGTAATTGCCATTGGAGTTGGTCCGGGTTCATATACAGGTTTGCGCATTGGAGTTTCTTTTGTAAAGGGATTGGCTTTCGTGCATAAAATTCCGATTATTAAGTTTACTTCTTTAGAGATAATGGCCAACGTATATATTAATGGTAGAGTATTAAATGAAGGGGATGTATTAATCCCTATGATCGATGCTAGGAGAGATGAGGTTTATTGTCAGGTTTTAGATAATAAGTTAAACCCAATTAGTGATGTCTATTCTCATGTAATAAATAGTGATTCATTCTCTGAATACTCTGGTCAGGCCAATAAAATTTTGTGCTTTGGTCCTGGAAGTTTCAAATTAAAATCTACAGTTGATTTAAATAACTTACAGCTGGTTGAAGGAGTTGTGCCTTCCGCACGTGGGTTTTCACGAACTTTAATTGGGAAATACGAGGCTAAATGCTATGAAGAGTTGGCTTATTTTGAGCCCTTTTATTTGAAGGAGTTCTTTGCAGGTAAGCCTAAGCGTTCGTTACTCAGTCCAGGATAAAAAAAACTTAAAAATAATTTCCGATTACTGTTATTTGCATCCTTTTCTTATCATACATTCGCCGACCCTTTTGGAGGGAGATAATTTCTTAAAAAAGGCGGTAAAAAAATTAAACCAAGAAAGTGTTGTTTGTTACAAAAACAATATTACTTTTGCCGCCCCGTTTAAGGGGAGAAAGTTCTAAGAGATTAAAAGTAAGTTTAGGTTCAAGAGTTAGCGATA
>CAWUST010000054.1:0-13123 GCA_963925495.1 uncultured Flavobacteriales bacterium | reverse complement strand
TACAACCATTAGCATCAGTAATAGTTACTTGATAAATTCCAGAAGGAAGATTAGTAATAGTTTTATTAGAAGGGTTACCTGGAGTATTCCATGCATATCTGTATGGAGATTTACCTTTTGTAGGATCAGTAACACTTGCAGTTCCATCCGTATTTCCACATGCGGTTGTAGCAGTTGCTGCTACAGAACCATTCAATGTTGGACAAAAGTTTGGTTTAGAATTAAGTCTAATAAAGTTTTTATTACTAGTATAACTCCAGCCACCCCAAGTACCAGATTGCTCTTGTCTTAAGAAATTATGCGATGGCCAACCATCTCTGCCATCAAAAGAAAGCATAATAGTATCTGTTCCAAAAAATTGATCTGCAATAAATGAAGCTATCAAACCTCCAGGATTTACAGTATCTGCTACTCCGGCAGTATTTCTTTTCACAGCCATAGTTACCCAACCACCTGTTGTAGGGATTTTAAAATCGGAAATTTTTACTTTAGCTGAAGAGAATAAAGGTGCGGTTTGAATCTGTTGAACGCCACGAGCACCTAAACCGATTGTTCTATATACATGTACTTGTAGTAAACCGGGTTTATTTGGTCTTCTTACATTAGCAGAAGGCATCCAAAAACTAACAGAAGAAATAGTATCCATTTCAACTAATTCAAAATAAGTAGCAGCTTCATATTGACTAACATTTGCAGGATTGTAATATACAGCTCCCGAATTTGCAGGGTTAGAAGTATATCTTGCGAATACAGAATCAGTTACTTCAATGTCATAGCCAATTGTATCGAGATCATTATTTGTTAATGTACAATCTGAAGTAGGATATAAATCAGCATTGTACATTCCCCTACCAGCATTTAATTTATAGTCTGTACGAGGAATGCTATTAGAATCTGTAGCCAAATAAGACAATGTTCTAGGAGAAGAAACTCCAGAATCAGTAAATCCACCTGGGCCAGTTAATTTTAAATTAACCCGTGCATTCGGTTGTGCAACAGAACCTGAATTTACATAGGTAGCAGAAAATCCCATTTCTGTTTTGTTTGCTTGTTTCAAAGGAATTTGACTATAATAATCACCATAATTTAAACGAGTTGTATCTGATAATGGTCTAACCCAACCTTGGGCCATGTCTATATCATTGTATTCTCCTTCAACAATTTTGATATCGTCAATTTGCCAATAATAGTGAGAACTACCACCCCAGTGAATTCTTACCTTAGGGCTAGTACCACCAGCCAAAGCTTTAGAAAGACTAATTTTTTCTAAGTAAGCTCCACCATTAGCATATCCAAAATGAGTAGAGGATAATCCATTTACAGGAACACTATGATCAACTTTTACAGTATCCCAAGAAGTCCCATTTTTCGTTGTTAAAACATACATTTCAACATTGGAAAAGGGTCTCCAAAAATGTTGGAATTCCATTGAAATTGCTTTTACGCTAGCTAAAGATGGTAAAGGAATTTCGACATAAGCATCAACTGTACTAAAAGACGATTGTGCTCCAGGGTTCATATTATCTCCATCAAGAATCATAAATCCATTAGATGCAGTAGTAGATAAAATAGTCCAGTTACGGGCAGATGCTTTACCAGAATACTGTCCTTGCGAACCTTTATCTGTCCAAACCCAACCACCTGCTTGACTTGAATTTGTTTTAACCGTCCAATTCGAAGGAATTTTCCCACTGCTAAAATTCTCACTCACAAAAACTTGCCCTGGTGCTGCCAAAGACCCACTTTTAGAAACTTTTGCTTTTCTGTTTGTCATAACTGCAGTTCCTGCAGCAGCTTCTTCAAGCACGTATTCTTCTTCGATATTGTTAGCTCCTGAACCAATTTGATTTTGTCCAAAAGCAGTAATACCGGCAAAAAGAACTGTACCAACTAGTAAACTTACTTTTTTCATATATCCACTTTATTATTAATAATTTATTTTCAAACGACCGCAAATGTAGTGCAATTATCCTAAAAATAAACCGTTAGCAACGATTTGTAGTCTGTATACCATTACAGTGGCTTTTTGTTTTTGGTTGGGTAACTTGCCGTTTATTTTTATTTTTTGTTCTCGAAAAAAAGAATACCTGCTGAAATTGATTTATCAATGAGAATTTGGAATACTAAAGTCGAAGTTAAATTGAGGTTTTTAACTGTGTTTTCAAAAACTAAAACTGCAGTTTATTCAACTATTATTTTAAAGGTTTCTGTCTTCGAATCTACAATAATCGTCAGAAAGAACATTCCTTTTTCAGCTATTTAGCAGTTTTTATATATTGTACTATCCGCCGAAATATTTTCAGAAAGAACTACTATAGCTAGTGAATTACCGATTTGGATATAGCTCGTTGGTCCATAGGTTTGTAAATTTAGTATAGTGTTTGGCTGCACGTTGGATCCAGAATTGGTTCTTTGATCCACTATCTGTTAAAACAATACAAAAAAATTTATTAAAGTAGGGTCAAACCATCTTTTAAGCGAATAACTCGTTGAGCACATTTTGCAATACCCTCCTCATGGGTTACCATGACAATGGTATTGCCGGCGGTATTAATTTCACTAAAAAGATCCATTATTTCATGTGATGTAGTAGAATCAAGGTTTCCGGTCGGCTCATCAGCGAGTATTAAGCTTGGTTTGTTTACTAAGGCTCGAGCAATAGCAACTCGCTGTCTTTGTCCCCCAGATAATTCATTGGGTTGGTGAGTCATTCTGTCGGATAAGCCAACAACCCGAAGAGCTTCTTCGGCTTTTTCAATTCTATTTTTTTTAGAAATCCCGGCATATATCAATGGTAAAGCTACGTTATCTAAGGCAGTATATCTTGGTAAAAGATTAAAAGTTTGAAAAACAAATCCAATTTCCTTGTTTCTTATTTCTGCCAACTGGTCATCAATAAGTGTACTTACATTTTGATTGTTTAGCCAATACTCGCCTGCCGTAGGAGTATCCAAACAACCAATAATATTCATTAGGGTAGATTTACCAGATCCAGAAGTTCCCATAAGAGCCACATATTCTCCTTTGTTTATGCTAATAGAAACCCCTCTTAGAGCTTCTACTAATTCTTTCCCAACTCTAAAGTGTCGTTTTATTCCAATTGTTTTGATTATTGCTTCCACGCTTCAAAAGTAATTTTACTGTGCAATTTTAAAATAAAAATAGTAGGGTCGGTTCTTCGGCTACATTTGCGCGCTATTAATCAAAAATGAACTGGAATTTAGATAGCCGACCGAAACAATTTTCTGCAATAATCGTATTGGCTTTGGTATGGGGCAGTTCTTTCATACTAATGAAAAGAGGACTGGAGTTTTATTCATCCATTCAAGTTGCTGAATTCAGGCTTTTTATTGCTTGCCTAGCTCTTTTTCCCATTGCGCTTTCCCAAATAAAAAAATTCCCAAAAAAGAAAAAAGAGAGGATCGGAATATTAATGGTTGGTATTTTTGGGAATTTATTTCCAGCTTTTTTATTCGCAGAAGCCCAAACTCAACTTCCAAGCAGTGTAACAGGAATGCTTAATAGTTTGGTGCCACTCTTTACTCTAGTAATTGGCCTCATTGTATTTAAAACCAAATCTGGAACGTTTCAAATCGCAGGAGTTGTTTTGGGGTTAATTGGTGCGATTTCTTTAATTTATTTTACTTCTAGTTCTGGATTAAATGATGTGCCAATTAGTTATTCATTTATGGTTATTGGCGCCACAGTTTGTTACGCTATAAGTTTAAATACTATAAAAGCTTGGCTTCAAGAGGTGCCGTCGGTTTTAATAACTGCTTTTGCATTTGTACTGTTAGGTCCGTTTGTAACTCTTGGATTATTTGCTGATAATTTTTGGGAACTTCCATTCTCTTCCCCAGATCATCTAAAAGCTATAGGATATCTTATTATTTTAGGAGTAGTGGGGACTGGAGCTGCTGTTTTGCTTTTTAATCAGCTTATAAAATTTACAAGTGCTTTGTTTGCTTCATCTGTTACTTATTTAATTCCAATTGTGGCTTTAGCATGGGGGATTTTTGATGGAGAAAAAATTGGTCTTTTCCAATTTGGTGGACTTGCTCTCATTTTAGGTGGCGTTTATTTAGTAAGTAGAAAAAAATAAATCAATTTTCGCTCACTTTTCAAGTCCGGTTGTGTGCTTTCGACGTTGTGAGAAAGTCTACAGGAACGACTATTTCTCTTGTCCAGTTGAGTGTTTTCGACTATGGGAGAAAGTGTATCGAAACGGGCAAGAAATCTCAGCTATCCAGTAATTTTTTTTCGTTGTATATTTGAGCGTGATACATTACAAACCAATACAACACATGCTTTTATTTTCCTTTATAGTTTTGCCGCTTTTTAAATGATTATCAAGCTTTTAGAGAAAAGGATACTGCTGTTTACTCCTCGCTAAAATGGAAAAATACTGGACACTTAAATTTTTATGATCCTGTTAAAGACTGATTCAATTCGAACAAGTTCTTTAGGTAAGACCTATTTTTTTTCTCAGACAATTAATTTTCCCTTTTACCCAAATCCAGCGAAAGATGAAATAACCGTGGAAAGCCCAAATTCTGAAACGCTCACCTTAATAAATTTACAAGGCAAAATCCTTGCTAAGTTTATCCTTGACAATTCTGAAAACGCACTTAAAGTTTAGTTACCCTATTTAGAGGGCAGTAGCTTCATCATTCGAGTACAAAGTGAAGATAAAGTAATTACTAAAAAGCTTCAAATAGTCAACTAAAAAAGTTGCTTGTACCATTTGAAAAAAGAATTACTTTTGCCGTCCGAATTTTTTCGGCACTAAATAATTAAAATTTAACGATGTACGCAATTGTAGAGATAGCAGGGCAACAATTTAAAGTCCAAAAAGATCAGCAGTTATTCGTTCACCGTTTGGAAGCAGAAGAAGGAGAAAAAGTTTCTTTCGACAAAGTAATGCTTACAGACGATAACGGTAAAGTAACTGTTGGCGCCCCGGTTATAGCAGGTGTAGCAGTAAATGCTAAAGTAATTAAGCACCTAAAAGGAGATAAAATTCTTGTCTTTAAAAAGAAAAGAAGAAAAGGTTACCAAAAAAGTAATGGTCACCGTCAATATCTTACTGAACTTTTGGTAGAAGGAATTGGATCGGCTAAAACAGCAGCAGCTCCTAAAGCTAAAAAAGAACTAGTACCTAAAATAGAAGCTAAAAAAGCAGCAGCTCCTAAAAAAGCGGCCGCCCCAAAAGCAGAAACTAAAAAGGCGGTAGCTCCAAAAGCAGTAGCTCCAAAAGCAGCTTCTAAAAAGGTAGTAGCAAAAAAGGACGAATCTAAAAAAGAAGATTAATCGACTGTTAACAGTCTAATAATATATACTCATGGCGCATAAGAAAGGTGTAGGTAGTTCTCGAAATGGTCGCGAATCGGAAAGTAAGCGATTAGGTGTAAAACTAAGTGGTGGACAAGCTGCAATAGCAGGTAATATAATCATTCGCCAAAGAGGCACAAAATATAAAGTAGGCAGAAATGTTGGTTTAGGAAAAGACCATACTATTTATGCATTAATTGACGGAAAAGTAGTTTTCCAAAAGAAAAGAGACAACAGATCTTACGTATCGGTTGATCCAGTTCAAGGTTAATCTAGCCACGTCATTAAAGGAATATAATCCCGTCTTGGCTTGCCCTAGACGGGATTTTTTTTGATCTAAATCAAAATACAGATTCATTAAATTAGTAAAATGCTTTTAATTTCATATATAAGGGAAAATCACGAAGAAATTGTTCAACGCATGAAGGTGCGTAACACAGACATTGAGTATATTTTGGAGAAAATTCTCGCTCTTGATAAACTTAAAAGAGAAGCTCTGAAACGTTATGAAAATAACCAACATGCAATCCACCTTAGTTCAAATGAAATAGGAGGTCTTTTTAAAGCAGGCAAAAAGGAAGAAGGAAATGCTCTTCGAGAAAAAGCCGGTTCTTTAAAAGAAGAGAATAAATTGTTGCATGAAGAAGTGAATCGATTAGAAGATGAGTTACTTGGATTTATGTACCAGATTCCTAATCTACCTCACGAATCAATACCTCCTGGAAAAGATGATGGCGACAATATTGAAATCGAATTATGGGGAGAGAAACCAGTTCTTTTGCAAAAAAAAGAGCACTGGGTTTTGGCTCGCGAATACGATATAATTGATTGGGAGTTAGGGGTGAAAATTACAGGTGCAGGATTTCCCGTTTATCGTGGAAAAGGCGCGAAATTGCAACGCGCATTAGTTCAGTTTTTTCTGGATGAAGCCGATGATAATGGTTACGAAGAAATTAATCCTCCACTTTTAATAAACGAAGCAAGTGGATACGGCACTGGGCAATTGCCAGATAAAGATGGGCAGATGTACCATACCGAAAGAGATCATTTATATTTAATACCTACCGCGGAAGTCCCCTTAACAAATATCTACCGCGATACGTTGGTAAAGGAATCCGATTTTCCCATTAAAAATGTAGCATTTTCTCCTTGTTTTAGACGAGAGGCAGGCAGTTATGGAAAAGATGTAAGAGGGCTAAATCGGGTACACCAATTTGAGAAAGTCGAAATAGTTCAAATTGTTCATCCTAACAATTCTTTTGAAGTTTTAGAAGAAATGGTGAACCATGTTAAAGGATTATTAGAGAAATTGGGCCTTCATTATAGAGTGGTTCGTTTGTGCGGAGGTGATCTTGGTTTTGCATCTTCACTTACCTTCGATTTTGAAGTTTGGAGTGCAGCTCAAGAACTTTGGTTAGAAGTAAGTTCGGTAAGTAACTTTGCTTCTTTTCAAGCAAATAGAATGAAATGCCGCTACAAAGATGAAAACGGAAAAACACAATTGGTGCATACACTAAACGGCAGCGCAATGGCGTTACCAAGAATTATGGCATCAATTATGGAAAATTATCAAACTGAAGAAGGAATTAAAGTTCCAGAATGTCTTCAGAAATATTTAAGGTTTGACACTATTAATTAAAATGAAAAATTTTGCAATCGTACTATTATCATTTGTCCTATTCATTGGATGTAAGCCAGATCCAAATGAAGAGTCTATAAAAAAAATAGATGCACTTCTTGTCCAAGTTAAAGAGGCAGAAAGCGGTTTATCGGGCCTAAGTCCTGACAAATATTTACCCTATATGGATACTATAAATTTTGATGTAAAATTTATCCAACAAGAGTTTTCTGACACGATGACACTTGCCATAGGGACCAAAGTCGATGGTTATTATAGAATTGTGAAGTCGATTTCAAAATATGAATCTACCTATAATGATCAATTAAAAGATATAAAATATAGCAGTAAACAGTTGAATAATCTTAGGTCTGATTTAGGTGTTGGAGTATTGGATTCAAATTTATTGGCTATGTATCTTCCAACTGAATCTGAGGCAGTAAGTCGATTATTGGAAAGTAATACCAGTCTGAAAATTTGGTATGAAAGCATTGGAAAAGATTTTTTGAGAAAACGGCCAGCTATTGATTCATTAATTGCTACAATTAAAGAAAAGTAAGATCGTCGATGAATAGGTTATTGGGATTTGGGTGTGTTGTTGTATTTCTGATTTTATCGGAAACAACATTTTCTCAAGGCACTACTGATAGCCAATTAGCAGCACATTATTACCAAACCGAAGAGTATGACAAGGCGGCAATGTATTATAAACGCCTTTACGAAAGTGATTATTCTAAATTTCATTACGATTATTACCTCAAATGCTTGTTTGTTCTTTCCGAGTATGAAACAGCAGAAAAACTTGTAAAAGGACATATAAGATTATCTCCAAACGATTATTCAGTTCGAGTTGATTTAGGAGTAGTCTATTTTAAAAATGGAAAAGAAAAACAGGCAAAAAAAGAGCACAAAAAGCTCATTGATAAGGTAATCCCTTCTTATGAAAATATAAGCGGTTTGGCCAATGCTTTTGTTGATATTGAAGAATATGATTTGGCATTGCAAGCGTATCGAAAAGGGCAAAGTAATATGAAAGGCAATTACCCTTTCAATATTGAAGTCGCTGAGGTTTATGCGCAAATGGGTGACTTCAACAACATGATTAAGCAATTGTTGGATATGCTGGAAATAAACCCGGGCTATCTAGGCGCGGTTCAGAGTTCCCTCACCAAATATGCTTCTTATGAAAAAGGAAGCCCTCAAAATGGTGCGCTTAAATCAGAATTAATTAAAATCATTAATCAAAAACCAAATCAAACTCTTTATTCCGAACTATTACTCTGGTTGTATCAACAAGAAGGAAACTGGAAAGGCGCCTTTGTGCAAACTAAATCGTTAGACAGAAGAAAAAAAGCACAGGGACAAAAGGTTTATTCTTTTGCGGAAACATTGCTTAATAATGATGAATTGGACATGGCTATTCAAGCCTCTCAGTATGTGATTGATTTAGGTAATAATGCACCATTTTACATTGAGGCTCGGGTTCTTATATTAGAAAGCAGGAATAGAAAGATTACCGAAAATGGAAATTATTCTGATGAAGACGTACTACTTTTACTAAACGACTATAACCAGACTTTAGCTGAACTTGGAAAAAACGTAAGCACGGTCAATTTGTTAAAGGAAAAAGGGAATATTCAAGCGTTTTATCAGCACGAATTAGACTCTGCATTAGACACTTATGAAGAATCACTTTCCATTCCGGGTGTAAGTGATGTGGACAAAGCCTATATAAAATTGGACTATGGTGATGCTCTTTTGGTAGCTGGTTATATTTGGGATGCTGCACTCGCTTATGGTCAGGTAGAAAAAATGTTTAAGTACGATAGACTAGGAGAAATTTCAAAATTTAAAGGTGCTCAAATTAATTTTTATACCGGAAATTTTTCACTTGCCAAGGCACATTTGGATGTACTGAAAGGTTCGACCTCTAAATTAATTGCAAATGATGCCATGGAACTTTCCATTCTTATAACCGATAATTCAAATGTTGATACAAGTACGAATCCTATAAAACTTTATGCGGATGCAGACCTGTTGCTTTTGCAAAATAAAATACCCAAAGCAATCGTGAAACTAGATTCTATAGATAATGTATATCCCGGACATGCGCTTGCTGATGACGTATTATATTTACGCTACGAAATAGCATTTAAGAAAAAAGAGTATGAAGCTGCCTCTGAGTTTTTGAATAATATTATTTCGACTTATAGCTATGATATTTTGGCTGATAAATCCATTTTTAGACTTGCAGAACTAAATCAATACCAGTTTAAAAATATTGAAAAAGCCATGGAGTTATATCAAATAATACTATTGGATTACAAGGACAGTCTCTATGCTACCGAGGCTAGAAAGAGATTTAGAGGCCTTCGTGGAGACGAAATAAATTAAGAGTATGATTGTTTACAATGTTACCGTTAAAATAGAAAAGGATATTCATGACGATTGGTTGACATGGATGAAAGAAACTCACATTCCGGAAGTTTTAAAGACTAATCTTTTTGAAGATAATAAAATGATGAAAGTTTTGGTAGACGAAGACGATGGCTTTACCTATTCAATTCAATACAGAGTTTCATCTTGGGAAAAATTGGACGATTATCAAAAAAATCATGCGCCTGCATTACAACAATCTCATAATAAAAAATATGAGGGAAAATTTGTTGCTTTTAGAACATTACTCGAGGAGATATAATGAGTGTAAAACCAAAAAAACACTTGGGTCAACATTTTTTGACTGATGATTCTATTTCTTTCAAAATTGCGGATTCATTAAAATGTGAGGATCAAGATGCAGTTTTGGAAATTGGCCCTGGAACAGGAGTTTTAACGCGATTTCTTGTCGAAGAAAATTACGACCTTTTACTTTGTGAAATTGATGGAGAGTCTGTGGAGTATTTGCACGAAAACTTTCCGGAGTTGAAAAATAAAATTCTTCATCAGGATTTTCTGCAAAAGGACTTATCCAAAGACTTTTCTAAACCAATTCATATAATTGGCAATTTCCCGTATAATATTTCTACTCAAATATTGTTTAAGGTTTTTGAAAATAGAGAAATTGTACCTCAAGTGGTTGGCATGTTTCAGAAAGAAGTAGCAAAACGTATTGCTTCAGGGCCAGGTAACAAACAGTATGGAATTCTCAGTGTTCTACTTCAAGCATTCTACGATATCGAGTATTTATTCTCCGTGCCGCCCGAGTCATTTTTCCCTGTTCCTAGAGTAGAATCTGGAGTAATTAGATTGGTCAGGAATAATGTGAAAGAATTAAAATGCAGTACGCCATTTTTTAAGGCAGTGGTAAAAACAGCATTTAATCAGCGAAGAAAAACCCTTAGCAACGCTCTTAAACCATTAATTGGCAGCATGGACAAGTCCAACATACCCTATTTAAGTTTACGAGCAGAACAGTTGACAGTAGGCCAATTTGAAGAGCTAGCAGTTTTACTAGAAAATCATAAGACTTAATTTACATTTGCCCTTGCATGAGTTTATCAAAAACTTTTTGTTTTAGCTATGAAATTTGAACTTACCCGTGAGTTTCTCAATGAGCTCAGAGAAGCAATAGATTCTTCTGATAAAAGCCTTATAATAGGTTTAGTAGGTGGTCTGCATTCTGCTGATATTGCTGAAATACTGGATGACATTCCTTCGGATGAAGCCAAAGTAATGTTGCAATTTATTGATGCTGAAAAAGCATCGGATGCTATTGCAGAATTAGATGAAGACGATAGAAAAGATATTTTAGAGGAGTACACTGCTATTGAAATTGCAGACAAATTCATCGGAAACTTGGAGTCTGATGATGCTGCAGATTTGTTACAAGAACTATCTGAGGAAAAAAAGGACGCAGTAATTTCCCACATACAAGACCTGGAGCAAGCCGGTGATATAGTTGATTTACTTAACTACGAAGAGGGCACTGCAGGAGCTATAATGGGAAAAGAGTATGTTTCCATTGATTCTAGATTATCGGTAAAAGATGCAATATTAGAGTTAAGGAAACAGGCCGATGAAGTAGAACAGATTTATACAATCTATGTTGAAAACGAAAATAAAATTTTATTAGGCCGCATATCTTTAAAAAGATTATTAGTAGCTAATACCAATGATAAAATCAGCAATTTGTATTCCCAAGATATCCATAATGTAAGGGTTACAGAGGGCCAAGAAGAGGTGGTTCATATAATGCGAAAGTATGATTTAGTGGCATTACCTGTAGTTGATGATTTGGGTCGGCTTATGGGTAGAATTACTATTGATGACGCATTGGATGTTCTTTCGGAAGAAGCCGAAAAGGATTACCAAATGGCCAGTGGGCTTTCTGAAGATATAGAATCAGGCGACAGTGTTTGGGCAAGTACACGAGGACGTATACCTTGGTTAATTCTTGGTCTATTAGGAGGGATATTTGGCGCAAGAGTAATTGGAATTTATGAAAATGACTTGCATTTATTTCCCGAAATGGCATTTTTCATTCCCCTGGTTGCTGCTATGGCTGGTAATGTTGGTGTTCAATCTTCGGCAATTGTAGTAAAAGGATTGGCAAATAACACACTAGGGCTTGGCAGGTTATCACAACAGCTTATGAAAGAATTTTCAGTTGCATTAATCAATGCCGCAGTATGCTCTATTCTACTTTTAATTTATAATATTTCTTTCGATACTTCATTAAACTTGAGTTATACGGTCAGTCTTGCCTTGCTTGCGGTTATTGTGTTTGCAGCACTATTTGGCACTTTTGTTCCAATGATTTTAGATAAATATAAAATTGATCCAGCTCTTGCAACGGGACCATTTATTACTACTGTAAATGATATTACAGGTTTGATCATTTATTTTGCCATAGGCCGAATAATGTACGGAATGTAAATTTTTATAATGAAAAACGCTCTGGTTACAGCAGTTTGTATAAGTCCAAGTCATTCTATGGAAAAACCCCCGGTGAAATCCATTAAATTATTGAAAAGGATTGGAGTAGAGGGAGATGCACATAGCGGAGAAAAAGTTAAACATTTGTATTTGGCTAAGAAAACACCAGATAAACCAAACTTAAGGCAAGTACACTTAATTCATTCTGAATTGCATGACGAACTTAAAGAAAAAGGGTTTTCGGTTAGTGCTGGTCAGATGGGAGAAAACATTACAACTAAAGGAATTGATTTATTAAACCTTCCCCAAAATACAATTCTTAAATTAGGAGATTCGGGCATTATTAAAATTACAGGCTTACGAGAACCATGTCATCAATTAAATGGAGTAGAAGAAGGTTTGATGAAAGCGGTTTTCGGTAAAAATAAAGACGGAGAATTAATTCGGAAATCGGGAATTATGGCTGTTGTGTTAGAGACCGGAACCGTAAGAGCTGGTGACGAAATAGTTATAGAATTACCAGAAGAACCATTTTTGAAACTAACAACAGTTTAGTTTATAATTCTACTTTTTGCTTTTTTAGACTCTGCTATTTCTGCCTAAGTTTCTTCCAACAATTCGTTGAGTTTTTCAGGATTTTCAATAATAGGGTAATGGCCCACACGGCTAATGTATTTTATGTGAAACTCAAGTTTACAGCCTTCTCTCCACGCGGTAACATTTCTAGCAAAATTAACAGGCGTCCAGTTTTTACGAGTATTAGCAGATAAACCATGCCCGGACAAAGCCAAGGTTACAACACCCTGTTTTCCCTTAAAATACTCTACTTGATTTTTCCAGTAGAGCTGTTCAATACACCAGCCATGAACAAAAATCAATGTTGGACCTCACGACCCATTATCAGTATAGGCAATAGGAGTATTGTCGAGAGAAATGAGCCCATCGGAATCCTCTTCACAAGAAGTGAAAAAGAGGATTCCAATAAGGTCAAAAACAGAGAGTTGGTTAAGCATAAATTTTATCTTTTACTTTTCAATTCCTCAAGAAGATCATCATTTTTCTTGATATAAGAATCGTATTTTGCTTCCGTAGCCAATTTTTTAGAAAGTGTAGCTGAAGTAATAGCCTCTTTAGTTTTACCAGATTTTGCCAATATTTTAGCTTGCCAATGAATTACCCAAAATTTAGGCTTCTCTTTTGACAAATCAACTGAAGTATTGACCCATTCTAAAGCCTTGTTTAGATCTTTATCATTTTCATAATAATACTTAGCTGCATCATAATAATCGCCTGCGCTTG
>CAWUST010000053.1:0-41399 GCA_963925495.1 uncultured Flavobacteriales bacterium | reverse complement strand
AGAAAGGTAGGAGATGTCCACTCCATAGTAAATGGCATAAGGACCGTTATTGTTGGAAGCTCTAATTGCAATTACATTTTTACCAACTTGTAAAAATGGATTAATTATGTCAGTCCATGGATTAAATCGGAGGCCAGAACCTACCTGTGTTCCATTAACATATAATTCATAATAATCATCCACAGACACTTTAGAGCCTTTTACACCTTGCCATTCACTTTTATAACAAGTACTTTTTAGCTCAAAGGAAAACCTAAAATAGGCTGAATCAGAATAAGGCGTTACCCACATCGAAGCAGTTCCAGGAACGGGGTTTGCTCCTGGGTTTGGGCTCGGTGAAACGGGTATTCCCCATGCCGAATCATCAAAATTTGGATCTTTCCAACCTGGAGTATATTTACTAGTTGATTTCCAACCTAGGCCACCGGATACAATTTTATACTTCTGAGCAACTCCAACAAGACAAAAGAAGCCAAGTAAAATCACTAAAAATATATGTTTTCCTTTGATCATTATCTATTGCAAAAATAGCAACACATTAATTAAATACGCAAAAAGGATTGTCATTTACTAACAACGGTTTTTTTAAATCATCACAACGGTTAATGAATCGCTTCTTTAGCTTTACGAAAAATGAATTTTCCATCAAACTGGTCTAGGATAATATGATCTCCAATACTCACTCTTTGAGACAATATTTCTTTAGACAATGCATTCATTACTTCTTTTTGCAAAACTCTTTTTACAGGTCTTGCTCCATATTGCGGATCGAAACCTATGGTGGACAAATGATCGATTACTTCATTAGAAAACTCAATATAAATATCTTTTTCTTTTAAGGTTTTTTCCAATCCAAGTAACTGAATTTTAACAATTTCACGAATAGCTTCCTTTCCTAAAGGCGTAAACATAATGGTTTCATCAATTCTATTTATAAACTCCGGCTTCAGTGCTTTACGCACTAGTCCAAGTACAGCCGTTTTTGTTTTTTCAAATAAATTGATATCGGAAAAGTCTTCAGCACATTCATAATTATCCTGAATTATTAGCCCACCTAAATTGGAAGTCATTATAATAATGGAATTTTTAAAGTTCGCTACCCGACCTTTGTTATCGGTCAACCTACCATCATCTAATACTTGAAGAAGGATATTAAAAGCATCGGGGTGTGCTTTTTCAATTTCATCCAATAAAATTACAGAATATGGTTTTCTTCGAACAGCCTCAGTAAGTTGCCCGCCTTCGTCATAACCAACGTATCCCGGAGGCGCTCCAATTAATCGAGAAACCGAATGACGTTCTTGGTATTCACTCATATCAATTCTGGTAAGCGAATTATTATTATCAAATAAAAACTCAGCAAGAGCTTTGGCCAATTCTGTTTTACCAACTCCAGTTGTTCCCAAAAACAAAAACGAACCAATGGGCTTGTTCTGATCTTGAAGTCCTGCTCTGCTTCTTCTAACCGCATCTGCAACGGCAACTATAGCTTCTTCTTGGCCCACCACCCTTTTGTGTAATTCGTCTTCTAAAGTTAAAAGCTTATCGGCTTCGCTTTGTATCATTTTAGAAACCGGGATTCCTGTCCATTTTGCCACTATTTCGGCAATATCATCTCTTTCTACTTCCTCCTTAACCATTTGTGATCCACTGGCTTTCAGCTCTTCTAATTGAGCTTCGTAATCAGATAGCGATTCCTCAGCTTCTTTTAACTTACCATATCGTATTTCAGCTACTTTGCCAAAATCGCCATCACGTTCTGCTTGTTGCGCTTCAAATTTGAGGTTTTCAATAAGTTCTTTTACCTGTTGAGTTCCGTCAATTACTTGCTTTTCACCTTCCCATTTGGCTCGAAGTTCATCTTTGTTTTCATTTAAATCAGCAATCTCTTTGGCCAAATATTTTATTTTTTTAGAATCGCCCTCCCGCTTTATTCCTTCTCTTTCAATTTCTAATTGACTAATTTTACGTTCTACTTCGTCTAATTCTACAGGCATTGAATTTATCTGAATTCTCAATTTAGCGGCAGCTTCATCAATTAAATCAATGGCCTTGTCTGGTAAAAACCTTTCAGTAATGTAGCGCTGACTCATTTCTACAGCAGCAATAATGGACTCGTCTTTGATTCTTACTTTATGGTGTGCTTCGTACTTTTCTTTTAAACCACGCAAAATTGAAATTGCATCTTCTACATCTGGTTCATTTACCATCACCATCTGAAATCTTCGCTCTAAAGCTTTATCCTTTTCAAAAAACTTTTGGTATTCACTTAAAGTCGTTGCACCAATAGCCCGCAGTTCGCCACGTGCCAATGCCGGCTTTAAAATATTTGCAGCATCCATTGCTCCATCTCCGCCACCAGCACCAACAAGAGTGTGTATTTCATCAATAAACAATACAATTTTACCATCACTTGATGTAACTTCTTTCACGACCGACTTTAATCGCTCTTCAAATTCTCCTTTGTATTTTGCTCCAGCTATTAATGCGCCCATATCTAAGGAATATATTTCCTTGTCTTTTAGGTTTTCAGGTACATCTCCAGCGATAATTCTGTGGGCCAATCCTTCTGCTATAGCAGTTTTACCTACTCCAGGCTCTCCAACCAAAATCGGATTGTTCTTCGTTCTTCTGGATAGAATTTGAAGGATTCTCCTAATTTCTTCATCTCGACCTATAACCGGATCTAACTTGCCTTTTTCGGCCTGTTTATTCAGGTTTACAGCATACTTATTCAATGAATTGTAGGTTTCTTCCGCCGATTGGCTATTTACTGTGCTACCATTTCTTAATTCTAAAATAGCGGTTTTTAAATCTTTTGTATTAATTCCATTGTCTTTCATTAGTTGTGATACTGTTGATTTCACTTCTAACAACCCAAGAAATACATGTTCAATGGATACGTATTCGTCCCCAAAATCTTTAAGCATGGAGTTGGCTTTTTGAACTACTCGATTCGCTTCTGTAGAAAGGTATGTATCCCCTCCTTGCACTTTTGGATATCCTTCAATTATTCTGTCTAGCGTTTTGGAAAATATATCGAGATTAACTCCTAATTTTTTCAGTAAAAAAGGAATCACATTTTCATCAACATGAAGCAGCCCTTTTAGCATATGTCCAGTCTCAATTGCTTGATTATTTGCGTTCATTGCAAGTTGTTGACCCTGCTGAATTGCCTCCTGTGATTTTATCGTTAAATTATTCATATTCATAATATTGAACTCTTTTAGTTAAATTTATACTTAACGCATGATACTTATCAAAAAAGACACCGTTTTATAAATATTGGATAATCAGAAATTTTGACAGACGAATAAAAAATTAGCAGACAAATGGTCTTGTAAAAATGAATTGGTCTGCTAAAATTTCCAGTAAACAGATTTCAATATTCTATGTTAAGTTATTATTAATTTATGCTTTACTAAACATAATATCAGTGTAAAATATAGTTTTGTGGCATGGAATATCTAATTGTTGGACTTGTTGCTTTTTTAGCTTCCCTTCTCACCTTCTTTTCTGGATTTGGACTTGGCACTCTCCTCACCCCTGTTTTCGTTGTTTTTTTTCCAATTGAAATTGCCGTTGCTGGAACTGGTTTGGTCCATTTTTCAAACAATATTTTTAAAATTATTCTAGTAGGTAAAAGTGTTTCAAAAAACGTTGTTCTTCGGTTTGGTTTACCAGGAATGGTTGGAGCGGCTATCGGCGCAATGCTTCTTATAAAGCTTACTTTGTTTGACGTATTATATCAAACGAGCGTTTCAAATATTGAACTCAAAATTACCCCAGTAAATCTAATTATAGGATTAGTTTTAATTGCTTTTGCCACCAAAGATTTGTTTGGAGGAAAAGAATCGGGAATAAATATTAAATGGCTTCCGGTAGGTGGATTACTATCTGGTTTTTTCGGTGGTTTATCTGGCCACCAAGGTGCTATGCGAACTGCTTTTTTAGCTAAAATAGGATTAAGTAAAGAAGCATTTATTGCAAGTGGAATTGCTATTGCTTGTTTGGTAGATATTACCCGGATTCCTTTTTATTTTAATAATATTTCTGGATTAGATACAATTCCTAAAACACTATTTGTAGTTGCCACTATTTCAGCATTTACTGGTGCTTTGTTTGGGAAATACTTTTTAAAGAAAATTGCTTTAGACACCCTACATAAAATTGTAGCAGTAGCAATTGTACTAATCGCCCTTGCAATGATTTTTGGGTTGATTTAATTAGAGGGACGGCTCTTTAATATTTCCACTTATTAGCTAATGCAACCAAAGAAAGCATTACTGGTACTTCAATAAGTACCCCGACCACTGTTGTTAACGCTGCACCAGAATTCAGTCCAAATAAAGCAATGGCAACCGCTACGGCAAGTTCAAAAAAGTTACTTGCTCCTATCATAGAAGCTGGTGCACAAATTCTGTGGGGTAATTTTAAAAACCTTCCTGAAAACCACGTAGCGAAAAAAATAAAATAGGTTTGAATAGTAAGTGGAATAGCTATTAATACTACTATGAAGGGATTGCTTATTATAGTTTTACCTTGAAAAGCAAATAACAATACCAAGGTAACAAGCAAGGCTAGTATAGATATTGGTTTTAAATGCGGGAGAAAAACATTGGAGAACCAATCCACACCTTTTATTTTTATTAAGAAAACTCTGGACAAAAAACCTACTAATAATGGAACAACAACAAATGCTATAACTGATCCAAACAAGGTTTCATAAGGAATTGCAACATCGTTTAAACCTAAAAGCAACCCGACAATGGGAATAAATGCAACCAAAATAATTAAGTCGTTTACAGATACTTGAATCAGAGTATATGCAGGGTCACCGTCGGTAAGGTAAGACCACACAAATACCATTGCTGTACATGGTGCAGCCCCTAGCAAAATTGCTCCTGCAATATAATCACTTGCTTGTTCTGGTGTAATATAGGCGGAGTAAAGCTGATCGAAAAATATCCATGCAAAAAATGCCATACTAAAGGGCTTAATAAGCCAATTCATAAATAATGTGAGCATTAAACCTTTTGGTTTTTTACCTGCATCTTTAATGGATGAAAAATCAATTTGTACCATCATTGGGTAAATCATGAGCCAAACTAAAATTACAACCGGGATATTTACACCATAAAATGAAAAATCGCTTAAGACACTAACAGAATCAGAAGCCACTTCCCCTATCCCAATTCCTGTCGCAATACATAGTATTACCCATAGAGTCAAATACTTCTCAAAAAAACCTATCTTCTTTTTGTTGTTCATTTCTAGCTATTAAATGTTTGTTGTCTCTTAATCGCAATATTACGATAAAACCTTTTGTTATTTGTGGATATTTGGCAAAATAATTCAAGCCTAATCACACAATTCATTTTACTTTTGCATAGTAAAAATCACTTATGGTTATTCATATACGCACAATATTAGATACTGAAGAAGATATTTTTAGAGATATTGAAATTCAAGACAGTTCTACTTTTGAAGAATTTCATTTTGCTATATTGGATTCATTTGGTTGGGATGCAAATCAAATGGCAGCTTTTTATGAAAGTAACGAAGACTGGGACAAGGGAGATGAAATTCCCCTTATGGATGTTACTGAAGAATTTGGTCCTGAAAAAAGAAAAACCATGTCAGAGGTAAATCTTAAAGACGTGATTCTAAAACCAGGACAAAAATTAATTTATGTCTTTGACTTTATGTTAATGTGGTGTTTTTACATTGACGTGGTTTCCATTATTGATGAGCAAGAAAACATTGCTTATCCTAGGCTATTACTGTCATTTGGCGACGCGCCTAGTCAAACCGAAAAAGAAAAAGATCTTGATTTTTCCGAAAAAAAATCGGAAGAAGATGAGGACGAAGAAGATGATTCTGAATTTAATTTTGACGATTTAATTTCTTATTGATATTGTTTTAAATACCTACTTTAAAGTTGAAAAAGCCTAATCTCATTGTAATAGCTGGACCAACTGCCGTAGGAAAAACATCCGTTTCAATAGAAATTGCCAAGCATTTTTCAACAGAAATCATAAGTGCAGATTCCCGTCAGCTCTATCGCGAATTGGAAATTGGAACTGCGGTTCCTTCCTTGGAAGAGTTAAACCAAGTTAAACATCATTTCATTCAATCCAATTCCATAGATCAGCCTGTAAGCGCAGGAGAATATGAAAAATTAGCGATTTCTAAAATTGAACAACTTTTTTTAAAACACAATACATTAATTCTTACCGGTGGGTCCGGTTTATTCATTGACGCCGTAACCAAGGGAATTGACGATAGCTTTCCCTCATCAGAACCTGAAATTCGAGAGGAATTAGAGTCTATGTTAGAAAGTAATGGCATTCAATGGCTCCAACAAAAACTAAAAGAATTGGACGAGAATTATTACAAAAAGGTGGATTTAAACAATCCTCGTCGATTAATTCGTGCACTTGAAATTTGTATTTCCACTAAAAAGCCTTATTCATCACTCCTAAAAAACAAATCAAAAATTCGTTCTTTTAATTGTATTAAAATCTGTCTCAACATGGACCGAGTTGACCTGTACGAGCGAATAAACAATAGAGTTGAAAGCATGATGAGTCTTGGTTTATTGGAGGAAGTTAAAAGTCTATATCAAAAAAAACATTTAGTGAGTTTAAAAACTGTTGGTTATTCTGAGCTATTTGATTTCCTTGATGGAAAACTAAAACTAGAAGAGGCAGTTGAATTAATAAAAAGAAATAGTCGAAGATATGCTAAACGTCAAATTACATGGTTCAAACGGGAAAGTAACTATCAGTGGCTTAACCCAAATAATATTGAAAACATTATTAAAGAAATAGACTTACAATAAAATTAACTCTTAATTGAATGAATTTGTCATGAATAATGAATCACAAACCAAGTGAAAATCTATTTTTGCCATAATTATAAAAAACAATAAATATTATGTCACAAGCAGATCTTTTATTTGGAGGACATCACTCTAAAGCGAAAAGTCACATTAGAAATTTAATTCGTATCGCCTGTGCAGATGGTACTTTTGATGATACAGAATGGGAATTATTAATTCGAATTGCGCGAAAATTTGAATTAAGTGAAGAGGAAGTAAAAGACGTAATGGATCACATTGATGATTACAGTTTTACTCCACCAGCAAACAAAGAAGATAGAAATGTTCAGTTGTACAATTTAGGTAGAATGGTAATGGCTGATGGAGTTCAGGACAAAGAAGAAATGGTTAAGATTAATCGTTTTGCCATTGGCTTGGGATACTCAGGTGATTGTGTTCATGAATTAGTAGACAATGTTATTGAAATGATCAATGAAGGACTACCTTCTGATGAAGCGATGGATGCCATTCAAAAATTTGTAGATAATCACAAGGAATAATTCAATTAGAAATATTTTTTTAAAGCTTTTGGCCTATCGCCAAGGGCTTTTTTTTTATCCAATAATTTGACTTACACTTGTGCTAATAATGACAAATAGAGGTTTAAAAAAAAGTGGTTTTAGCTGATAAAAAATACGTTAGCAATCTTGTAATGAAAAATAAACTTGAGTCTTTGGGTTTCTCCAACTTCACATCAAAGCATAACGGTAAAGAAGCTATGGAATATTTGAGGCAGCTTAAGGACGACATCTTAAAGAAAGTATTTCAAATGAATACTGTTTAATTTACATCTGGCTGGGCGCTGCAATTCCCAATAGATTTAAACAAAAAGCAATTGTCTCCCCTACTTTTTTACTCAACTCTATTCTAAGCGCAATTTTTTCAACATTTTCATCATCAAATATTTTTACTGATTGATAAAACGAATTATAAATTTTAACCAAATCGTACAAATAATTGGATACTTCAGCAGGAGAGTAATTTTGAGCAGCATCTTGCATCATGGAAGAGAAAAAATACAATTGACGCATTACCTCTAACTCTTTAGCATGAAGCTCTACATCTGAGTTATAATTGAAATTCAGACTTTTTGCCCTTTTTAAGATTGCTGAAATTCTTGCGTGGGTGTATTGAATAAAAGGTCCTGTATTTCCATTAAAATCTATTGATTCTTCAGGATTAAACATCATCTGTTTTTTAGGATCTACTTTCAAGATAAAGTATTTTAAACCGGCTAATCCTATATCATGAAAAAGGTGTTCCCTTTCTTCTTCAACAACATCCTCTAACTTCCCCAAATCCTTGGTCGTTTCTTTAGCTTTTAAATACATGTCGTGAATCAAATCATCCGCGTCAACAACAGTTCCTTCTCTCGACTTCATTTTACCTGATGGCAAATCAACCATACCATAACTCAAATGATAACAGTTACTAGCCCATTCGTAACCCAATTTCTTAAGTATGGCAAAAAGTACTTGAAAATGATAATCTTGTTCATTTCCAACCGTATATATAAGTTGGTTAAGTTGCGGATAATCCTCCAAACGCATCAAAGCAGTTCCAATGTCTTGAGTCATATATACGCTAGTGCCATCAGAACGTAGCAATAATTTATGATCCAGCTTAAACTCGGTTAAATCACACCATATCGAACTATCTTCCTTTTGATAGAAAACTCCATTTTTAAGACCTTCTATAACTTTTTGTTTTCCATAGATATAAGTAACTGATTCATAATAAAGCTTGTCAAAATCAACACCCAAATTTTTATAGGTAATATCAAAACCTTTGTAAACCCATCCATTCATGGTTTCCCACAAATCCATTACTTCTTTATCTTTTGCTTCCCACTTCTGAAGCATTTTTTGTGCAGCAACAAGAATCGGAGCTTCTTTTTTTGCCTCGTCTTCCGTTTTACCGTTTGCGACTAATTCTAAAATTTCTTTTTTATAATGTTTGTCAAATGCAACATAATATTTACCAACGAACTTATCGCCCTTCACTCCTGTTGATTCTGGTGTTTCTCCATTTCCATAGAGTTGCCAGGCCAACATGGATTTACAAATATGAATTCCTCTATCGTTAACTATTTGGGTTTTATATACAGTATGACCTAAGGCTTTTAAAATTTCGCTTACAGAATATCCCAAAAGATTATTTCTGATATGTCCCAGATGTAGCGGCTTGTTAGTATTTGGCGAAGAATATTCTACCATTAAATTCTTTGGCTCTACCAAATTATTTAACCTTTTTGTTGGTTCGTTCAATTGCTGAAACCAATTCAACCAAAAACCTTGTGAATAACTAAGGTTTAAAAATCCTTTTATAACATTGAAAGAATTTATTTCTAGAAGATTGTCAACTATCCACTTTCCAATTTCATCTGCGGTTTCTTCAGGCTTTTTTTTGCTGATTTTTAAAAAAGGAAAAACTACAACGGTAAAATCGCCAACAAACTCTTTTCTAGTTCTTTGTACTTGTATTTGATTAATTGAAATCTCATGATTATACAAAGATTTGATAGCTTCTTTAATTTTATTTTGAATTGTTTTTTCCACTGTATATTAGATTCCTTATTTCTGCGCAAAAGTATCTGAAACAAATAATTGGTTTTAACTTTTTAAAACTACTTTCTTTTTTTTATATAAAAAAATACAGTTCCTTATATTTCACAGAATGTTTTAGATTTACGGATTATTTAAAAATGGCATCAACTCCTTTTATATACTGTGATTAAACTCCTACTCGTTTTATTAGTTGTATTTTCTTTAGCCTCCTGTAAACAAAAAACTGAATCTGTTTTCTATAAAGACGGAATCAGTGAGGGAATTATCGAATTTAGTGTGAGTTATCCATACCTAGATTCTAATGATTTAGCATTAAAAATGCTTCCAAATAAAATGGAAATGACTTTCAAGGATAACATTTACAAAATCGAGTCAGTTGGAGGAATGGGTTTTTTTATCTGTGGTTATATTTCAAATAACGACAAAAAAGAAATGGATAATTATCTAAAGATAATTAGTTCAAAATTTGTTTCCAGGTTCAATGAAAAAGGTGTGAAAAAATTACACGAAGACTTCCCTTCTTTTAGACTTGAAAAATTAGATTCAACTAAAGAGGTTGCCGGTTACACTTGCGAAGGCTATCGAGTAATATTCTATAGCAATGTGGTACAAGACCATAGTATTTGGTTCACCACTGACATCAAAGTTCACGATGCAAATTGGTGCACACCTTTTCCTCAAGTGAATGGTATTTTAATGGAATATCAAATTCAACGAAATGGCTTAGTCATCGATTTTAAAGCAAATAAGATAATATCTGATTCTTTAGATATTAATGAATTTAACGTGCCCTTGAACTATAAGGTGATTTCAAACAAAGCATTAATTCGTAAAATGGAAGAAGTATTTGGAGGTTTCGAATATTGATTTTTACACTTTTTTGTGTTTATAAAAACGGTACAAACACTAGCATTTCCAATATTATACTTTTCATTAATAGTACTTTTGACAGTCAAAATGGCTCTATATAAATGTCTGCAGAAAAGGTAAAAAAAAGTAAGAAAAACTCAGATAAAAAGAAGCTAGGCCTTATTACTAAGCTTAGGCAATTTTTTTTGAATGACAAGCTACGACGAACTGTTGGTCTCTTTTTATTGCTGTTTTCTTTCTACATTTTAGTAGCATTTACCTCCTTTTTATTTACTTGGAAAATAGATCAAGACTTACTTTTTGGATCTTGGAAGGAATTACTTTTTAATCCTGAATTAGAAGTTGCAAATTGGCTAGGAAAGTTTGGCGCAATGACTTCCCACTTATTTATAAACGATTGGTTTGGTGTTAGCTCTTTTTTATTTATTGGCATTTTCGGATTATTAGGATTTAAAGTGTCCTTAAATTATTCACCAATTCCGTTGGGGTTAACTATAAAAAATACTCTTTTTATTATTCTTTGGTCCAGTGTTTTTCTTGGATACTTCTTCGATAGCGAACTTCTTTTTGTAGGCGGATCAATTGGCTATTACTCAAACGATTGGCTAACTTCCGTGTTTGGAAGAGCCGGGACCTTCTCTTTCGTTTTGTTTATTTTATTCAGCTATCTTATTATTTCATTTGATTTATCGTTAAGGGTCATTTTTCAATTTATTAAGTCAATATTACCAAATAAAGCTGAAAAAGAAGAATTTCAAAACCACAGCAACTTTGAAAATATTAATACAGGAAACATTCAATTTGATTTTCAGGAAAGTGATGCAGATGAGACAGAAGAGCCAACTTTAAAAGAGAAACTTTTTTATCCGGATGAAAATAAAGAAGGCGATGAAATTAAATTAAAAATTGAAATTTCAGAGGAAGAATTAAAACTGGAAACTGAAATTATTTCTGCCGAAGTTGCTGGAGAAGGAAAATATAAAACTGAAGAACTTGATTCAATTTCAAACCAGGAGTCAAAAAAAGGGGAAGAAGATTTAGAATTGGATGTTGAAGTTGCCATAGTTCCAATTGAAGAAATACTAGATGACAAAGAAATCAATAAAAAGGTTAAAGATTTTGGAGAATATGATCCAACTTTGGATTTGTCTAAATATAAGTTGCCATCAATTGACTTACTGGTAAATCATGGCGGCAGTGCTATAGAAGTAAATCAGGAAGAGTTAGAAGCTAATAAAAACAATATTGTAGACACTCTCAACAATTACAAAATTGAAATTTCAAAAATTAAAGCTACAATAGGACCAACTGTTACTTTATATGAAATAGTACCAGCACCCGGGGTTCGTATTTCAAAAATCAAAAACTTAGAGGATGATATAGCGCTTAGTTTGGCTGCTTTAGGAATTAGAATAATTGCTCCAATTCCGGGAAAAGGAACAGTAGGTATAGAAGTACCTAATTTGAAACCTGGCATCGTTTCTATGAAATCGGCAATAGCTAGTGACAAGTTTCAAAATACCAAAATGGATCTTCCGCTTGCCTTAGGAAAAACAATAAGCAACGAAACTTTTGTTACGGACTTAACTAAAATGCCACACTTGCTTATGGCAGGAGCTACAGGACAAGGCAAGTCGGTTGGGCTTAATGCCATTTTAATATCTCTTTTATACAAAAAACATCCATCACAAGTAAAATTTGTATTAGTTGATCCCAAAAAAGTAGAACTTACTCTCTTTAATAAAATAGAAAGACATTATTTGGCAAAATTGCCTGGTGAGGAAGATGCTATAATTACTGACACAAGTAAGGTTGTCGCCACACTAAATAGCCTTTGTATTGAAATGGATCAACGATACGAATTGCTTAAACTGGCTCTTTGCAGAAATATTAAAGAATACAACACTAAATTTATAAATAGAAAATTGAATCCGGAAAATGGACATCGATACCTACCGTATATTATAGTTGTTGTGGATGAGTTTGCCGATTTAATAATGACCGCTGGGAAAGAAGTAGAAACCCCAATTGCTCGAATAGCTCAACTTGCTCGTGCTATTGGAATTCATCTAATTATAGCTACACAAAGGCCTTCCGTAAATATTATTACAGGAACTATTAAAGCCAATTTCCCTTCTAGGATTGCCTTCCGTGTTACTTCTAAAATTGACTCTAGAACTATTTTGGATACAGGTGGAGCGGATCAATTAATTGGTAGAGGAGATATGCTTTTTACCAATGGAAACGAAATGGTACGAATTCAATGTGCTTTTGTGGATACGCCAGAAGTAGAAGAAATAACAGAGTTTATTGGAAACCAACAAGGATATCCCGATGCTTTTATTTTACCTGAATATGTTGGTGAAAGTGAAAGTCAAAGCGATGGTATGGAAGACATGGATAGAGATGCCTTATTTGAAGATGCAGCACATGTTGTTGTATTGCATCAACAAGGTTCCGCATCTTTGCTTCAACGAAAATTAAAATTAGGATATAATCGAGCTGGGAGAATTGTAGATCAATTAGAGGCAGCTGGAATTATCGGCCCTTTTAAAGGATCGAAAGCAAGAGAAGTTCTAATACCCGATGATTTATCTTTGGAACAGATATTGAACCGCAACAAAGATTAAAAAAAAATTATTATGCGAAAAATATTTATCTTCTTGTTATGTATATTGGTATTAGGGTCTTACGCTCAAAAAGATGCTGAAAGCAAAACACCAAAGGATCCAAAAGCCAAAGCAATTTTAGATAAGCTTAGTGCCAAAACAAAGACCTTTTCAAGTATTACTGCCAAATTTGAATTCAGACTTGTAAATAAATCTGAAGGAATAGACGATAAGCAAAGCGGAACACTTATATTAAAAGGGGAAAAGTATAAAGTACTGTTAAACCAAATGGAAATAATTTGCAATAGCGCCACTGTTTGGACTTTTATGAAAGACGTTGACGAAGTACAAATTGGTGAAGTGGATGAAGACGATGAAGATCAAATTTTCATGAATCCCAAAAATCTTTTCACTTTATACGAAACCGGCTTTAAGTACGTGCTGGATAAAGATCAAACAAAAAACGGAAAGGCCGTACATGTAATTCGCCTATTTCCTCTTGTCCCAGGCGATAAATCTTATCATACAATTATTTTATATATCGATAAAAACAAAATGGAAATTCAAAGTTTTGAAATGAAATCGAAAGATGGAAATGTTTTTATTTATACCATAGAAAAATTGAGTCCCAATATAAAGTACTCAGATACTTTCTTTGAATTTAAAACTCCCGAAGGAGTAGAAGAAATTGATTTGAGATAATATTTGGAACTCTCTTAAGTAAGCAAATAAGTGTTGGTTAAATGCGACCATTTACTTCTAGCTAAACAACCTTTATTTTTTTGCAAGCGATTGAGAGACATTAAATTTCACTCCTTTAATTCAGTAAAATAATAGTTCTCAATTTTTACCATTCTCAAGCCTTTGTTTTCAAAACCATTGAGATTAGATACTCTTTTAAATGAAAAACTCCTGCTTAGTTCCCTGCTCTGGTTTAGAGCAAAGAAATTTTGAAACGCAGTTCCATCTTTATCCAAGGCTTGTAAAAAATAATTGGCAATGTCATATCCTAAAAACGTCCACTCGTTAGGTTCTGTGCCATAAGTATTTCGATAAACAAGGATAAAATCTTCAATGGTAGAATCGTTATAATTGATAAATTGATTTCTAGTAGTATGTACCTCAAGATTATTTAAATAGCTGTAATCCAAGTATCCTATATTATTCCAAGAATCTAATCCCACAACTTTTATTTGAAATTTATTAGAATACCTATTAATTTCAGTTAAAAATCTACTTACAAAAGTTTTGTCGGTCATTGGCATCAAAAGAATGTTGTCCAAACTATCGACCAGATAGTTCTCTATTATTTTAAAGTCGAACCCCGACATTTTAATTCTTTTTATAGAAGAATTAAATTCAGCATACATCTCCACATTGGTATCTTTATTATTAATTCCTTGAAATCTCTCAGAAAAAATAACATCGCGTATTTCATCATTTTCTATTAAAATTAGATTTTTTTCTTTCCAATTTTGCATAACATAAGCTCTCATAAAATCTATCTGAGCTTCGTTAGATGAATACACTTTAATAGCATAAGGGTTATCCTTTAAAATATCGTTCCTCTGTGGAACCGGACTTATAATAGGCTTTTTTATTGATTTAGCATATTCAGAAGCAAGTAAGAAATTTGACCTATGAAATGGCCCGATTATCAAGTCAGACTCAAACAATTTATTACCCTTAGTGAGTTGCTCCATATCCCAAGTGCTTTTGGAATACGGATTCATGGATATATCGAAAACTTGAATTTCTATTTTCGAGTTTTCAAGTTTCATATTTTCAACCGCCATTTTAAAGCCGGTATAAAATTCCATACCTACAATTGATTGAAGAAACATTTGTTCGTTTTCGTATTGTAATTTTACGTGACTCAAGCTATCATTAGAGCCTAAATAAAAAGGCAATAAAAGAGAAACTAAATATTTGGTTTTCAACTCTCCTGAATCTAAAATAAGACCTAAGCTATCCGAGGAATTACTATTGTTTAAGAAAGATTCTAAATCGTATTTTAAGTTCTTTAAAATTGGGATTCTAACTGTTGTTCCTAATTTCAACCCATCTTTTAAACCTCCATTAATCAGTCGAATTGAATCAATGTTTACACCGTATTCAACAGCCAATGAGTACAAAGTTTCTTTAGGTTCAACTAAATGTAACATAAAGGAATCTACTTGGGCAGGAGCTAATAATTCTACAGTAATTTCTTTGGTCGTTTCTTTTGGGAGTGGGACTTTCAATTCCATTCCAATTTTCATCCCATCTTTTAATTCAGGGTTCAGCTTTTCCAGATCCACCTGTTCCACATTATATTTTCGGCAAAGAGAATATAGGGTTTCTTTTGGCAATACTTCATGAAATAAAAGCTCTCCTCTTGCTTCTGGTGGATTTTGACCAGAAATTTTCGTGTCAATTTTTTTTATTGGTATTCTTATTACTTGTCCAATTTTAAGTCCTTCTTCTAATTGAGGATTTTCATTGAGTAAATCTTTAGTTTTAATGGAATACATTTTACTCAACGAATAGAGTGTATTTCCCTTTTCTACTTTGTGCAGGTAATATGTTTTACCATCAATTAATTGAACTTGTTTTTCGTTGAATTGCTGCGCTGTTGCTCCAACATAAACAAATAAAAACAAAAAAAGTATTTTAAACCAAGCTTTACTTATCATTTATTCCCATTCTATAGTTGCAGGAGGTTTAGAGCTTATGTCGTAAACCACCCTGTTAATGCCTTTCACTTTATTAATAATCTCTGACGAAATGCGTGCCAAAAACTCATGAGGCAAATGACACCAGTCTGCTGTCATACCATCAGTTGATGAAACGGCCCTTAACGCAACCGCATTTTCATAGGTTCTTTCATCTCCCATTACTCCTACCGATTGAACTGGCAGTAACATTACACCTGCTTGCCAAACATCGTTGTATAAATTATCGTCTTTAAGTCCTTGAATAAAAATGTGATCAGCTTCTTGGAGAGTAGCCACTTTTTCTAGAGTTACATCTCCCAAAATACGAATACCTAAACCTGGTCCAGGGAATGGATGTCGACCTAATAATTCGGGGGAAAGCCCCAAATTTTTACCTACCCGGCGAACTTCATCCTTAAATAAGGAACGAAGTGGCTCAACAATTTTAAGTTTCATAAAATCTGGTAACCCACCTACATTGTGGTGAGATTTTATGGTGGCACTCGGGCCTTTTACCGAAATGGATTCAATTACATCTGGGTAAATAGTTCCTTGACCTAACCATTTCGCATCTTCTATTAATTGGGATTCATCATCGAATACTTCAATAAAAACCCGCCCAATAATTTTACGTTTCCCTTCTGGGTCTTTTTCACCTTTTAATTCTTCATAAAAACGAGACTTGGCATTCACTCCTTTTACGTTTAGGCCTAAACCTTTGTATTGATCTAAAACTTCTTCAAATTCATTTTTTCGAAGTAACCCATTATCCACAAAAATGCAATACAAATTTTTGCCGATGGCTCTACTTATTAAAGTAGCCGCAACTGTAGAATCAACCCCACCAGAAAGACCAAGTATAACTTTATCGCTTCCTATTTTTAATTTCAATTCCTCTACAGTAGTTTCAATGTAGGAGGCTGGCGTCCAGTCTTGCTTGCACTTAGCAATGTCCACTATAAAGTTTTTGAGCAATTTAAGGCCATCAGTAGAATGATATACCTCCGGATGAAACTGAATCGCATAAGTATCTTCTTCGTTAATTTTGAAAGCAGCGTTCACAACATCCTTCGAACTTCCAATTAGAGTATAATTACTCGGCAAGGTTTTTATAGTATCGCCATGACTCATCCAAACTTGGCTTCCTTCCTTAATACCATCAAACAGAGGCGTTGAATGATTTATCATTGTCAAGTTTGCCCTGCCATATTCCCTGTGTTCAGAGGCAACTACCTGTCCTCCATATTTTTGAGCCAAATATTGAGCTCCGTAACATATAGCTAAAAGTGGTAACTTTCCTTTTATTTGGCTCAAATCTGGATCTGGAGCATTTTCATCTTGCACTGAAAAGGGGCTTCCAGACAGAATTACTCCAATTATATTTTTACTTATTTCTGGAATATTATTATATGGATGTATTTCACAATAAACATCTAGTTCTCTCACTCTACGCGCGATTAGCTGAGTATATTGAGAACCGAAGTCAAGAATGAGGATTGTCTCTTGCATACGCAAAAGTATAATTACATAATAGTAGTTAAGGTACCTTTTTTTGAGGTTACTAACAGTTTATTATACTTTTTCTTTAGTACTTAAACTTAGCCCAAAAATATAATTGAATGCTTACATTTTTTTGGTTTTTTCCTAAAAAGACAAATGAATTGAATGTGGGACTTTATATAGACAAAGTCCAATCGCGAGGAAAAATAATTTTCTCGGATAAATTACTACTGAAGGAATAAATTGGTGAAGTTTCTTCACTTGCAAACCGAACTCCTCTAACCTATTTTTGACATTTTTCTAGAACAGTTTGAAAACATTTTTTTCTAATAAGCATTTCCAATTTTGGTTAGGGATTTCACTGGTTTTAGGTTTGTCTATTTTTTGGAAAACTTTAGATTTTCCATTTCTAATAAATTATGATGACGGCCCTTTAATAATAAACAATCCGGCAGTATTGGAATTTGACATTTCTCGTATGTTTAGCGAGTTTGTTTTTGGGCTATATCACCCTATCACTACACTTTCTTTCGCTATTGATTATCTTGTTTTTAACGGCAATTTTGCCGCTTTTCATTTCGTTAATATATCCCTTCATTTTCTAAACGGAATACTTTGCTACACTTTGGTTTTGAAGCTCAGCAATAAAAAAATTGTTGCAGGAATTAGTTTGCTTTTATTCATTATTCATCCCATGCATGTAGAATCAGTTGTGTGGTTATCAGAGCGAAAAGATTTGCTCTACTCCTTCTTTTTTCTCCTTGCTTGCTTAACTTACATCAAATCATGCGAGTTCAAAGGGTTTTCAAAATGGAGCGGAATCACGTTTTTACTTTTCGTTTTAGCTGTATTATCAAAATCCGCCGCGGTAGTTTTCCCGCTGGTTATAATCCTCATTGACTTAAGTAAAAACCAATTTAAGTTTCCTAAAAGAATTTTAAAAGTTATTCCCTATTTATTGGTTTCTATACTAATAGGATATGTAAATATATTGGCTCAAAAATCAGCTGGTTTTATCACCGATATGCCAAATTATTCTTTTTTAGATAGGATATTAATGGCTTGTTATTCATCTGTATATTATCTTTTAAACTTCTTCGTACCGATAAACGTTTCACCAAAACACTTTTATCCAATAATGGAAAATGGTGACCTCTCTCCCATTTATTATGTTGCTCCTTTCCTTTTGTTGTTATCTATTTTTATTGCATTCAAATTGGTATCTAAAAACCGAGCTTTCCTTTTTCCAATTGGCTTTTTTATTCTTAATATAATGTTGATTTTAAAAATAATTCCCACCGGAAACGATATTGTTTCAGATAGATATTCTTACTTGCCATACATTGGAATTTCTATGATTGTCGGCCTTCTTGTTGATCGATTCTATTCTTCCAAAACAAAAAATATTTTTATTGGATCTGGAATTATTATTTGTTTGACCTTGGCATTTTTAAGTTTTAGTTACACCAAAGTTTGGGAAAATGAAACCACACTTTGGACTTTTGTAATAAACAAAAACCCTAACCACCGCACTGGATATGGAGAACGTGGGCGAAATTATCACGATAATTCCAATTACAAAAAAGCTCTAATAGATTTGAATAAGGCTTTAAAGTTAGACAGCAATAGCAGTATTAATTATAACCAAAGGGGCTTAACCTATTCTGCTATACAAAAACCAGATAAAGCATTTAGCGATTATTCAGAAGCAATTTTTTTAGATAGTAATTATGCCGAGGCATATTCTAATCGAGGAGTATTGCTTTCTAAATACGATAGAACTAAAGAAGGGATTTTGGATATAAATAAAGCAATTTTACTGAATCCCAAGGACGCAGATTACTATAATAACGTGGGAATTGCACATGCACAATTAGCTCAATGGAAATTAGCCGAATACAATTTTAAAAAATGTTTAGCATTGCATCCAAGGCATTCTGACGCAAAATTCAATTTAAACCGATTGAATAAAATGTCAAATGAAAAACCTTAGTGAAAGGAAAACTGCCTAAGCTTTTTTTACAAATTCAGATTTTAAACTCATAGAACCAAAACCATCAATTCTACAATTTATGTCCTGATTTTCATCAGACAATCGAATATTTTTCACTTTTATCCCTTTCTTAATGGGCTGAGGCATTCCTTTTACCGGTAAATTTTTGATAACAATAACAGAATCTCCATTCTTCAGAACACTACCGTTAGAGTCTTTTACAACGTTCTCATCTTCAGCCTCTACATCATCAGGATTCCATTCGTTCCCACACTCTGGGCAAGCCATTAAACTATCCATAGGATATCCGTAAGGAGAATTACATTTTGGGCAAGGAATCTGTGTTTCACTCATGCGGTAAAAGTAGAAAAAGAATACTACATCAACTCTCCTAAAATAACATCTTTAAGCTAATTGCTCAAACGAATCAAATAAATCGAATTCACTATTATTAATATTAAACCCATTTTTTGAAATTTATTTTAAACTTCAAACATGAGAAATATATTTGTTACCCTCCTTTTAACCGCAATTTCTAGTCTCGGGTTTTCCCAAGACGATGAAATAAAAATTAATTCTAAAATTGAACACGCGCTCAGCTTTGGTTTAGAAATAAAAATATGGCGCAAAAAAAAAGAGCTAAATGAGCTCTTTTCAATTTTCGTTAATTAGTTTTGGCCAAAATTTTATTAGCATTTCCTATAAAAGTTGCTGCTTCCTTGCCTTCTGGAGCACTTGGATAACCCAAATTTCCCAAAGCGCTTATCTCATACGATTTACTCTCTTCATTCATATTCATGGTAAAAATCCAAATAGTTGGGTATCCACGAGGTTTAAAAAACGCTTTCAATTCATTGTTCTGTTGAGCAATATCAGCGGGTAATTTTTTTCTTCTAGGAAAATCTAGTTCTAACAATACCACATTTTCATTTGCCCATTGTTTAAACTCTGGTTTAGCAAACACGGTAGCCTGTAATCTATGGCACCAGCCGCACCAATCACTTCCGGTAAAAAAGGCGAATATGGGCTTATTTGTTTTCTTAGAAATTACCTGAGCCTCTGCTAACTTCTCATGCCATTGCAATTCAGCTTCAATTTCCTTAGAAGTATCATTTATAAACGCTGTACTGCCTACAAATAAAAGAACGGCACAGGTAAAAATTGTAAATTGTTTCATAATATATTTTTTATTAAAAGCTTAAAATTCAGCAATTTTAGTATTCCGACATCAAAAAACATTCCAAGCTGTTTTATCAATAACCAATAAGAAGCAAACGTAATAGGAGTTATATCATTTTGGTTTATCGATTCCGATGTTTTAACAAAACTACTCAATTCATATTTGCTAAATTTTAAACTTTTATTACTTTACTTTAAAATCTAATCCTCTTTTTAAAGAAATAAATATTCTTAGACAATCTAATAAACAACTTATTATAAAAATAATAAGGATTATTGTCCCCAATTCCTGATTCGTATTACCAATGAAAAATAGAATTATTAATTTTAAAAACAAAATATTATGACAAAGTTTATGTACTTATTTAGAGGAAGCCCTACAATGGCAAATATGTCACTAGAACAAATGGAAGTCCATATGGGACGTTGGAAAAGTTGGATTGGTGGACTTGCGCAATCTGGAACCTTGGTAGATGTCTTGCCACTTAACAAAGAAGGAAAGACAGTATCTAATCATGGAAAGACTACAACCGATGGTCCAGTAACATAGATGTTGTGGAAGATCCCGTCCAAGATGCTTTGTACAAGGTTATGACCGTGTGGAGTTATCAAGTAAAAACCATTAGTATAAAAAATGGTAATCTAATAGTTTCAAAAAACGACAAGGAGACAAAATATACTTTGGTAATTGCAAAAGGGATTTCTATAGATGTGGATGATATTAGAGCAGATGCAGTAATACATTGTACTAATTTTGACTCGAACGAAATTCAATTTGAAATATCAAATAAGCACATGAAACTATTGTCTACTTCTAACCAAAATACGGATTCCATAATGGGCATTGTAATCGAGGCGCAATACTATTTAGCATCATTAGGAATAGACCAATGGCAAGACGGATATCCACAAAAGGAAATCATTCTGAATGATATTATCAATACCGAAAGTTATATTGTAGAAAACGTGAATAAGGAAACCCTTGGCACTGCAATGTTCACTACTAACCCTGAACCTACCTACTCCTCTATTGAAGGATCTTGGATTACGAATAAAGACGCCAAATATGGTGTTATTCATCGAATGGCAGTTGGAAAGAAATTTCGAAATAAAGGAGTGGCTAAATTTATTTTTAACTCCTGTGAGCAAAAGCTAAAAGATAAAAAGATTCCTTCGATGCGGATAGATACGCATGAACACAATAAAGGAATGCAAGGTTTACTCAAAAAAATAGGATATCAGTATTGCGGAATTATTTATTTACAAAACGGAGATAAACGACTCGCATTTGAAAAATTACTATGTTAAACTCTGAGATGCAATAGAGCTGATAGTTAAGCGGTTTATTGAAAGTTTACCCTCCAAAGAATAAAAGACACTCTACTTTTGCACTTAATAATTAATTGTCAATTAGTTTAAAATATGTTTACACAAAAGAATATATCAGATAGTATGTCCTTTGAGGAGTACTTTCAACTCTCTAAAAAATTAGTAGAAAATAAGGATAGTTCAGGTGAAAATAAGAGTGAAGCTTATGTGAATTATACAAAATTGAATTTTACTCGCATGAAACGAATTTTAAAAACCACTAAAATTAGGGAAAGTATTTTATATCAATTGGAAGACTTAAACAAACCAATTACCCTACTTGTGTTTAGTGAAAGTTGGTGCGGAGATGCTGCTCAATGCATTCCTGTTTTTCAAAAAATGCTAGAAAATAATTCCAATATAAATATCAGAATCTTATTGCGTGATGAGCATCCAGATGTCATGGATCAATACCTAACAAATGGAAGCAAGTCTATTCCGAAAATAATAGCTTTAGATTGGCAGTTAAACGAATTGGGAACTTGGGGGCCACAACCACAATTTCTAGATAATTGGTATAAAGAAGAAAAGAAAAATCCAACTATGCAAACAATGGAATTAAAAGAACAGTTTCAGCATTGGTATACAAAAGACAAAGGAGTTACACTTCAAAACGAAATGATAGACTTACTGGAAGAGTGGAATAAATAAATTCGTATTTATTAAACCCGGAATGAATTCAAAAATAGATTGCTCAATGAATTATATTTGAAGTTGATATCAAGAGAAAATGAAAAATTCTATTCTAAAAATCACAATTATCCTTTTAAGTTCTATCCTATTATTTTCATTTGGCTTAACCGATGTGTGGTTTAGCGCAGGTAGTCAAGGAAAAAGTTATAAAATGGGCATTGACAAAGGGGCAGGCCAAAATGGTGGAAACGCCGCAACAATAAAATCCATCGATGCTAAGATTAAAGGCTTTGGAACCTTTATGCAACAAAGTAAGCCAAACAAATACCTGGGAAAACGAATTAAAATGACAGGTTTTGTAAAGTCGGAAAATGTTACGAACTGGGCAGGACTTTGGCTGAGAGTGGATCAATTAGGCTCCGGAAAATCAGTTTCTTTTGATAATATGAATGACAGACCAATTAAAGGAACGACAGAATGGACTAAATATGAAATCATATTGGATGTTCCTTCCGATGCCTCACTCCTAGCCTTTGGTGCTTTACTATCTGGAACTGGCCAAGTTTGGTTTGACAATCTTAAATTCGAAATAGTATCTGATATTAAAACAGAAAGTGATAAAACCAGTAAAACACAAGAGAAACCTATTAATCTTGACTTTGAGAATTAATCCTTGAATTAATTTTGATTATCCAATTGGTTTATTTCAAATAGACTAAAAATATAAAAATGAAAGAAAAATTTGTGTTTAGGCCCAAAATTTCCAAACATATGAGTGGCAAAAAGTTATTCGTATAAAAAATAAGAAATATGGATACAATAAATAATATTATAGAGTTTGAACTTTTAAATATTGGGAAATACTCGCTTACCATGGGAATAATTATAACTGTATTATTTGCAGTAACCTTTACTAGGTTAATATTATGGATAGTGGAAAAAATTATGCGCCGTAATAAAAAACTAAAAAAGTTTGAAGAAGGAAATTTACACTCCTTATTTCAAATAACTAAATATGTAATTTGGATTTTTGCCATACTAATAATCCTAGACACAATTGGAATAAAACTTAACGTTTTATTAGCTGGCTCTGCGGCTTTACTTGTTGGTGTTGGACTTGGCTTGCAAAACACGTTTAATGATTTCATTTCTGGAATAATTTTACTTTTTGAAGGCTCTATAAAAGTTGGAGACATTTTAGAGATAGACGATGACGTTGTTAAAATTCAAAAAATTGGACTAAGAACTTCTGAAGCAATGAATAGAGATGACATAGTGACAATTCTTCCAAATTCTTTAATCACAACGAATAAAGTTACTAACTGGAGCCACCAGTCAAAAAAAACAAGGTTTAGAGTTAATGTTGGGGTCGCTTATGGTAGTGATGTTAAATTGGTGTTAGAAATATTGAAAAAAAGTGCAATGGAACATCCAGAAATTAAAGATAGGGAATTCATAAATGTACGGTTCTTAAATTTCGGAAAATCCTCTTTAGATTTTGAATTATTGTTTTTTAGCAAAAATATATTTCGGATAGAAAATGTGAAATCTGAAATTAGAATAATAATCAATGAAAAATTTATTGAAAATAATATTACAATTCCATTTCCTCAACTCGATTTGCATTTAAAATCAAATAATACGGAAATTTCGACAAAATAAATGATCAGAGAAAATGACAGTAAACTGCTAGTATAAAACAAATTAAATTAAATAATATATATAAAAGTTGAATATTGGTGTATGTAAACAACCTTCAATTGCTTAGAGGCCATTAGATTTTTATTCATTTCTTAATCTATTTAATTAGTCCTTCCATTCTGCCATAAACAAATTGGTTTCGTGGGTTCCACCATTATTTCTGTTAGAACTAAAAACGAGGTATTTTCCGTTATTTGAAAATACCGGAAATGCGTCAAACACTTTGTCCTCCGTAATTTTCTCCAAATTGTTTCCTAAAGTGTCAATAGTATAAAGATTAAACGGAAAGCCTTTTTCTGTTTCATAGTTACTTGCAAAAATCACTTTATCGCCTCCGGGTAAAAAGAAAGGACACCAATTTGCTTTTCCAAAACTGGTAAGTTGTTTCATATTAGAGCCATCCACATCACACATATACAATTCCATTTCTGTAGGCATAACCAATCCTTCTGCTAGTAAATCTTTATAAATTTTTACGTCCTCTTCGCTTGTAGGTCGAGAGGAACGAAAAATAAGTTTCTTACCATCTGGTGAAAAGAATGCTCCGCCGTCGTAGCCCAATTCAGAAGTAATTTGTTTTACGTTACCGCCATCGATGTCCATGGTAAACAACTCTAAATCACCAGTTCGCATTGAGGTAAAGACTATTTTATCGCCTTGTGCCGAAACCGTTGCTTCGGCATCGTATCCGGGTGTATTTGTAAGTGTATCGGTGATTTCTCCACCCAAGTCTGCTACATAAATATCAAAAGAAGGATAAACCGGCCACACGTATTTTCCGTCAGCTCTTTTTTCAGGCTTTATAGGACAATTCGTATCTGCAACATGCGTAGAAGCATAAAGAATACTCGTGTCTCCGGGTAAAAAATAAGAACAGGTTGTTCGACCATATCCAGTACTTACCAATTGTGCCGGCTTATTTTCCATATCACTTTTTTCCCAATTGGTAACATAAATCTGGTCGCATTCGGCACCCCATTTTTTATTGGTAACCTGAAAAACCAACATTTTGTCATTGAAACTCCAATATGCTTCAGCGTTATCTCCTCCGTAAGTCAATTGACGAATATTCTTAAAATGTTTTTCCCCCTTATAATGAAACACATCAGTTTTTGCAGCACCCAAATATTCATCTTCAGAGGCGGTTTCCTTCTTCGCGCTTTCACACGACAACAAGACTATTGTGGCTAATAAAAAAAAATTTACTTTTTTCATATTTATTTTTTAATTTTACAATTATACATCAGTTCCATGTTTTGAAAGTTCAGATAAATTTGCTGAGCTAAAAATTTTTATGAAACACCTAATAATTTTGGCTATAAGCCTTTCTTTTTGTCTACCTACAATAGCCCAACTCGAGGTAAGCTCAGCTTCTTTAAAACAAATAAGCAAAGATGTTAAAACCCTGAGCAGCGACAAGATGCTAGGAAGAGAAACGGGAACTCAAGGAGAGCAAATGGCCGCTGAATACATTGTCAAACGAATGACCAAAATTGGATTGACCCCTTATGGCATTGGTGGATATTTCCAAGAGTTTACATTTACTCCTAAAGCTCACCCGCATGCTAAAGAAGGAAGTCAAAAGGCAATTACAGGAAAAAATGTTATTGGCTTCATAAACAACAATGCAAAATATACAGTTGTAATTGGCGCACATTACGATCACTTGGGAATGGGTTCAGAAGGTTCTTTGCACTCTGGAGACCCTCAAATACACAACGGTGCCGACGACAATGCAAGTGGAATTGCGGCAATGCTTGATGTTGCCGAAAAACTGAAAAAAACATTAGATTTAGGCCACAACAACTATCTCTTTATTGCCTTTAGTGGAGAAGAAAAAGGACTTTGGGGTTCAAAATCGTTTGTTAACAACCCCACCATCCCTTTAAAGAAAATTACTTACATGATAAACATGGATATGGTGGGCAGATTGGACAGCAACAAACTGGCTATTAATGGAGTGGGAACAAGTTCGGGATGGAAAATAACTCTTAAAGACGTTAATAAAAATAGGTTTAATCTTGTTTTAGGAGAGCCTGGAATTGGCCCTTCTGACCATACTTCTTTTTATTTGGAAGAAATACCTGTACTCCACTTTTTTACTGGTCAACACAGTGATTACCACAAGCCAAGTGATGACTTTGAAAAAGTAAATGTAAATGGAATAGGAACGGTGAGTTTATTGGTTTATGAAATAACGCAATACTTGGATGAAGTAGGTAAATTAGATTACATAAAAACCAAAAGCGATAAAAGTTCCAAAGCACCTAAATTCAAAGTAACCCTTGGGGTAATGCCAGATTATATGTTTCAGGGTGACGGTATGAGAATCGATGGTGTAATTCCTGAGCGTCCAGCCGAAAAAGCTGGAATACTCAAGGGAGACATTGTAATAAAAATGGGTACGGTAGAAATTAAAGACATGCAATCATACATGACTGGTTTAAGCAAGCTTAACCCAAGAGATACAGCAGAAATTGAAATTATTAGAAACAGCAAAAAAATGAAGCTCAATGTTACTTTTTAGAAACTTATTCCTTTCAATATTCACATTTATTTCACTTAATATTATGGCACAAGAAAACATTTATTCTTTCAATGCAGTAGCATTAGACGGAAGTGAAATTAATTTTTCTGACTTTACAGGTAAGAAAATTTTAATTGTAAATACTGCTTCCAAATGTGGTTTTACTCCACAATATGAAAAGTTACAAAAATTATGGGAGCTGAAAAAAGAAAGCCTTGTTATCATTGGCTTTCCAGCAAATAATTTCGGGAAGCAAGAACCTGGAAGTGATGCAGAAATCCAAAATTTTTGCAGTAAAAACTATGGGGTTACCTTTATAATGGCTTCCAAGGTTTCCGTAAAAGGAAACAATCAAAATGAGCTATTTACATGGCTATGTTCTCAAGAAAACCCTGACTTTACAGGTACAATCCGATGGAATTTTGAGAAATTTTTATTGAACGAAAACGGTGTTCTTATTCATAGATTCCGTTCAAATGCAAATCCTTTAGAAGAAATTCTGAAAGAAATTTAAACAGTTTTTCTTTATTAATTTAAAATTATCACATTGTTTTCCACCGAGTAAATTTAAACTTCAACTTTAATATTACTCGATTTATTTTAAATTATAAAAGACATAAATGACTTGTTCACTCAGCCAAAACATAGGAAATAGCGTGAAAGATCACAAAAATAATTAGGCCTTAATTGTCGAAAACTGCCCCTTTTTTATTAGCATAGCCAATCCTCCAAAAGTCAACATCCCATTAATAATGAGCAATTCAAAACCAATTTGATAGCCGTTGAACCAAACTTCGGAATTGTCTTTTACGATGTAACAGATAATTGGCGACACAATACAAACTATAGGAACCCATTTATCTTTTATACTGAACTTAGAAAACATTCCAAAAGCAAAAAGCCCAAGCAATGGCCCATAGGTATAGCCAGCTGCAACAAATAATTCTTTTATGACACTATCGTTGTTTATGGCTTTAAAGCCCAATATGACAAATAGCAATACAGCTGAAAGTGCTAAATGAACCATTTTTCTAGATCTGGCAGCGTTTTTAATTTCCTTTCTATCAAAACCTAAAATGTCTATGCAAAAACTTGTAGTTAAAGCAGTCAATGCTGAGTCAGCCGATGAATAAGCAGCTGCAATAAGACCTAAAATAAAAAGTATAGCAACCAAAGTTCCTAAGTATCCATTTACAGCCAAAAGCGGATAGAGATAATCAGCCTTGTCGGGTATTGCAATTCCATTTGCATTAGAATACATATAAAGCAACGCTCCTAAAGAAAGGAAAAGTAGGTTTACAAAAACAAGAGTTAAGCTAAACCAAAGCATATTCTTTTTTGCTTCGCCTATGTTTTTGCAGGTCAAGTTTTTTTGCATCATGTCTTGGTCAAGGCCAGTCATGGCAATGGTAATAAAAGCACCTGCAAAAAATTGTTTCCAAAAATATTTGGAATCATTGACATCTTCAAAAAAGAAAATTTGACTGTAGCCACTATCCCCTATTGAACTAACTAATCCTGAAAAATTAAGATCCATATTATCGGCAATAACCCCAATAGTTATAGCTACTGCTAGAAGCATAAATAGGGTTTGAAGGGTGTCTGTCCAAACTATGGTTTTTATACCACCTTTAAAACTGTAAACCCAAATGAGTGCTATGGTTAGGAATACGGTTCCAGCAAAAGGAAAATCAATGCCTAATTGATCGAAAATAGCAAACTGAAAAACAATAGCCACTAAATACAAACGAAAAGAAGCACCAATTACTCTACTGACTAGAAAAAACCAAGCGCCAGTTTTGTACGAATGCATTCCAAAACGATCTAACAAATAGGTGTAAATTGATGTGAGATTTAGCTTGTAATAAAGTGGCATTAAAACCAAACCCACTACCAAATAACCAACCAAATAACCCATAACCATTTGAAAATAAGCAAATTGACTATTTTCCACCCAACCGGGAACCGAAATAAAAGTAACACCAGAAAGGGAAGTACCAATCATTCCAAAAGCCACAATATACCAGGGAGATTGACGGTTTCCAGTAAAAAAGGCGGTGTTGCTGTCACCATCTCTAGTTGTCCACCAACTTATTCCCAATAGAAATCCAAAATAACCCAAAACAAGAAGAATAATTAACCATGGAAACATGAAACAAATAAATGGGAATACTTGAGCTGCTTTTTAGAATTGGTTTTTTTTAATCCACAATTGATTGTTTTGAAAGAAGTAAATTGTTGAATTCGAAAACTCAAATAGAATTTCAGAGTTCTTGTTAAATCAAATACTAAAAATTGTTTTTCACATAACTCTAGCGTTTCGCACTTGGGTATTCTATAAATTAAAATATTATGTTCTTATTCCCTCGAATGAAATTTTCATTCATCCTTAAGTAGGATTAATTCTTTAATATTGTGAAAATATGGCAAAAGGAATGAGCATTAACTTTAGATTATCACCAAAGTTTTCTGCTGCCAGTTCGCCATCACTATTCAATTATAAAATTGAAGCTGGTGTAAGTTTTTCCCTTAAAACTAAATACCCAGAAAAAACATTTGAAACAAAAAGATAGATTTATCTAATATTTATGAAACTAGTTCTAAAAAATATTCTCCTATTAATTTTTACGGCATTATCCATCCATTTACTAGCTCAAAAAAGTTTTCTACAATCGGGGCCGATGGTAGGTTATTCTGAAATGCGAGAAGTTCAACTTTGGGTACAAACTACCGAAAGTGCAAATGTTCAAATCGTATATTGGGAAAAAGGAATTTCATCTAAAAAGTATTATACCCTTCCTAAAGTTACCGCTTTGGATAAAGCATTTGCCTGTAAACTCTTAGCAAATAAAGTACAACCTGGTAAAATCTACGAATACGAACTGTGGATAAATCGGATAAAAATAGAGTTTCCTTATTCCTGTGAATTTCGGTCACAAACCTTATGGCAATGGCGAACAGATGCTCCTGATTTTAGTTTTGTAGTTGGAAGTTGTACCTATATAAATGATCCTCCTTACGATAGACCTAAAAAACCTTACGGAGGAGATTATCAAATATTCAATTCAATTGATTCTACCCACCCAGAATTTATGATTTGGCTGGGTGATAATATTTATTTGAGAGAAGCGGATTGGAATACCAAAACGGGTATTTACTATCGATACACTCATACTCGCTCACTTCCAGAAATGCAATCGCTTTTAGCGCATACTCACAACTATGCCATTTGGGATGATCACGATTATGGACCAAATGATGCCGATCGAAGTTTTGTGCATAAAGACTTAACCTTACAAGCGTTTAAGGATTTCTGGCCAAATCCATCTTTTGGTATTAATGGAAGTCCCAGTACTATCACTCAATTTAGATACAACGATTGTCATTTTTTCGCCCTAGACAATAGGTATTTTAGAGAATCGAAAAAGAATCAAAACCCCAGTATATTGGGAAAAGAACAAGTCAATTGGCTTTTGGAAGCTTTGAGCGCTTCACATTCTCATTACAAGTTTATTATGGTTGGCGGTCAGTTTTTGAACACAGCTAAAACTTACGAAAATCACAGCAATTATGCAGAAGAAAGACAGTACATACTGGATGAAATAAAAAGACGGAATATTAAAGATGTAATATTCTTAAATGGCGACAGACACCATGGAGAAATAAGTAAATTAAGTGTCAGTGAAAACAATACGGTTTATGATATAACATCCTCTCCTCTTACCGCTACTGCGCACAAGAAAGTAAAAGAAGAAAATGACAATAGAGTGAGCGGAAGTCTAATTAAAGAAAGGCATTTTACCCAAATTTCTGTTACTGGAAAACGGAAAAAGAGAATAGTAAGCGTTCAGTTTTTCGATTCAAACGGAAAAAGTTTGTTCCAATATGTTTTAGAATAGCATGTAGTTAGATGAAAAGCACAACTAAAATAAGTGACAAGTGACTTTATGGAAAACCAGATAAATAACACGAATAATAGTGCTTTAGTCATTAAACGAAGTGCAACTCCTGCAATACAAACTTCTTAGCGAAGGCCAATCCAAAGACTTTAAAGGAACATTGCATGTACCAACAAATAGACTGCACCATTGTTTTTCATTCAACAAATTATGAGCTCTTTTTAGCTCCGTACAATAAGTGGCTGGAAAATGTTCCATTTCGTAACTCAAACAATATTTAATATACAAAACAAGCGCTCTTTTGTTTGGTTTATCCAATTGAACCAAAGGCTCCAAAAGAGCCCTTGCCCATTCGTATTTTTCAAACGAAATATAATATTTGGCCAATTCCAGTTGTTTTATTGTGCTACTATCTCTGGCCAAGTAATTGGTTTTAATAAAAATTAAACTCGGTTCTGCATTTTGAATAAAATCTGTCTCATGCCCTCGGTAAATCAAATTTGCTAATTCTATATGAAACCATAATTCTATATCAGCTAAAGTCTCTTTATTACCATTTTGAGCTTTTAATTCTGCCAATAAACTCCGGATTAACATGATCTTTTCTTTGGAAGAAAATTCATCAGAATGATTAGCAATAATGGCTTTTATATTATAATCTACTTCCCTGTTTTGAAGAACAGAATTCCACCTTTTCAATGCCTCCACAGCAACCTGCGGGTCGTATTCTTTTCCTAGATTTATAGAATACAAAAAATCTCTATACTTGGCTTTTGAAAAAACTTTGGAGTTGGGAATCACCAAACTAGTTGGAGAGATAAGTGACTCATTTTCCATTTCTTTTCTTTGCAAAAAGCATTGAATTATATCTAATCTTCCCAAGCTTTCTTCTGACAGATCCTCTCCGTTTTCATACGAATTAATTATGGCATTCCATTCTGTATTCGCCATTAGTTGCTTCCATTTATTATTTTGGACTGGCGTAATTGTCAATGTGATTTTAGCTTTTCGTTGCTCTTTAAAAAATGGTTCAAATAATACAGCGTTGATAGAGTCCCTTAAAAATTGTTTAACCCTATCGCGTTTCCAAACTTTCATGGAGTAATGTTCTGTAGTATCAATCTGCAGATAAAAAAGATCCCAATTTTCCATTGTTTTCAATTTGTATCTAATTTTATCTGTTTGGTATTTCTCTAATTCCAAAATCAAAACTTCGGCTCTCTTTTTAAATAATTTTTCATTTGCTTCGACCCTCCCTTCCACCGATGCAAACGCCTGAATATCAATTGAATTTACTTTAAATTCCTTTTCTTTTAATTGTAGCAGAACACCTTCCATAACTGCACTATTAAATTCAATTGTATTTTTTTCAAACCCAACTTCAACACTCATTGAAGTTTGTTTAGAAACTGGGATATACTTCACTGTATCAATGGTATACTTCACAGATAAGGTCGCTGGTTTGTACGCCAATAAATCACCACAATGGTGATCAAATTCTATTTGAACACAGAATTTTTTATTTCTAATGTAGTGGAGTTTTACTTCATAAGGGTAATTAGTAAAACCACTTGGAGTTGGCCCTAAATCAAAATAATTACATGTTTTTTCATCCGATTTAGAGCTTTTTCTTCTGCTAGCTTTCTCTTGTAATTCAAATCTTTGTTTTTCAATTTCATTTCTATAAATCGGTTTCATTAGCTCTCCGTCCAAATAACTAAATCTATTCCTGGTATTTGCCTTTGGAACAAAATCGTTTCCACAAGAAAATTGATTTTTGAAGGACAGTAACTCTATCGCCAGACCGTCCTTAGAACCTGGGAAAAAATTCCGTATCTGATTCAAATCATAGATGCAAAGTAGCATGCGGTCCCGAGTAATATTTAGGCTTGCATCTACTTCCAACCATTTTTTCTTTAATGATTTAGGGCAATCCGAAAATTTTTGAGGTGTTTTTAATTGGTAAGGATATTTTTTAGGACTTGTTATTTTATTGGTTTTGAATACGGATTTTTTTTTTCAACGGGCTTTACCGCATAAGGGAAAGATTCACTTGGGAAAAAATATTCATATTCACCCAATGGGTCTCCAAAAACTTGAACGGCATAAATAGTATCTCCATTCTTTGACAAGGAAATAGCAATAGCCGAAAAATTAAAATCATTGGTTAATATATTTGCTTTATGGGGTTTACTTTCCATCCAAACATTTACTAATGCTTCAGCATAATTCTGATAAGTTACTGGTGTAATTAATTTCCCGTTTCCCAGTTTTACAGATACTCCAAATGGAAACATTAAAATATTTTCTCCAGTTTGAATATCGAGTGCTCCAAAAAATTCTACCCTAAGTTGAGGGTCCTTTAATGCTTTATTTTCTTTTTGGTAATGGGTCAGCTTTTCATTAATTGACAAATAATGCGCATGGTTTATTGCAGCCTGTTGCAAAACTGAATCAGGATATAAATGTTCTTTACTCTTTTTCTCCCGAATTTTATTAATTTCATTGAACGTCAATTGTTCTAAAAAAGGCAAGTTAAAGGATTCTAAAACAACCTTATCTAATGCTGACTGCCCAAAAAGCAGTACAGGTAAGCAAAACAAAAAAATAAGAGAAGCTTTTTTCACTTAAGCAAATTTATACGGAATACAAAAGAAAGAGTTGCCCATGATTAAAAACTTCTAACACTTTTGCGTTAATGAAATAGAATGGTAAAACCACACTTTATTGGTGACTTATATGGTTGGGACTTTATCGTGAAATCATGAGCTATTAAGTGAAATAGAAAAACCCAATAACAATTCAGTTTCTTCATTTGCTTATTTCAAAAATTTCATGAAAATGGAAGACAGTATTAATGAAGAATTAAGTTCTATCCACAATACGACAGCTCAAAGCACACCTTTTAACAAATTGAAAGATGAAAGTAAAAATTCTTTTTTTGGAAAGCCTAGAATTAATCATATTATTTTTACCTGCCATTGTTGTGGTGCTATTGGTAAGATTGGTTAAAAAATAATCTGTTGAATTACCCTTAGGTCATTGCCAATTTAATTTTTTTTCAGCATGAATTTCCATTCTAAATTCACAAAGACTTCTTTCTAACAAGTTTCCTGTTTAAAAAACCTCAGTATTTTCATGTAGTTATTAAATCTTGTTCTAATTTAGCAGTTCAATTTAGATACACAATATGTCACACCAAGAAGAAAATTTACCAGAGGTTCCTTATGAAGATGGAGGCGCAATAAATTTTTCAATAGTATATATTATTGCTGCTTTTTTAGCGATTGCTTCCCTATTGATTTTTACTTAAAATAAAAAAATATAGCTTTTTATTTATCAAGCTTGTCTAACTTTTAGATAGGCTTTTTTTGATGATTCTAAGTCCATTAACCCAACTGGTTTCTTTTGGCCAAAAAAGAAAGTAAAACTGGATGAAATCCTTCGGAAATATCAACCTCTAAATAATCAATTTTGTTTTGTCCGCATTTGAGATCGATTTCGTGCTCAAACTCCGCCATTCTTTTTTTGTACAACTCTTTTAAACTTATTGGATTCAACTTTATTTGTTCACCAGTTTCAGGATCAATAAAAGTATGGGGTCTGTTTTCAAAATCTAGGTCTTGTTCCAATTTCTTGTCGAGTATATTAAACAAGATAACTTCGTGTTTGTTGTGCCTAAGATGTTGAAAAGCAGAATAAAGATCTTCCATACTATTCTCAGAATTATCAAATAAATCTGAAAATACAATAACCATAGATCGTTTGTGAATTTTATCGGAAACATGATGAAGAGTTTCGGACAGATTCGATTTCCTATTCATCCGCTCTTCCTTCAACAAATTTTCCATTTCATTGAAAACCCGATGCTGGTGTTTCAAGTTGGACATTGCAGGTAAATGTAAATCGATGTCTTCAGAAAAAGTGGTGAGACCAACGGCATCTCTTTGTTTTCTAAATAAATAAGCCAGACTAGCTGCAGCATGTACGGCAAAATCCAATTTATTTCTTTGGCCTTCTTTAGCTTTTTGGTTATTAAAAGGAAAATACATACTTGACGACGAGTCAATTACCATTTGGCAACGCAGATTGGTTTCTTCCTCGTATTTTTTCACAAATAACTTTTCAGTTTTCCCGAATAACTTCCAGTCTATGTGTCGAATTGATTCCCCTTGGTTGTATTGGCGGTGCTCTGCAAATTCAACTGAAAAACCATGAAAAGGTGATTTATGCATTCCGGTCAAAAAACCTTCTACTACTTGTTTAGCATAAAGGTCTAAACTGGAAAACTGCCGTATGTAATTCTGATTTATTGTGGACATTCTAAAAATAAAAAGCCCCATTCCATAATTATGGGATGGGGCTCAAAAATAGATTTCTATTCGATATTAAAGCTGAGCTTCTAGTTTTTTAACTAAAACTTCTTTTGCAACTGCACCAACTTGTTTGTCTACAATTTCTCCGTTTTTAAAAAACAAAATAGTAGGAATGGAACGGATTCCAAATTTACCTGCTGTTTCCGGATTTGTATCCACATTTAGTTTTCCAATTACAGCTTTACCCTCATATTCGCTAGCAATTTGTTCAACAATAGGTCCAACCATTTTACATGGTCCACACCATTCTGCCCAAAAATCAACGATTACGGGCTTATCACTATCTAAAGCTGTTTCTTGAAAATTGCTGTCTGTAAATTCTAATGCCATAATTTTTATGCTTTAAGTTGTTATTAATTTTAAGAAGACAAAAGTATTCAATAGCTTTTCAGTTTTATGCAGGTGTAATGACAATTATCCATACAAAAGTTAAAATTAGTTTATCTAATAAAGTCGACCGTTATAAAACCAATACAATTTCGGTTAATTGTATTATTTTCAGAAATAATAAACGAGTAATAATGCCATTTATAATTTCTATTTAATCGTTGGTAAATAGGAAGAAGAGTTTTTGAACATTTTATTCTTTGATTTACATGATGTTAAGGATTATAAATAGGAAAAAGGTATAGCTCGAATATAATGAATGTACTTTATCGCACCGTTGCCATCAATTAATATTAAGGCTCTTAAAAGTCCCCCTGGATTAAATATATTTATGTTTGCCATAAGGCGGATATAGGTAACGTTACCTATATCGAATTGTTGGAAGCAATAAAAAACAAACATGAAAATACAATCATTCATTTATGTATCAATTCTGTTTATATCCTTGGTATCATGTGACTCTAAGAAGGCGGAAGTCTCTAATGAATTAATTATTAATGGTTATACTTCTGATGTTGAGGAAGAAACTTACTACCTATTAAGAAGCACTGATGCTCAAGATTGGAAACACTTTTACAAGGCTCAAGATTCATGCATAGTGGACTCTACCGGCCATTTTCAATTCAGTCTAAATTTGAAATCAGCTGATTTTTTTCAAATAAGGAGTTCTAAAGGATATAAAATCAACGAAAATGAATTCTATTTAAAGCCAGGAGACAGTCTAATCGTAAGAGTTAATGATGATAGTTTAGAATTAAAAGGAAAAGCCTCTGAGTTGAATAATATCGCCTTGGAGCTAGATGAGTGGAGAGTTAAGGATGAAAACTCTGAGAAGCGATACGCGAATAGAAGATATCTTGAACCCCTAGATTTTATTAGGTATGTTGATGATGTAAAAAAGGAAAGATTGTCTATCGTTGAAAATTATATGACGCAGGAAATACCAACTAATTACCAAAATTATTTACTTGCCAAAATACACCTTCAATGGATCAATGACATTTGGGATTTTTTAAAGTATCACAACTACTATGTCCATGATAGTTGGGATTATGTTTCCGCAGATTCTTTAGGTTTAAATGTATTGGAACAGTGGAAGCCAGACTCACATTATCATTTCATATATAATTATGCGGAGTGTATTGATGGATTTGTATATTATAAGTATAAATCTGAAGAATTAGATACTTCAGATTCGGTATTATGGCAAAATATGTTTACTGAAAAGTTTTCTATTGTAAAGAATAACTTAAGTGGAATAAACCGTGATATTGGATTATTAAATCTTTCACAGGAGTTCACTCGTTTTTTATCTGTTCCAGAGAACAACTTTCATAAGCAGGCCGAGATAGTGAATAATTACTTTGTATTAAACAAACAGGCGGAACAATATTATTCTCTATTTAAGCAGAACTATCTTGGATTTATGGAAATTGCTCCAAGTAAAAAAGCACCAGATTTTAGGTTAGAAAACATTAGTGGTGAAGAAGTTTCGTTAAGCGATTTTCTAGGTAGAGTTGTTTATATAGATTTTTGGGGGACCTGGTGTGGACCATGCATCAAAGCAATTCCAAAGCATTTGAAATTGCAGAAATCAATTAAAAAACCAGATGATGTGGCTTTTATAAATGTAGCTCTAGAATCTGGAGAAAAAGATGTAATGAGATGGAAACAATTTATTTCGGGTAGAGATTGGCCAGGCATTCATTTGGTGGCTAAAAACCAATTCAGTAACGAAGAATTAAAGTCTTATCAACTAAGATCTGCTCCAACATATGTATTAATTGATCGGGAAGGAAATATAGTAAATCCAAGGGCCAGTGGACCTGAAAACATATTAGAAGATATTGAGAGACTATTAGATAATTAATACTGCATCCAACAATGTGTATAGTGCATAGCACCCTTTGGGATGCTACGACACCATACACGGAACGTTAGCAAACATAACTGAAAGCGCTCTTGGTGAGCCATAAAAAAGCATACGTCAATTAGAGCATGTTTAAGGCTTTCAGGAAGGTGGATTGTCTTCTTTTGCCCTCCAAATAAAATATAATGATCAAAAAAATAAATATGCGCATGCGGTTTTCTCTATTCATGATATTAATCTGTGGTACCTCCATTATTTCAATTGGACAAACAAAAAATCCTTGTAACCCAGACATCAATGAGGACGGAACTTTAAATATTCTAGTCATTGGAACGGACAAATCCATCAAGGATGGCGCTGAATCCTTTTCTTCCACTCAAATCGCAAATGAGCTTAAAAGCATCTTATCGGCAGATACTTCAATCTCTATCAATGTAAATGTTGTAGCCGAAAATATTTATAAAACCAAAAATATTAGTACGGGAATCGCCGCTGTACAAACTAGAAACCTTGACTACTTCAGTCATTCGCTAGTACAGTACTACTATTGGCCTGATGGGTATAATACACGAATGGACAACTTGACTGGAAAAAATGGTGTAGATTGGGATGTCGTCGTGATTGGAGCTGACCCATTTATTGTATCAAAGATACCGGGGTACTACTCTTTAGGAGTAAATAAAATTGCGGCAAAAGTTATTGAAGGTGGAGCCTTGCCATTACTGCTAATGACATGGCCAAAAGATGAATCGTTAATCAATCATTTCGAAGAATTTACATACCGTGCTGCAGGCGGGGCCAAGGTTCAAGTAGAAACTGTTCCTGCTGGTCTAGCATGGAAGGCATTGCCAGCAAATAAAAAGGATATTGCAACCTCACATCCAACTCCAAACGGAACATATCTTGCTGCGGCTTCAATCTATTCTCATCTTTACAATAAAAGTGCCTCCTCCTCGCAATATACCTATGATGATGTAATTGCTGACAATGCTCACACTACTCTGATTAATGAAGCAAGTAAGGTTCATTTCTCGGGTAAGCGAAGCTTTGTTTCACCATACAAGAGTTGTGAAATTACGGACTCAAATCTGATATACAATCATACAGGTACAAGTACTGAGAATGGAATCTTAGATGGATTACAATGGGTAGTTAGAGAAGGGCAAAAATCACTTAATTATAGCGCCACAACGCCCATCCATTTTAACTATGGAAGATCCAGTATGGGAGGAGGAACCAAAGAGTATAAAATTGACCCCAGCAAATTTGACTTTTCTTTTGGCTATCCATTACAAGACGACAAGAGCACTGGAGAAGTTTCAATGCTATACGGAATCGACAAGCGAGTAACTCAGAATGATGTGGAAACAGATTTAGGAGTAGCCCTACATATGGTAAGAAATTCCGAAATCCCTTATGGTAGAAATGTTCCTTTACGCACAATAATTGCACAGATGCTTGAAGAAATACAAGGAATTGAAATCTATAGTGACAATTGGCATTTGAGCAATGACGTCAACATAGCGCTAGGCACTTATATGTTTACTGTTTTGTCTGGCGATTGTGCATTAGAAGGTGACACTATACCTTCGGATTCTACAGAATGGCGCACTTGGATGGCACATAAGATTGGTTACGAAACCGCTTGGAATGTGATGCATTTGGAAGGAATATCGCCTTGTTACAAAGTTCCAAAAGATAGTTTGGCACCATGCGATAAAACAACTTCAATAGCAACGCATGCGTTTGACGCAATATCAGTTTACCCTAATCCAACAAAGGGAGGACTGTCTATTGATTTAGGGGCAAACTATAATGCAATATCTGTTACCTTAACAGATTTGACGGGGAAGATACTCCAGTCGGAGCATTTCAATGAAGGCTCCTTGCTCGATTTAAAAATAGAGGAACCAGCAGGTGTTTATCTTTTATTGGTTGAATTGAATGATAGGAGGACTGTACTTCGAATCGTGAAAGAATAACGATTTGCTAACAGCACCCATATGAGCAATAGGCCGTTTGGTGTAAATTTAAACCAATGAAATTTAATAACCCAAACCCGAGAGCCAAAGAGTTTGCCACGAAAGGCCTACTATTATTGGCTACAGGGCGTTATCAGGTGTTTTGGTAAAGTTTATTGAAAACCCTACCAAACAAATGACAATGGGTTTAAGTGCTGAAAAAGCAGGGTTATGTTTCAGTAAAACAAGCAATGGTTTGGTGAAAAAACTAATTCTTAAATAAAAAACTGTTTAATTAATCGTTTCACATTATCGTAGAAATCTAATTAAAAATAACATACAACAACTAACCAAAACACAGGTGAATTTGAATGATTATTAATCGTTGAAAAACTCCATCAACCGCTTAATCAAAACGATTTATTCAGTTATCAATTTCTATAATTTTGTGTTTGAGTAAATGCGTAAAATAATTCCATATTTAATTCTACTATCTATGGTTCTAAGCCTGGATGGCTTGGGACAAGATAAATTACAGGCGTACTTTTCTTATAGTACGTTTTACGCTCCTGGAAAAGGCCCATACATTGAAACCTATCTTTCAGTAAATGGAAAGAGTGCCGTTTACGCCAAAAACGATGACGATAAAACAAAAGCTAGTATTGAAGTTACTTACATTTTTATGCAAGGTGAAGTTGTAAAACAATTTGATAAATACGAACTACAAGGACCAGAGTTAAAAGATTCTTTGAGTCCTAAAATTAATTTTATTGATCAACAAAGAATTGCTCTTCTAAATGGAGAGTATAAAATGATTATTAAAATAAAAGACCTTAATTCTGACAAGGATGGGTTTAGTTCGGAGCAAAAAGTTAAGGTTAGTTTTGACACAGACAGTATGGCAATGAGTAGTATAGAATTGGTGGAAAAATATTCTTCCACTATAACCAAAGGGCCATTTACAAAGAGCGGAATTGATATTATTCCTAATATTTCAAATTTTTACCCTGAAACAAAAAATGAAATTTTATTCTATTCTGAAATTTATAATTCGGATAAAGAATTAAATAATGAAAAGTTTCTTATCAAGTATTATATAGCTGACTACCAAACCCTTGAGCCTAACCCTAATTTCATTGGCTACATTCGCCAAAACCCTTCAAAGGTGGGTATTGTATTGCGGAAATTCAATATTGAGAAGTTAAAAACGGGGAACTACTTTTTGATTATTGAAATAAGAGATAAAAATAATGTCTTACAAAAAAATCAGTCAATTTTCTTGCAAAGACATAATCCTAAAATGGATGTTTCTAAACTTTTATTGGAGGAACTTGACATTTCTGCGACCTTCGTAAACCCTTATTTTGATTTAGATACTTTGGTTGATTACGTTCGTTCGGTTAGACCAATTGCAGATATGGGGGAACAAAAATTTATTGACAACCAAACAAAAAGAAAAGCAGAGCCTAATGTATTATTACTAAAACAGTTTTTGTACAATTTTTGGAAAGTTAGAAATTCATTGGACCCAGATTCTGATTGGGGGAAATATCAATTTGAAGTTGAGAAGGTAAATTCAACATTTGGAACTTCAATAAAAAGAGGATACCAAACAGACCGAGGAAGAACTTATTTAAAATATGGTCCACCAAATTCAAGAATGGAAGTGCCTAGCGAACCAAACTCCTACCCTTATGAAATTTGGCAATATAACAGGATTGGAAATCAGTCGAATGGAAGGTTTGTTTTTTACGACAGTGATTTAATTACCAATGATTTCGAATTGTTGCACTCTACCGTATTTGGTGAGTTACAAAATTATCGTTGGGAAATGATTCTTCAAAAAAGGAATACCAATCAAAATGATTTAGACCGGACTGATCCAGGAAATTCGATTGGTTCTAGAGCTAGTGATTATTTTAACCAACCTAGATAAGTTCTAATCTTTTTGCTTAAACATGATAAATAAAAGTGAATTTTATTCTACTATTTCTAAAATCGTGATAAAAAAGATAAGATATACTGTCGGAGTTATAACTCTACTTGTTTTTATTTATAGTTGTAATTCACAACAGCCGGAACTCCTCGAGGGTAAATGGAAATTGCTACAAATAGAATATGAAGATTCTGCTTCTGGAATTTGGAAGACTTCGGATTGGATGAAAAACGGAACTGGTACTTTAGTTTATAAATCCAATGGAAATATGACCGTGGAGTTCTTACCAGAAAACTTTGGCATTGATTCCAATGCAGAGGAATACGCCTATACTGCTTCCTATAAATTCGATCCTACAACTGGATTATCAAAACATACTCGCCTTACTCATACCAATCCTGAAGAAATCGGAAAAAAAGTAACACGTAAACTAGAAATTAAGGA
>CAWUST010000052.1:0-17338 GCA_963925495.1 uncultured Flavobacteriales bacterium | reverse complement strand
AGTGGTAAAAACGCTACCGATTCAGCCATGATTATCGATGCAATGGATATTTTGTATACTGAAAAAGTAAATGGATTTTGTCTTGTTTCAAGCGACAGCGATTTTACAAAACTGGCTACTAGATTGAGAGAAGCCGGAATGCAAGTTATTGGAATTGGAGAGAGAAAAACACCTAATCCTTTTATTGTGGCATGCGATAAATTCATTTATATAGAAATTATTAGAAAGCAAACGGAAAAGAAAGAAAGTGTTAATCCAAAAGAAAACACAAAAGATAGTATTGATAAAATCACTCCAAAAGTTATTAAACTAATCTCTACTACTATTTCTGATTTATCAGACGAAGATGGATGGGCATTTCTTGGAGATGTTGGAAGCCTGCTCTTAAAAAAACAACCCAATTTTGATTCAAGAAATTATGGATTTGAAAAACTGACTCCTCTAATTAAATCCATTGGTAAATTCGAATTGGAACAAAGAGAAAATCCAAAGAGTAAAAACAAATTAGTTTTCGTGAAAAATAAATAAGAGCATCTAACACAATTGCCCCTGGGTCAGCTGCAACAAATTTGAAGTTTACTTCTGCTAACTTTGGAGGAATAGATATCAACGCCTATTTTAGTCAGTATGCTCAAACACCAGAAGATGGAGCCACAGGAATTATTCGCTCTGCATTGGATAGCACTTCTCAACCAGGGAGTTTCTACGGCCCAAAGGATGGCTGGTTTGGATATCCATATGCTTTGAATCGAGAAGATATGCTTTCGGACAATCATAACATAAACACGAATTGGGAAGGTTGTGAAAAAGCGGCAGGTGCTTTTACGATGTAATATTTTCTACCCTATTTAAATGAAAAAGCCCGATGCCTTGTCTCGTATCTTTTCGTGTAAAATGTGTTTTTTTATAGTCTCAATGAATTATTCGATTAATTACAGCTTTTAACCTTTCATGGCTTGCTCAACAGACTTTGCCGTATCTAAAACTGTTTTTTTCAATGGGATAGGTTTCCAATTAAATATTTTCATGGTTTCACTAATATCTCCATTAAAAGTATTTCCTATAAAAGGACGCATTCCTTTTAAATCGTTACTAAAATTGGCCATAATTTTTAATAAGAAATTAGGAGCTTTTTTGGTACTTACCTTGTTATAGCCATTCGACTTTAATATCTCAGCCAATTCTACGAATGCGTGAGCTTTTTCTGTAGCTACTATAAATCGTTTGCCATTTGCATTTTCGTTTTCCAAAGCCTTAACATGAATGGTTGCTATGTCTCTCACATCTGACATGTTTATTGCTGCTTTTGGAAGCAACGGTATTTTACCGCTAATGATGTTTTTGAACATACTCATTGATTCTCCAGATAAATTTCCAGATAAAGTAGGGCCGTAAACGGGTCCTGGATTTACCACAACCAATTCGAGTTTACTTTCCCCTTCTTGCCCGTTTATAAAATCCCAAGCACTTTTTTCGGCAAGCGTCTTACTTTTAAGGTAGGCTGAAGCATGTTTAGCATTCACGTTGGACCAACTATCTTGATTGATGCTAATAGAACCGTTAACACCTCCCAGCATGGAAACCATTGAAGAAGTAACCACTATCCTCTTTACTCCCGCTTTCTTGGCAGCTTTTAATGTCCTCAATGTACCTTCTACTGCTGGTTTTATTAATTCGTTTTCATCCTTTGGCTCAGTCATAACATAGGGAGAAGCTACGTGTAACACAAATTCACATCCTTGCATTGCTTCTTCCCAACCTTCATCTTTTAAAAGATTTAGTTCTACAAACTCGAAGTTTCCTTTTGGATCAATTATTGTTTTAATTCCTTTAGTTACTTCTTCCGTCCGTGAAAAACTTCTAACAGAACCTTTGACAGCATATCCGTTTTTCAACAGTTCGGCTGCGCAATGTTGTCCAATAAATCCTGAAACTCCTGTTACAAGTACTTTTTTCATATTTACTAAATATTTATTACTGTTAAATTGAAGGCATTGCTAAATCAATGACTTCGCGCCCTTGTGCAAACTCCAAATTGAAATAAGAAAATTTATTTATTCTCCTTCGCTTCAGGTGGATGATATTCTCCTTCAGACTTAGCAACAATGGCTGAAACTGTTGCGTCTCCAGTTACATTTACTACCGTTCGGCACATATCCAAAATTCTATCAACTGGAAATATTATGGCTATCCAAGCTGGATTTAAACCTACCGATATAAGAACTATCATGAGCATTACTAATCCGGCACTTGGCACTGCAGCTGAACCAATAGAAGCCAAAGTTGCTGTAAGTACAATGGTCATTTGCTGGGCCAATGTAAGATCAACCATATGTAATTGAGCTAAATACAAAACCGCAATGGTTTGATACAGACTAGTTCCATCCATATTTACTGTTGCCCCAATTGGAAGTACAAAACTCGATACGTTTTTATTAACTCCCAAATTTTCTTCAACACATTCCATTGTAACTGGCAAAGTTGCAGCGCTACTACTGGTAGAAAAAGCAAGAAATTGTGCTGGGCTAATTTTCCTAAAAAACTCACCATAGCCTATTCTCACAAATAGTTTCATTACCATTGGATAAAACACAAATATCATGAAAGCTAATCCAGCTAAAACGGTAAGCGAATAACTGCCCAAACTAATAAATATCTCCATTACCTCGTGAGGGGTATCTGCCATTTTTGCAATAACTCCAGCCATAAGAGCGAACACAAAAAATGGAGCAGCTTGCATTACAATATCCACCATTTTAAGAAAAACCTCATTCATTCCATTAAAAAATGAAATCACTGGTTTGGCAGTTTCTCCGGGAATTAGAACCAAAGTTATTCCAAAAAATATGGCAAAAAAGATTACCTGAAGCATGAGTTTATTATTGGAAATAGAAATGACAATGTTTTCAGGAATCATATCCACCAAAAACACGAGCGGGCCAGCATTTTGCTTGTCCGCCACAACACTCATTTTTTCTTTAACCTTTTCTAGGTGTTTTTGACTTACCTCGTGCCCTTCCCCTTTTCGATAAGCATTTGTCTCTTCAGCATAAACGAGGTCATTTAAAAAGCTCTTTCCATCTAAAATTTGTATACCATTATCACTCGCCCAAATTTCATAACTAATTCTATTCTTTACTCTTTGCTGATCGTCAATAAACTTCCCTGGTTTAATAAAGTTTCCTAAAAGCAATCCTACAGTAACTGCTGCTAATGTTGTTATTAAGTATATAGATAGAGTTTTAGCACCCATTTTCCCTAGCCTAGAAATATCGTTTAATCCTGATATTCCACTAATAATGGAAAATAAAACCAAGGGAACTGCGATAAATTTTAGTAGACGAATAAATATTTTCCCAAACGGATCTATCCAGTTAATTGTAAAATTGTTAAACCCTAAATAACTACTTAAAAATGACCAAATAATACCAAGGAAAAGCCCGATAATAATTTTAACGTAAAGTGGCAGTTTTGTTTTACCCATGTTATGAATTAAGTTTCTTTAGATAAGCCCACGAATATAAGCAGACCGTTCAAATGGTTTTAAAAAATCAAATTCTATTCGTCCTAGAAAGTAAGTAAGCATCAACAAGAACAATGGCAACCATTGCATCAACAATAGGAACAGCACGTGGCACTACACATGGGTCGTGTCGCCCTTTTCCGACTAGATTTATTTTTTCACCTTTTGGGTTTATCGTATCCTGGTTTTTTAAAATACTTGCCACGGGTTTAAAAGCAACTTCGAATAAAATATCGTTTCCATTACTAATTCCAGCCTGAATTCCTCCAGAATTATTGCTTTTTGTAGAGATAGAATCCCCTTCTTTAACAAAAAGATCATTCATTTCACTGCCTTTCATTTTAGCCGCAGAAAAACCTTCACCAAACGAAACACCTTTTACCGCATTAATTGAAAACAAAGCTTTTCCCAGATTAGCATGGAGTTTATCAAAAACGGGTTCCCCCCAGCCCACAGGCACATTTTTTACAACTCCTGAAATAATACCACCCAATGAGTCGCCTTCTTTTTGCACCGTTTCAATGGCTTTAATCATCTCATTAGCTGTTTTCTCATGAGGACAACGTAAAACGTTATTCTCAATATAAATAGGATTTATTTTTACGGATTTAGGTATTTCTATTTGGCCAACTACTGACACATAAGAATATAATTCAACTCCCAATAAATCTAATATCTGTTTAGCTATTGCACCAGCCACAACTCGGCAAACCGTTTCTCTCGCCGAAGCTCTCCCTCCGCCTCTGTAATCTCGGTTTCCAAATTTCTTTTCCCATGTATAATCACCATGATTAGGGCGATAAGCATCTTTCACATGTGAGTAATCTTCCGATTTATGGTCTTTATTTTTAATAACAAACCCTATCGGTGATCCCAATGTTTTTCCTTCAAAAATGCCAGAAAGAAATTCCACTTTATCTTCTTCTTTACGTTGAGTTGTAAGCTTAGATTGACCTGGTCTCCGGCGATCTAACTCTCCTTGAACTTTCTCTAAATCAACAGATAATCCCGAAGGGCAGCCATCAATTACTCCACCTAGAGCAGAGCCATGAGATTCTCCGAAAGTGGTTAAACGAAAAAGTGTTCCTGCAGTATTTCCAGCCATAGGAACAAAAGTACATGAATCGTTCTTATACTAAATTCAATTAATAGGAATTCGAGATTTAACAGTTGCTTCTTTAAAAGTTAAAAAAAATAAAAGAGGAATAATAAACCCAACGAATCCCTACTCCAGAGCGTATAGAGAAGTAGTTAGAGAACTATGATTGATAAACTTTTAAATAATAATTTGTTAGAAGGTGTCCTTAAAACCATTCTTGTTTTCGATATACTGGAAACGGGATTAAGTATAAAAGATATTGAAAAACACTTGATTGAGACTAAAGCTAGTGAAATTGAACTTCTTGATATTCTAGATTTTTTATGTGCTAATGAAATTATTATTAAGCTGAACAATCACTACATGCTTTATAATAAGCAAGATGACTCGATGCATAATTATAAAAGTGAAAGCTTTAGCATTCTACAAAAAACAATATTTAGCCTTTTTGAAATGAGCGGCTGGATTGATGGTATATTTCTATTAAAGCGTCCAGACTCTAAACCTCTTTTAATTTTTAAATTTTATAAAGAAATTCACCGAAGCAAAAAAGAAAAAATTTGCAAATGGGCTTCTGGTTTATTGAGAATTCGAGTTTTTCATGCTGGCATAGTGCCAAAAGAATTCCGAAATGCATTGTCTGCTACCTATTTAATTGGATTAAAACCAGTAATTAATCCTACCGCTTTAGAAACGTTTTGGAGTAGAAATTCATGGATATTTAACTTTTGCTATAACTCTTCTATGGATTATGATGCGCTAATTAGTAATTCTAGAATGCGAACCGATCCCTTTCAAAAAAGGAATAAGATAAGTGCTTTTAAAAGTGTAGGTGAATTTAATATTTCTTCCTATTTCAAACATTTAAAAGAAAAAACTAATTTCGAAAATGAGTATTCGCATCGGTTACTTTATGCTAGCCAATGGATTATGCCTAGAATTAGACATCAAATTAAACGAAATCAAATTGTTTAACAAAGCATTTTAATTCTACTTCTTTTACCTTACAAAACAATATTTTTGAAATTGAAACGTAATAGCGTTTTAAAAAGAAAATTGAGATTTTATACCCTTTTACTTTTACTTGTTTCGACCCTATCCACCTATTGTCAAATTGGAGGTTCATCTGCCTACAATTTCCTCAATATTCCTGTTTCCGCAAGAAGCTCATCCCTTGGTGGTTCTTCCATAGGTTTCAAGGACAGCGATATAAATTTGGTCTACGATAACCCCTCTAATCTGGACTCTTCATTACACAATCATTTTTCGGCTAATTACACTAACTATATCTCTGACGTAAATGCTGGCACATTTTATTATGCCCGAAAATTTAAAAAAGGTGCCGTTGGAATTGGAATGCAATTTTTGGGATACGGGAAATTTGAACAACGAGAGGCAAACGGAGATTTAACTGGAGAATTTAAATCTGGAGATTATGCTTTAAACGTAGGATACGGTCGCTCTTTTAAATCCGTTTTTTCTGTTGGCGCCAATGTTAAACTCATTTATTCTAATTATTTTAATTATTATTCTGTTGCTACAGCTCTTGATTTAGGCGCTGGGTATAAAGGAAAAAAAGGTTTTTTTACCGCTGGTCTTGTACTGCGAAATATGGGAACTAGCTTAAAAAAGAATGAATCGGAGGATTTTGAATCCCTGCCTTTTGAAATAAATATGGGAGTTAGTCAACGAGTACCAAATTCTCCTTTTCGTTTTCATTTGCAATATGGCAATCTTCAAAAATGGGACCTAGGATCTAATGACCCAAACTACAAAGCCAAAACAAAAGAGGATACTAAAACTGGTGAAACAACAGTTAAAAAATTTACACTTGATAATTTTTCAAGGCACATTACTCTAGGAACAGATTTGGTTTTTGGAGAAAAGTTTTTTCTGACAGTTGCCTATAATTTTGGGAGAAGAACCCAACTGGCTTTTTCACAACGTAAAGGTTTGGCTGGGTTTTCTGGCGGCATAGGCATTAAAATAAAACGTTTCCGATTCAATTATTCTTACGCTCAATACACCCTTGGTGGAGGCTCTAATCATATTGGGATTACTACCAATTTCGGTGAGTTTTTTAGAAAAATATAATTTAAAATTGTAGATTATTTTTGCAGCAATGAAAAACAGAATAAACATTGCTATTGACGGATACTCCGCTTGTGGAAAAAGCACATTAGCCAAACAATTAGCACAGGCATTATCTTACGTTTTTATTGATACAGGTGCCATGTATCGTGGAGTTACTCTTTTTGCCCTTCAAAACGGATATTTCAATCAAAAATTTAACTCGGATTCATTGATTTTAGATTTAAATAAAATCAATATTTCATTTGTTTACAATGAAAAACGTGGAGCCTCCGATCTATTGCTGAACGGTGTTAATATAGAAAATGACATTCGTAAAATGGAAGTATCTAACCATGTAAGTGAAGTAGCTGCCATTAAAGAAGTACGTCAAAAGCTTGTTTCATTACAACAAAAAATGGGTGAACATAAAGGTGTAGTAATGGACGGTAGAGACATTGGCACTGTGGTTTTCCCTGATGCCGAAGTGAAAATATTTATGACGGCCAATAATGAAATAAGAACCAAAAGAAGATATGACGAATTGCTTCAAAAAGGAGAACAACCAAATATAGAAGAAGTAAAAGCTAATTTAGAAAAACGAGATTATATTGACACGCATCGAGAAGAAGATCCACTTCGACAAGCTAACGACGCGCTTGTATTGGATAATAGCAGTTTGAATCCCACAGAACAATTTGAATTAGCTTTGAAGTGGGTTTTTGAAAGAAACTAAATTTTATTGCACTTATCTAGATTTTGATTTGATAAATTCTTCTTACAATATTAAAACATGGCATAAACTGTTTTTTTTAGGTGCAGTCCTATTCTGTCTTTCTGGATTTTTCAATGGACCTGTTGCTTTAATTGGAGGATTTGCATTCTCTCTTTTTTTTGGTCATCCTTTTCTTGAATACAATAAAAAAGCAATCAACTGGCTGCTTAAAATTGCTGTTGTAGGACTAGGTTTTGGAATGAATATTCAGAAAACTTTGGTAGTTAGTCATGATGGGCTAATCCTAACGATTGCATCCATTAGTTTTACCTTGATCACGGGATGGCTCATTGGTAAGTCACTTAATCTCCATAAACACAGTACGCATCTAATTTCATCGGGAACAGCAATTTGTGGAGGAAGTGCCATTGCCGCAATCGCCCCAATTCTGAAAGCCTCAGAAAAAAATATTTCTGTATCCTTAGGAGTCATTTTTTTATTGAATTCGTTGGCATTATTGATTTTCCCTCCAATTGGTCAGTTTCTAAATCTATCTCAATATGAGTTTGGAATGTGGGCGGCTATTGCCATTCATGATACTAGTTCTGTCGTGGGTGCCGCTCATGCTTATGGTTCTGAGGCATTAGAAGTTGCTACCACCGTAAAGCTTGCAAGAGCTTTATGGATTATTCCGCTTTCCTTTTTAACCGTATTCCTTTTTAAAAGACCCGAAAAATCAATTAAAATCCCTTGGTTTATCTTTTTTTTTATTGGCGCAATTTTGGTCAATAGTTTCTTGGAAATACCAGAAATAATTACTCAATCGATTACAACTACTTCCAAATCATTTTTAGTCCTAACTCTCTTTTTAATAGGAGCTGGACTTTCAATTGAAAGACTTAAAGAAGCTGGACTCAAACCTATGATCTTAGGTTCTAGTTTATGGATTTTAATTTCAGTATTATCGCTTTTAGCAATAAAATATTATTGACTATTTGTTTGGTGGAGGTATTTTCTACTCTCGGGTTGTGCCTCTCCTAAAAAACTAGATTTGGCTTCGGCCACGTTCATGTAAAAACTATTTGGACCTGCTAGTAGACTAAAATCATTTGCTTCTAAAACATCCCTTAGTGGCCCTTTCACTCCAGCAAATAGCAAAGAGATATTCCGTTCTTTATAGAATTCGAGCATGTCAATAAGAATTTTTATTGCGCTACTATCCATGTTATTTATGGACTGAAAATCAAACACTATAACTTTCAAATCTTTCTTTTTGGAAGCCCAATCCAATGTTTTATCTCGAAACATAGCTGCATTTACAAAAAACAGTTGAGCATCAAACCGCACAATCAGCATTTCTTTTAAATCTATAGCATCATCGAAGCGAGAGATATTTCTAAAGTAATTGGTGCCTTTTAATTGACCCAACTGTGCCATGTGAGGATAGGCAGATTTATAGGTAACCAACATTAAACTTATTACCACACCTAATCCAATTCCATTTGCAATACCCAAACTCAAAGTAGCCACGAAAGTGATAATTAGCACTAATAAATCTCGTCTTTCAGTTTTCCAAAGTCTAATTGGTTCTTTGAAATCGAACAAGCCCGAAACCGCTACCATTATTATAGAAGCCAAAATTGCATTGGGTAAATAATAAAATAAAGGAGTAAGAAACAGCAATGTGAAAGCAATTAGTAAAGCACTAATAATAGAAGCTAATCCAGTTTTCGCTCCGGATTGGTCGTTTACAGCTGTTCTCGAAAACCCACCCGTAACCGAAAATGACTGAAACAAAGAACCTACGATATTGGACAATCCTAGCGCCCTCAATTCTTGATTTGGATCTATTTCATAATCGCGATGTGTAGAATGAACCGCCTTAGCTACAGAAATAGCTTCTAAAAAAGCGACTAAAGCCAATGTCAAAGCAATGGGTATAAGTTTTGGAATTAATTCTAAATCAATATTTGGTACATGAAAAGAAGGTAAACCAGTTGGGATTACACCAACTATTTTCACTCCTTGTACATCGAGGCTAAAACCATAAGCAGCCACTATTGAAACCACCACTATAACAAGAGCCGCTGGTATTTGCTTATTTACTTTTTTCAGACTTTTTATAAGAATTATTCCACCGATTCCAAGCGCGATAGAAATCCAATTCCACTCAGAAACTCCTTGAAAAGCAGACAATAAAATCGTATAAAGATGATTACTAGAAGGTAAACTAATACCAAGTATATGCTTCAATTGATTTAATCCTATTATTAAAGAAGCGGCAGAAGTAAAACCACTAATTACAGGGTTTGAAAGGAAATTTACCAGAAAACCCATTCGTAATACTCCCATTATCAGCAATATAAAACCTTCAATTAAAGCTAAGAGTAAAGCAACTTCAATAAAGTGTTCGCTACCAACAGCTGCAAATGCACCTACACCAGAAAGAACTAAAAGAGAATCCATAGCCACAGGACCAACTGCTAATTGCCTTGAAGTTCCAAAAACGGCATAAATAATAAGTGGCATCAAAGCCGCGTACAACCCATAAATTGGAGGGAGTCCGGCAAGCATGGCATACGCCATACCTTGTGGAATAAGCATTACCCCAACTGTAAGACCCGCAGAAATATCTCCTTTTAGCCATTCCTTTTTATAAGAAGGCATCCAATTTAATATAGGAATAAGAGATTTAATAGTCTGTTTTTTTACGGAGGCCAAAAGTAGGAATGTATAAGAAGTATGCGTGTGATGATTATTACAGTTGGAATTCACGTAATCCTAAATCAACAAAAAGATTAAATCAATACTGGTTTTTAATCAGTTCCTTTCTAGTCAACGTAAACTTTTCCCATTACAACATGAGAATAATACCTCCTATCCAATACCAAAATCCCGTTAGAATACAAGCTTAAAGCCCTTCAATCACTTCAAAGGCAGGAATATCGTTACAATGGTACTTACCTACAACTACGCCTTTTTTAAGAACAATAATTCCTGGGTTGGAGCGAATAGTTGTTTTTAGCATGATAGCATCGGCGCTCCAAAAATCGAAAAGAGTTTGATGTTTGTGTTTAAAGGCTTCTACATCTTTATAAACAGCAGAAGTTAAGGCCACAAAAGGAATTCCACTATTCTGAATTTGTTCTGCAAGTCTATTTACTTCAATCATAGCATCATCATCCGTTTTTCGAATGTCATAGGCGATCATTAAAACAATTTTATCAGCACTAAGTAACTCCGGTGTTCTGTCATTTCCATCAGAATCAGAAATAAAGAAATCGTGAATTGGTGGTTCATATCCATCTTTTAATTTTACTTGCTCAGTTTGATCTGCAAGCATTTCCCATTCTTCTTTTTCCCACCATTCGCCATCAATGTATTCTTTGTCAGTCATTACCTTTTTCTCTTGACTTGACTTGTTAAGCAACATATAGTTGTAGCCAAATTTCGGAGGCTCCAAACCTTTTTCTTCGGCTGATTTCATTCCATCAACTATATCTTTTCCAACTGCATAAGGTCTATAATCACGAATTGGCAAATGGCTATAGCACCAAATGGTAAATCCAAAAGCAATAAGTGCAATAAAGCCAGCGATAAGCCACTCTGATTTTTCTATAGAAATTATTTTTTTAATAGCAAAATAGCCTGCAAAACCTAAAACGGTAAGGATTACAGGGGAATACCAAGTAAATACCCAAGAAAATACTAACACAAAAATTAAAGCAAGCGGAGCATAAAACTTGTCTTCTTCAAGTGTATTGAGTTTGATTTTTTTCTGCATGAAAAATATAGGCAGAAGAAAAACCAATAAAATCATGTCCTTTCCAAATGACTCCCAAGGTGTTAGAGAACGGCCAATAGATTCTTTCATAGCATCTCCAAAACAACCACAGTCAGTTACACAAGTAACGCTTTGTGTGATTTCCTGCCCATTTACCAGGATAGTAAAAGTTGCATTTGGATCACAAGTAGCGGTGTAAGCTGTAAGCCATCCAAAAAAGAGAGTTAAAATCAATAAAGACCAAGTTGCTAATTTAATTTTTGCTCCAAACAATAAAGCAAAGCCCAAAATGATTTCAGACAAACATGCTGCTATGGCCAAATAAATTGCCCAAGGTTCTAAAAATGGAAGGCCAAGTGCGCTTTCAGCAAAGTATTCTTCCAATTTGTATGAAAACCCTAATGGATCATTGGCTTTAATAAGCCCAGAAACAATAAAAAGAGAACCTACAAAAAGGCGACAAAATCCGATAAAATACTTCATAGTTTGTTTGCTAAAATTAAAGATGTAAAAGTAGTTCGGTAATTTCTACATGAATACTATTTAACACGTATTTAACTGGAATTAGGAAAACAATAAAAATCCCTTCAAAAAGTGCCTATATCAGATTTGGTTTAAGGTCAGTTATTGGATAACTGAATTCCAAAAATGGTTGGTAAATACTTTGTATAAAAGGTGTCTAAAAAGTAATTACTATTTCCTCATTTGCAAAATCACCTTCATTTACATTTGTTTCGATTTTTATGAATCAAGAAAAAGAAAATTATAATATCGAAAGGCACGACCTTACAAAGGATAAATCTCTAAAAGCCTGGAGTGCCGCAGATGAATATCTTTTAAAGCACTACAATGAACTAACCACCAAACCAGAACGTGTTGGAATTTACAACGATAGATTTGGATATTTAAGCTGCCATTTACACTCTGATCTACCCACAGTAATTGCTACTAACAAAGGACAGGAAAAAGCAATAAAACTGAATTTTGAAGCGAATAACTTACCGCCTATCTCCTTTTCAAATCCCCTTTCGGGAATTGATAATAAATTGGATTACGTTTCCCTTAAACTCACTAAGTCACTCGATTTATTCAGACTCTTCCTAGAGCATATTATCGCGAACTCCTCCGCTGAGCTTAGAGTTACTTGCGCTTTTATGACCCGTAATTTTAGCCCTAATTTTTTACAAATAGCCAATGACTATTTCGAGGTAGTTGAACAAAGTAGAGCTTTGAAAAAAGCTAGGTTACTTATTCTTAGTAAAAAGAAGGAAACTACCGCCACAAATACTATCACCACTTTAACATACAAGAACCAAGAATACAAACAATACTTAGGCGTTTTTTCAGCAGATCATATTGATTATGCCACCCAGTTTTTCTTGAAGCATATCGAATTGAAACAAACCGATACTTGTATCTTGGATTTAGCATCAGGCAATGGAATTATTGGAAACGAAATATTCAAACTACACCCAAGTTCAGAAATTCATCTCATGGATGATTCGGTTTTGGCTGTTTCATCTGCACAACTAAATATACAAGGAGAAAACATTCACCATCATTTCAATAATGAATTATCCGATTTTGCTGACAATTTTTTTGACCTAATTGTTACCAACCCACCTTTTCATTTCGAATATGAAATAAACATTGAGATTCCTATTCAGCTTTTTAAAGATTGTTTTCGATGCTTAAAAGAAGGAGGAAACTTGCAAATTGTTGCCAATAAACATTTGAACTACAAAGTGCATCTAGAGCCTGTCTTTTCGTCTGTTCAGGTTCTTGCTGAAGACAAAAAGTTTGTGGTTTATAAGTGCATCAAATAAAGGAGTTTTATCCTTAATTATTCAGGCTCTACAAACACCATTTTTGAATCCACTATATCCTCTGCACCATGAGCAAGTGCTTTTAGTTTTTTCAGAAAAACAAGAATTAAAATTCCCAATATCAGTGAGGTAATTGCAATACCAGTAAAAATTGCCATTTCACCTGCATCTTGCGCAGCTTCACCCAACAATCCTGCGGCTTTGTTTCCTAAGCCGACTACAGCAAAATAAGTCCCCATCATAAGCCCTGCATATTTTAACGGAGCTAGTTTTGTTATAAAAGAAAGTGCAACAGGCGAAAGGCTTAATTCGGCCACTACATGTAAAAAATAAGATAAGAATAACCAATAAACTGGTGCTTTATCCAAAGCTCCTTCCGATAAATCGTAAGCCGCTCCCATTAATGCAACAAAACCCAAACTCATAACAATGGATCCAATTCCCATTTTAAATACTGAAGATGATTCCTTTCCTTTTTTCCGCCACTGCACCCACAAATAAGCCATAGGCGCTCCTAAAACAACAACATAAAGTGCATGCAAGGACTGGAAGAATGCAGTTGGTATTTCCCATCCAAAAACTACTCTATCTATCTTATCTCTGGCATACAAATTCATTAAACCACCTGCTTGTTCGTAGGCCGCCCAAAAAAACATTACAATAAAAAATGAGATAAACATTACTATCATTCTGTCTTTCTCATTTTTGGTTAGTGGTTTATCCAAAAGATGCTTGTGTTCTTCAGAATGTTTTAATAAATCACCAATTCCAACTAAATGTTTTCTCCCAAAAACATAAACAAATTGACCCAATATCATCCCGAATCCAGCTAATGAAAACCCGAGGTACCAATTTACTTCTGGCCCATAAAACCCAACAATTAAAGGAGCTAAAACAGCACCAATATTAATTCCAATGTAAAAAATAGTAAAACCTGAATCTCTTCTAGCGTCTCCTGTTTTGTACAGACTACCTACCATCGTGCTTATGTTTGGCTTTAGTAAACCAACTCCACAAACCAATAAGAACAAGCCTAAATAAAAAGTTGTCATTCCTTCAATTGCCAGAGAAAACTGACCAAGAATTATAAAAACACCGCCTAACAAAACTGATTTTTTTTGCCCTAACCAATTATCAGCAATATATCCACCAAAAATTCCTGTGAAATAAACCATCATACCATACCAACCGTAAAGAGCCAAAGCTTCTTTACTGGTCCAACCTAACCCTGGATTATCCTGAGTAGTTTGTGCAGTTAGATACAATACCAATATGGCTCGCATACCGTAAAAGGAAAAACGTTCCCACATTTCAGTGAAAAACAAAATGAATAATCCAGAAGGGTGACCAAGTATTGTTTTGCCTTGCATAAGTTCAATTTTTGAGAAGGGCTAAAAGTAATTTTCTTTTTGGAACTGGAAGACTGAATCAGAGTAATTGTTTGGTTTAGAATTGGTATTGATTAGAAGAAACAGCTCTAAGTCTTTTGCTTCTTTTTTCTAGCAGCTGGAAACAGCACATTATTCAGAATAAGACGATACCCTGGAGAATTTGGGTGTAAATCTAAATCGGTAGGTGGATCTCCAACATAATGTTGGTAATCTTCAGGGTCATGTCCTCCATAAAAAGTCCACTGCCCTTTTCCAAATTTACCGTGAATGTATTTGGCAGAATTAAGCGATTTGTTTTCCCCTAAAATAAGTACTTCTGGTTTAATAAATTTTTTGTGAAATGCTGTGGTTTGTCCCATAAATCCTTTTATTCGAGTTTCGTGATTTTGAGTAAGCATCGTTGGCACAGGATCCCATTTTGCGGAATATTCAAAAAGAGTAAAATAATCAATATTTTCAGGAGTTCGAACGTGTAATGGAGTTGCGTCAATATTGCTAAATTCATATTCCATAGGGTTCCTAGAAAGAGTGAAGTCTTGAAACGCAAACGTTCTCGTGAATTCAATTTTTTGTTGGGCTTGTGGGTCGGCAGGATCACCATCAAACATGGTTTCCGCAATATCTACTTCTTCAGCCGAAAGTGCAATGTCATAGCTATCTGTACCCGAGCACATGGTAAAAGCAAAACCTCCACCAGCAACATATTCTTTAATTTTTATGGCAACTCCAAGTTTCAATTCAGATACTTTTTCAAAACCTAAACGAGCAGCAGTAGCTTCAAATTCCTCTACTTGTTTTCTATACCACGGTGCATTTCTATACGCTCCAAAAAATTTCCCGTATTGTCCCGTAAAATCTTCGTGGTGCAAATGCAGCCAGTCGTAAAGGTGTAAATCTCCTCGAATTATTTCATCATCATATATTGTCGTGTAAGGAATTTCGGCATAAGTAAGAACCAAGGTGACAGCATCGTCCCAGGGTTGTTTTCCTTTGGGAGAATACACAGCAATTTTTGGTGCTTTTTCCAATTTCACCACCTCCATATTTATTTCTGGATTAGCAATTTCTACGCGAATAGATGTTGCTTGCGCTTCCGGAATTACGGTGTAAGTTACGCCTCGAATTACACATTCATTTTCAATGTCTTTGGAATATGGGGTAAGAAAACTGCCACCTTTATAGTTTAACAACCACTCTACGTCTACTTCATGGTGAAGGACCCAATAGGCCATACCATAAGCCTTCATGTGGTTTTTTTGTGTTTCATTCATGGGAATTAAAATTCGAGTGGCCATACCGGAAACAGAAACAAATACAAAAATTAGAAGGATGAGTTTTTTCATATATCAAAAACAAATGTAGTGTTTAGGTCCTTCGCAAATCGTTAAAAGATATTAGATGTTCGCGTTATTTTCTAGCCTACATTCTAAAGACACAAAGATGGTATCGAACAAAACCAATGATTACCTTTGCGCCCTTAATAATCAGAAGAAAATTATGAATAAAATTGCAGTAATTGGAGCAGGCACAATGGGTAACGGAATTGCCCACGTATTCGCACAAAACAACTACCAAGTAAACTTAATTGATATTTCACAAGATGCTCTAGATAAAGCGATAGCTACCATAGACAAGAATTTAGGTCGAATGGTTACTAAAGAAAAAATTAGTGAAGGGGATAAGGCCAAAACTTTAGCAAATATTTCAACTCACACCAGTTTTGAATCTGGAGTTTCTGATCGAGAATTGGTAGTAGAAGCTGCAACTGAAAACATCGATCTTAAATTAAAAATATTTAGAGACCTAGATGCAAATGCTCCCGAGAACTGCATTTTAGCTTCAAACACTTCTTCGATCTCAATTACCAAAATTGCATCGGTTACTAATAGACCCGATAAAATAATTGGGATGCACTTTATGAACCCTGTTCCTATTATGAAATTAGTTGAAGTAATTCGCGGTTATGCAACTGGCGATGAAATTACTAAAACTATTATGGAAATTTCTTCTGGCTTGGGCAAAGCGCCTGTGGAAGTTAACGATTACCCAGGTTTTGTTGCCAACAGAATTTTAATGCCAATGATAAACGAAGCAATCATTACATTACACGAAGGTGTAGCAGGAGTTATGGAAATAGATACCGTTATGAAACTGGGAATGGCTCACCCAATGGGTCCTCTTCATTTGGCTGATTTTATTGGTTTAGATGTTTGTTTATCTATTATGAATGTGCTTTACGAAGGTTTTGGAAATCCAAAATATGCCCCATGTCCTTTATTGGTAAATATGGTAACTGCAGGTAAACTTGGTGTAAAATCAGGCGAAGGATTTTATGTTCATACTCGCGGCAGCAAAGAGCTCGTTGTAGCTCCTGCGTTTAATTAAATTTATGCTAATGTCACTAGTGGCGTTATTTCAAAAGTTTAATTAGTCAGTTATTATTAATTCTCGATTAGCCTTGCATTACCAGTTATATTTTACTCTGCAACTGATTACTTTGTTTCTGCAGTAAAAGGATTAAGGCATAAAATTGTAAACATTTACGTTCCTATTTCTTTAGGAATAGTCGTTTTATTTTTAAGTAGTGCTTTTGAAATTATAAGTGATACCTGAGCCGGATATTTCAATCCCATGACCGGATTGATGTTTTTTCTTCTTATTGGAAAATGGTTTCAGAATATGGTGGGCGATAGCTTTTTTGATAAAAAAGAATAATCTTATCCAAAACAGAAAACCGACTAGCTTCTAGTATGCCGCCACAGGCAGGGGAAAACGCATAAATATCTTCACTTATGCTATACCAAAATCGGCTGGCTGAAGTGCTCCAGAATCGTTTAAGCTTAACGATTGTAAAATGGAGTTTTTTCCTTTCTTTTCTTTACAATTTAGTGGGAATGTTGCCGTTCAAGGAAAATTAAGCCCGTTTGTGG
>CAWUST010000051.1:0-6531 GCA_963925495.1 uncultured Flavobacteriales bacterium | reverse complement strand
GGGATCACCTCTTCCCATTCCGAACAGAGTAGTTAAGCCCACCCGCGCTGATGGTACTGGTTAATCCCGGGAGAGTAAGTCGTTGCCGATTTTTGAAAAAACCCATACTATTTATTTAGTATGGGTTTTTTTTGTTTAAATTTTTGGATCAAGATTGAATTTATTTGATTATAAATTATAAAGACATTAAGGTCACTGTAAGTATTTTAAATCAGAATACTTAGGGATTTAGAGAATTGACTGGAGGTATCTAAAAATGACAAAAGAACTACCGGTTGGACGTTGTGGTTTTCATTCCTTTAGTTATTCAATCAAGACACAAAATGGCTCCATTTAATGGTGTAAGTAGTTTATTAATAAGTTGCTATTACGCTATTTAATGTCTAAGAAAAGTTGTTGCTACCAAAAGGGTGTATTTAAAGAATTAATTCCAATCAATAGTACTCATAGCTATACTGAATAATTTTAATGCTATTATCACTTTCATTTTTTGAAAGTTGGGCTTTTAGTAAAAAGGTTTGTACGAAATAGATAAACTCTTGCGAATGGGTCAGTTTTCCATTTTTGTAGGTTTTGCCAGAAAATAAATTTCCAAATTCGTCATATTCAAAAGTATTCGTTATGGTTTGTAGGCCAAGTAAATTAGAATAATCAATTATTTTTTTTAGTCGTCCTTGAACATCATATTGATAAGTAATCGATTCTTTTTTATTGGTTAGGTAGTAACGAGTATGTTCTCCCTTCATTTGGCCTAATGCATTTTCACTTACAACCGTCTCTTTGTAAGGCTTTCCTACTCTATTTAAATATATCTTTTTATATATACTATCATGAATTGGAACGTAACTGAACTCTTCATTTTTAAGAACTGTTTCTTTTCCTTTTTTTAGCTTATAAGAATTTGAGTTGATGTTTTCGCCTCGAATAAATGTTTCTTGTGTGGGCTTTCCCTCACTATTATATTGGTAACGAATAGAGTTGTATCCAGAAAGAGTGAATGTGGTTTGTGCAATTAAATGCTCGACATCGTTGTATTTAAAATAATCTTGAGTTGTATCTATTTGTCCGCCCCTCATTTTAAAGGACTTCAACCTTTCAACCATTTCTCCATTTCGATTGAAAGTATATTGTTCAACAGTTCCCTCTCTTCTTATTGGCTGCATTTCTCTCTTTAAGGACACACGACCAGTGATTGTTTTAATCATATTTTTTTTAATGAATTCGGAATTAAAAACACTTCTACCCTGCTTTTTATTTCCCTGGTAACTCTCTAGAATTTGCCCAATACAAATTTCTGATATAAGAATGAGAAAAAGAACAAGGAGATGTTTTGTCATATTAGGTTTTATTTATTTCAAAGTTGAGTTTAGTTGTTTTATTGCCAATGAAGTTTTGTTAACAGGCATTTGACATGCTTTATTCACGCATACATAAATATAAGTTTCTCCTTCAACATACTTGCCTTCCATCAAAGGAAGCGGACTTTCTTTTTTGGATCCAATAAGCATTTTGTTGGGAATATATTCGGCGTTTATTTTATTGGAGTAATCGACCAGTTTATTTCCACTAATGGCAATTTCATAAAAAGGAAACGTTTGATTTAAATAGAGTAATCCCCAATTTGAATAATTCGACCCATAGCCCGTAATATGAGGTTGAATATTATTAAGCATAGTTTCGGCCATTCCTAAATAGGCTTTGTTATCAAAATAATGTCCGAGTACAAAAAGAGAATTTGCCATACTTGAGTTTGAAGCTGGAATTACATTATCAGCTAATTCCATTTTACGTGCTATTAACTCACTAGAGGTATTGGAGGTAAAATAAAACATTCCTCTTTCTGTATTGTAGAAATGAGATATGGAATAGTCCGTAAGATTTTTGGCCCGTTCAAGCCACTTAATGTCATAAGTTACTTGATAAAGTTTAATCCATGCTTCTGTGACAAAACAATAATCCTCTAAAAATCCGTCCAATTTTGAAGTTCCATTCTTGTAAGAATGCAAGAGTTTTCCTTCTTTGGTTACTTGATTTTGTAATATGAAGTTGGCGTTTTTTAGCGCCAAATCTAAAAATCGTTTTTCACCAAAGGCCGCGTAAGCGTCAACTAAACCTGTAATTGTTAAGGCATTCCAACTTGTTAGTGTTTTATCATCTAAACCAGGGTGAATTCGTTTTTCCCTAGCTTTAAGTAAAGTCTTATCTACTAACGCCATTTTATCTTGAACATCCCGTGTTGATATTCCCATTTTTTTTGCAACTTCAACAAGGTTTTTATTTCGCAATAAAATATTATTTCCATGTTCCCAAAGGCCTTTTTTTCCTATTTCATAAAAGGTTTTTGCTAAGTCGTAATCTGATCCTAAAACAGTTTTCAATTCATCTTCTGTCCATACATAATATTTACCCTCTTCTCCTTCGCTATCTGCATCAAGAGCTGAGTAGAAAGCTCCTGTTTTGTGTGTTAATTCTCTTTCAATAAAATCAACTGTTTGGTATACTGTTTCTTTGTATAAATCGCTTTTATAATATTTATAGGCATCCGAGTATAAAGAAAGTAATTGAGCATTATCATAAAGCATTTTTTCAAAATGAGGAACCTTCCAATCCACATCAGTAGAGTAGCGAGCGAAACCTCCACCTATTTGATCGTAAATACCACCCATTGCCATTTTATCGAGAGTTAGCTTTACGTAATCAAGAATATTTTTGTCTTGTTGCAGATATCCATATTGAAGTAAAAATTTATAGTTGTTAGGTATAGGAAATTTGGGGGCTCTATTTGGACCACCTTCTTTATTATCGAATCTTGTTTTCCAAGCGGTCACCATTTTATCTAACGTGTCAATTGTGAAAGTAGCCGCTTCATTATTGATTGGAAGTAAATCAGAATTTTTCACCCCTTCTGTCAATTGTTCGGCTGCTTCTAGCCATTTCTCTCTATTGTTTTGGTAATCTTTTGCCAATGAATTTAAAGTTTGCACCCATCTGTCTTTAGGAAAATAGGTGCCTCCATATACGGGACGACCATCAGGTAAAGCAAAACAATTAAGCGGCCATCCACCACTACCAGTAATTAATTGAACAGCCGTCATGTAAACATCATCCACATCCGGGCGTTCTTCTCTATCTACCTTTATACAAATGAAATTTTCATTCATTATACGTGCAACTGCTGTATCTTCAAATGACTCGTGTTCCATAACATGACACCAATGACATGCTGAGTAACCAATACTTACTATAATAAGTTTGTTTTCATCTTTGGCTTTTTGAAGTGCCTCATCTCCCCATGGATGCCAATTAACTGGGTTGTATGCGTGTTGAAGTAGATAGGGACTGGTTTCATTAATCAAGTTGTTTGTGTATTCGTGATTCGATTCCATGATATCAGAATTTGATGTGGTGTCGGTACAACTCTGGATACCATTTAACATCACAAAAATTAAAAAAAGAGTGCGCATTTTTACCATTTAAATGTGTTGAGCCTGTTTCTTAATTTTAAAAACGCAGGTTTACTCGCGGCAAATTTAGTTCTATGATCTTTCTTAAATGTAAATAGCTGATACACTTATTCGTTTTTAATGTTAATTACTAGAAGATAGATTACGGGTTCGTTTGGAAAGGATTTTAGATGTTAGATGCGGTAATCATTTGAGACGGAATGCGGGTAATTAGGGTAGACACGTTGCGCCTTTCGCAACATAGCGGGGTACATCTTCTACCTATTGCCTTCCCTTACAATTCTACCTTTTCAGTAAATGAAATTGCAATAGTTTTAGAAAGGCCCTTCGCCGTTGCTTTTACATCACCTTCCACTTTTACTTTTAACCCTGAAAAAAGAGCCGAAGCGGTAATTGTACCGATATCAATGTTACCATCAGATGGGATGGAAGATACTACGATTACTTCGTATTTTTTAGTTGAGTTTTTCTCCAATTTTACTTTTTCTTTAAAATTGGCAGTGCCCAAAAAATTATCATTTATAAATACTTTCAGATCTTTGGTTTGTAAATTAATTGTGTAGTCATTTGGGTTTTTAACCGTTGCAATTAATTTAAAAACAGCACCTTCTGGCGAAAGGCTGAGCAATTGTGCATCATTAAATTCAATTAATTTTACCTCTTCGTAATTTATGCAACTGAAAGCAGAAAGAGCTAATAATGAAAACACAAATGATCTGAAAAACCTCATGTAATAGAAGGGAATTTAATATTAAAAATACTTCCGATAGGTGAATTATCTAAATGTTCAATTTCTCCATTTTGAAGTTCTACAAGATTACGAACAATAAATAAACCAAGACCAGTTCCTTTTGTTGATCGAGTTTTTTCGGATTGAACTCTATAAAATTTTTGAAATATCTCGGTTTTTTTATTCGCTGAAACTCCTAATCCCTGATCCTTGACCTCTAAAATGGCGGAATCATTTACAATATCAACAACCACAACGATTTCTTTTTCACTAGGATCGTACTTTATGGCATTGTCTAATAAATTTTGAAGTATAGATGCAATTGCCAAAGGGTCAACCTGGCAATACACATCGTTTTTTATTTGCGTTTTAATGCGGTTATACCCTTCATGAGCAGTTTTTGGACTGAGTAGTTTTTGAACGAGATCCCCTAGATTTTGCTTGCTGGCATGCAGTTTTAACTCATTTTCATCAATTCGAGCCGAGGTTAATATGTTATCTACTAGCCCTTTTAATCTATCGGTTTCAGAAATACTATTTTGTAGGATTTCATCGATTTGTATTTTTTCTAAATCTCTTTTTAAAATGGTTTGTAAGTAAAGTTTAATCGTGGCTAATGGTGTATTTAATTCATGGGTAACCGAAAGCAAAAAGTTTTGTTGTGTATGTGCGAGGTTAACTTCAAGTTCAATTGATTTTCGCAATTTCCGAAAACCTAAAAACAAAAGAAGTAGGAAAACCGAGCCTTCTCCAGCAACCATTAAAATTCTTCGACTTAAATCTTCTTCTGTATTTTGACTAATTAAAAGCCAAGCCCACCAAAAAAATTGCATCAATATGTATGACCCAATTGCATAAAGCCAAAAAGAAGTATTACGCCTGTTTCTCACCGTTCAAAAGTAGATGTAAAAAATACTTCTTCGATAAGTCAATGATTTTAAATAGTCCATTAACTTTATAGCTCAATTTTAAGTTCTAAGAATTCTATGGCTGTCAAAAAAAAGATTTCAAAACGCAAAATATTTGTTCTAGATACTTCTGTTATAATTTATGACCACAATGCAGTAAAATCGTTTCAGGAAAACGATGTGGCAATTCCGATTACCGTATTGGAAGAACTGGATAATTTTAAGAAGGGAAACGATACTAAAAATTACGAAGCAAGAGAATTTATTCGTTTTGTAGATGATTTGGCGGGGAAATCAATATTAAAGGACTGGATAAAACTGGATGGACCAAAAAGTGGAAGGTTTAAGGTTGTGATGCATTCCAACCCCAAATCTTTAGATGCGAATCAAGTTTTCGCTGGAAAAAAGGCCGATCATTATATTCTAAATTCTGCCATTACCCTGCAAGAAGAAGAGAAAGATGCCTTAGTTACTTTGGTTACCAAGGATATAAACCTAAGACTTAAAGCCAAGTCGGTTGGCTTACCGGCTGAAGATTACGAAACCGGAAAAATAGAGGATATCGACAAACTGTATACTGGGAAAACAATTAAAGAGGGCGTACCCAAAGAATTTATTGATAAGCTATTTAAAGTTGGTAAAATTCATTATTCTGAGTTGTACAAAAAGCGCCCGGTCGACAATCATTTTTTTATTTTTAAAAATGGAAAAGCTTCTACATTGGCTTTTTTTAATCCCGAAACGGAAAATTTCGAGCGAGTAGAAAAACGGCAAATGTATGGTGTAAAACCAAGAAACGCAGAACAAACCTTTGCCATTGAGGCAATGAATAATCCCAATATAAGACTAGTTACATTACAAGGTGTAGCTGGAACTGGAAAGACATTATTAGCTCTTTCATCAGCCATTGAGCAAGCTAAAAATTACAAACAAATTCTTTTGGCGCGTCCTGTTGTTCCCTTATCCAATAAAGATATTGGCTTTTTACCAGGAGATATAAAATCGAAACTCAATCCGTATATGGAACCCCTTTGGGACAATTTAAAATACATTAAAAATCAATTTAAAGAAACGGACAAGGCATATCGTAAAATTGAAGATATGGTTGACAAAGAAAAATTATTGGTAACTCCGTTGGCCTATATTAGAGGTAGAAGTTTAAGCAATGTATTTTTTATAGTTGACGAAGCTCAAAATTTGACGCCACACGAGATAAAAACGATAATTACTCGTGCTGGAGAAGACACTAAAATTATTTTTACGGGCGATATCCATCAAATCGATTCACCATACCTAGATGCACAATCCAATGGACTAACTTATTTAATTGATAGACTGAAAGGATCTGATTTATTTGCTCATATTACTTTGGAGAAAGGCGAAAGAAGTGAGTTGGCAAATTTGGCAAACGAGTTGTTGTAATTTTTAA
>CAWUST010000050.1:0-5491 GCA_963925495.1 uncultured Flavobacteriales bacterium | reverse complement strand
AGTATTATTTTAGCGGGCGGTTCTCCAAGTGGAGGCACTTATTCGGGGAATAAAGTAAGTGGAGGGTCTTACATCACTTCAAGTACTGGAAAGGACACTCTGAAATATACTTTTAGCGATGGTAATTCATGTACCGATTCTGCTTTTTCGGTTATACAAGTAGATACAACACCAAAGGTAACTTTAGGTTCGTTTGGTGCTATTTGCAAAAAAGCAAAAGCTCTCACTCTTTCTTCTGGAGTGCCTTTAGGAGGCACCTATTTTGGAAATAACGTAGCTCTTAATTTATTTATTCCTTCTACTTCTGGCGTAGATACTATACATTACACATTTAAGGATGCGAATAATTGTTCTGATACTGCAACTCAATCGATAGTTGTGGATACTCTTCCAGCAGTTACATTGGCTTCCATCCCAAATATCTGCTTAAATACTCCTTCATTTGCTTTGAGTGGAGGATCTCCTAGTGGAGGAAGTTATAGTGGAAAAAATGTCATTTCAAACAGGTATACTGCTGCTAATGTTGGTTTAGATACTATAAAATACTCTTTCACGGATTCGAATACTTGTAATGCAGAGGCTACGGGTATAATTCAAATTGATTCTATTCCCATAGTAAAATTAAATTTAGGGTTTACACAAGCATGTGAAAATTCACCTAAAATTCCACTTTCTGGAGGTGCTCCATTGGGAGGGACATATAAAGGCTCTTTTGTTTCAGGAACTGATTTTGATCCATCTTTAAATACACCAACTACAAGTATGGTATATTATTTATATATAGACTCAAACAAATGTTCTGACTCTGCTAACTCACAAGTTATAGTAGATACAATTCAGAAAGTAACATTAGCTTCTTTCGGTGCTATATGTAAATTAGCTGTGCCACAAGTTCTTACCTCTGGTAGTCCTTCTGGTGGGGTATATTTTGGTATAAACGTAAACGGTAGTAGCTCAGAATTCGACCCTTCTACTGCTTCTTTGGGAAATAGCTCTATAAGCTACACTTTTACAACCCCAAAAGGTTGTGAAGACAGTGCTATTGGAAACATATTGGTAGAAGCTAATCCCACTTTTAATTTAGGTAACGATACTTCCATTTGCGGAAAGGATGAATTGACATTAGATATTGGAATTCCTTTTCTGAATTATAACTGGAACACTGGAGATACCTCAAGAAGTATTAAAATTCAAAAAAGTGCGATTGTAATTGTGGAGGTAACCGACACTTCAACAATGGCAAATTGTACCTATAGTGATACCATACGAGTAGATTACGACGAAATTTGTGTTGGTTTAAATGAATTGTTTGCAAATGGAAGCATAAAATATTTCCCTAATCCAAGTAATGGTAAGTTTTATATCGAGTTTGAAAGCATTGAATTAGATAATATGCAAATTCAAATTATTTCTATGAAAGGAGAAGAGGTTTTCAAAAAAGAAATAATTCTGAATAATGGAATTTACAAAGGAATTGTGGAAATGGATAACATTCCTTCTGGTATTTATTTAATGAACCTAATTTCGGATAAAGGATTTATTACAAAACGAATTAGTATCCGATAGTTTATTCAAAATAGCATTATTTATTAAGAGCCTTTTCAATTCTGAAAAGGCTCTTTTTTTATGCCCAGGTTTAAATATATTTGAAGCTTATAAAAATCACTTATGAAAATAAAGAACTTAACGCTGTTTGGAGCAGCCGCTTTAATACTAACTGCATGTGGACAAACATCAGTAATAACAGATGAAAATAATTCGGATAACGAAGAAGAAAAAATGGAAAAATTCGAATACTTATCTGAGCAATTTTCTGATATAAAGATTATTAGATATAAAATTGGTGGTTTTGATGAGTTGACAGTCCAACAAAAGGAATTGGTTTACTATTTATACCAAGTTAGTTTGTCGGGAAGAGATATTATATATGACCAAAACTACAAGTATAATTTAGTAATTAGAAAAGCTCTGGAAAATGTGGTATCCAATTACAAAGGAGATAAGGAAAGTGAAGATTGGAAAAACTTAATGGTTTACACCAAACGAGTTTGGTTTTCCAATGGGATCCATCATCATTACTCAACGGCCAAATTAAAACCAGAATGCTCTAAAGAGTTTTTTAATAAAGTATTGGCCGAGACTAATACAACTTTAGAAAATGGTATTGTTGAAATAATGTTTGACAATGTTTCAGACATGAAAAGGGTGAATTTGGATCCTGAAAAAGATTTGATTGCAGGAAGTGCAAATAATTTTTATGGTGAAGGAATTACCCAAGCCGAAGTGGAAGCATTTTATGCAGCTAAAATTAATAAAGAGGATAAAGAGCCGATTTCTTGGGGACTCAATTCGACACTAGTTAAAGATACGGATGGAAATTTAGTAGAACAAGTTTGGAAAGTAGGTGGTAAGTATTCTGCTTCTATAGAGCAAATGGTGTTTTGGCTTAAAAAGGCAGCAACAGTTGCCGAAAGTGAAGATCAGAAAAAAGGATTTGAGCTTTTGATTAAATACTATGAAACTGGTGATCTTAAAATTTGGGATGAGTATAATATCCTTTGGGCTAAAACGACGGGCGATGTAATAGATTATATAAATGGTTTTATTGAAGTATATGGTGATGCAATGGGATATAGAGCTACTTACGAATCGGTAATTCAAATTAAAGATTTTGAAGCTTCTGCCAGAATGAAGGTATTGCAAGATAACGTGCAGTGGTTTGAAGACAACTCTTCTATTGCGGGGGAACATAAAAAAGAAAAAGTAGTGGGGGTTACCTACAAAGTAATCAACGTTGCAGTAGAAAGTGGAGATGCATCTCCAAGTACTCCAATTGGGGTAAACTTGCCAAATGCAAACTGGATTCGAGCCAAACACGGTTCAAAATCTGTATCATTAGGAAATATAGTTGAAGCTTATTCATTAGCGGGTGGAAAATCCATGCTAAAAGAATTTTGTTATTCCGATGAAGAGTTTGAAAGATCTGAAAAATACGGAAAGCTGGCATCAAAACTTCATACCGCTTTGCATGAAGTTGTCGGACATGCTTCCGGAAAATTAAATGAAGGTGTTGGAACACCAAAAGAAACTCTTAAAAGTTACGCGAGTACTTTAGAAGAGGGCAGGGCAGATCTAGTTGCCTTGTATTATTTGTTAGACCCGAAACTCATTGAGTATGGTTTAATGGAGTCTTTAGATGTTGGAAAGGCAGAATACGATAGTTATATCCGTAATGGTTTAATGGCGCAATTGAGAAGGTTGGATTTAGGTGATGAAATAGAAGAAGCACACATGCGAAATCGACAATTAGTAGCTGGTTGGGTTTACGAAAAAGGGCAAGCTGAAAACATAATTGAGAAAAAAGTAAAAGAAGGTAAAACCTACTTTGTAATAAACGATTACGATAAACTGCAAATTCTTTTTGGGGACTTGCTTAAAGAAATTCAAAGAATAAAGTCGGAAGGAGATTATGAAGCAGGAATGGCCTTGGTTGAAAATTATGGAGTAAAAGTAGACCCAGTAATTCACCAAGAAGTATTGGATAGAAGTGCTAAGCTTAACATACCTCCTTATGGTGGGTTTATCAATCCTAAATTGGTAAAAGTGGAAAAAGATGGCAAAATCATTGATATTAAAGTGGAATATCCAAATGATTTTACAAAGCAGATGATGGAATATGGAAAGGAGTATTCCTTTTGAATTATTAGAGAGTTCACCCAAATGACCTCTTAAAATCACTTGAATTAAGAAAATAGAAGCCTTTATCGTTTTATTACGATAAAGGCTTTTTTAATCTACTACTGCATATAATGGCAAATCAAAGAATTAGGGTAAATTCAATTTTGGATCGTTTTATTTGGCAAGCCAAATGGCTGGCTCATAAACCCAAAATTTAGCGCAGTAAACCCCAATTGCGTTATTAACACTTAAATGTCAAGAAAGCTTAAAACATTCCTTTTTTAGGATTATTTGAGGTTTTGAATGTTAAAAAAAAGGCCTTGTTGTGCCGTTTTTTAATTGTTTTCAGGGGCTTAGTTAACACATTATCAGACACTTTGAATAAGGTTGGAATTATTATTGGTATTTAACATTATTATGTCCATATTTGAAGCGACTTAAAATTAAAAATCGTTGAATATGAAAAAGTATCTATCTTTATTTCTAATAGCATCTGTTAGTTTATTATTTACTGACAATTTAACTGCTCAGTATTGTACACCTGCAACAAACTCATCTTGGGGAAGAGTTAGTAAAGTAGTAACAACTGGTGGGGATATAAATATTTCTAAAACTACTGGCACTGCTTTTACCGGTTATAAAAACTATACTGCAACGGATAGTGTTAGTACAGGCCCGGGTCGTTCGTTTACGATGACTGTAGACAGAAGTTATGCTCTTGCCATTTACGCAGATTGGAATGACGATGGTGATTTTTTCGATTCAGGAGAACAAATTAGAAGAGAATCTGCTACTTCTAGTACAATTACGTCTGTTAGTCAAAATATTACTGTTCCTTCAACTTCGTCCACAGGCGCTTTAAGGATAAGAGTAATAACTGGTAATGGTTCTTATAATACTCCGTGTCCTTCAAGAAACTGGGCAGGTGGAGCACAAGATTATCGCTTATTTGTTATACCTCCTAAGGCTAGAGACGCTGCGGTGACTAGCCTTAGTCCTTCTGCTATGTGCCCTGGTTTAAATGATATAAAAGTCAAGGTTTCAAATAGAGGTTCACAAACAATTTCTAGAATTACCCTAAAAGGAACTATTGGAAGTACCAATTTTGGTCCAACTGCATTTACAGGATTAAATATTAAGTCAAACAAAGACACAATATTAAAATTGGGCACATTTACATTTGTAAAAGGAACTTCTTACAACATGAAGTTTTATAGTTACAGTCCAAATGGCAGCACTGACCAAAAAACTTCAAACGATACACTTACAAAAGCTTGTTATAAAGCTGCTCTTGGAGGAACCTACACAATTGGCGCTTCTTCAGGTGCTGACTTTAGCACCTTTAAAGCTGCAGAAGCTGCAATGGCTGCTGATGGTATTTGTGCCGCAACAGTTTTTAATGTAGAAGCGGGTACTTATAACGAGCAAGTTAAGTTTGGAACTTATGCTGGAATATCTGCTACTAACAATGTTAGGTTTAGACCAGATCCAAGTAACACTGCTCCAGTTCGATTAACGTTTTCTTCAAGTTCAAGCTCAGATAGAGGTACTGTAATTTTCACCTCTACTCAGCACATTGCTATTGATTCGATTACTATTGAAGCAAAAGGTTCTAGTTACGCCAATGTGATTCAATTTGCAAGTGCTCCTAAAAACCTCTCTTTCACAGGTAATTCTTTACTAGGTAATCAAACCACTTCAACTACTTCTAATTATGTTGCTATTGTTTATGATTATCAGACTAAGGCTGAGAACATAACTTTTAGACACAACGTAATGTTAGGTGGTTCTTGTTCTTTTTACATTTATGGAA
>CAWUST010000049.1:0-12082 GCA_963925495.1 uncultured Flavobacteriales bacterium | reverse complement strand
CTCTTCTTTGCTAATATCTTTTTGAGTTATACGAGAATCCTGAGTAATGTATTTTCCTCCACCACTACCATAAAAATCTATCACTTCTTCTAAAGTCTTAAATCTTCCATCATGCATATATGGCATGGTAACTTCAATGTTGCGCAAAGTTGGTACTTTAAATTTTCCTTTATCTGGAGAATGAATTGTGATTGCGTACCTTCCAGAATCTCCAACTGAAGAATAAATTCCATTATTAATAAATTCGAAATTAGTAAACAAGGGGGCAACATGGCAATGATTACATTTGAATTTTTCGCTACTGAACAAGGTTTTTCCTTTTAGTGCATTTGCCGATAACGCTGATTTATTTCCTTGGTATTCGAATTTATCAAAATTTGAATTTCCACTTACAATGGTTCTTTCGTACATAGCAATAGCGTTGGTTAGGAGAGTAGGATTTGCTTTTTCATTATAAGCTTCGTCAAACAGTTCTACGTATTCAGTTATTACCAATAATTTGTCTACCGCATCCACTCTACTCAAGTCAAACTCTCTATGATCGTCAAACGGTAAAACTACTTGAGCTTCTAATGATTGTGGTCCTCCGCTCCACATAAATTCAGTAGACCAAGCCAAGTTTACAAGACTAGGACTACTCCTATTCCCAAGCTGGCCATCCACCCCTTCAGGGAAGGCGCGTCCATCTGTGAAAGCAATGTTCTTTTTGTGACAAGAACCGCAAGAAATTTTTCCGGTTCGACTTAAAATTGGATCAAAAAATAGTTTTTTCCCCAAGGCCACTTTTGCTGGAGTTATGTTTTTTTCTATAATAGGATCCAGTTCTGGGAAACCTTTAGGAATTTTAATTAAAGAAGTGCTTTCTTCATTAATGGGAAATATCATATCGGTTTCTGTATTCTCTTTTTTACAAGAAAATAAAATAAAACTAATTAATATAAACCCTAAAAATCTCATAAAGCAAGCGCCGGTATTATTTCAATTTTTTCAATGCTTAAAGATCTACTTAAATTAGTTTGAACCGTAGAACTTAGAACTTTTTCTTCTGGATTTCCAGTATGTGACTTACCTTCTAAATTAGTTTCAATCTTGAGCACATCAAGAACTTTCAGAAAATCTAAATTAATTACAATGTTTACCGTTTCGCCATTCTTTAAATCATAAGTCTTATCGAAATCCAATACTGCTAATCTGTACATATCGCTATGTCCAGAATGATAAAAGAAAGACCTATCCATTTTGCCATCACCGCTGGAGTCTACCACACCTTCTATCATTGAAAAAATATACTTTGCTTTCCAGTCCCACGCCATTTGAGTATAGGTGCCACTCAGAGCATGACTCGCCGGGTATTTGTTAGGGCTGAATTCTTCATTTTCTTCGATTCCTACACCTACTCCAATATAAATTTGATCAAACTTTCCGCCGCCCAATAAAACACATTCTGTTTTGTTTGTCCAATATGGAATGGAAGGATTTAACGGTTTTGAAGTATCAAAATCAAATAATTCTACATCCTTAATTTCTCTTTTACCACTAGCTTGAAACGCTAACTTCATGTTCGCTAAATAAAACTTCAATGTGCTTAATTCAAACTCTTTACCTAGTTTATTGGAGTACTTTTTATTCATTTCCAAAGGCTTGCCATCAATTGTTGCCTTAATTTCTATATTCATTTTAATCGCGGTATCTGGAACTATAATTCCCCCGGTATCAATCAAGTAAACACATTCGCCAAATCTGTCTGCATCAGCCTCATAGTTTGTTGCCTTTGGATCGTTGCATCCTGCAGTAGGTTTACAGCCATTAATTACAAAACCTGCAACTAACACCATTAATAAATGAACTATTTGACTTTTATATTTTAGATTTTTCATTTTATTAAAATTAAATTAATACTTACTTTCCAAGATAAATCTCCTAGAACTTCAGAAGCCTAGTACAAACAAGATTCATCATTACTTTTAGCCTCAGAGCTATAGTTTAACGCGGTTACATCCGTACATCCTTTTTTATTGCAAGAACTTAAGCCGAATGAAAAAAAACAAATGGATAGGTGAAAAATTTTTCTCATTTTAACTTTTGTAAAAGTATTCGATAGTAGATGATTAAAATATGAGCCTTGTTAAATATAAAGGGCAGTAAATTTCTAAAGAATGCTTTTCAATTCACGTAAACTTGCAATTTCGTAATCTACTTTCTTTTCATGTGCAACCTTTAAAGGATTAAAAAAGATCCCTTTCATTCCACAATCTTGCGCTCCTATCACATCTACATCCGCATCATCTCCAATCATTACCGAGTTTTCTGCTTTGGCATTTCCTAATTGTAGGGCATGTGCAAAGATCTTTGGGTCTGGTTTTCTTACCTCTACCATTTCTGAAGTAATGACATCTTCGAAGTACAAATCCAATTTCGAATTTTGCATTTTTATGGTCTGAATCTCTTGAAAACCGTTGGTAATAATATAAAGTTTGTATTTTGTTTTTAAATATTCTAGTGTTTCGTGGGCATGATCGAATAAATTGGTTTTTCTTGGACTATGCTCTAAATAATAGGCATTGGCATCTTTAGCAATCTGCTCCTCTTTTATTTCAAACAAACCAAGTGCTGTAGGAAATCTTTCTTTTCGAAGTTGAGCTTTACTCCTTACCCCTCTTCTATACTCATCCCACATTCTGTGGTTTACTTTTTCATATACTCTTATAAAATCATCCACTCCTCTTACTCCTTTTTTTCCTAATTCAAATTTTTCAAAAATTTCGGAAAGTGCTTCCCTTGAATTGCTTTCAAAGTCCCAAAGGGTATGGTCTAAATCGAAATAAACATGAGTAATGTTTTTGAACATTGTATTCTGTTTTTTTAAGTAATTATAATAAATATGGCTTGAATAAAAATGAAAGTCCGGTTAATCCAAACGCCCAAATCAAGACAGCAAAGAGCAAGTAATAAATGGTTTTTTTATCGTCTCTGAAGTACTTGGCTGCAATTAGGCAAACTAAAGGAATAGAGCCCACTCCAATTATGACAGAAACTCCTTTTATTCCAAAACTATTTTTCAACCAAATAACAAATCGATTTCGTTTATTGAATTTCTTTTTTCGTGTATTTGTTGATCTAAATTCTGCTATCCAAGCAAAAATGGCACTGCCAACATAATAGAATACTAGCACTCCGAGCCACCCGCTTATCAGAGATATAATGATGGTTTCCCAAAAAGTATATCCCAAAGCCACAATAGCTGGAGGAGTGAATAGAAATTTCACCATTCCAAACAGAATTAACCCAAATATTTTACCAAATTCTTCAAACATATAAAGTACAAAGGTCGGGTTTATGAAGAATTAAAAGCAGTGTGGAATCTAAATTATTCTTAATTCAGCCATTTATACCGATTAAAAATAAAAATGACAGTTGTATGGTTTAAGTTTGAATTGTTTAGAATTAAAAATAAACATTAAATCCAATTTATCGTTGAAAAGCTTTTATTCTCTGTGACAATACTCCTTTTATCACAGCCTTTTTTGTTGCAAATTCGCGTTGAAATTTTTTCATTAAAAAACAGATATGGCTAAAGTATATAATTTCAGCGCAGGCCCTTGCATACTGCCACAAGAAGTATTAAAAGAAGCATCAGAAGCGGTATCCAATTTCGATAATTTAAACCTCTCTTTGGTGGAGATTTCGCACCGAAGCAAAAACTTTGTTGCGGTTATGGACGAAACTGTTGAATTGGTAAAAGAACTTTTAGAGGTTCCGGACAATTACGACGCTGTTTTTATTCAAGGTGGAGCTAGTTTAGGATTTGTTATTACTGCCTACAACTTAATGAAAGAAAACGGAAGCGCGGCCTACTTAAACACAGGTGTTTGGGCCGAAAAAGCTCAAAAAGAAGCAAAATTATTTGGAAATGTAATTGAAGTGGCTTCTTCAAAAGGCGAGAATTACAACCACATTCCAAAAGGGTATTCTATTCCTAATGATGTAGATTATTTTCATTGTACGTCTAACAATACCATTTACGGAACTCAAATAAAAGAATTCCCAGAATGTTCTGTTCCATTGGTTTGCGATATGTCTTCTGATATTTTTTCTAAAAAAGTAGATATTTCAAAATTTGATTTGATTTATGCAGGGGCACAAAAAAATATGGGACCAGCCGGATCTACTATGTACATTATTAAAAAAGACGTTTATGGAAGAAGTGGTCGTAACATTCCTTCTTATTTGAACCTAGAAATTCATGCCGACAAAGAGTCTATGTTCAATACTCCTCCAGTATTTCCCGTTTATGTTTCTATGCTAACTCTTCGTTGGTTAAAAGCCAATGGTGGTGTAGATTGGATAGAAGCCCGAAACGAAGCAAAAGCGGAGTTACTTTATGGGGAAATTGATAATAACCCATTGTTTTGCGGTGTGGCTGCAAAAGAAGATAGATCGAACATGAACGCCACCTTTGTGCTTAATGATGAAGCAAACAAAGAACGATTTGACGAATTGTGGAATAATGCAAAGATTAGTGGTATTAAAGGACACCGATCAGTTGGTGGATACAGAGCGTCAATGTACAATGCAATGGATTTGGAAGGAGTTCAAGCTTTGGTGAATGTTATGAAAGAACTATAATGAATTTTTAATTTAATTCATTAACATTAAAAATTAGGCATTAAAAAATTAATATAAATGAAAATATTAGCAAACGACGGAATAGCTAAAAGCGGAATAGTAATGCTTGAAGCTGCAGGACATAAAGTTATTACTGAAAATGTACCACAAGATCAGTTAATTGATGCTATAAATAAAGAAGGTTACGAAGTAGTTTTAGTTCGCTCGGCAACTACAATTCGCAAAGAAGTAATTGATGCCTGCCCAAATCTTAGAATGATTGGTCGTGGTGGTGTTGGTATGGACAATATCGATGTGGAATATGCTCGTTCGATTGGTCGTTTAGTTTTTAATACGCCAGGCGCTTCTTCTCAGTCTGTAGCAGAATTGGTTATGACTCAAATGTTTAGCCTTGCTAGAACTACTTACGATGCCAATAGACAAATGCCAGAACATGGTTCTTCCGACTTTAAAGTATTAAAAAAGAAATATGGAAAAGGAATTGAATTGCGTGGCAAAACCTTGGGAATTATTGGAATTGGACGTATTGGCCAAAGCCTTGCTTCTTACGCTCTGGGTTGTGGAATGTCAGTTGTTGCTCATGATCCATTTATTGACCAAGTTCAAATTATTGTAAACGTAGCTGGAGAAAAAGTAAAAGTTAATATAGATACTGTAGATATGGATACCCTACTTTCTTCAAGTGAATTTATTTCTCTACACGTTCCAAAGCAGGCAGACGGAAGTGCAGTTATTGGAGCTAAAGAATTGGTGAAAATGAAAGACAATGTTCGTTTGGTAAATGCAGCTCGTGGTGGTGTAGTTGATGAAGATGCTTTATTGGAAGCATTAAAAACAGGTAAAGTTGCTGCTGCAGCTTTGGATGTATTTGAAAATGAACCAAATCCTAGAACAGATTTGATGAGTCAAGGACATATTGCTACTACTCCTCACGTTGGGGCAGCTACTTTAGAGGCGCAGGACAGGATTGGTGAAGAACTTGCCGAATTTATTATTGCAAACGCTTAGGGTCTTGTTCTTTAAATTCTATCGCTAACGGCGTTGCAATTAATTTTAAAATTAATCATTTACAGAGTGTACACTCCCAAGTTTCAAAATAAATTGCAACTGATTATCGGAAGTTTTAAAAAAACAATATAAAAATAAAAGGTTTTTAAAGAAAATTCAATTTTATTGAGGGTTTTAATAAAGGTAGTTTTTGAAGCAGAATTATAATAGATAATCTATGGCAAAACTTGTAGCATTTAAGGCATTTAGAGCAAAACGAAATACAGTACACTTAGTTGCTTCTAGGTCTTTTGTATCTTATTCTAAAACAGGATTAGCACATAAGTTAAACACCAACCCATTTTCGTTTATCAATATTATTAATCCGCAGTACAGCGCGACCAAAAGAACCAAGGCCAATTCCCCTGCTCGTTTTCGTTTGGTGGCAAAAAAATTCGAGAGTTTTATTGAACGTAAAATATTTATTCAGGATAAGAAAAGTTCTATTTATCTCTACAAACAAGAATTTAAAGGAAACTCCTACATAGGAATTATTGCGGGTGCTTCCATTGATGATTATCAAAATGGAACAATAAAAAAACACGAGCATACTATATTAAAACGAGAAACTACTTTTAAAAAGTATCTGGAAATTACCGATTTTAACGCTGAGCCTATTCTAGTTACGTACCCGGATAACAATTACATTGAAAAGGTTTTGGATAAATATTTAACGGTTCGGCCTGAGTATGAATTTATGTCGAGTAATACGGCATGCCATGAATTTTGGGTAATTGACGATCCAAAAGACATAACTGCAATTACTAAAGAATTTCAGGATTTTAAATCACTTTACATTGCAGACGGACATCATCGTTGTGCATCTTCCAATCTATTGGGACAAGATAAACGTCGGGAAAACCCAGATTACTCCGGCAAAGAACACTTTAATTACATGCTTACTTTTTATATTCCTGAAAGTAGGTTGAATATTATGGAGTTCAATAGATTGGTGGAGGATTTAAATGGATTAACGGATGAAGAATTCCTGGAGCAAGTTGTTCATTATTTTGATGTTATAAAAATATCGTCCAAACATTTTAAACCACGAGCTTACAATGAAATTGGAATGTATTTGGGAGGAAGCTGGTACGCCATAAATGCGAAAACCGGAACATTCAACGAAAACCATCCGGTAGAAAAATTGGATGTATCCATATTGAGCAATAATTTGCTAGATCCTATTTTAGGAATTAAAGATTTGAGAACAAACCCCCGGATTAAATTTTTAGGTGGACGTTCTGGTGAAAAGGAATTAATGAACCAAGTGGATAAAGGAAAAATGAAGGTTGCTTTTTCTCTTCATCCTGTTACCCTAGAGCAATTGAAGACGGTAGCAAATAATCACTTGTATATGCCACCAAAAAGTACTTACATAGAACCTAAGTTAAGAAGTGGATTGGCGATTTTTAAAATTAGTGATGAATTGGAATGAAATGAATCTTGAGTGTATCAAATATCAAAAAACAGAACTTATCGATGAGTGAGGTAGTAGAAAACATACAAAAATTCAAAAAGAATATTCCGGAAAATGTAACTTTGGTTGCGGTTTCTAAAACCAAACCTATGCCCATGATTTTGGAGGCCTACGAGATAGGACATCGGGTTTTTGGCGAAAATAAAGTGCAGGATTTAGTAGATAAATACGAAGCTTTACCTAAGGATATAGAGTGGCATATGATTGGTCATTTACAGACAAACAAAGCGAAGTATATCGCCCCTTTTGTGAGTCTAATTCACGGGGTTGATAGTTCGAAATTACTGATAGAAATCAATAAAAGAGCAAAAAAATCGGATAGAATTCAACCTGTATTATTGCAACTGCATATTGCCGACGAGGAATCTAAATTTGGGTTGTCCTATGAAGAAGCCAACGAGCTTTTAGCCCTCTCAAAAACAGAAGAACTTAGCCATATTACTATAAAGGGATTTATGGGAATGTCTACAAATACAGAAGACCAATCTCAAGTTGAAAAAGAGTTTAAGGGCTTAAACGATTTCTACAAAAGCAAAAAATTAGAATACCCAGAAATTGAAATATTGTCCATGGGGATGAGTGGGGACTACGAATTAGCAATTGCCAACGGTAGTAACATGGTTAGAATTGGAAGTACGCTTTTCGGAGCAAGAAATTATTGAATTATGAAAGTAGTAATGGATAAAAAAGAAAGTAACAAACGAAATAAGGGAATTGAAAACGGACTTCAATCTACAAACTCCATAGACATTCTACGTGCAATAAAAATGCTAAGAAAGGATGGAGAAGCCGAGCACATAGCTCTTGTTATAAAAGCCTTGCATAATTCAAATGACGATGAAGTAAGTAATGACATAGTCAAGTTTTTGAATGATCTAAAGATTCAAATTGCCATGCCTCCTATTATGGAAGCATTAGGAAATAAAGACTTGGAAGATGTTCATGTTTTTTTGCTACAAGCCATTTGGAACAGTAGATTGGATGCCACACCACATGTTGAGGAATTGGTGAACTTGGCCACAAAATCGGATTACCTTACTTGCTTAGAAGTACTTACCATAATTGAAAACCTAGAAGTAAAACCTGACGATGAAGTTATTACAGCTATGAATACTCAAATTAGAGATGCTTTGCTTGACAATAAAGAATCGCGCGAGCTGCTCATGAGTATGATGGAGACGCTGAATGAGATAATGATTGGGTAATACTTACCTAATTTGCAAATAGCCCAAACTTCTCCTTGTTTCAAGTCAATTTTTTTTGGATAATTCCAAAAATGATAAGGAATTTAATATTCTATTCCTATGGCTTCAATACCTCCATTAAAATTTAGAAGAACAAGGCCTTCGAAGTTTTAAAAATACAGGAATGTACTTTTGTACATGACTGTTTTTCAAAACGAGAATAACGCCGTTATTGCTAAATTTAAAGGACATTACTTGTTTTTCTTCCATTGAAAGTCCCCTCCCAAAAACAACTCTTTTCCGAATATAGGAGCTCTTTTTTTTATCTCTTCAACAATATAATCAGTCGCATCCTGACAGTCTCTTCTATGGGGTGAAGAAGTAAACACAAACAAACAAATTTCACCCATATTTACTACCCCTATGCTGTGGTAAATATGCATACAGCTTAAGTTATATTTTTCAAATGCTGCTTCTCTGATTTTGTAAACTTCATTTTCCGCCATTTCTTCGTGTGCCGAATATTCAATAGCTCCGACCGTTTTACCATCAATTTCGTCAGCCCTTACTTGCCCTAAAAAAATACTATGCCCACCAATTTCCGTTTTGCTTTGATGGTTTCCAATTGATTTTCCAATGGACTCTGCTGAAATTGCCCCATCTTTAAAAATAGGTTTAGGTTTTCTCACTTTATTCTCCATGATTTTGTTTTTATAATCTCTTTTATGTTTTGATTAATAGCCTTTCGTTAAGGGCTAACACTCCCCCTTTAAGGGAATAAATTGTTTTTTCAGGGTACCTAATTACCCAATTGGGAAGTACATTGCGTGTTCTTTTACCCGTTTGACAAAGTAAGACAACGGTTTTTTCTGAAATATCCGATTCTGAAGTAATTTTTAATTTCGACTTTGGCAACTCTTCTTCGTCTCGGATGTCAACCAAATTAATCTTCTCCAGATCCATTTTAAAAAATTCGCTTACTGAAATACAATTAGCAAATTCTGTTTGGCATAAATGCTCATATTCTGGCAGTTGCTCTAATTCAACAATCTTAGAACCATTACTTTTATTTACCTTAAAAATTTGACTTTGTGCATTTAACAGATTAAAAACCATCATTTTACCATCCAAAACATCCCCAAAATTGGCAATTATTTTCAATACTTCATTAGCCTGAAGAGTGCCTATTATTCCTGGAACAACTCCTAACACACCATTTTCATTACAAGAACTTGGCTGCTCCTTATTAGCATCGTAAGGAAATAAATCCCGATATCCAATTTTGTTTTTATGATGAAATACGGTTATTTGCCCTTGAAATCTATGAATACCGGCAAACACAAGCGGAGTTCCAGTTAACTCACAAACGTCGCTCAAAAGGTATCTGGAAGCCATATTATCGGTACAATCGAGAACTACATCCTTATTACTTATTAATTCTTTTGCATTACTTAAATTCAACTCTTCATTTATGGCATAAATTTTTATGGATCTGTTTTGTACCAATAGGTTTTTTCGAGCGATTTCTACTTTTGATTTACCGACGTCCTTTAATCCATAAAGTACTTGTCGGTTCAAATTGTTTTCTGAAACTATATCGTTGTCGATTATGGTTATTTTACCAATTCCTGAGGCGACTAAATAGGTTAAAGCTGAACAACCTAAACCACCGGCACCAACAACCAAAATGTGTGATTTCGTTATCCTATTTTGACCTTCTTCACCAATTTCGGGAAGAATAATTTGTCTTTGGTATCTAGTATTCATTAACCTCCTGCAAATGGGGGAAGTACTGCAATTTCATCCCCGTCTTTTAATTCTATTTGGCTATTTACCAACTCTTGATTCACCGCCCATTTTAAATTTAGAGTCTTTAATTTTTCATTTTTCTCATGCAATTTTTCCTTTAACTCAAATAATCCAGATTTGTCATTTAACAACACAAAAACCTCATCTGACAAAAAGACTTCAGCCGCTTGACCGAATAACAAAACTTTTACTTTCATGTATCTAAATTTTTAAATTCTACTGGTGTATTTACATTTAGAAAACAATTTTCGTACTGATCATCGAATACCACAATTTCCGTTTCTACTTTATTTAAAAACTGCATAACAGATCGCCCACCTTCCTTTAAAAATAGATCCAGTTTTGGTAAAATCTGCTTAGAATACAAGCCAACTAATGGATGAACCTTTCCTTGACATTTCGAAACTCGAATTAGTCCGCTTACTCGTTTTTTAATTAAGACTTTTACAATTGAATCATTAATATTTGGAATGTCAGTACTTAAAATCACGTTCCATTCTTGCTTACTCATTCTAAGTCCTTTTTGAATTCCACCGAGAGGACCTAATTCAACAGTTTCATCCTCGTAGCGTGGAATATTAAATTTATCGTATTCCGGATTAGCTCCAACGATTGAAAACTCGTGGCAATTACCCTTTAGAGCTTCAATGCTGTATTCTACCATTGATTTGTCTTTATAATTCAGCAAACCTTTGTCCTTGCCCATTCTAGAACTTTTACCTCCTGCTAATATGATAGCTCCAAAACTCATTAAGTGAAAATTAATTTGATAGAAGCTAAGAAAAGTACAATTGACAAAAACCGAGTTAGGCCTTTATTTTTAAGAATGGAACTTCCGAAATAGGCTCCTGCAAGTCCACCAAAAACAGCCAATCCAATTAATAACAAATAACTAGAATGCAACTCAACGCCTTTGATATAAAGACCAGCGAATCCCGCTAGGGAGTTTACCCAAATAAATAAAGCGGAAATGGCAGCCGTTTGTTTCACGCTAGCCCATCCTAATAGCAAGATAACCGGAGTAAGTATTATTCCTCCACCAATACCAATTAAGCCAGAGAAAAAGCCAATAAAAGCCCCAATTAGAAGACCTTGCCACAGCCTAATTTCATTGTCTTTAGCTTTTGACGACCCAACTAGACCGAGCATTCCCACCACAGCAAAAAGGAGTAAAACACCCAAAATCTGCTTGTATAAATGACTATCCACACTTAAGTAACCTCCCACAAATGCAGCCGGAATAGAGGTGATTACAAAAGGATAAAACAAATTCCACTTAAAATATCCCTTTTTGTAAAACTGATAAAACGAAATACCTGCAACAAAAATATTAAGAAGAAGTGCTGTGGGTTTCATCACAATAATAGAAACGCCAAAAAGTGCCATAAGAGCCAAATACCCACTTGCGCCTCCATGTCCTATAGCGGCATAAATAAAAGCAATAAGAGGAAGCAATATATAAAAGCCAAGTTCCATGCTAAAATTCCAATGATTTAGATTCTGTTTGAAAATAGTTATTTGCTTTTTCCTGAATATTTCGATAGGTTTTTATAGCCTCGATTCCTTTTGGAGTTACCTGGGTTCCACCTCCTCCTATACCTCCTGTAATTCTTATTACCATGGGTTCAGAAGTAGATTCATTAATTTCATTTATCAATCGCCATGCTTTTTTGTAGGACATTTCTAAACTTTTGGCAGCTTTGGAGATAGAACCTTCTTTAATTATATTTTCGAGCAACTGTACTCGACCTTCGCCCAGCATTAAACCGTTTTCATTATTAATCCAAAATCGATATTTAATTGAAGTTTCCATAGCGTTATGTCCACGCAAATATAACCGAAGGAAACCTTGTTTGTTTAAGGTTTGAATCCTATTCATTTTTGATTCTAATGATAGTGGTAAAATCGTGATTTTTCAAACTGTTTCACTTTTAGCCTT
>CAWUST010000048.1:0-46590 GCA_963925495.1 uncultured Flavobacteriales bacterium | reverse complement strand
TTAGGTCGCTGTCGGTAAAGTTCTTCTGCTTTTTCCAGCATTCATCAAAACCACTTATAAGGTGCTGCGTTTCTTCATTGGTTTTAAACTCACATTTTTTACAATGCCATCCTATGGGCCAGTTAATCTTTTCATCTTTGCTATAATACTCTGAAAAAGTGTCGATCATGTCATAAAAGTCCATGCTTTCTATCGCCCTTTGCTGACCGTTATAAATACGGTTTAAATATTCATCAACTTTTAATAACCCTAATACAGAGTCTCCGGTTTCTTTATGCGTCTTAACCATTACATCGATTCCCGTTCTGTTGCCTTTATCGGTTTTTCGGAACATCTGATTGAGTCCGTCAACACTAGCTTTTTTCGTTTTATCGGCCATTAGTAAATAAGCAGACACATTCCACTCAGGATGGCTTTTTTCAATGACATACTTCTGAAAAGCCACATCATAAAAGGTACTTATCCATCCTGGTTTAATCGATCCGTTCTTATTAAAAAAACCCAGATTATTTGGATCAAAAGACCGAGATTTTACTTCTATCAGCTGAACGTCATTTCCTTTTTTAACCAGAATATCTGTACGAATAAATAACTTTTCGTAAGAAAATGCTGCTTCATAGATCACTGCATCATCACTCTTACTTAAAGCCCTTATAGTACTATCTAATGCATTCGAATAGTAGTTTTTTGAAGACCTATCGTCTTCAATTAATGTTCCACCCGGGTAATGAAGCCTTGCTAGTTCTTCTACCTGGAACCCTCCTGATGCAAGTGCCTGCATAAAAGTATCTAGATCCTTTGTATTAGCATACAATTTTTCTTTTTTGGTATAATACAACTTGGATGGGCAATCTATGCCCAGACGGAATCTTGATTTAGTTAAATATCTCATTCAGAAAAATTATTCTATAATATTAAAAAATTTATGCAACACAACTGCATTAATCTCAATATATTTAGTTGCAGCGCAAAATAGATACGTTGTTCATCATTTTTTTTTGGTGGTAAATTGTTTTGAATTATTAAAAATCCTTTGGATGGTAAATTCTATTTCCTAGTTTCCTTTTTATAAACAACATAATTAAATTGAATTACTCATTTTCATTACATTTAGATTAGGGACTATAGTGGATATAAAGCACATTGGTTTATTTTTCCATGGTTTAGCCCTGCGTTAGGCGCAATAAAATTTAGATTTGGTTGTTACTTTATAAAAAAAATATCATAATTATGAAAAACTATATCCTTGGGTTTGTTGCAATAATAATTTCCCTGACAATTATTTCCTGTAAAAAGGATACCGAAAGTTGTGTCTCTGCAACTAAAGTTACTAATGGAAGTTGTATTGATTCCAGTTTGATTGATAGTAATAGTATCTGTACAACTGTATATGAACCTGTTTGCGGGTGTGACGGGGTAACCTACTCTAATTCATGTGATGCCACTATTCGGGGTGGAGTTACCTCTTATGTTGAAGGAAAATGTTGCAATTAATTTTTAAGATATAAAAACTAAAACCTTTACTGTTCGCTATAAAGTATTGCGGAAAATTACTATTCTATGGAAAAACATTCAATAATTAAATCAATATTATAAAGTCCACACTCATCTTCATAAATTTGAATGTATTCTGTTTCATTAAAATTTAACAGAGTTATCGAACTTGTGTTATCATAGATCGGGTCCGAATCATTTTCTAAATTCAGAATATCATGATTTACAAATTTCCCATCCTTATGTTTTGTGCTGAATGTTGGCAAAGCGCATGCTTAAATCGAATCTTTTGGTCATTATAACGGGCCAATTTGTGCATTTTTTATGCAGATGGTAGTTAGGGCTTCGGGGGTAATTATCCCGAAACCCTTTCTATGACTTGTGACCCCGACTGGACTCAAACCAGTAACCTCTTGAGCCGTAATCAAGTGCACTATTCAATTATGCTACGGGGCCATTGTATACTTTACAAAGTTAGTAAAGTAAATAAGAATTGTAGCGAGAGAGAGATTCGAACTCTCGACCTCCGGGTTATGAATCCGACGCTCTAACCAACTGAGCTACCTCGCCATTTTACCTGAAGAACTTACTCCTAAAAAGGGACTTGAATTTTCACAAATACAGCCCCTTTTTTCGGGCTGCAAATATAGTTTTTTCTTTCATCCTTAATACTTCCTGTAAACAATTAATCAATTTTAATTTCTTAAGATTCTCTTGCACGTAAATTCTATCGAAATTTCTATTTTCGCAGATCAATAAATAGAATTGGTTTCACTTCTCAAAAAATACATCGGTTTTTTCCTTCCATACCTACTTTTTTTAGTGATAGCGGGAGTGTTTTTATTACAAGTAAATAAAGGAGAAACACACATTATACTTAACAATTTCATCTATCCTCCATTTAATTCCTTTTTCAAATACATTACCAATGTGGGTGATGGGCTAATGATTACTGGGGCTGCCGTCATTTTATTAGTATTTAATTTCCGTTATGCTTTATTCCTTGGCATATCTGCTATAGTAAGTGGTGGCATTACCAACTTTTTAAAAAACTTTCTTTATGATGACGTAAACAGACCGTTTTTCTATTTCACTTATTTACAATCAGAATATGAACTCGATTTAATATTACCTGGCAGTGAAATGCATATTCACAACAGCTTTCCAAGTGGCCATGCAACTATTTCTTTTTGTCTATTTGTTGGGTTAATGTTCGTTTTCAATAAAAATAAATGGGCTTGGCTGTTTTTTGTACTGGCATTATTGGTTGGTTATTCTCGCGTTTATTTATCCCAGCATTATTTAGTAGATATCTACTTTGGTTCTCTTATCGGAACTTTAAGCAGTATGTTTATTTGGTTGTTGTTTCAAAAATTAAATTTGAATTCAAAATTATCCTGGTGGAACAATTCTTTATTATCTATAATAAGATCTAAGAGTTGGAAAAACTAAGTCTCAACAAGGCATATATAGGAGTAATTTTAATTTCTCTGGCACTCTTCTACCCTTTTTTGGGCATGGTGCATTTGTTCGATTGGGATGAAATAAATTTTGCAGAGGCGGCTAGAGAAATGATTGCTACAGGAGATTATTCTGTAGTTCAAATCAATTATCTTCCATTTTGGGAAAAACCACCTTTGTTTTTATGGATGCAAGTTCTGAGTATGAAAATTTTTGGAATTGGTGATTATGCCGCCCGATTCCCAAATGCTGTAGCCGGCACAGTATGCTTAACTCTTTTTGTTTACCTAGGAAATCGCTTAAAAAATGTGCGCTTTGGTTTAATTTGGGCTGCATTATACGCTTCTTCACTACTTCCACAACTCTACTTTAAAAGTGGGATAATTGATCCTTGGTTCAACCTTTTTATATTCACTGGAATTTGGCTAGCTCATGAATATGTTTTAAGCAAATTGGCTGGAAAGGAAAAACTTAAATATGTTGCTCTAGCTGGACTTTCTGTAGGGTTGGGTGTCATGACCAAAGGCCCAGTGGCCCTTTTAATCTTTTTAATGGTTGCCGGCGTGTTTTGGGCTGTAAATAAATTCAGAAACATTTTCTCTTTTAAAGGAATATTGACCTTTGTAATAATTTTCACGGTTGTTGGAAGTCTTTGGTTTGTCATTGAAATTGCGAGCGGAAGGGCTTATGTTGTAAAAGACTTTATAAATTATCAAATTCGCTTGTTACAAATTCAAGATGCAGGACATGGTGGACCATTTCTTTATCATTGGTACATACTACTAATAGGTTGTTTTCCTCTTTCAATAATGGCTGTTTTTCAGTTGTTTAAAAAAGATAATTCGAACGACAGCAGTAAACAGTTTAACCAAATAATGATGATTTTGTTTTGGGTCGTATTGATCCTTTTTTCTTTAGTTAAAACCAAAATAATACATTATTCCAGTCTCTGTTATTTCCCCCTCAGTTTTTTCGCAGCTAACTATTTAAATGAAAATTTGAATCAAAAACCAAAAATTTGGTTTAGTGTTTTGCTTTATTCCATTGGTGCATTGTTGTTTCTACTTTTAGTAGGAGTTCCATTATTAGGAGCAAATATTAATTTATTGTTAGATTCTGGTGTAATGAACGATCTTTTTGCTGAGGCCAACCTGCAAGCTGAAATTAATTGGGGTTTAATCGATTATTTACCTGCAATGATGTTTTTAGGAGCTCTTCTCGCCTTTCTAATATTCAAAAATAAAAAAAAATGGATAGGTCTTTTAGTAGGAACATTATTGAGTTTTACAACAATGAGTTTTTTGCTAATTCCAAAGATTGAATTAATCACCCAAAATGCTGCGATTGAATTTTATGAGAATAAGCAAAATGAAGATTGCTATATTCACACATTTGAGTATTTCAGTTATGCGCATTATTTCTATGCCAAAAAGAGGATTCCGACTGATGAAAACCATTTTGATATAAATTTTTTGATGAACGGTAAATTGGATAAACCAGTCTACATCATTTGCAAGATAACTTCTAAAGAACAATTCATTGATAGCCAGCCAAACTTCCAGCTATTGTATGAAAAAAACGGCTTTGTCTTCTTTGTCAGAAAACGACAATAGAAACTTTTAAAATACTATTTTTACCGCCTTTATTAATAATAATACTCAAGGTATGAAAATCAGATATTTATTAATTCCTGCAATGGCATTTGCTCTAGCATCTTGTGGGAGTGCAACAGAAAAAGATAGTAAAACAGGTTCAAGCGATAAACTAGAAATGAAAACGAATAAAGATTCCAAAGGACGTGAATACAGTTTCGTTTCTAACGATCCTATGAAAGTAAGAATATATACTTTAGACAATGGACTAAAGATTTATTTGACTCAAAATAAAAATGAACCAACTATACAAACCTTAATCCCGGTAAAAGCAGGTTCTACTTATGACCCTAAAGAAACCACTGGTTTAGCTCACTATTTGGAACACTTAATGTTTAAGGGAACCGAAAAAATGGGAACTCAAGATTGGAGTAAAGAAGCCCCTTTGTTGGATAAAATTTCTGATTTGTACGAACAACATAAAGAGGAACAAGATCCTGAAAAGAAAAAGGAAATTTATGCTGAGATAGACAAAACATCTGGTGAAGCTGCAAAATTTGCAATTTCAAATGAGTACGATAAAGCTGTAAGCACTATTGGTGGAAGCCGTACAAATGCTTTTACAAGTAATGAGCGAACTGTGTATATGAATACTATTCCAGCAAATGAACTAGAGCGATGGGTAATGTTAGAAAGAGAACGTTTTGGTGCTTTGGTAATGCGTTTTTTTCATACGGAATTAGAAACTGTTTATGAAGAATTTAACCGTGGACAAGATCAAGATGGGAGAAAAGTTTATACTGCAATGTTCGAAAATTTATATCCGGGACATCCTTATGGCGAACAAACTACTATTGGAGAAGCAGAGCATTTAAAAAATCCATCCATGGTAAATATCAGAAACTATTTTAATACTTACTACGTGCCTAACAACATGGCAATCTGTCTTTCTGGAGATTTTGAATACGAAGAAGCTGCAGAATTAATAGAGAAACATTGGGGCGATTTAAAATCAAGTGAAAGTTTGGTTCACCCTACTTTCCCTAAAATACCTGAGTTAACCGAAATTAAAAGAGTAGAAGTTTTAGGTCCTGATAAAGAAAACTTAAGCCTTGCATTCAGATTAGATGGTTTGAATTCGCCAGATGCTGAATTAGGCGAAATTCTTTCTTCATTACTTTATAATGGTAAAGCTGGTCTATTAGATCTTAATTTAAATCAACAACAAAAAGTGATTCAATCTTATGCTTACACTAACTTTTTGCTGGATTACGGTCTCCTTACCATGGCTGCAACACCAAGAGAAGGTCAATCATTGGAAGATGCTGAAAAGCTTTTGTTAGCAGAATTAGATAAGATTAAAAAAGGAGAATTTGAAGTTGAAACTCTTGAAGCTATTATCAACAACATGAAAATTCAAGCCATCCAAAAAAGAGAATCTAACAGCGGAAGGGCTTTTGATTTAGTTGGAGCATTTATTAGCGGTCAGGATTGGTTAGAAGTTACTACCAAAATGAATAGGTTAGAAAGTATTACTAAAGACCAAATAGTGAAGTTTGCTAACGATAAATTTGCAAACAACTACGTTTCTGTATCCAAAAAAATTGGTGAAGATTTAAATACCTCTAAGGTTGATAAACCTCAAATTACTGCAGTTGATTTGAACAAAGAATTAACTTCTAATTATTTATCTGAATTATCTGCTTTGCCTTCCACAGAATTAAAACCAGTTTTTCTAGATTTTGATAAAGATATTAATCATGACAAAATTGGAGATATCGATTTTAGAAGTATTAAGAATGAAGACAATGAGTTGTTTAAGTTGATGTACATTTTTGAAATGGGATCTAACAACGATAAAGTTGGGGCAATGGCTTTTGATTATTTAGAGTATGCAGGTACAAGTAAGTATACGGCAGAAGAACTTCAAAAAGAGTTTTATAAAAATGGGTTACAATTTGGTGTGTATAGTAGTGAAAGAAGAACTTACGTTTATATGTCAGGGCTCAAAAAATCTACTGAAAAAGGAATTGAATTATTAGAGCATATTATGGCAGACGCTCAGCCAGATTCAATTGCATTCGTAAATTTTGTTGACGGAATTATGAAAAAACGTCAAACCGACAAAAGAGAAAAAGGAATAATTCAACGTGCTGCAATGCCAAATTATGCGAAATACGGAAAAAACAATCCATTCACTAATATCGTTGCTGAAGAAGATTTAGCTAAAATTACACCACAAGACTTAACTGACAAAATACACGAGCTGGGTTCTTATGAACACCACATATTCTATTTTGGAAACGAATCTGCAGAAGAAGCGAAAACATTAGTGTCCAAGTACCATACTAAAAACACTGATTTGAAAGCGTTACCTCCTTCTATTCCAATGGAAGAATTATCTATAAATGAAACGAAAATATATTTTGTTCATAGAGATCAGGTTCAAGCAGAAGTTCTTTTTCTTACCAAAGAAGAAAAATTTGATGCTGCCATAATGCCAATGGCTAATCTCTACAATTCATATTATGGAAGTGGTTTATCTTCAATAATTTTCCAAGAAATTAGAGAAGCTAAAGGTTTGGCTTATACAGCTTATTCCAATTATTCTAGGCCTCAAACTGTAAATGAGTCTTTCTACTTACAAAGTTATGTTGGTACTCAAGCAGATAAATTAGAAGATGCAATGGCTGCCATGGTTGAAATTTTGAATGACATGCCAGAAGTTGAAAATCAATTTGAAGCCAGTAAAAAGTCTATCATGAAAAGAATAGCTAGTGACAGAAGAATTAAAGACAGTAAGTTCTTTACCTATTTGAGCTATAAACAATTGGGCATTAATACCGATTATAGAAAAACTATTTATGAAGCCGTTCAAAATGCAGACATGGCTTCTATGAAAACCTTTTTCGATAGCAAAGTAAAAGGAAAACCATATTCAATTATGGTATTGGGCGATAGAACTAAAATTGACAAATCCATTCTTGGAAAATATGGCCAAGTGACTGAGTTGAGCTTAGAAGAAATTTTCGGGTATTAGAGTAATTCAAAAATAAAAGTGGGAGAAGAAGCTTTTTTCATATATTGCGCGTTCCCAGTTTTAATGATAACAGAAAATGACAAAGGAGAAAATAGAATTAGAATTTGAAATACGATCGGCACCTGGCATTTTATACAATCGATTGGTAACGCCAAGTGGTCTTTCAGAATGGTTTGCAGACAATGTAATTATTAGTGAAGAGCTATATACTTTTGTTTGGGACGGAGCTGAAGAACAAGCACGAATGTTAATAGGAAGAGATCCTGAATTTGTTCGTTATCAATGGGTTGAAGAAGAAGATCCCGACATATTTTTCGAGTTTAGAATTAGAATTGATGACATGACCGGTGATGTAGCGCTTATTGTTACAGATTTTATTGATGAAGATGAAGTAGAAGAAGCTACTAACCTTTGGACAAAGCAAGTAAGCAGGCTCAAAGAAATATTAGGTTCATAATAATTATTGATTAAATAAAATTAAAAACCCGTTTTGGAATGGCCAAAACGGGTTTTTTGATTTATTACAATATGATTGACATTCAAATTTTATCTTTGCCCTTTCTTAATTTAGTCAATTGAAGAAACTTCACATTCTCATTATTAAGACCTTTATCGGTCCTTTCATAATCACTTTTTTTATGACCACTTTTATTCTGCTTATGCAGTTTATGTGGTTGTATATAGATGACATGATAGGAAAAGGATTGGATACCCTTATCATTCTAGAACTCTTATTTTTTGCAATGGCTAACTTGGTTCCCATGTCATTGCCACTTGCAGTTCTCCTTTCCTCTATTATGACTTTCGGAAATCTGGGTGAAAATTATGAACTAGTAGCTTTGAAGAGTTCTGGTATGAGTTTGCAGAAAATCATGTTTCCATTAGTTGTCCTCATGGTTTTCATAAGCTTCGGAGCTTTTTATTTTTCCAATAATATATGGCCGCAAGCCAATTTAAAATTAGCTTCTATTTTGCATGATGTAAGGGCTAAAAAACCGGCATTTGACATTCAGGATAATGTATTTTACAAAGAGATTGATGGCTTTGTCATTCATGTTAAACATAGAGATCAGGAAACGGATGTATTGTACGATATAACTATTTATGATCATTCGGCTAAAAAAGGAAATAATAGAGTTATAAGAGCAAAAAGCGGTACAATGGTGTTGTCCGGAAACCAGCAATTTCTTGACTTTACACTAAATGAAGGGCATTTGTATGATGAAATGGATGGAAAAAATTTTCCCCATTATCGTTCTTCGTTTAGTAAGAAAATAATATCCTTTGACTTGAGTAATTTTAAACTTCAACGGAGCGATGAAGACGTTTACAAAAACAATTATAAAATGATGCATCTCAATCGGATTTCCAGCGAAATAGATACACTGTGGACACGATACAATAAGAGGAATGATGAATTTGAAACTGGGATGCTAAAAACTCTTTTTTATATAAAAGACAGTATTAAATTAGACTCCTCCTACTCTACTTTCCCTCTTGCAAGTAATTGGATGGCAAGTGAAGAAAAAAATAAAAAACTTCAATATCTAAATTGGGCGACTAATGTGCTAAGAACGACTAAAACTTATTCGGAGTCATTTAACTCAGATTTAAAAATGAGACGAAAAAACATAAACAGAGCTTACATTGAGTGGCATCGAAAATTTACTTTATCCATTGCCTGTTTAATTTTATTCTTTATTGGTGCTCCACTAGGTGCTATTATTAGAAAAGGTGGTTTAGGAATGCCTGTGGTAATCTCAATTCTATTCTTTCTTGTATATCACATGACGTCAATTACAGGTGAAAAAATGGCAAGAAACGGACAATTGGAAGTGTGGATGGGAATGTGGTTAAGTTCTTCCATTTTACTACCTATTGGAGCATTTCTAACCTATAAAGCTACAACGGATAGCGCAATCTTCGATTCTGGGTTTTATAAATCAAAACTGGGCAAATTATTAAAAGTTAGTTTCATAAGTAAATGGGTAAAACGTGGAACAGAAGAAGCCTAGAATTCTAGTTCTATTATCGCGCATCCCCTATCCTTTAGACAAAGGGGACAAGCTTAGAGCCTATCATCAAATAGTTGATTTAAGTGAAGAGTTTAGAATTGTTTTAGTTTGTTTAAATACAGGGTTAATTGATTCCAAATCCTATGGCCTACTAAATCCCATTTGTGAAAACGTTCATGTTATTCAACTCAATAAAATTTCTATTTATTGTAGGTTATTGGCGAACGTTTTTAGTGATAAACCATTTCAAATTGCCTATTTCAATTCCCAAGCAGCACACAAAGAATTGGATGCGATTATTGAGAAATATTTGCCTCAAATCGTTTATTGCCAATTGATTAGAGTAGCTGAATACGCTAAAAAATACAGTATATTTGAAAAGACTCTAGATTATATGGATGCACTTTCGGCGGGAATGGAACGGAGAGTTGAAACAGCACCCTTTTACTTAAAACCTATTTTTAAAAGCGAAGCGAAAAGGTTGAAAAAGTATGAAAAAACAATTTTCAACTACTTTGAAAAAAAAATAATAATAAGTGAACACGATAGAGAACATATTCTGCATGAAAATCAATTGGAAATTAAGGTAATCCCAAATGGAATTTCTGAGGATTATTTTGAGGATTTGCTTTGCGACAAAAAGTATGATTTATGCTTCACTGGCAATATGTCCTACCCGCCAAATGTAGAAGGGGCAATTTATTTGGTGAAACAAATAATTCCGCTGTTGAAAAAACCGGAAGAAGTCAAAACCTTAATTAGTGGTAAATCACCTGCTCTAAGAGTAAAACGACTTCAAAATAAAAATGTATCCATTAGTGGTTGGGTGGATGATATGCGTTTTTCGTATGCCGAAAGCAAAATTTTTGTGGCTCCTATGATTATAGGTAGCGGATTGCAGAATAAACTTTTAGAGGCAATGGCTCAAGGGATTCCATGCATCACAACTTCTCTTGCCAACGAAGCTCTTGGCGCTAAAGATAAAGAGGAAATATTAATTGCGAATACTCCCGAAGAATTTGCAGAACACATAAACCAACTATTGGAATCGCCTGAACGAAGAAAAGTAATAGGTGAGAAAGGTCAGAATTATGTTAAAAGCAATTTTTCTTGGAAATATTGGAATGGGGAATTAATTGATTTACTAAAAAAGAAATAACTTTAAGCCTCTACCTGTAGAAATATAAATTTCGCCTTCTTTTGCGATATTTTTCAATAACTCTGAATCACTTCCAATATTGGTAATCTGCCTACCAATCATTTTACTTTCGGGTATCCTTTAAAATTGATTCTAGCCAGATTGAACAATTGGACTAACTCTGAAATTGGTTCTATTAAAAATACGCTTGTTTAAGATTCGAATATTTTATTTTTTATTAGTCAAATCCAGTAACATAAATACCGGACAACTCGAATGGCCAGTAATCCCCATTCTGTTTTCTAAATCCCTGAAATTGTAGTTTTTATACATATTTTGGGCAGTTTTCATATTAGGCAAGGTTTCCAAATAACAATAGGAATATCCATAATTAATAGCAAATTCTAAACAAAGAGTCATAAGCTTTTTTCCAAGTCCATTTCCCCTAAGCTCCTTTAAGAAATACATTTTTTGAAGTTCGCAATATTCTTTTGATTCTCCTTTTAGTGGACCGATTCCTCCTACTCCTAATATTTCATTGTTTTTTTCAATCACCCAATATCTAGCTCCCGCATTTTGGTAAGTTTCAAACATACAATCTAGCTCTGGGTCGCTACTTGCAAACCCTTCTCCTTGAGCACCGTGCTCTAACAAAACTTTGACAACTAAATTTTTGATCGATCCATTATCCTCGGGTTGAATCCATCGAATTAAAAAATCCATGATTAATAAATTTTCGTTTTGATGGTTTGATTAAACTTATCTTCTTTGGCCGCAATTAGCGTTGGAGAAATTTGTATAATTCCTAAAGAATCAAGAGTTATGGTATTCAACTTCTCATTTGTATTATTTATCACAATTGTAGTTTAATAAATTTCATTCTTTTGCGTTCGAAATTTCTAGAATAATCTAGACTATATTGCTCTTTTGACGAAATGCAAAAATAATTCAGTAAAAATATATTTAAAAGACTTGCTAAAAATGAATTGGATAAAAGGAGAAATTCATCGCTTCCGAAAGAAGACAGTACCTAAAAAGTTTTTCGATATAATATTCATTGGGTTTATTGTTTTCCTATTATTTCCGGATGGAAGAATTGCTTTACAAAGGCTTATAGTTAACACCGGAATTATGAATACGCAAATTGAAGCGGAAAACCGAGTTACTATTTCTGAAAATGTATTTCAAAATTTTGTTTTTTCAGACGACCAAGGATTGCAGCATTCTTTATCGGAGTTTAAAGGACAGGTAATATTTTTAAATTTTTGGGCAACCTGGTGTCCACCTTGCCGCGCTGAATTACCAAGTATCACTAATTTATATCACAAAATGGAAAACAAAGAAGGAATTAAATTTTTATTCTTAAGCTATGAAAAACATGAGGTTGTGAATGCATTCGCAGCAGATTTTGGTACGGATATTCCTTTTTCATTTCTAACATTCAAAGTTCCCGTAGAATTAAATCCTCCCGGATTACCGACCACTTTTGTGATTGATAAAAGTGGGCGCATTGTCTCTCAAACAAATGGAATGGCGAATTGGGATTCGGAAGATTTTATTTTACAATTAGAATCTTTAATAAAAGAGTAAAATCTTATAAACTCAATTAGTTACTCTCTTTTACTATTAATTGAAAACCTTAGTTGAAAATTCCTTGGCTTGTTCAAATTTTTGTAGGTCCAATCCTAATCCCAAATTATTGTTTTTAGCAAAAAGTAATAATTCTTCCGTAGCCATGTTCCCAGTTAAATCGTCTGTTGCCATTGGACAACCACCATATCCACTAATAGCAGAATCCATTCTTCGGCATCCTGCCTTAAAAGCCGCTTCAATTTTCTCGTAACGAGTTGCAGGTATACTGTGCAAGTGTGCCCCAAATTCAACCGAAGGTAATTCCGGAATTAAAGTAGAAAAAAGTTGAGTTATATTATTTCGGTTTGATACTCCAATAGTATCTGACAAGGCCATTATTTCAATCCCAAGGTTATTGGCTAATAAAGTGCTCCATTTTACCGCTATTTCAGGATTCCATTCTTCCCCATAAGGATTCCCAAAAGCCATTGAAATATAAACTACCAATTTTTTATTGTTTTGATCACATAAGGATTTTATTTCTTGAACTCGCCCTAACGATTCTTCAATACTTGAATTTGTATTTCTTTGTTGAAATTGTTCGGAAATGGAAAAGGGAAAGCCGAGATAATCAATTTCCTCAAAATTACAAGCGTCCTCTGCTCCTCTTTTATTAGCCACTATAGCAAGCAATTTACTGCATGTGTTTTCCAAATCTAATTTGGCTAACACTTCGGCTGTGTCTTTAAGTTGAGGAATGGCTTTAGGAGAAACAAAGCTTCCAAAATCAACTGTATCGAAACCTACTTTTAGAATTGAGTTTAAGTAATCAATTTTAGTTTGAGTAGGAATCCAATCTTTAATTCCCTGCATGGCATCACGCGGGCATTCAGTAATTTTCATTTTGCAAATTTGGATAAAAAATGCCTTTCGATATAATGTAGAAAGGCTTCTTCCGAATTAATAAAAGACTTAAAAGTGATTAAGTTTGACATAAAACTAATGTAAGATAAATTTTAATCAAAATTCACTTCAATTAAATGAAGTCCTGAAGCAGGTGCGATAACCGTTAAGGATTTTTTGTTTTCTGAATCGGATAATGATCTTTCCAATTCAATCAAATCCATGTTGTGCTTTCCTAACTCAAAAAGTTGTCCCATCATTAGTCTCACTTGATTTCGCATAAAACCTATAGAGGACACTTTAAACACAAAACTTTCTTTAGGGAAAAAACTAGCGGTTAAAATGGTGTTTTCTATTATTTCACTTGTAATAATGGTTCTTTTAAAGTTAATTTTTGGACGCGGCTTGGTAACATATTTATCGAAGTTATGTTCCCCCACAAAGAGTTCAGCTCCTTTTTTCATAAGTTCTACATCTAATTCAGGAAGAATTGTATTTATAAATGCTGCTGAATAAGGATGAGGCTTTTCTCCATAAGCAAAATAGTAATGATACTCCTTGAACTTGGAAGAGTGAATAATGTTAAAATTGGAATTCGTTTCTTCAATTTTAGTGGCCCTTATATCAGAAGGAATATTAGAATTAAATTTTTCGAGAAATGGAATAAAGTCTACTGACTCATTCAAAAACAACTCAAAAACAAAGTGTTGCGCCGAAACTTTTGCATCTGTCCGGCTGGCTCCCATTGTTTTATAGGCTTCGTGCCCAAGAACAAACCAGAGGGTTTTGTCAATCATTTCGTGAACGGTCTTAACATCTGGTTGTTTTTGCCAACCATGAAAACGAAATCCTAAGAATTGTATATGAATTAGATACAAATTGGAATATTTTGCCATAAGGCAAATCTAGTTAAGAGGCATAAATAGGTAAAATTCTATTCAATAAAAATGATTTTTCAATTTAAACAAACCTTTCATACAAGCTAAGTACTTCATAATGAAGTGCAATAAAAAAAAGATAAAACCTTTCTTAATTTTCTTTGAAAATTGCTTTGAAAACAAAACAATTAAATTACTTTCGCAATTCGTTTCAGATACAAAGTTGATACGAAAACGGTTTGGTAGTTCAGTTGGTTAGAATACCTGCCTGTCACGCAGGGGGTCGCGAGTTCGAGTCTCGTCCAGACCGCTAACTTGATAAAAAATTCAGGAAAGCTATAGAAAGCCTCACATTTCGTGGGGCTTTTTTCATTTAAAAATATTCATTTCATTCGTTTTCCCCATTTTTCTAGTGGACAAATCGGTGGACTGTAAGTAATGAGTCAGAAGGGGGATTTGCTAGTTCATTAGACATTAATATTATAGATACTGGCGTTCCTTTGGAGAGTTGTGAGAGGTATATAGTCCATTAGTTTAATCCCCCTCAGACTTTATATTTCTTTATACTTGTGTATGGAATATTTTAAAAAGAATTGGGTTTCAATTACTATTTATACTTGTTTTACTATTGGTATATTTTGCTTCCTATATGTAAAGTACCTTAAATAAAAAGCTATCCGAGTTCGCTTTACCTAAACTAAGAGCTATAGAGGTAAGCAACGAGTCAGAAGAGGGAATTTGCTACCTCATTAGATATTAGGATTATAGATAATGGAGTCCCTTTGGCGAGCACTGAGTCTGATATAGTGATGTGAGAGATAGGACTACTTTTTATCGACCTTTAGCAGCTGATACACTTAAGACTTTTATAAATTACAATAGTGAACCAATCAATATTGAATATTGGGGAAACTCAATTTACAAACCAACACCAGCCATTGGGGAAGCAGCTCAAGCATTATATAAGGGGCATAATGTAAAGGAAATAACACGATCTGATTCTGGAACAATAAACCTATCCAAAACGGCTGACTGTATTAATTCAGTGATTGAAACTTCAAAGTCTAAGAATTTAAAATCTATTTGTTTTGTTACGGGTGTGCCTGGTGCTGGGAAAACATTAGCTGGTTTAAATATAGTTGTAGAAAAAATGAAAGCGGATGATGATGAACACGCAGTTTTTCTATCAGGAAATGGTCTATTATTAGACGTTTTAAGAGAAGCTTTGGCGAGAGATGAAGTTTTAACAGCTAAGTAAAAAGGAGAAAAAATTACAAAAAAGCAAGCTGCAATAAAAGCTAACGCCAGGCAAGGAATGGTAATTTTCATACCAGAAAGCAGGGATATTGGCCATACCAGGCTTATCTAAATTGGTCATGATACCATTCACAGCAGTCCTTTTCTCCTAATGCACAAGCTCTCTTGTAATCACTGCAATAGGATAGGCTATTATTATTATTATTATTATTATTATTATTGTGAACTTAATATTTGATTATGATAAAGAGATTACTCCTACTCACTTCTTTTTTAGCCCTTACTATTAGTATGTTAAACATAGTAGACAGCGAGTCCTTAATCAAAACTTTTAGAATCATTAAAAATTAAAACATTATGAAAAAATTATACACACTTATAGCAGCCATAGTAATAACATCAGCAGTTTTTGCACAAGCACCTTCAAAAATGAGCTACCAAGCAGTAGTTAGAGATGCGGGAGATGTATTAGTAACTAGCCAAGTAGTTGGCATGCAATTAAGTATAGTACAAGGTTCCGTTTCTGGTACAGTAGTTTATGTAGAAACGCAAACTCCTACCTCTAACCTGAATGGATTAGTAAGTCTAGAGATTGGCAGCGGAACTGTTGTCTCTGGTACGTTTAACAGCATAGATTGGAGCAAAGGTCAATACTTTATAAAAACAGAAACCGATCCTACTGGTGGCAGAACGTATACCATAACAGGAACCAGCCAGTTAATGAGTGTACCTTATGCTTTACACGCAAACACAGCAGATAGCATTATTGGAGGAGCAACGCAAGTGACTGCAGGCACAAATGTAACAGTTACAGGTTCAGGCAAAACGGCAAGCCCTTATGTAATTAATGCAACTGGTGGCTCTACCGATAAATTTTACTTAGGACAAGACACCCTTGGTGGTATTGTATACTTCATATACAAAGATGCTACAGGTGCACAACACGGTTTAATTGTAAACAAAACAGAAAGCACAGCAGTATGGCAAGCAAGCGGAACACTAACTAACGCAAACCGTACAGAAGATGGTGCTTTTAATACAGCATTAATGACGAGTAGTGCAGCAGCAACTTATGTTACAGGATTAGGTGCAGGCTGGTATTTACCAAGTATTGATGAATTAGGTTTATTGTATGATAACCGTTTTTCTGCTAATAAAGCATTACGTGCAGGAAGTTTTACCTTACTTTCAACAGGTTCCTATTGGAGTAGCACGGAGTATGGTACTACCCATGCGTACAAGTTCTATTTCAGCGATGGAGGCGCGTTCTTCAACCGTAAGTCCACTACTCATTCAGTTCGTGCGGTTAGGGCTTTTTAACTATTTATCTATTTAACCATTAAAACTGCGTAGCGGTCTATTATCACTTATTATTCAGATACACTTACTCGTATTAAAAAGTTTACTTTTATCATATAATTAGGCTCTATGAATACTACCTAATGCCGATTAACTAGAAAGTAATATGAAAACATCTAACATGAAAATTGCACCAATTACAATATGCCTGTTATGTTCTATCCTTTTGCAAGGACAGGACTATTATAAAACAGCATTTAATAAAGGTGGTGATTCATTAAAATCGAGTCTAAACCAAATAATTAAAAATCACACCGAGTTTCCCTAAACTCTTCTTCAAATGATGTTTGGGATATTCTTAAAGAAACTGATTATTGTATCCCTGAGCTGCATTTATACTTCTTCCTAAATAAATAAGAATAACATTGTTGTAGTTATTTTCAGATTAACCTTTTCTATTGTAATTTGTTTATTCTTTTTTACAATGAATGATTCTTATGAAAACTATAGTACTATTTTTTCTTTTACTAATTTCACTCGGCCTATTTTCTCAAACAGGAGGCGTTACTGGGGAAATCGTAAATGAAATTAGTAATGAACCTATCCCCTTTGCAAATTTAATTATTAGGGGAACAAATATCGGCACGGCAACAGATATTGACGGAAAATTCAGTTTAAAGGGACTGACGCCTGGTTTTATTCAACTAGAAGTATCGGTGCTTGGATATAGACCATTAGTTAGTCAAGAAATAAATATAATAAGTAGCCGTACAACTTCATTTGACATTAAAATGGAAAAGACGTCACAAACTATTAAGATTGTTGATATAGAATCAAGCCCATTTACTCGACCAGACGAAAGTCCACTTTCGATTCAAACAATTGGAATTGCAGAAATAGAAAAATCAGCAGGTGCAAATAGAGATATTTCTAAAGTGATCCAATCATTCCCGGGAGTTGCGTCTTCGCCTGCATTTAGAAATGATATTATTATAAGAGGTGGATCCCCTAACGAAAACCGATTTTATCTAGACGAAATAGAAGTACCAAACATTAATCATTTTCAAACACAAGGTGCTAGTGGAGGTCCTGTAGGAATAATAAATGTAAACTTAATTCGAGAAGTAGATTTTCAGTCTGGGGCGTTTCCCGCAAGTCGAGGAAATATGCTTAGCTCACTTTTAAGTTTTAAGCAACTGGACGGAAATAGCGAAAAGTTAAAAGGAAAAATAACGGTAGGTTCATCTGATTTAGGATTAACCCTTGATGGACCATTAAATAAAAAAATCACATTTGTTTTTTCTGCTAGGCAGTCTTATTTACAATTTCTATTTACTGCACTCGATCTCCCGTTTCTTCCGACCTACTGGGATTATCAAACCAAGGTGAAATATAAAATCAACAAAAAAAATGAATTGTCTTTAATAAGTATTGGAGCCTTGGATAAAAATGTATTGAATCTTGACGCTAATGAGACCTCTAGACAGCGATATATATTGGCTAATATTCCGCCAAGTACGCAGTGGAATTATACAATTGGAGGAGTTTACAAACATTATTCAACTAACAGTTTCCAAACTTTTGTTTTAAGTAGAAACATGCTCAATAATGAAGCAAAAAAGTACTTCAATAATGACGAAAGCAGTGAAGACAACTTAATTATTAATTATAAATCACAGGAAATAGAGAATAAATTTCGATTCGAAAATACGGCTAGAATGGGCGATTGGAAAATTACGTTTGGTGTGAATTACGAATACGCCAAGTATAACAATTCGACCTATAACAGAATTTATATTCCACCGACTCCCGCAACAAGCGAAAAATTTGATACCCTTCAGTTCAGCTCTGCTTTTAACATGAATAAATATGGGGCCTTTGCACAAGTAACTAAACGCTTTTTTGAAAGTAGGCTGCGCGTTTCATTAGGAGTAAGATTAGATGGAAATAATTACAATAAAATAATGCAAAACCCATTCAATCAATTTGCGCCCCGAGCAAGTGCGAGTTATAATTTGTCGGATAAATACTCTGTTAACTTCGCTATTGGAAGATATACCCAACTACCAGCCTATACCATTCTAGGCTACCAAGTTGGAAATGAGTTGGTAAATCAAAATAACGGTCTCAGATACATTCAAGCTGACCATATTAATGGAGGCCTTGAATACCGACCAACATCAAAGTCAAAAATTTCGTTGGAAGGATTTTACAAACTATATGATTATTACCCAATGTCCTTGTCCAAAGGAATTAGCTTAGCCAATTTAGGTACTGATTTCGGTGTAATTGGAAACGAAGCGGTAACTCCTTCTTCCCTGGGAAGAGCTTACGGAATTGAATTGATGGCTCAACAAAAATTAGTGAAAGGATTTTATGGAATTCTTTCTTATACCTGGGTAAGAAGTGAATTTACCAATTCCGATGGAGCATTCAAATCCTCAAGCTGGGACTCCAGACACTTGCTAACCTTAACAGCAGGTAAAGAATTTAAAAAGAAATGGTCCTTGGGTGTACGTTGGAGGTATGTTCAAGGAAGGCCAAGTACACCCTATCTTTCCCGCCAATCTTCTCAACGTGCAGTTTATGATATTAATCCTTCAGGTATTCTGGATTATGGCCGAATTAATGAAAATACATTATCCGAATTTCATCAATTGGATTTAAGAGTAGATAAAACTTGGAACTTTAAAAAATGGGGTCTAAACATCTATTTAGACATTCAAAATTTATACGGATTTAAAGCTGAGGAAAGACCACTTTTAATCCCAAGGGAAGACGGTCAGCAAAATCAAATCGTTTTGAATCCGACGGCGCCCTATAATGAGCAGTATTACGATATGGAAGAAGTTCCAAACAACAGTGGAACGGTATTGCCAACTATTGGAATAATCATCGATTTTTAAAATTAAGTCCAGATAAACATAAAGCCATTTAGCTGTTACTTTTGACAAGTAAAAACTAGAATATTCTTTTGTTTATTATTAATTGGATTGTCTTGCTTTTCTAAGCGAGACAATAGTGTATTTGAGCAATCAAATAAGAATTTACGATCAACTTATTTAAAATCATACTCCTCCAAAGAATCAATGAAAACATGGAATTAAATTATGTAAAATTTGAATACATTGCGAACTAGTAATCTTGTTTTGTAAAATAATATAAATATTTAAAAATTTCGAAGGCTTTTGGCACCATAAAGACACTGTTTCTTGAATCAGGATTGAAATTGATAGAATTAGTTTTCTTGGAATAAAACATGGCGGCGCCCACCCTAGTCTTTTAAACCATACTTGGCAACCGATCTATTATAATTCGCCTCTACCCTTCTAGAATAAATCTCTATTGTTTTTGTAAAATCAATTATAGGTCTCCTGTACTGAGATTAAATACTCCTCTGATGCAGTATGCACTTGAATATTCAGGGGCGAGCTACTTTGGACTCTCGATGTCGCCTTCAGAGAATATCCCTCAAGAAAAAGAGCTGGTAACTCCGCAAGAAACTTCTCTACTTTGCTCAAAATATCTCTCAATTTACTAAAGACTGAAACTTCGCTAAAGCAGGATATAGAAGAGAAAAGACTAAAAGCTGGGTGGGATGTGGAATATCTTTTGAAAGTACTAAGTTTTTAATGCGTTTGCCCTCAATATTTAGGTGCCCAATACTCCTTAAAACTTATTTTTGGCTTCCATTTTATTCAACAAAATTAATCACGATGACAAATTTCATAAAAAAAAAACATATACTTATCCTATTGGCTGGTTCAATATCCATAATGAGCTGTAAAGAAGAAATTAAAACAGAAGATCCTATGGTCGAAAATTTATTGCTACAAGAATGGACAGGAAATTATGGAGGAGTTCCAGCTTTTGATAAAGTGAAAATGGAAGATGTAAAACCAGCTATGTTATTGGGTATTGAAATGAAGTTGAAAGACATTGAAGCGATTGCCAATAATGAAGAAGCTCCTACTTTTGAAAATACTATTGTAGAAATGGAGCGTTCTGGCCAAGCTTTAAGCAGGGCTTTTAATTACTATGGTATACTAAGCTCAAATATGTCCTCCCTAGAGTTTAGAGAACTTCAAAGTGAATTAGCCCCTATATTCTCAGATTATCAGTCTAAAATCACTCAAAACGAAAAACTATTCCAAAGAGTAAAAGCCGTTTATGATGCTTCTTTAGTTAAACCACTTGATGCAGATCAACAGAGAGTAACTGAACTGGTTTATGTTGGGTTTGCCATGAATGGCGCAAATTTAAATGAAGAAATAAAAGCTGAATACGCTGAGTTAAGTAAAGAGCTTTCTAGTCTCTATACTAAATTTTCAAACAATGTACTTCACGATGAAGAAAACTACGTTAGCTTTTTAACTAAAGATCAATTAGGTGGTTTGTCAAAAGGTTTTATTAAATCGGCTGCTAAAATTGCAACTGATAAAGGACAAGAGGGAAAATATTCGATTACTAATTCTCGCTCTTCTATGGATCCATTTTTAACTTACTCTACAGAAAGAGAATTGCGAAAAATTGTATGGACCAACTATTACTCTAGAGGAGACAATGGGGACGAATTCGATAACAATGAATTGATTGCCGAAGTATTAAGATTACGTCGTAAAAAAGTAGAGTTACTTGGCTTCAATAACTACGCAGAATGGCGTTTGCAAGATAGAATGGCTAAAACTCCCGAAAATGCGATGGAACTTATGGAAGCAGTTTGGCCTGCGGCAATTGCAAGAGTTAGCGAAGAAGTAGCAGATATGCAAGCAATAGCTGATAAAAATGAAGATAAAATAACTATTGAACCATGGGATTATCGTTTCTATGCTGAAAAAGTAAGGAAAGAGAAATACGATTTAAACTCAGAAGAAGTAAAACAATATTTGCAATTGGATAAACTTACAGAAGCCATGCACATGGTAGCCGGAAAGTTATTTAAATACAAATTCACACCAGTACCAGAAGGTTCAGTTCCAGTTTTTCATGAAGATGTAAAGGTTTGGGAAGTAACTGATATTAATACAGGCAAAAACGTTGGACTTTGGTACTTAGATCCTTACGCTAGAAAAGGCAAACGATCAGGTGCTTGGGCTACAACGTATAGAAGTCAGTCTAGTTTTGACGGAGATAAAAACGTATTAGCATCCAACAACTCAAACTTCGTTAAACCAGCTCCTGGAGAAGCATTATTAGTTTCTTGGGACGATGCAACCACTTTCTTTCATGAGTTTGGTCATGCACTCCACTTCTTCTCTGCCAAAGTAAAATACCCTACTTTAAATAGTGGTGTTCGGGATTATACTGAGTTTCAATCGCAGTTATTAGAACGATGGTTGTCTACAGATGAAGTAATTAATAATTATTTAGTTCATAATGGAACTGGGGAATCTATGCCTGCCGAATTAGTTGCTAAAATCAAAAACGCCAGTACTTTTAATCAAGGTTTTTCTACAACAGAATATTTAGCTTCTGCAATTATGGATATGAAACTCCATTTGGCTGATCCAGCTAATATAGACATTGACAAATTTGAACGGGAAACCTTAACCGAATTGAACATGCCTAAGGAACTTCCAATGCGTCACAGAACGCCTCATTTTGGTCATGTATTTTCTGGTGAAGGTTACGCTACTGCCTATTATGGATATATGTGGGCAGATGTTTTAACTGCTGATGCCTCTGAAGCTTTTGCAAAAGCTCCTAACGGTTTTTACGACAAAGAATTAGCTGATAAAGCGGTTAAGTATCTATTTGCTCCTCGAAATGCAATTGACCCAGCTGAAGCATACCGTTTGTTTATGGGACGTGATGCAGATATTGGTGCTTTAATGCGAGACAGAGGGTTTCCTGTTCCAAAATAAATGACTTCGATTATGGCAAATAAAATGAAAACACATCAAAAAATGCGAGCAATCCACCGCTACCTCGGTTTTACACTTACAGGAATAATGGCGATGTATGCTATTAGTGGAATCGTACTCATTTTCAGAGACTCAGATACCTTTAAACAAGAAAAAATAATTGCAAAAACAATCGCTGTAAATGCCGAAGCAAAAGACTTGGGGGAATTATTAGATATAGGAAAAATAAAAATTGAAAAAGAAGATTCTGGTAAAATCTATTTTGAAAATGGGCTTTATGACAAACAAAGCGGGGAGGCAGAATATACAGTCAAGTCGCTCCCCTATCTACTGGATAAACTGACCCATTTTCACAAGGCAAAATCGGGTCAACCTTTATTCTTTTTCAATATTCTGTTTGGGCTTTCCCTCCTCTTTTTTGTTATTTCTGCATTTTGGATGTATTTACCTAATACAGCGATTTTCAAAAAAGGAATCTACTTTGCCCTCGGTGGAATGTCACTTGCCCTAATCTTGTTGTTTGTGTAAAAAATAAATAATTCGAATAATTTCAAAAGTTTAATCCTTTTATTCGATTGATTATTGAATGTCTTATTGTTCTACTTTAGCCATCTAAATAATACATGTAATTATGAGAAAATCGATATTTATTTTGCTAATAGGTGCTTGCTCAGCTCTTTCAGCGCAAAAATTAGAAAACCCTGGGTTTGAAAATTGGGAGACAGACGGAGGACAAAATGAACCAGTGGATTGGAGTTCAATCAAAACAGCAATGCCATCTAGTTTAGCTGGTCTTGCTCCAAAAGTGATGTCAGAATCAAGTACTGCCCATTCGGGCAGCAAATCGGTGAAACTTGAAAATAAAAGTGCGGGTTTTGGAATAATTGCAGCGGGAATTATGACCAATGGAAGAGTAATCGCCAATTTTGACCCAGCAAAATCCTCTATTGGTACAGAAACTTCTGACCCAAAGTGGAATTCTCCTTTAAAATATAGACCCGATAGTTTGGTCGGTTGGTTTCAATACGAACCGGCTGGTTCTGATGTTGGAACTATACAAGCACTGATTCATAAAGGATCAGCAAAAATTCCAGATGCAGCCAAAACAAATTACATTGGCTTTGCAGAGTATAGAACTCCAAGTGTAAAAACAACAAGTTGGGTTAGGTTTTCAATTCCTTTTATTTATACTAGTACTGATATCCCAGAATACATTCTACTTATCCTTACTTCTGGTAATGGAACCTCAGCTATCAATAAAAGTGTAGCTTATTTTGACGATTTGGAATTGATATACAACAAACCTATATCGGTAATTGAGAAAAATCCGTTAAGTGATGTTTCTATCTATGGATCTCAAAATCAAATCAATTTTGATTTGACTGACTTAAAACCCAACGAAAGTGTTAAAATTCAGGTTTTTGACATGGTTGGCAAGGAAAGAATTAATGAAGTAACTTCAGACAAATACAGGGTTAGTTTTGATAACTTAACTTCAGGAATATATGTTTGTGTGGTAAAAATTAATAATCAATATTACCGTAAGAAGGTCGTTGTTCATTAATTTTGATACTAACTTTTAGCTTTTAGTCTTGTCTAGTATCTAATGTCAAGAATCAAAATTAAATCTTACTCAATTCCCAAAGCTCGACCTTCTCTTCTTTACGCCAATGTCTATCTCGTTTGGTTTTATCTGAAGCTAACTTTACCTTTTTCTGAAGGAATAAATCCGTATTGAACCTCCCACCCTGATCCAATTCCAATTCGATGGGATGTAAATTCTTGGCATTTGTTAATTTACCTAGGTTAGAAAAAAGCAAAACTATTTTTCCACCAGGAAGTAAACGTTTATAAGCTTCTTCGAAAAATTTAGGAAACAAACTATCGTTGTAATAAATTGCTTCGTCTTTCCCCTCTACATCTTGACCTGCCGGCAACCACGGTGGATTAAAGACAATAAGTTCAACTTGCCTTGTCCATTTCCCAAAAAGATTTCCATGATCTAATTCAATCTTTCGCGCTGTTTTGCTTCCTTCCCATTCCTCGTTCAACCCAAAGATTGAATTTGGGTTAGTGTCTGTTCCAAAAACCTTTTGAAAGCCATGTTTAATCATTTGAAGAGATAATATTCCACTACCAATTCCTATATCAAATGCTTCTTTTTTATCTCCTTTGTACCTTTTTAACCAATTATCGAAAAGAGTTAAATGCTCAAAGCGTGTTGGAAAATAACTCCCGTAATATGGATATATCTTATTTCGCAATCCCGGAATAGCAACTCCCTTTGAATACCATTGCCAAGAGCTATTCAAACCTTGCACTTGTGGAAATGGTAGTAAGAAACCTTCATTATCCGGATAGAGTTTTTCTAACCAACCTATGCTAGGAGACTTTTTAGCGGTCAGTTTGTGGTTAATTACCTCTAACAATATGTTTTGAGAAAACTTTTGAAACTCAGCACGATATTCACGTTGCTCATCAAAGCTTTTATTGGGAAATTTTTTTTTAAGAACTCCTTGTAATTCATGCAACAGCGTAAGGCCAGTGCTATAATAATCACCCACCACTAGGCTATCTCCTTTGAGTATACTTTGTACAGCTTCGTCAATGTTTTCTCCTGTCGTAACAGGTGCAAATTTTGGGTTAAAATCAATTGGTTGTGGTATGTTTATTTCTATGTTCATTCTGCGTATTTCTTCGCTGCAAAACTACAACTTGAAAAAGTAAGAAGATTGGTTATTGTTGAATTTCGGAATTTATAACTTTTACTCAACTTAAGCCGATTGAATATTATGTAAAACTAGCTATTCCTTCCTTTGGGAAGGTGCCGAAGGCGGAGATAAATTCTACATGAAGGTAAGCTTGAAATTTATGAGTTTTATTCTTCAAATCTCTTCCAAACAACTACTGAATTTACATCTCCAAAACCAAATCCAGACTTAACAATTATATTAATGTTATTATTTAAGTTATGTGAACTAATCAATTCTTTATTAATAATTTGTGATATTTTACTACTCAAATCTGAACAGTTTATAGAAGCGTGGGAAAAACGCTTATGGAGCTGTAAAACTACCGCTACAGATTCAATGCTTCCTGCTGCACTTAAACAATGTCCGATTAAAGATTTAGTAGATTGTACTTGTGGAAAATTCTGATCTGACCTTTTCAATGCTTTGGCCCAATTGGCAATTTCTTTTGAATCATTGCCTGTGGCCGTTAAGTGACCATTGATTAAATCAACGTCGTCGGCAGATATACCTGCATCTTCCATCGCATTTTGAATGCAACGAACCACACCTTCATCATTTGGAGAAGTCATACTGCCTCCATTGACTTGGCCACCGGCATTTAAATCTCCCCCAATAATTTCTGCATATATAGTAGCATTTCGAGCTTTGGCCGTTTCATATTCTTCTAAAACCAAAGCCCCTGCTCCACTTCCGGGTATAAAACCAGCGGCAGATTCACTCATTGGTCGACTTGCTTCTTCCGGTTTATCGTTCATTTTTCGGTTGAGCACTCGTAAGGAATCAAATCCACCCCAAACATAAGGCCCATGATCATCGCAACTTCCAGCAAGCATTCGAATTGCTTTGCCGAGTTTAATGCGCTCATAAGCCATTAAAATAGCTTCGTTGCCTGTACTGCATGCCGATGAATTAGTAGTTACCTGATTGCCTAAATGAAGCTCTCCGGCTAGATAAGCACTAATTCCACTCGGCATAGTTTGTTCCACCATGGTACTGCCCAAACGTTTGACTTTTCCTTCATCCACCTGATATATACCTTCTCTTATTTTTTTTATGCCTGCGAGTCCAGAGCCGAAAATGCAGCCTGTATCCCAACGTGTAGCTTCACCTTCAAAAGGCAAACCAGCATTCTCCCATGCTTCTTTACCTGCAACCAATCCATAAACTAGTCCTGTTGCCTGAATCTGCTTCATTTGCAAAGGAGATAGGTATTTAGCAACAACGTCTTCGGTCAGAGGTGGAATTCCTCCTACTTGGCAAGCAAAGTTGAGTTCTTTTAATTCGGGAATAAAACGGATGCCTGATCGACTTTCCTTAAGCGCTGTCTCAAAGTCAGAAACTCCAATAGCATTGGGAGCAACAACCCCCATTCCTGTAACTACAACACGCCTTTTTGTCATTCTTTCAACCGATATCCTGCTAACTTACCTTCTACGGCAACCTTACCTGCTTCGTTATACAATTTCACTTCGCAGCGCAAAACGCCCATTCTGTATAGCCTTTTCACGGATTCTACTTTTACCTTTTCTCCAGGTAAAACCATGTCCAAGAATTTAACTTCTGATGAAGTAAATGCAAAACGAACTGGGTTTTCTGGATCGATATTATCCGTTCCTATGAGGTGAATACCCAAGGCAACCATTCCAATTTGAGCCATACACTCTGTGAGAATAACTCCTGGTGTTAAAGGAAATCCAGGGAAGTGTCCTTTGTAAAAATCAGAATGGGATTGGAAGGTATAAAACCCAGTAATTCCTTCTTCGTTTACTGAACTTATTTCGTCAATAAAACGAAAAGGTTCCGCGTAGGGCATTAAGTCTAATATCTTTTTAGCTTCTTCCAAGTCCTTCTCCCCCATCTACATTTAGTACTGTTCCTGTTATCCAACTAGACTCTGGTAAACAAAATAAATAAATTGCATTCGCCACATCTGCTCCTGTTGTCAACCTATTATTTGGGTTGGATTCTTTTGCTTTTTGTTTAATTATCTCACTGCTTTCTAACACGTTAAGGGCGTTACTATCCATAACTCCAGCGCGAATAGCATTGCATTGAATGTGTTGCGGCGCTAACTCTACAGCTAGATCTTGGGTTAATTTTATCAGTGATGCTTTGGTAGATCCAACCACTCCATAATTTGGGATATAACGTTGACTTCCTTCACTGTCCAAACTAATGACAGAAGCATTTTCACTAAACAGGTTATTATCCAAACAACTATTTACCCAATCCACTAAACTATAAGCCATAGCGTATTGTGTAATTTCATAATCTTGAGATGTAGCGCGGTTAACTCCAGTTAAACTTTTAAGTGTTCCTTTAGCAATAGCGTGGACCAACAAACAAACTTGATTTTGAGACTTGGAAGTCAATTCTTCGATAACAGCTTGTCTATTTTCTAGTTTTAACGCATCCAAATTGTAATGAAGAATTTCTACACCCGTCTTATCTAGCTCATTTTGTAGCTCATTTACGACCTTTAGGCTCGATTTACGTTCTCGATATACTAGACATAGATTTACGCCTTCATTAGCCATTTTTAAGGCCGTAGTGCTTCCTACTTCGCCACTTGCACCTAAAATAATGGCCCATTTACCTTTTAGCCCTTTACTTACCTCCATTCCAATAGTATTTGTTGAGCAGAAAAGCCCGGACCAAAGCTCAGCATTAAACCTTTATCTCCATCTTTAATTTTTTTCTCCATAAAACGTTTCAACACAAAAAGAACCGTGGCACTACTCATATTCCCAAATGCTCGAAGTACTTCCTTGGTATCGTCTATGTTTTTCCCAAGTGGTTTTACCAAGTCCTCTACCAACTGCACGATACGTTTACCGCCGGGATGAAACACAAAGTGCTGAATGTCTGCAAAAGTGAGGTTGTGATTATTTAGGAAGGGAACTAGAATTTCCAAAAGTCGTTCTTCAATTTTATCGGGCACTTCTACATCCAGCACCATCTTGAGTCCGCTATTGGTTAAATCGAAGCCCATCATGCGTTCTTCGTTGTAGAAATGATACATGGACGTATCGACTATGGTAGGTAACAATTTGTCGGAAGAACCTAAAATAGTACAAGCCGCTCCATCGCCAAATATAGCCGCGCTTACCATGTTGGTCATACTAAAATCGTTGTGCTGAAATGTACTAGTAGGTGACTCAATAGAAATTATTGCAGCTGTTTTCCCGGGATTACCTTTCAACAGATTATTAGCATAAATCATGGCGGAAACCCCAGCTGCACAGCCCATTTCAGTAATGGGAAGGCGAATAATATCTTGTCGTAACTTGAGGTCATTGATGATATACGCATCCACACTCGGAATCATAAATCCAGTGCAGCAAGTCGTAATTATGTAATCAATATCTTGAAGGGAAATCTCTGCTTTTTCAACCGCAGCCAACAAAGCCTTTTTACCCAATTCTATGGCTGCTTTATTGAACCGTTCATTTTTATCTTCGAAAGTAGAATTCGTAAAGACCTCTTCAATGGGCATGATGCTATAGCGCTGCTCTACTTGAGAGTATTTGAAAATTCGTTTTACTTTATCCCTAAATCGTTGCGACTCATCGGCCAACCAAATATCTAAATAAGGCAAGGCATCAGCCGTAGGGCGGGTAAATTCGGGTAAAGCCTGAGCTACCGATAATACCTTTACATTTCCAGTGTCCTTATCCATACTTTAATTTCTATTGCGTAAATCTAATACTACTAAGTAGCGGAATGCCCATTTCCATTCAATGCTGTAATTAGCAGATGGAAAACTAGCCAATATCCTTTCCCAATCCGTTTTTGTAAAGGCTCGTTTAATGGAAATAGATCCGTCTATTTTAGCCATATTACTAAAGCGAAAAACAACGCCCACTAATTTAAACAAATGAAAAGCCAATGGGTTTCGTTGTAAATCATTAATTATAAAAACAGCTTTTTTATCCTGAATAATTTCCATCATTTGGATAAGCTCGGCATCATTGAAATGATGACAAAACAAACTGGATATCAAAATATCACCTTCCTCCTGTTCTAATGATTTCATGTATTCAAAAACATCGGATTTTACAAATTGAACATTTCCATTATATTGAGTTTGGGCATAATCAATGACAGCTGCATTTGCATCTAAACCAACCAAGGTAACGTTCTTCCAATTCTTTTTTTCTAGTTGTTTCAAGAGCCAACCACTTCCGCAGCCAAGGTCAGTTATGGTCAACTGGCCGGGATATTGAGAAACAATTTCTTCTAGTTTTTCAATTAAAGATTCAAAACCGCCGAGCCATTTATTAATTAGGTCTATTTCATCCAAAGTTTGAAATAACTCGATTCCTTCTAATTGAAGATCATCCATTATTTCCTTTTCGTTCGATCGTTTTTTCCAATTCATAGTTTACCATAAATTAGAGTTCTATTGAACCACGATTTTCGAATTTGCAGGTTTTTAAATTCAGAAAAAGTAGATTGAAGTTCTTGGTTCGTTGAGGCTCGTTTAAGTGCTTTCAAACCATCCTTTAAAACCTCTGGTTCGAAGCCTGAAAACCGGTTGAATAAACCAAAGAAAAACTGAACCAAATTACTTCTATTCAACTCGCTAAACAGAATAGAATGCGAGACTTTGTTTTTATTCAAATTCAAGAAATGGGAGGAAATCAGAAAGTCTACTTCAGAAATATGAAATCGTTCATTGACTTTTTCAAGTAGCACTTTATTATCATATTGCGACAAAGTAATATTAACTAATCTTAATGCTTTCTTGTTATTGTTAATTCCGATTAAATAAGGAAAGTATCCTGGGCGATTTAACAAATCCCTAACTTTTTTCAGAACGTACCCAGAACCATAAACCAAATCTAGAACCCGGACAGTAATCTCCTTCTCGATATTACTTTTAGCTGATATTTTTTTGAATGCTTGAATAGTCTGGTAACCGTTTCCTAGGTATTTATTTATCCAATTTAATTGGGGAATTACCTTCTTGTATTTAGGTCCAAATGCAGCTCCCGAATCCAACCATTCTATGTCGTTTGAATCAACCAACATAACCAACTTCAGTAATGTAATTTTTGGGTTTTCCTTGAGTGAGTTTAATTAATCTTTTGCCCAGTGTTTTATTTCTCAAAGCAACAACAGCCAAATTACTTCCCCAGGAATTTTCGAATAAGGCTTGATAAAATTTGCTGGAGATCATTCGTATGCGAAATGCTTTTCCCCAAGATTTGGAATATGCTGATTCTAGTTGCGTTCGAGTAATCTCTCCAACCAGGAAACGTTGTACATGCTGAGAAAGAATTTGCGCGCTTTTTAAAGCCATACTCATTCCATTGCCACTCAAAGGATGGATGACACCACCTGCATCACCAACATGAAGCATACCCTCCGTTACTCGTTTCCTATGTCCGAAATCGATTTGACTTATGGTTAGCGTTTTATCGAGCATAGGCTCCCCTTCATTCAAGAGTCGTTTTAAAAATGGGTTTTGCGAAACAATTTGTTTTTGGTAGGCTTCAATACCTCCACACTTTTTTAAATCAGACGTTTTTCCCAAGTAGCAAAAATTGACCAAACCAGTTTCTACGTTAGACATACCCGCATAACCAGAAGGGAAAATGTGTAATTGAACTTCATTGGTCGTAAGCGGAAATCGATAGTAGTTTTTAGCTCCAAAATATCCTGACCGGTTAAGGTTAGGCAATTGCAAAATCGACCGTTTACCATAAGCTCCTACCACTACTTTGGCCCAATAGTTCTTGCCGTTTTGATCCACCAGCAAATGTTTGTCTTGGGCTGTATCTCGTTCTACTTTTTCAACCGTGGTTTTACAAAGTACATCAACCCCTAACTCCAACAGCCTTTTGTACAGTACTTCTTCTAATTTGTACCTACTAATACCAATTCCGGGTTGGGGCAAATTGAGTTTTGCGGTTTTCCCATGAACGGTCGATAAGGTAAAATGATCAATTTTAATGGGAGATAAATCGAATAACGAAACTCCCATTTGGCGTATGGCTGGCTCCGATTCTAGACACATAAATTCTCCGCACACTTTATTGCGAGGATAACTACCTTTCTCTATCAGCGAAACAGAATAACCATTACTAGCCAAAATACCTGCGGAGACTAAGCCCGCTAGTCCTCCACCAATAACTACAACGTCGTAATTGTCTTCCATCTTTGTGGCTGTAAATCTAACGGTTGAGATTCAATTTTAAAAATGGAATTGCAAGGAATTTTGTTTTTGTCATAAAACGAACAGTAGGAGTGAAAAAGGAACTTGATTTTAGATAGATGAATTTTTCAATGTTTTTAGCTCAAGCCACTAGGCTTCTCCTTTTTTCCCTAGCAAAAAAGTAAACAAAATTACATTTGGTAAAAATAAGGCAGCCCTGCGTTACAGAATAAATCAATGGACTTGTGCTAAAAAAGCTCAAGATCGAAAACCTTGATGTGTTGCTCTACCACATTTTTACCTAGCCAGATTCAGGATTGGTGTAAACCATGCCCAGTGGCATGAGCTAGAAAACGTTCTTTTTTATACTAGAGAACAGAATTCAGCAACTTAAAGCTAATGGCATTTAACTTATTTGCAAAACTAGCTCGTCTATTCTTCCTTATAAATTTTAATCACGCTGGTAAATCCTTTATTATCTGTAATTTGAAAGAAATAACTTCCGTTAGGATACCCTTCTAAACTTGTTCTTTCATTGGCTTGGAGGCCCAGCACTTGTCCGGCATTATTGAAAACCGTTAAACTGGTAAATTCACCTTCAATTGTAACTTGTCCTTTAGTCGGGTTTGGGTAAATAGTGAATAAGGCTTTTTTCTTTTGTTCCACACTCAAAACAATCTCTGGCTTCCAAACGTAGCCAATACTATCTCCATAAAGATATTCAGCGAGTTCAGGGTAGTCAATAAACGGGTTTCGGTTCTTTTGGTAGTCCTTGTATATTATCTCATTTCTCAATCGTTCTTCAACACTTACTGTGTCTTCCAAACTCCACTTTAAAAGTGTTTGGGTAACTGAATGCAATGGAGATTTATCCGTTTTTGCAAGAAGTGTATTCGTTAATTCTAAATCTGGTTCTCCCCCTACTCCCTCATAACGAACTGTCATGTAAAATATCATTCTTGCCACATCACCTTTATAATTATCGGGTGGCTCAAAGGTCCATAAACTTGCGTCTCTTCTTGAACCTGTTTTAAACCCATTGTCTATGACATCTATACAAGACTTACAATCATCAAAGTTTCTATTGTTCCTTGTTGAATTTACGCTTACATCACATGCTCGTAAATGGTGTACATCAGTCCCAGCTCCTTCGCTAGTACCAAAATCCCCTCTTGATTTAGCCCATACGTGTTCCCTACTCCAACCTGCTCTGTTGTTGTATTCCTGGGCAGCGTTAACTGATCTATTCGAATAGAAAAGAATTACATTATTTGGATTGGTTTTGTCCTTATCGGTTTCTTTCAGTATATCCCAGACATCGGTAGACGAAGCGGTATATGGAAACTGTACGTGACCTTTAATAATATTATAAAGTTCCGTTTTCAGGTCGGGGCCAGATTGGTTAAATGCTGAACTGTAATAGAGAGAGTCTTGACTTATACCATTCTTTACGAATAGTAAAACTAGAATAGTACCAAGAAATTTGTAATTGAATTTATTCAGCATATGACCAATTTTTTATTTTTAAATTTTTGACTTTCGAATTGATTTTTTCGAGAGTCACAATGAGGTATTGGCTTATGCAATTTATTGCGTTACGAAAATGGGGTTATTAGGTTTTGAAAATTAGGGGGCTGGAAATAGCTGTCAGTTTGTTATGAACAATTGAAATGCTTTATATTTCAGATGATTGCACTCAGTAAGCAGGAAGTAAATGGCTTGGATGTCAAGACTTAAAGGCTTTGTTTTCAATAAAATTTGGGGAATCGATTTAAATTTGCCCTTCATTTTCTTTTCCTCGAAAACTTTCGGGGACAAAAATAAAAAGCAAAAGAATGGCAATTAGCCCAAACGATACCATAAGCAAGTGGAACAATAAAGAAATACTGAATATGAAGAAAAGTGAATCCTGTAATAAACCATGCGACTTTTCAAGACACCGTAGATTTTGAATGGAAAATGAAAAAAATACCGATCGATACGATTTCCAATACTTTCGAAGTAGTTTATTTTTTTGGCGATTGGGATATCTTCAATTTCATCTTTAATGAAATGGTTATTTTGTCTTTATTACTGAATTTAAATGAAAATAACAAATAGACAAGTTATCAACTCTTGGACGAAGTGATTCTCCCATAGAATTGTAGAATTAAATAGTCCTTTTTTATTCTATTCCAATTACTTTTGATAGCCCATGGTAAAACCCCGTTATTACATTTCAATAAAATCAAAACCACGAGGTTAAAATATTACATTATGGAAGAATTATACGTTAATCTAGAAATAAGAGAGACCTTAATAGAATTAGCATCGGAAGGTAAAACGACTACCTATTCAAGATTGAATTCGGATTCAGATACAGGATATAATTATCAAACCCCCTCAGATCGCGAAGAATTTAATGAGGATCTCGAAGCCATTTCAATCAGTGAAGTAAAAAATGGTAGACCACCACTAAGTTGTTTGGTTGTGTATAAAAGCGGTTCCTGTGGTAAACAAATGCTGGAAAGCTATTATAATATGTGCACAGAGCTCTATGATTTATCGCCAGAGACAATTAAGCCTAATGGCAAGTTTTTAAAAAGCCTGCAAGCCAAATGTCATGAGTATTGGAAAATTTCGGATAATTACAAGCAATTTGGTCCAAGGAAATGGTAAAAGGTTATTGAGCTAAAAATGCGACAAAAAGGAAGTGTACAGAACAATAGTAGAATCAAATAATTCAATAAATTAAAGGCATGAATCATTATCTAGTTTAATTTTATCGATTCTAGAAATTATACCTATCGATATCATTGAAAAAAATGCTAATAAACTAAAAATCATTAAGTTCAGAATAAATAACCTTAATAAATTTCGACAAGGAACTTTATATTCAGAATATGGTTAGTCGGTGTTTTAGAATACTGGTTATTGTAGAACTAGATAAGATGAATTTGATTTACACCTGCCTTGAATTAGGTGAGGTAAATTTATTAGAGCCTATTACAAAGCCAAAAAATCGAGATGCCCCCTATTATGAACCCATACTTTTGCAACTCACACAATTTTAGAAAAACAATAATCTGTAATTAAGGAGACCAAATAAATGAAATCACTTTTAGACGCACCTCAACGACTAACCTTTAGTAAGGACTTACCTCTTGACCCAATAAAAGACAATTCTTCTCGGCAAGTTCATGGCGCCTGTTTTTCGAGTGCAACTCCACGCATTCCTTCTTCTCCTTCTTTGGTTCATGTTTCTGTTGCTCTGCTTAACGATTTTGGATTAACGATAAAGGATAAGGATGAATTTGTGCAAATAATGAGTGGAGCAAAACCTTTTAACGAATTTGCACCCTATTCCATGTGTTACGGTGGTCACCAATTTGGAAACTGGGCTGGACAACTCGGCGATGGCAGAGCAATTAATATTGCCGAATTAGATATAAAAGGTGCCAACTGGAAATTTCAATTAAAAGGTGCTGGTCGTACGCCTTATTCCCGTGGAGCTGACGGTTTAGCTGTATTACGATCTTCTATTCGCGAATACCTGTGCAGCGAAGCCATGCATCATTTGGGTGTACCAACAACCCGTACTTTGTCTCTTGTAAAAACAGGCGATTCGGTTATGCGAGACGTTTTATACAACGGAAATCAAAAATTAGAACCTGGAGCAGTCGTTTGTCGAACAGCCCCAAGTTTTATTCGGTTTGGGAGTTTTGAAATATTCTCGGCACGTCAGGATATTGATTCACTGCGAACATTGGCCGACTACACCATTAAAAATCACTTTACAGAACTTGGTACTCCTTCAATAGAAACGTATTTGGCGTTTTTCAAAAAAGTGGTGGAGAGTACTTTAGAATTAGTAATTCACTGGCAGCGAGTTGGATTTGTACATGGTGTATTAAATACAGATAATATGTCCATTCTGGGTCTTACTATAGACTTCGGACCTTATGGTTGGTTAGAAAACTACGATCCCAATTGGACACCAAATACTACTGATGCACAACACCATCGTTATGGATACGGAAAGCAACCTCCAATTGGAATGTGGAATCTAGCAAAACTTGCAAACGCACTTTATCCACTTGTTGAAGATGCTAAACCATTTGAAGAAATATTGGATGGATACAAAACTGGGTTTCATAAACAATACTTGAATATGATGAAATCTAAATTAGGGTTAGAGAAAAATGAAAATACCGATCCTAGCTTGATGGATGACCTACAAAATCTATTGGAAAAGTCAAATATAGATATGACACTTTTTTTTAGAGAATTAGCAGAATTTAGAGAATCGGAATCATTTTTAGCGTTAGTTCAAGATGCAAGCTACGCTAGTGAAGACGAGTTTGTCCATTTTAAAATTCAGTGGCAAAATTGGTTATCTAAATATGAAAACAGACTAAAAATTGAATCGCATTCTGTGGAAGACCGCAGCGTCTCTATGAACAAGGTTAACCCTAAATATGTATTAAGGAACTACATGGCTCAGTTGGCAATTGACGATGCAGAAAACGGGGATAACAATCTTTTGGATGAGCTGTATCAACTTCTTAGAAAACCGTATGACGATCAGCCAGAAATGCAAAAGTGGTTTGCCAAAAGACCGGATTGGGCTGAACATAAAGTAGGGTGTTCTATGCTTTCTTGTAGCTCTTAAAAATACTAAATTAAAAATAATTATGAACTGGTAACGGAATACGATATATGAGTAATATTAATAAAGCATACATAGCTGGAGGATGTTTCTGGGGAATGGAAGATCTTTTTAGAGTTAGAAAAGGAATTGTAGATACCGAAGTAGGATATCTTGGAGGTTCCAATGACAATCCCACCTACCGCAACCATCCCGGTCATGCTGAGGGCATAGAATTAGTTTACGATTCAAATAAAACTACTTATAAAGAAATTCTAGATTATTTCTATCGAATTCATAACCCTACTACCATCGACCAACAAGGAAACGACAGAGGATCGAGTTATAGATCGGCTATTTTTTATCAAAATGAGGAAGAGAAGAAAATGGCTGAAGAAATGATTCAGCTAATTGATAAATCTGGAAAATGGGAGGGTATTACCGTTACTTCGCTGGAACCTTTTATTAAGTTTTGGCCTGCAGAACCAGAGCATCAAGATTATCTTGTGCGAACTCCTAATGGATATACTTGTCATTTTGAACGTTTTGGAACTTTTATATAGGATTAAAAAAACTAGGGATAATTTGAAAATATCTTGTGAGGTAAGTAGAAATTAGATTGAATCTGGACACCCTTAATAGTACTTCTTAAGCTACCAAACAAGGGGTTTTTGCCAATCGGATCTCAACAGTTTTCGAATTACTTTTTCATTAATTATAAAAAACAACTACCTTATTGAATAATAAGCCTTCCCTCCCTTCCTACTCCTTTGTTCAGGCTAATTCTCCAAAAATAAATGCCAGTAATAGATTGGATATTAATGGAACTATTCCCATTTAAAGTCTCAGATAAAACTGGTCTTCCTACCACGTCATACAAAGTAAATTCGCCTTTTTCTTCATTGGGTAAAAACACATTTAAAAATTCACCAGAAACTAAAGGGTTTGGCCCTATTTTAATGCCGTTTGAAGAGGCTATCAATTCTACTGAAGTATGGTCAATAGCTTCATTACTCAATTCAATAATTGAGTGGGTAAATGGTCTAGTATTAGACCACGAGTTTCCATTGGTTGCCAAATATATTTTTCCATCTGGAGAAACACAAATGTCTCTAAGTCTTCCAAACTCATTCTTGAAAAATTTTTCTTGAGATATTACAGAGTCTCCTGTTGCATTAAAACCGAAAGCAATCAAACTCTTGTCTTTAAGCACCGTCATTAGCAATTTATCCTTAAACTCGGGAATGGCTGGTTGGCTATACCAAGTAATATCAGAAGGAGCAATTGTAGGCGTCCATGCGATAAGCGGTTCCTTGACATTGTTTGAGGCGCAAAAAGCAATCTCTGGTGGAGAATCGCAAAACCCTGCTACAGTTGGCCATCCATAATTTTCATTTGCTTTAATAATGTTGAGCTCATCATCAGTTGTAGGTCCATGCTCAGAACTATACAATATGCCATTTGGAGCAAGCCACAATCCCTGGGCATTTCTGTGTCCGTATGTATAAACAAGACTACTTTTAATTGGATTATCAGCAGGAACAGAACCGTCCAAATTCATTCTCAGAATTTTACCGGTAAGTAAACTCGTATTTTGAGCTGAATTTTTATTTTGAGCATCCCCTGTTGTCATTAACAAAGTAGTGTCTGACAAAATGATTAACCTGGATCCAACATGGGTAGTATATCCGGTGATATTATCCACCAAAGTATCTGAAGCAGTTAAATTGGTTCCATTGTAAGTAAATTTGACCAATCGCTCCCGAATATTTGATCCAGACAAATAGGTGTAAGCAATAAATACTTCTGGGTTATTACTAAAATCTGGGTGCAATACCATTCCTAGCATACCTGTTTCAGATTTTTCATAAACTTGGGAAGAATAATCTAATATTACATTCTGTCCTCCGGTTTTAGGATTAATTCTGCTCACTCTTCCAAACCTTTCTGTCACCCATATATGATCATCTGGTCCCCAAAGTATTTCCCATGGAATATCTAAAGAGTCTTTTACGACTCTAGAAGTTAATTCTGTGGAATCTAAAGTGTGCTTAGTTTGTGCATTTAATCCTAATATGCTTAAAAATAGTATTAGTAGTATTAAATTTTTTTTCATCTTTCCAATTTTCAACTATTAAAATAGGATTTATTTTATTGCAGCAAATGTAATTAATTAAAAAATATTTCATGCTTATCTGCAATTTTATTGAGTTTAAGAAACCATCCGTTATCAGGAAATACCCTAATAATAAATTTGAGATCAAATGTCTTGTTGTCAATAAACTAAGAATTCGGAAATACTTTTACATTTCAATTTTTCTTTTTTGAAATGGGTTTTTCACTATTATATGATTATTGACGAAACATATAAATGCTGAAAGAATTAAAACTACAATTATTAATCTCATTTTCGAATAATCACTAACAACTACCTAACGCAACCTTTTCTAAAAAAATTGTCTTATTTCGTCTATGTGTTGAATTGATTTCAAAGAAAACGAATTTATTCAAATTATGGATAACAAACAACTAATTGACTCTGTTTTCTGATTTACAAGTTGATTTTTCCTAACCAAAATCGAAATCATTCATTTTCATAAGTACTTATTATTCAAGTAATTTATGGCTATCAAACCCTAACTACCATCTTGTCTTATTTTTCTTTCCTTTTTTAAATCCTTTGTCACCACGAGTTTTTGGTCTACTGTACTTAGGAGCCTTTCTCGCTTTTGGTCCACCAAGATTTACTTTCCTGTTTTTATCCGATTTTTCGTGGTAGGTTACTTCACCACTGTTTGATCTTTTTTGGTGTGTGCTGTATAATTCAACAACCACTGGGCGTTCTTCGGCAATCAACTCTTCCGATATAACTATATCTTCAGGGAAATCCATTTCTCGAATGCTAGTATTCATCAGATATTCAATATTATCTTTCCATTCTTTTTCTTTTGGGGTATAAAAAAGTATAGATTTTCCTTCTTGCTCTGCCCTACCCGTTCTACCTATTCGGTGCATGTAGTTCTCTGGGAAATCTGGAGTGTCAAAATTAATTACGTGGCTTATTTTGTCTAAATCCAATCCACGAGCCATTACATCAGTAGCAATTAATATTCTGTTTTTACCTTCATCAAATTGCTCGATAGATCGTATCCTGTAATTCTGCGATTTGTTGGAGTGAATAATACAAATCTCTGATTCGTACATTTCTTCCAAAGTCTCAAAAACTTTATCCGCATTTTTTTTGTTGGATACAAAGACCAATACTTTAGAAAACTCCTTTCTGCTTAAAAGCAATTGAGCCAATAAATTTATTTTGGTGTAAAAATTTGGAACGGCATAAGCCTTTTGATCAATATTATCGAGCGGTGTACCGCTAATAGCAACTGCAATTTTAGCTGGCGCAATGAAAAACGAGTCAATCAAGGCATCAATTTCAGCCGTCATGGTAGCCGAGTACATTATGTTTTGCCGTTTAGAAGGTAGCAAATCAAAAATATTGGTAAGCTGTGAGCGAAAACCTAAATCCAGCATCACATCTACTTCATCTATTATTAGTTTCTTTATGTTTTTTAATTGCAAAGCTCGGCTAACTAACAAATCATACAATCGGCCAGGGGTTGCAACTAAAATATCCATCCCTTCGGCTACGGCAATTTTCTGAGTATTGATATTGGTGCCACCATATACTCCCATAACTCTGGTGTTTAAATATTTGGTGTATTCTTCGATATTTTTTACAACTTGTAAAACGAGTTCTCGAGTAGGAACTAGAATAAGAACAGTTGGATGTATTTCTGTTGAATACTTGTACGTATGTAAAATGGGAAGTGTATATGCCAGTGTTTTACCCGTTCCTGTTTGGGCAATACCAACGACATCTTTTCCGGATAACACTACATTAAAAGACTCTAATTGAATAGGAGTTGGCGATTCAAACCCCATATCATCAATGGCATTTTTTAATTGTTTGGATAGATTAAAATCATCAAAAGTCATAATTGTACTATTCTTCATTGAAGTGCAAACGTAAATCTATTCTTGCAATAGTTTCATGCCCTACAATTAATACAGCTAACTTACTTTTGTTTTATGAATCAATTCCCTATAAACTATAATGAGCCTTTGTTTCGCCCACCAAGTGAAGGTCGTTCTCTTATTCTACAAATAACATTAGGATGCTCTTGGAACAAATGTTCGTTTTGCGAAATGTATACTTCCAAAAAATTTAGTGCAAGAAAAGAAGAAGATATTTTTAATGAAATAGAAAAGTTTATTCCTTATGCCGATCAAATCACAAAAGTATTTCTAGCAGATGGTGACCCTTTAGTCCTTTCTAACAATAGGTTGGTTCCCATTCTAAATAAAATCAATAAAACCTTTCCTAAACTAAGACGAATTTCTACCTATGCCTCTCCCAGTAATCTTGCTCGAAAAACAGATGAGGAATTAAATGAACTTAGAAAAGATGGTTTGAGTTTGCTTTATGTTGGAATAGAATCTGGCGATAGCGAAGTTTTGAAAGCTATTCAAAAAGGGGAGACATTTAAAACAACCATTGAGGGATTAAACAAATCGAAAGCTGCAGGAATGGACAGTTCTGTAATGATTATAAATGGTGTTGGAGGAAAACTTTTGAGTGAGCAACATGCCATTCATTCGGCTGAAGTTTTAAATGCAACACAACCCAAGTTTGCTTCTACTTTGGTGCTTACGGCACACAAGGGACTGGAGCATTACAAAAACAGGTATCTTGGTGAGTTTATCGAGCTTTCACCTATTGAATTATTTGAGGAAATGAAGCTCCTTATGGAAAACCTTAATTTATCCGAAACTATTTTCAGAAGCGATCATGCTTCCAATAGTCTCGTTTTAAAAGGAGTACTTGGGCGAGATAAAGAAAGGTTTTTAAAGCAAATAGCTGATGCAATTGAAAATCCGAATCATTCCGAAACTAGAAATTTAAAATATTCGGGGTATTAATGACAAAATTGAAACAAATGCAATCTTGTTCTTTTTCTAGTTTTTCCGGTTTTCACTTTACAGCAAGTCCTTTTGTCATTTATTGATTCCTGCAATTAACAAGATTAATCCTAACATTTATTGCCCAAAAAGAACAATACGAACAAAATAATAGGATTGGTAAATAAACTTTACCAGAATTATTGAATAGTTAGATCTTACGAACACGAACGGCATTCATACCTTTCAATCCTCTTTCAAGATCAAAGGTTACGTTGTCTCCTTCTCTAATTTCTTGAAGACATCCGTTAACGTGTACAAAGAAATCTGTACCCGTATTTCTTTCTTTAATAAAACCGTAACCTTTAGAATCGTCGAAGAAAGTAACCTTACCTTTTTTAACAGAAGGTGCATCACCAGTAGCTCTTTTATGACCTAGTTCAATTGTAGAAGCATCAATTTCAACTTTTTGAGTTAAATCTGGAGCATCTTCCGTTGGCGAACCGAATTCATCTACATAGGAAACCATGCTATCTAAACCTTGCCCTTTTGCATTATTAGATTTTCGATCTTCTTTTTTGCGATTTTTATCTTCGCGCTTTTTAAGCCTCTTTTTTTCTTTTTCCTTTTTATTAAAAGTTTGCTGCGACTTCGCCATTCAAATATTAATTTTTTAATGAAACTCCGTTAAGAATTGTGAAATGCAAAAGTATAAAAAATCATCTATAATAACCCTACTATACTTTCAATTGTAACTATAATTTAATGTCTAAATCTAATCCAATTCTATTTCTGTTTAGTTTGCTTACTTCTTGAACCGATGTTAGTAACCTTGCATGCAATCTGATTTTTTTGTAAAGTGACCAAGACAGGCCCTGAAACAGTTCCTGAAAATTGAGTTTGTTCTAGAAAATCGTCTTGTGTAAAAGGAGTGAAAACGGCATCCTGTGCAATTTTTTGATATTGAAAAAAAATACAATCCATTTTTTCTACCGAGCCACGATTTTAGAGTAAATTAAAAAAGTATTACACTTGTATCTTAACGGTTAGTCAAATATGAAAATATCACAAGGCAAAACGACTAATTGTCAAAGAATTAATTGTACTTTTCCCATTCAATTATAAACTATTATTAAACTGAAAAGAATTATGTTAAGTGAATTCAGACTGAAAAAAGTAAAAAAAGTGTTTAATTTTTATGATGCTAACGGCAATGGTTCATTAGATCTTGGTGACATTGATGAAATTTGCAATCATTTCGCAAAACAATTTGGGTGGAACAAAGGAGGTGAAAAAGATTCTCATTTTAGAACGACTTTTTCCCTCCATTGGAACAAGCTTATTCATAACGCTGATGGTAATAATGATGGAATAGTTTCAGAAGAAGAATTTGTAAGTCATTACACGCAAGCTTTAAAAGATGACGTTAGTTATTATCAATTTGTAAAACCGTTTTTTGATGACCTTTTCCCAATTATTGATTCAGACAATGATGGCGTACTTTCCAAAGAAGATTATACCGCTTTTTTTAGATCTTATCGAAACTCACAAAATGACGCTGTAGAAGCTTTTAATAATATGGATAAAAACAAGGATGGAGTAATCTCACATTTTGAACTTTATACCATGTATTATAATTTTCATATGGGTGAGGATAGAAATGATGAAAGCCAAACATTTTTTGGCAAACTATAATTTAAATGGGGGTTATTCTACATTCTTTCAGTATAGCTCCCATTATTTATTTGTGAAATAAAACCAAACAGCATTAGAGTTATCCGATAAAATTCGATATAAAAAAGGAGTTGCTAAAACATTGGGTAACATAGGAATTGTTCAAAATTCACTCCTCAAAAGGGAACCATAAAGGTGAGAGTAAAGAAAAGAAAAACGGAGATAGATATATCAATAAAAGACAATGGTGTTGAAAGGAATGAACTTCAAATCAAAAATTTATTTGATATTTCAAAACACACGATCACTTCTGGTACAAATATGGAAAAAGGAACAGGTTTAGCACTTGTATTATGTAAAGAGTTTGTTGATATTCATAATGGTAAAGTTATTTTGGAACCTATTCCCGATTGAGGTTCCATGTTTACTATTAGCATCCCTTTAATTCAAAAAAACAAATGAGATATTCAATAATTTTCATTTGCATTATTACCTCTACTCTATTTCTAAATTGCAATGAAAAATTAGAGTCTGAAAAGGTAGAATCAACAAAAAGAAACAGAAAGAAAAAAGAAAAACCTGAAATTTCACTTATTGAATATACCAAACCTGAACCAGCAAAAATTACTCCTAAGAACCCTATTCACAATGGAAATGTAAAAGATCGGCTATTGGAATACGGAAAACAAAACCAAGAAACAATAGTTGACATTTACACAAGTAAAGGAAAAATAAGAGCCAAACTTTATAAAAACACACCTCTTCATCGGGCAAACTTTATTATGATGAGTAAAAAAGGCTTTCTAAATGGGAGTGTATTTACTCGAGTAGTTATGGGATTCATAGCGCAATCGGGAGGCACATTTGACGAAGATCACGCTCATATAAAACAAAAAATAGGAATGTATACTATTCCTTCGGAAATGAGTAAAAGCAGGTTTCATAAAAAAGGAGCCTTAGCTTCCGCCAGAAAATACGGCGATAATCCCAATAAGAGATCTGACCCGTATGCTTTTTATTTTGTAGAAGGCCAACTTTATAATACCCCAACTTTAGATGTTCATGAAAGGGAGTTTAAATACAAATATTCTAAAATTCAAAGAGAATACTATCTAAAAAAACCAGGCGCTGCACATCTCGACGGACAACATACTGTTTTTGGAGAAATTCTAATCGGGAATAATGTAGTGTCTAAATTAACAGAAGTTGAAACCGATTCTCGAGATTGGCCTAATACTGATTTGTTTATCGATTCAGTAATAGTTATTAAATAACAACTAGACCGGTAAAGGATTTTTTTCTCGAATTAAGGATTTCATTCTTCGGATGTAATCTTCCTCCAACCACTGTGTATAGTTTTGGGTTCCATTTATACAATAGGAATAATGCCGAACTCTTGATTCAATATCACCACGAAGCAGAGAAGCTAAATGTAAAGAATCGAACATGTCTTTACCATTTACAATACACATTTCTACGTGTTGGACGATTGATCTGTCTAAAGCTGTTCTTGGCTTTAAACGCTCGGATAATGCACTTTTATAAGCCTTTTTTGTATCAAAAGTAACTTCTTCTGATTTCGCAAACTTCTCACGAAGCTCTTCGGGCATTTTATAAGTAAAATTTCTTTGAATTTGATCATCCGAAGGAATTGTTTCTAAAAACTGATTCGGATACTTAAAAATATCCTTCCAATCCATTGGAGTATCCCACATTCCAAATCTTGCAGCATTATTTCCTAAATCAATAACATTAAACTCTTTTTTATTCCCTAAAATTCGAGAACCCCTACCAATCATTTGATGGTAAAGAGTTAGTGATTTAGTTGCTCGGTTTAAAATTATTGTTTCTATAGAAGGTTCATCAAATCCGGTAGTTAAAATTCCAACAGAAGTAAGAATAGAATCTGGCGTATTTCTAAACCAAGATAAAATTTCTCTTCTTTCTTTTTCGTTGTGTTTATTGTCAAGATGCCTAATCTCGTAGCCGTTTTCAGTGAAAGTTTCGTAAACTGCCTCTGAAGTTTTAATTCCGCTATTAAATATGAGTGTTTTTTTACCTTTCGATTTCTCTTCGTAAGCTTCTAAAAGCTTTTCCTGCATTAGAAAATTACTATATAATCTTTCAGAAGAAGAAACAGTATAATCACCATTTATACCTATTGTAAGCGAATTTAAATTAACGTCAAGGCAAGTTGTTATTGCTTTGGCTAAAAACTTTCTATCTATAAGTGAACCAATACTTTCCCCAATAATCAATTCATCGTAATGATCTTTCATTGGTAATTTCACATTGGAACTTAACGGAGTAGCTGTAACCCCTAATATAGTTCCATGCTCAAAATACTTAAATAGTTTTCGAAATGAGTTGTAATGTGCTTCGTCAATAATTACAAGGCCAATATTTTTTAATTCAAAATGCTCTTCTACTAGCCTATTATTAAGAGTTTCTACCATGGCAACAAAACAATCGAAATCATCTTGGTCTGGAAGTTCCTTAACTTTACTATTAATTATTTTGTTGCTTACACCAAACTCGGTAAGCATAGTTGAAGTTTGAGCACAAAGTTCAATTCTGTGGGTTAGAATTAATACTTTTTTTTCCGTATCCTTAATGTAGTGTTTGGCAAATTCAGAGAAAATGACGGTTTTACCACCTCCAGTAGGAAGTTGATAAAGCAGATTTACATTTCGATCTTTACTTTCTAAGGTTTCAAGGATTCTTTCGATAGCGAAACGCTGATAATCATATAATTTTTTTCCAGTTCTTTTCTCAAGCTTATCGAGTTGTTCCTCCTCCATTTTATCCATTTCAGTTTGCAAAAGTAGTGGGAATTAAAGCATATTCAAAATATTTAATGATTATTGTTAACAGCATTTTTATAATAAAGACTCCTACCTCCACTTCTACCTGTAGTTTTATAGCGTTATGTATATTTGCGCGCAAAATTTTAAGGGTATATGAGGTTAGGTCAGTTGGCTCGCCAAGTCGGTGTTTCGCCAAAAGAAGTTTTAAGAAAATTGCAAAATGATTTTAATGTTGAAATTAAAGCGCACCCAAATGCCAAAATTCCAGATGATATTTTAAAATCTCTTACTAAGGCATTTGGACAAGTTTCGGTGGAAGAACAGGACGTTGAGATCAAGGTAATTAAAACTGGAAAAGAAACTAAAACTCTTATAAACAAAGGAGAAGTTGTGCATAAATTAGTATCTATTGTTGAGTCAATCGTACCCAATGAAGTAATACCCGAAAAAGAAGCGTTAGGGAAAATGAAAACCGAAATCCCAACTTTAGAAGGACCTAAAATCATAGGAAAAATTGAAATTTCTGAAATTGATTTTCGGAGAATTGCAGAAAGAAATGCAGAAAGGTTGGAAAAACCGGTTAGAATAAAACGTCCTAAAAAGAGACCAGTAGAGAATAAAAAGAACTCAACTAAAAGAAAAAGTAACGATTCTTTAGAAGAAAAGAAAAATAAAGAAACAATAGCTTTAGCTGAAAAAAGAAAAAAGAGTGCTGACTCTTTAAAGGAGTTGAATAAAAAGAAGTACTCTGAAAAATCAATTACTCAATCCGTTCCTAAAACCAAGAAAAAGAAGAATAAGAAAAAACCAGAACCGGATGTAATTAGAGAAAGTGTCACTAATACAAAAAAGAAAAAATCAACTTCAGTTATTGGAAAATTATGGAGCTGGTTAAACGACGCATAGTCCATTAATACAAATCATTCTATTTAAACACTTTCTTTTTTTGTTGATTTTGGTATAGTAGACAAAAAGTATGCTGTTTTTGAGTGAATAGTTTCAAGTGGACAAAAAGTATGCTGTTTTTTTGTGGCATTTTTATTACTAATCAATAGTGTCCTTATTTTTGATTTGTCAATATAAACGGAAGTAGGCTC
>CAWUST010000047.1:0-18981 GCA_963925495.1 uncultured Flavobacteriales bacterium | reverse complement strand
ACGGATAAATCGGCAGCCACCATTTGCCCTGGTTTTGTATCTGCACCTTGCACCGCAGTTCCACCTGTAAGATTTGAATGAATATACTTCAAAGTAAATGCTCCTGAAATATCACGACCTAATTTTGCCGCAAGTGCAACATCTATTGAAAATTCATTGGGATTAAACTTTCGAAGTTCTTGACCGTTTTCATCCGTAAATTGAATATCTCCAAGCGAAAAATATTTTAAGGATGCTCCTAGAGTAAGCATTTTATTCATGTTATAAAACCCACTCAAATAACTCAATGAAATATCTGGAACTAGGCTCCTTAACCAAGGAGTGTAGCCAATGAGCATTCCTGATTTTTCTTTTGCAAAAGCCAATTTAGAAGCATTCCAATGCATTGCTGATGCATCCGGAGTTGTGCCCGCACCAGCATCTCCCATTGCTCCCATTCTAGAATCCGGTGCAATTAACAAAAAGGGAACTGCTGTAGTTATCGTATTTAACCTGTTACCACCAGCTATTTCAGTAGTTGAAATTTTACCTTGCCCTATACTATTAATAGTAAAGGTCAATAAAATGACTGTTAAGCCAAATCCATTTCCAATATTTTTTATTTTTTTCATGCTCCGTTTCATGCACTCTGCAAATATACTTCTTTTCTTTTCCAAATATTTTAGTTTAGTATTACAAGCTTCTCAAATTTATCAGCTGCATCCCCGTTTGGGGATTTTACTTCTACCTTATAGACATAGACTCCTCGACCAATCTTATCTCCAAAATCATCTCTTCCATCCCAAGAAATTGGTCCAATTCTAAACCCTTTACTATTATAATACCCATCCATCGTTTTTACTATTATTCCTGAAACAGTAAATACTTGAATTCGTACTGCTAAATCTTGATCTGGATAATTGTGTTCAAAATAGAAGTCAGTTTTGGTAGTGAAAGGGTTGGGGTAATTTAACACATGATCTAAAGCCAATTCTGCACTTTCACTTACCACAAATTCGGTTCTATCTTCCCCAGAATTATTATATACATCCCATGCTTTTAGTGAAAGGGTATGTTTTCCCTCTGACAAGCCCTTAAACGGGTACTTCACCATTCCATTTTGATATGAATTTAAAACTGATTCGTAATAATCATTAAGTATAAGTTCGTCCTTAGTGTCTTCATCTAATACAGCTACAATATCATGACCTATTCCACTTCCACTAGTATTTATGCCATTTTCATCAAATATTTTAGCATAAATACTAGGCTCATTACTTGTCATTCCACCAAAAACAAAAGTGGTGTCATTCAAGAATAACCGGACTTCTGGTCCTACTTGATCTTCAAGCGGATCTCCAATTTGACCACCAACAACAAAAGAAGTATCGAATCCCGATGCATCTATTTTTCCGTTTTCTGCATAGTAACTTATTTTTCCATTTCCATAATTAAAGTCAATATCTTTTGGAACAACAAAAGTGAATGAGAATTTGCCAGCGGCTACTGTGGCTTTTCCTCGAAACAAAATATTAGTTCTTGCTTTATAATTGTAAGCTCCTTCTCCTTTATTGTCTAAAGTCTTTTTCCAGCTTTTTTTATCATAAACTACCGGATAAAGAGTTCCATTAAAATCAGATATTAGATCCCCTGTTTTGTTATGGTTTATTTGACCCGTTATGGTGACTTTTTGAAGAGCTCCAATTGTATCTGGCCTAGTATTAGTAACAATTTCATGAAGTGGATAGTTTAATTTCATGGCTGGATCTCCTAAAAGAGCAAAAACCCTTGTATTTGCGTTGAAATTATTGGGGTCCAACTTTGTTCTTTGAACAATATCGCCCAGCCTGGGCATACTTCCGTTAAATTCAGAATAAGCCAGTCGATTAAAAGCTCTAGCTAATTCATAATTAGGAGAGGCGTAAACAACCCTTGTGGTTGTCAGTAAACCAATCCCTCCTCCATCCGGATTAAGAAACACAAATTCCCCTGCGGAAGTTCTTTTGGGGTCATCAAACCTACTAAATTCGCAAGTAGCAGTTACAAAAAGTGGCATATTGTTAATGTTACTCCATCTATTTATTTGCGATACTTCAAGTATTCTCTCTGCGGCCCAGCCTAACTCACCTCCATGCCCAACGTAGTTCAATGTTAATGATCCCCGCTCAACCGCTTCATTTATTGCAGCATTTACATCAGGGAACCTTTGCCCACCGGGAGTAGTTCTTTGCGGATAAGCATCTGTAAGCACTTTATTTACATTGTTTTTTGGGAAAACAATGTCAACAGAATCAGCAAGATTACTCGCATCCTTCATATGTAGTTGACCATCTCCATCATCAGCAATATAAGACAATGACAAACGCCATTTCCCTAAAGAATTTACTGAACTATAAGCCTTTAATTTATTTACAGCATCTGCAGCTTGCCTTGTTGTTTTCACAGGAAAACGTCCTACACCAAGGTGAACAACCCCAGTAACCAAATCACTATAGTCATCAGCCAGCATGGCATAGAAATCATCGGTTGCAAGTGAAGCAATGGGATGAAACGATTCTTCCATTTGGTATATTGGAATAATATTGGTATTTCCCGTAATTCTGTACTTATAATCGTAAGAAGCATCGCCAAACAACAGCAAATAACGAGGCGCTAACGAAGTGTCTCCATTGGCATGCTCGAACAACATTCGCATAAAATCTCTTAACGCAGTCACATCCTGTCTTCCACTTGAAAATTCATTATAAACGTGAAAAATATTGACCACTTCAACAGAAAGACCATCTTCTGTTCGATGAAGCTCAGCAACTTCATCGGCATAATTCGCAAAAAGACCAGTTGTGTATATTATCATGTCGGGACTTTTATTTGCTAAAGCGTGCAGGTTCTGATTAGCAATTTTTATTCCCCATTCAGGAATTTGAGCCGAAAGGTCATTAAACACAATAAACTTATCCAACTTTCCACCTGGGCGCATAAAACGAGCTTGCCGGCCAATTAGGCTAAATTTTTGATTTTTAGAAGAAATCGGATTGGTTATATCCCAAATTCGATTTAATGAATTAATCCCTTCCAAAACAAACTCATGATCCACTGAAGTTTCACTTTGTTTTGTATATGAAAATGGCATTTGCCCTGATCCATAAATTAAATCCCTCTCACAATTTACTACTATTCTATCGAGCCAAGCTAAAGACTCTCCGTTTGCCTTTATAAACGTTAAATTGACGCCGAGGTTAGAAGTAGACGGTTTTGCCCGGATAGTATTAGTATAATTAATGGCATAATTATCCAAATAATAAGACCCTACACTGCCCCCAGAAATAGCTCCTGACCCTAAGCCTGAAACACCAATATTCATCGTACTCGTAGAATTTACTGATCGCATTGCAAGCTGTACATCTACTGTCGCATCTCTCTCCTTTCTAATATTAGGGAACACGAACTCATAAAACTGATTTCCTTTTACTCCAAAATTTTCCCCCAACCATTGTCGTCCACTAGAGATTAAATTAGCAAGATCCTTTTCATGACTTTGATAATCATTAAACGTACTAACTGTTATAGAATTTGAAGAGGCAAAATTGGTTTGGCCGGATATTCTTAAAGGGTTTCCTACTCCACCATCAAAAGTCAGGAAATAGTAATTTGTATCGGAGTAAGGATTTGTTTTAAAAGAATATTTATCTCCTTTCAATTTCCATTCATGAGGACTTTCTGCATAAAACAGCGCGTAATCATTTTTTGAAAATTTTTCTAGGTTCATATTAGAAACCCACATTGGGTTTTCCTGAAGATCATCATACCGAAAACTTTTATTGTCTTCCGAAAGAATTCCACCACCATTCCCGAAAATCCGAATGCTATTAACACTCACCGATTTTGGATCCACTCCTATTTTTTTAAGAAAATTATAATCTATCTTATATATACCATCATTAATAACAGCAATTTTGTACCATGTACCTCCGCTTAGTACAGAATTACTGGCATGACTAGATCTTGAACTAGAATTACGGATTGCCTTTGATTGGATAATTTCTGGGTTTATACTAAATGTATTTACCTTGTAAAATGAGGAGCCACTTTTATAAATCGGAACTATTTCTATTCTGCAATATTTTTCGTTATAAATCGTGTATTCAAAAATGTCTATTTGAACTTCATCTGTAATTTCATTAACCGTAGAAACTAGTTTTTCATTTTCATTAAAAGGAGATTTTGAATTAATAACAAAACCAGCAGAGGAGACAGATTCAGAGTTTGATATTTTAAACTTGATTACAAACTTCGGATAAAAATTCTTAGTAAAATCATAAGAAGAACCCTTAAAAGCTAGATACTTAATTGGCTTAACACTTATTGAATTGTCACTTCCAACTTCCTCCCATTCTATTGTGAAGTTTTTTTGGGCAAAAGTTACATTCGCTGAAACAAGAACAACAAAAATGATTGAAGCCAGACGAAAATTAATAAAACGATTCTTTGACATATATATTAGAGTGCAATCTTACGAAATGATTTAATCCACACGGAACGACTTTAAAAATAGATTATTGTTTTAGTGCATTATTATCTTTTTTTACCAAAAATTTATTTTAACACACTAAGAATTAAAAATATTCGTATAATTGCCTAACTGATGGACCACATAAATATGTCTTACAGATTGGAGAAAAGGATACTATATATAATAATTGGCTTAGTAAGTCTAGCAAGTGTAAGTACGGCACAAGACCCTATATACACTCAGTTTTACGCTAATCCTTTGTATTTAAACCCGGCACTAACCGGAGTTGAAAAATGCCCTAGAGTTGTAATGAATTACAGGAATCAATGGCCTGGGCTTAACCAAGGAAATGGGAATTTTGTAACCTATTCGGCTAGTTATGATCAAAATGTTGATGCATTATCAGGTGGATTAGGTCTTTTACTCATGCAAGACCGAGAAGGTGCAAATGGTGTTTTTAAAACAACTCGTGCCACTTTAATGTATTCTTATAACTTGAACGTAAACCGAAAGCTTTCTTTGCGTTTTGGTTTAAGTGCAGCTTATTTTCAAAAAAGTATTGACTGGAGTCAGTTAACTTTTGGAGATATGATTGATGAAAGATATGGCTTTGTTTATAATACTGGAGAAACTGAACCTAAACAATCAGTACAAAACGTAGATTTTGGAGCTGGATTTTTAGCCTATACTAAATATTTTTACGGCGGTTTTGCTGTAGACCATCTTACTGAACCTCAAGAAGATTTTTTATTAGCAGATGAAACGGTATTACCAAGAAAATTCACTGGACATCTTGGTTTTGTTATTCCAATTAACAAAAGGCACCCAGAAGACGGTGCAATTTCTCCTAACATAATGTATCAGTCTCAAGGAAAGGCATTTTCACTCACACCAACTGCAAATCAATTATTTATAGGTCTGTACGGGTATAAAGGACCGATAGTAGGTGGACTTTGGTATAGAGGTAAAGATGCATTTGCAGTTTTAATTGGAATGAAAACGGATCACGTTCGCTTTGGATACAGCTACGATATTACAGTCTCAAAATTAACCAATAAATCTGGTGGCTCTCACGAAGTTTCACTTGCATTAATTTTCAATTGCAAACCAAAAAAGAAGCAATTTCGTGCTCTAAGTTGCCCCGAATTTTAATTATTTAAATAATATTATATTTGATTTTTCGTTAATGTTCAAAACATAACTATGAAAACACTGAAATACAGCATATTGATTGCAATCATTTTCGCACTTTACTCTTGTGGTAAAGAACAATCTTCTACTACAGGTTGGAACTATAATGATCAAGAAAATGGAGGCTTTCAAAAAATGCCTTTTGAAGAACAAGAAACAGGCCCTAACCTGGTTTTAATTGAAGGCGGAACTTTTACCATGGGTAGAAATGAACAAGACGTAATGTACGATTGGCAAAACTACCCTCGTAGAATGACGGTTTCCTCTTTTTATATGGATGAAACAGAAGTTAAAAACTACGACTGGTTAGAATACCTGTATTGGTTAAATCGTGTTTATGGATTGGATTACCCTGAAGTTGTTGCAAAAGCCAAACCGGACACTTTGGTTTGGAGAGAGAAACTAGCATACAACGAACCTTTTGTTGATTACTATTTAAGACATCCTGCTTATCGTGATTACCCAGTTGTTGGTATTACTTGGTTACAAGCCAACGATTATTGCCTTTGGAGAACAGATCGTGTAAACGAACACATAATGATTCGTGAAGGTATTCTTGAACATTATACTGATCAAACTGGTGAAGACAACTTTAATACGGATGCTTACCTTGCTGGACAATACGAAAGTGGGAAAAACATTGAAGGGTTACCAGATTTTAGTCCGAATGGAACAGGGTATAGAAGAGTCCAAATGGAAGATGGCATTTTACTACCAAAATACAGACTTCCTACTGAAGCTGAATGGGAGTATGCTGCCTATGGTTTAATAGGAAACTCGTTGGGTGAACGTGTAATTGAAAGACGTCTTTGGCCATGGAACGGACATGCTGTTAGAAACCCAGAAGAAAAATATATTGGTTCTATGATGGCTAACTTTAAAAGAGGTAGAGGTGATTATATGGGAGTTGCAGGAAAACTGAATGACAATGCGAGTATTACTGCTCCGGTTTATGCCTACTGGCCTAATGATTATGGCCTATACAACATGGCTGGCAATGTGAGTGAATGGGTTATGGATGTTTACCGTCCTTTGAACTCAGAAGATAACAGTGACCTGAATGCATTTAGAGGAAACGTTTACAAAAAACTAAAAGTAGATGAAGAAGGATACGTTGAAGAAAAAGATTCTTTAGGTCATCTTCAATACGAAAACGTAACAGATGAAGAAAACATTGATAGAAGAAACTACCAACGTGCTGATAATATAAATCACCTTGATGGGGATTACCAATCTCATATTGATAAAGCTCACTGGGAAAAAGGTTTTGAAAATGAAGATGAGAAAAAAACTGAAACTACTTACATGTATGAATACTCTGGAAAATCATTAGTTGATGACAATACTCGAGTTTACAAAGGTGGTAGCTGGAGAGATAGAGCATATTATATGAACCCTGGAAGTAGAAGGTTTTTAGAAGAAGAACAAAGAACAAGTTATATTGGCTTTAGATGTGCGATGGACAGAGTTGGAAGTCCTGTAGGTCTTGGTGGAAAATAAAATTATGTTTCATAATTAATATTGAATAGAAGCCACTCTTTTACGAGTGGCTTTTTTAATGCCTTTTTTTATGAGTTTATTAGAAGTATTCAAAAAATGTAATTTTATTGTAAGTACTGACAGTAGAAACATAAAAGAGAATAGTCTTTTTATTGCATTGAAAGGAGAGAATTTCAATGGTAATAAATATGCAGAAGAATCCTTGAGAAAAGGGGCCTCTTTCGCTATTGTTGACGAAGCAAAATTTGCAACAAACCCAAACATTCTTTTAGTTGATAATGCACTAGAGTCACTTCAACAATTGGCCCATGATTATAGAAACGAATTCGAAATACCAGTATTAGGAATAACTGGATCAAATGGAAAAACAACCGCTAAAGAGCTTATTCATTTAGTGCTTTCCAAAAAATACAATGTACATAGTACTCCTGGGAACTTTAACAATCATATTGGGCTGCCTTTAACCATACTAAGTATGCCTCAAAATTGTGAGTTCTTAGTTTTAGAAATGGGAGATAATCACCCTGGAGAAATCAAACAACTTTGTGAAATTGGAGATCCTAAATATGGCTTAATTACCAATGTAGGGAAAGACCATATTGAAGGATTTGGTTCTTTTGAAAATAACAAATTGGCTAAAAAAGAATTATTTGACTATTTGGCCCAAACAAATGGGAACGTATTTCTTCCAAAATTCGAAGAAGATGTGATGGAAATGGCGGTAGAGATTAAAAACAGAGTTGAATTTGGAACACCATCTTCCTTTTCATATGTCGACCCCATTCCTTCTGACCCTTTTGTTCAATACAATTATGGAGAAAGCAAAATAACAACCAATTTAATTGGCGATTACAACATCAAAAACATTGAAATGGCTGTTTGTATTGGTAATTACTTTAAAGTTGACCCTATTCAAATCCATGAGGCCATTAGCGAATATATACCCGAAAACAATCGATCTCAGTTTTTGGAAAAAAGCGGCCACAAAATTTTCTTAGACGCATACAATGCTAATCCTTCTTCAGTAGAATTGGCTATTGAAAGCTTTAACAAACAAAATTTACTAAAATCTCGTGTTGTCATTCTTGGTGACATGTTAGAATTAGGAGATGAGAGTATTAAAGAGCATCAATCCATTGTAGATACCTTAAAAGAATTAGACCTTACAGTTTATCTAGTTGGTAATGAGTATTTTAAAACTAACTATCCTGATAAATTTACTGTGGTAGAGCACCGAAATAATTTAATAGAGTTATTCGAGAAAAGTAAACTTCCGTCCTGTCAAATTCTGATAAAAGGATCTAGAGGAATTCGATTAGAAGAAGTGTTAGATATTCTGTAATATTCTAATTCATCAAATTCCTCAGAGAAGTTTTTTCTGACAATACACTTCTTAAGGTAGACACATCAATACGCTCCTGTTTCATTGTATCACGATCTCTTAGCGTTACTGTATTATCCTCCAAAGTTTGATGATCAACAGTTACAGCAAATGGAGTTCCAATTGCATCTTGTCTTCGATAACGTTTTCCTATAGCATCCTTTTCATCGTACTGCATATTAAAATCTAATTTCAAATCAGAAAATATCTCACGAGCTTTATCTGGAAGACCGTCTTTTTTCAGAAGAGGTAATACTGCACATTTAACTGGAGCTAAAGCTGGATGAATCTTTAATACAGTTCTTTCAGACCCATCTTCCAATTTTTCATCTTCCAAAGCATTGGACAATACCGCCAAGAACATTCGATCTAATCCAATCGAAGTTTCAATTACATAAGGTGTATAGTTCTTATTCTCCTCAGGGTCAAAATACTGTAATTTTTTACCCGAAGCTAATTCATGACTTTTTAAATCAAAATCAGTTCTAGAATGAATTCCTTCTAGTTCTTTAAAACCCATTGGAAAATCAAATTCTATATCACACGCTGCGTTCGCATAATGAGCCAATTTAATGTGATCATGAATTCTATAGTTTTCTGGGTCAATTCCTATTTTATAATGCCAGTTTAATCTAGCTTCTTTCCAGTACTCATACCATTTCATTTCAGTCCCTGGTTTCACAAAAAACTGCATTTCCATTTGCTCAAATTCGCGCATTCTAAAAATAAACTGACGAGCAATTATCTCATTTCTAAAAGCCTTTCCTGTTTGAGCAATTCCAAAAGGAATTTTCATTCTACCGGTTTTCTGAACATTTAAAAAATTGACAAAAATTCCTTGACAAGTTTCAGGTCTTAAATAAATCTCATTGGCATCTTCAGCAGTAGATCCCATTTCTGTAATAAACATGAGATTAAATTGCCGAACATCTGTCCAGTTTTTAGAACCACTTACAGGACATACAATTCCTAAGTCAATTATTAAATCACGTAAATCTTCTAGATTATTATCATCTAAAGCTTTACGCATTTTATTTTCTATATCATTAATTTTTTCTTGATAAGATAAAACTCTAGGATTGGTTTTTCGAAACATCTCAGCATCAAATGAATCACCAAATCTTTTAGCAGCTTTTTTAATCTCTTTTTCAATCTTTTGGATTCTAATTTTCTCCATGTGATCTTCAAGAAGAACATCTGCACGGTATCTTTTTTTAGAATCTTTATTATCAATCAATGGATCATTAAATGCATCCACATGCCCAGATGCTTTCCAAACGGCAGGGTGCATAAATATGGAAGCATCTAGCCCTACAATATTTTCGTGGGCATGTACCATAGATTTCCACCAATATTCCCGAATATTTTTCTTAAGCTCTACACCATACTGACCATAGTCATAGGTAGCACTCAACCCATCATAAATTTCACTAGACGGAAACACGTATCCGTATTCTTTTGCGTGAGAAACAACTTTTTTAAGGGAATCTTCTTTTGCAGCCATTATCGATAATTAATTTAGGCTGCAAGTTTAAAACTAATCTTAGCTTCTGTTCAAGGAAATGCTATCAAAAATCAAATCTTTTACATACAGATTCAAGTTCACTAAGAATCATGGCAGTAGCTCCCCAGATTACATTTCCATTAATTATGTATGCAGGAGCCTTTAATTTTATATTCTTTGCTGAAGATTGCACGGTTTGCAAACTCTTATTATTGGAGTCGAACAGGTATTTCAAACTCGATTCAATTGTTTCGGCAACTTCTGTTTTATCCGGTTTAGGATATATCGTTTCATGTAACATTCCTACAAATGGAGAAACACGAAACCCCGAAGGAGGAATTATTAATGAGCTAAGCTCCCCCAATATTTCTACTTTTTTGGTGTCGACTCCCATTTCTTCCTCGAATTCTCTTAAGGCAGTGTGAGTTAAATTTTTATCCGAGTCTTCTACTTTACCACCCGGAAAGCTGACTTGGCCAGAATGATGACCATCATAGGAATTACGCACCATTAATATGGTATGGGGAATATTGTTTATTGGGTAAAATAAAATGAGTATAGCGCTCGGAGTGGGATTCGGAATTAATTTAATTGCTTGTTTTTGTGTGGCGCGGCTTAAGGGAGACATTAGCATTTGAGCTCTCTCTCCTGGCAATTCTTTTTTAAACTCAAGCCTTATATTCTCAGCAAATTCTACAAATTCCATTAGGCAAACAAATGAGAAAAAATCTCTTCAATTTTAGAGGCCGCTACAATTTCAATATCGAAGTTTTGAGCTGAAATTCCTTTCATTGCAAATTCCGATATAAATATTTTCTCAAAGCCTAGTTTTTCAGCTTCTGAAATTCTTTGATCTAATCTTGTAACAGGCCTTAATTCACCCGAAAGTCCAACTTCAGCAGCAAAACAACAATTCGGGTCAACAGGAATATCTTCACTAGAAGAAAGTATAGAACAAACCACTGCTAAGTCAATAGCTGGGTCATCAACTTTAATTCCCCCAGCCATATTCAAGAACACATCCTTCATTCCTAATTTAAAACCACATCTTTTTTCTAATACGGCCAAAAGCATGGACAACCTTCTCAAATTAAAGCCAGTTGAGGAGCGCTGCGGGGTGCCGTAAACTGCTGAACTAACCAATGCCTGAGTTTCTATTAACATTGGACGTAAGCCTTCCATGGATGCGGCAATTGCCACTCCACTTAGTTCTTGATTTCTGTTAGTTATTAATACGTCTGAAGGGTTTGACACCTCTTCAAGTCCCGTCATTTTCATTTCGAAAATACCTAGTTCATTTGTCGACCCAAATCTATTTTTAGTTGATCGTAAAATTCTAAATACGTGGTTTCTATCTCCCTCAAACTGCAAAACACAATCAACCATGTGCTCCAATACTTTAGGGCCAGCAATGGCTCCATCTTTGGTAATATGACCAATCAGAACTACAGGAGTATTCATCGTTTTAGCAAATCGCAAAAGTTCACCGGTACACTCCCTTATTTGTGAAATACTTCCAGGGGTACTTTCAATAATTGGATTGTTTAGGGTTTGAATACTGTCTATTATAACTAGTTCTGGCTCTAGTTTATGTAATTGGCTAATTATTTTACCTAAATCTGTTTCGGTATAAATTATACAATTATCATTTTTTCCTTTCAGTCTATCAGACCGCATTTTAATCTGTAAAGCACTTTCTTCTCCCGAAACATAAACAACCTTTCTATTTGATAATTCAAGACACAGTTGCAGGCTCAAAGTAGATTTCCCTATTCCCGGTTCTCCACCCAAAAGTATTACGGACCCAGGAACGAAACCACCTCCTAAAACTCTATTAAACTCACCAATGTTACTTTTAAGTCGAGGAATATCTCCAGATTCTATTGTGTTAATATTTATTGGCAACGATTTTTCTTCAGTAAAAACTTGAGTTTTACCCGAGTTCTTCTGCACCACTTTTTCTTCTACAAAAGTGTTCCACTCATTACAAGAAGTACACTTCCCCATCCATTTTGGCGATTCAAATCCGCAATTTTGACAAAAGAATACTGATTTTACTTTTGCCATAAATATTACTTTAAGGATTCAATAATTTTATTTTCTAATTTGGTTGTGCTATGTCCTTGTAAAAAAGAAATAACTTCAGTTCTTCCACCGTTTTCAGCTACTACGTCAGAACCTACAATATATTTTTTGCTGGTTTTATTAGTCTCACTAGCATTGTAATCCCCACCTTTAACTAAAACATTGGGGAGTATCGATTTAATTAATGTAATAGGTGTTTGCTCTTCAAACATTATTACCGCATCTACAAATTGAAGAGAAGCCATGATATATAATCTAGTCTCTTCATCCTTGATTGGCCTACTTGCACCTTTATCTAATCCGCGAACCGAAACGTCAGAATTTATGCCGACTATCAATCGACTTCCTAAATCAGCGACTTCAGATAAATAAGAAATATGCCCCAAGTGCAAGAGGTCGAAACATCCATTAGTAAAAACAATTTTCTCACCATTACTTTGCCAAAATTTAGATAATTCTATAATAGATGGAAGGGCATGAATCTTGTGTTTTATTTCTTCGAATTTACTCATAACCTTTGTTTTCAAGATGTTTGTTGTATAGAGGCATTAAAACGAATGAAATCGCACCTAACAATAACAATAACAATGTCTGAGCTGTCCAAACAATCCACCCAAAGGCAGCTCCAGTGTTTTTATCTATTCCATAAAGAAGTAATACTGTGTAAATCATTATTGGATAAGCGCCCAATCCTCCATTAGTAAATACTACGGCAAAACCACCCATGACAAACGCCGTAAGAACACCGCCAAAAGGAACATTTGCCGTTTCTGGTAAGCTAAAAAAGCATAAGTAAAACATCAACACATACATCACCCAAATAAAAATGGTATGACCCAAAAACGCCCATTTCTCGTTCATTGTCCAAATGGACTTTACACCTATAAAAAGCCCATAAACAAATTCACGAACCTTTGTAAGTACAGGGTGTTGAATAGATTTATTAAAAAACAGAACAAACAAGCCAATAACCCCCAATACCATTATTCCTAACAATGCTAAAACTAAATTTACAGAAATTTTATCTCCAACCATTACCGCCATGTCAGTCAACATTTCGCCTATAACATCCATCTGTATAAAAACAATGGTAACAGTAAATAATATTAAAATAATAAAATCTGCTATTCTTTCTCCTATTACAGTACCTAATAATTTCTCAAATGGGATTTTCTCATACTTAGTCATAACTCCACATCGAGTTAATTCACCTAATCTCGGAATAGCAAGATTTACAAGGTAACCAATCATAACTGCGAAAAAATTATTTAAAAACTTCGGTTTATATCCGAGTGGTTTCAAAGTATAACTCCAGCGGTAAGCTCTACTTACATGGCTCAAAATAGCAAATATTAAGGAAAATAAAATCCAACCGTAATTAGCTGCTTTAAATGAAGTAACAATGTCAACTTTGTCCTGCTCAGTAAGCGACCTCAAAAAATACCAGATTAGAAAAATCCCCAAACCAAGAGGAATAACAATTTTCAGTAAACCAATAATTTTATCCTTCAAAATCCTATTATTTAAGTTTATTGGTTTCTTCGTTTGGAAAAACAATGGAGGGTTTAAAGGTTTTAGCCTCTTCAAAATCCATTGTAGCATAAGAAATTATGATGACAATATCTCCTACTGCAACTTTTCTAGCAGCTGGCCCGTTCAGACAAACATCACCACTACCCTCTTGACCAGTAATTACGTAAGTCTCCAAACGCTCCCCATTATTAACATTTACAATCTGCACTTTCTCTCCGTCCAATAAATTGGATGCCCTCATTAAAACGGAGTCAATGGTAATGCTACCTATATAATTTAGATCCGCCTGAGTAACTCTTACCCGGTGAATTTTCGATTTCAAAACTTGAATTTGCATAACGATCGGCAAAATTAGTAATTCATTGCACTTATAATCTCATATTATCAAGGAGTCTTACTCCTCCAATTTCGGCGGCAACAAATGCCCTTAGCTTTGGATTTGCATCTTTAAAATCACGCTTTAAAGAGTTTTCATTTAATATTTTTAGGTATTCTAAATTAAGGCCAACTGTACTTTCCAATTCGTATTTGCTTTTCTCTTCAAGTAGTTCCGGAGATGTTTTTTTGATTTTACTTTTTAGTGAATATAAAACCGCACTCAGTTTTTTCGCAATATTTTTATCGCGCTCATTCAGCCTTCTATTTCTCGAACTCATGGCTAAACCACTTTCTTCTCTTTCAATTTCACAAGGAACAATCTCAATATCATCCGAAATACATAAAGCCACTTTTTTAACAACTAGAAGTTGCTGGAAGTCTTTTTCTCCAAAATAAGCTTTATTCGGCTTTATCATTTCAAAAAAACGATTTACAATGGTGACAACCCCATCAAAATGCCCTGGCCTAAACTCCCCTTCCATTATATTGTCTAGTCCGTCTAAATCTATCTTTAAAACATCTAGACCATTTGGATACATGACAATATTAGTAGGGCAAAATAAAAGATCACATTTAACTTCTGAAAGCATTTTGGCATCGCCTTTAAAGTCCCTTGGATATTTTTCTAAATCCTCTTGCTTATTAAACTGAGTAGGGTTAACATAGATGGAAACAACTGTAAAATCACATTCTTCCACACTTCTTTTTACTAGATTTAAGTGGCCTAAATGGAGCGCTCCCATGGTTGGAATAAAACCGACAGTTTTGCCCAATTTTCGAGCGTTTACTAGCTCAAATTCAATCTCCTCTTTTGTATTTACAATTTTCAAAACGTGCTTTCAGTCTACCAATAAGGCGTCAAATGTAATCAATCCACGAAAATGTGTTTTTTTTCGTACTTTTGTCAGACTAAAAAAGGTCAATATTTTTATGGATAAATCGAAGATATTGTACGTCAATCAAACTATGATGCCGTACTTAGAAGAAGGAGAATTGACTAGCGTTTGCCGAAAACTTCCTCAACAAATTCAAGAAGCTGGAAAAGAAATTAGAAATTTCATGCCTCGCTATGGCTGTATTAATGAGCGAAGACATCAGTTGCATGAAGTTATTCGTCTTTCAGGAATGAATCTAGTCGTTAATGATCATGATCATCCATTAATTATTAAAGTAGCTAGTATTCCTCAAGCAAAAATGCAGGTTTATTTCATCGATAATGAAGAGTTTTTTAAACGAAAAACTGCCTTGTCTGATGACAATATGGATGCACACAAAGACAATGATGAAAGAATGATTTTCTATTGTAAAGGTGTTGCTGAAACAGTTAAAAAGTTAGGTTGGGCTCCCGATGTAGTGCATTGTCACGGATGGTTCACTTCTTTACTTCCTCTTTACATTAAAAGGGTTTATTTCAACGAACCTCTATTCCATGATTCTAAAATGGTCTTTTCCATTTATAGTTCGGAAGAAAAAGGGGACGTTAATAAAGAACTCTATAATAAGTTATTATCGGATAATTTCGAAGAATCAGAAATTAACTCTCTGAAAAACCCTACCTATGATGCACTTTACAAAATGGGTGCAATGATGGCTGATGGAATTGTAATTGGAGATGAAAGAGTTTCTGATTCAATGATAGAATGGGCAAAAGGTCTAGGAAAACCATTATTAGAATATCCTGGAAGAGATGACTATGCTGATGCTTATAATAATTTTTATAACGAAATTTTAGAATTGGACACTGAATTAGCCGAATAACTGAAGCTGCTGTTTAAAATATGAAAATCCACTCAATTGTACGACCGCTACTTGTGGTCGTATTTATTTTAACCCTTACATTTTCTTGTAAAAAGAAAGAAGGCCCAACTGCAGGTATAGAAATTCAACCAGATAATACACAGCTTGGTCTTTTTACTACGGATACGTTTGAAGTGGTTTGTATAACTCAAAGGCTAGATTCGGTTCGTACTGAAAGCACCACACTAAACTCAATTGGGAGTTATCAAGATCCATCTTTTGGAACGATCAGAAATTCTTATGTTACCCAAATTCGATTGTCTTCAGAGAATATTGATGTAAATCAATTAAAAAAATTTACGGTTGACTCCGTTGTTTTGGCAACTGTTTACAATGGATATTATGGCGACCTAGACGCCCAAAATTTTTATGTTTACAGAGTATCAGAAGACTTAAACCCAGACTCTTCATTCTATTCTAACTATAAAATTAAAACGGATGCGAATCCAATAGGAAAACTTGAAAATTATCAACCAAATCCTGCTCAAAATTTCTCGGAAAATGGTGTAGATCAATCGCCTCAACTCAGAATTAGGTTGGACAGTAGTTTCGGCGTAGAACTTTTTAATGCTCCTGCCCTTGCCTACACGAGTAATGAGCAATTTTTATTAGCTTTTAAAGGGTTTCATGTTAAAACTAACAATCCAGCTCAACCCAACAATACGGGTGGGCAAATTGGCATAAATTTAGAAGATGATTTATCCAGATTATTAGTTTATTATCATGATGTAAATGGAGAAACCGCTACCATAGAATATTTAATAAATGATAAATGCATTAAATTTAATTTGAGCAATAATGACTATTCTGGAAGCGATGTAGATCAGGCTTTTGAAACTGAAATAGCAGGGCAAAAAAAGTTTTATATACAGTCAATGGGAGGTGTAGTTACCGTATTAAAAGTACCTCATTTAAAAAAGCTAATTGCAAATGGACCAGTAATTATAAATCGAGCACAATATATTTTTTCAATCGAAAATGGATCTAATTCTCGATATTCTCCATTAATTCAGCTTTATACTTTTGGAATAACAGAAGAAAAAAACATTTTTGATACTCCAGACAGAGCCGAACCATATTATGGCGGTGCTTTTACTGATGATTTGCAGTATAAATTAACCATGACGCGCTATTATCAGCAAGTTTTAAACGGCGAATTTGAGGACCGTGGATTAATGCTTATGGAATTGGGCGGAAATTTTGGTCGTTCAGTAATTGGTGGACCCAAATCTACCACAAGTCCGCTTAAATTTGTGGTGAGTTACACCCCAATTAATTATTAAATCATTCTTATATGTGTGGAATTGTAGGATATCTAGGAGAAAAAGATGCTTATCCAATAATTGTAAAAGGTTTACAACGATTAGAATACCGTGGTTACGATAGTGCCGGTGTAGCTCTAATTAATAACGGAATTAAGCTTTACAAATGCAAAGGTAAAGTTAGCGATTTAAAAAATCATACCGCTGGAAAAGACAAATCCGGAAGCGTGGGCATAGGCCATACGAGATGGGCTACACATGGAGAACCTAATGACGTAAACGCACATCCTCACCAATCCATGTCCGGAAATTTGGCGCTAATTCACAATGGAATTATTGAAAATTACGCTTCTATAAAATCTGCATTAAAGGAAAAAGGCTATAAATTTCAGAGCGATACAGATACTGAAGTTTTAGTAAATTTTATTGAAAGTATTTATATTGAAGAATCAGTTGATTTAGGGGAAGCTTTAAGAAAAGCCTTAAATCAGGTTGTTGGCGCCTACGCCATTGCCTTACTAGACGAAAACAAGCCTGACCAACTAATTGTTGCCAAAAAAAGTAGTCCTCTAGTAATTGGCGTGGACAAAGGAGAGTTTTATTTAGCAAGTGATGCTACACCAATTATTGAATACACTAAAAATGTAGTTTATTTAGAAGATGAAGAAATAGCAATTCTGAACAAAGGGGAAGAAATGCAATTATTTAATATTAAAAAAGAAACCAAAACACCATATATTCAAGAGTTAGAAATGCAATTGGAAGCCATTGAAAAAGGTGGATATGACCATTTTATGTTGAAAGAAATCTTTGAGCAACCAAGGTCCATCGAAGATAGTATGCGAGGTAGAATTCTTTTGGAAAAAGGAATCGTAAACCTAGGTGGTATTGCAGATTACGAACAAAAATTTGTAAATGCTAAAAGAATTATTATAGTTGCTTGTGGAACCAGTTGGCATGCAGGATTAGTGGCGGAATATCTTTTTGAAGATTACGCTAGAATTCCAGTAGAAGTTGAATATGCCAGCGAATTTAGATATCGTGACCCTATATTGTATGAAGATGACATTGTTATCGCCATATCTCAATCTGGAGAAACTGCAGATACATTGGCAGCAATTGATTTAGCAAAATCTAAAGGTGCAACTGTTATTGGGGTTTGTAACGTGGTAGGCTCTACCATTTCCAGATCCACTCATGCTGGATCATATACACATGCTGGCCCGGAAATAGGCGTTGCTTCAACAAAAGCATTTACTGCCCAAATCACAGTCCTTACTTTAATGGCTTTGTATGTTGCACAGAAAAAAGGAAGTATGCCAACTTCAAGATTTAGAGCACTACTTACTGAACTTTCACAAGTTCCCAAATTGGTTGAAAAGTGTTTTACAGAAGATGAAAAAATCAAGAAAATTGCAGAACGTTTTAAAGATTCTAGAAACTTCCTTTATCTGGGAAGGGGTTATTCGTTTCCAGTTGCTTTAGAAGGAGCATTAAAGCTAAAAGAGATATCTTACATTCATGCAGAAGGTTATCCAGCGGCAGAAATGAAACACGGACCAATTGCATTAATTGATGAAGAAATGCCTGTTGTAGTAGTCGCAAACCGAGGTCCCTCATATGAAAAAGTAGTAAGTAACATTCAAGAAGTTAAAGCTAGAAAAGGAATTGTTATCGCAATAGTTTCTAAAGGAGATTTAGATGTTAAAGCTATGGCAGATTACACAATTGAAATACCGGAAATTGATGAATCCTTAATTCCATTTTTATCGGTTGTTCCTTTACAATTACTATCCTATCATATAGCAGTATTAAGAGGATGTCATGTGGATCAGCCTCGAAATTTAGCGAAGTCTGTTAC
>CAWUST010000046.1:0-9705 GCA_963925495.1 uncultured Flavobacteriales bacterium | reverse complement strand
AACTGAGCTACACCGGCAAAATCGACTCGTAAAGAACGACCCTCTCTCGGCACAAAATCTGCCCCGAAAAAGGTCTGCAAATGTAGAAAAGAAATGTCTATGAAAAAGAGGTTTGTAGTTTTTTTTTTCGGCTATTTATTTTACGCTTTTTCAACCCCCAATATGAGGCTGAAAAAGCCATAAAATTTACTGGTGATTACGTGATTTTTCTTTGTGCTTTTTTACTTGTCTTTTTAACGCCTCTACTGCGATATCAGTAGCTTCCTCGAAAGATTTACTTTGCTTCTTAACAAAGAGTTCGCTTCCAGGGATGTGAAGCTTTATTTCAGCAACTTTATTGTCATTAGAATCCGACTTATCAAGTCGTAAATAAACTTCACCATTTATAATGTTGTCAAAATACTGGTCAAGCTTGTCCATTCTTGTGGAAATAAACGACTCTAATTTTTGATCAGCATCGAAGTGAATTGAATGAATTTTAATTTTCATGTTTTAACCTTATTTTTATGCACGAGGGTGTGCTTGTTTATAAATAGATTTTAATTTTTCAAATGTATTATGCGTATAAATTTGAGTTGCCGACAAATTTGCATGACCTAACAACTCTTTAACTGCATTTAAATCTGCTCCATTGTTCAATAAGTGGGTAGCGAACGTATGCCTCAAAACATGAGGACTTTTTTTGTCTTGTGTCGATACTTCGCCTATTTTTTTACTTACAATTCTGTAAACTAATTTCGGGTAGAGTTTTCGACCCTTGAATGTAACCAAAAAATGCGTTGTAGAGGCGATTAAAAACTTGCTATTTCGAATTGCCTGATATTCAATAATTTTATTTAGTAATGGAATAGGTAGGGGGATGATTCTTTCTTTATTTCTTTTACCTAATACTTTTATCTGACCATTTTCTTGGTCAATATCCATATCCTTAATTCCAATCAATTCAGAAAGCCGAATTCCAGTAGCATAAAGAATTTCAATAATCAAATTATCTCGTACAGAATCGTGATCATTATCGTTGATGGCTTCCAGTAAAGTATCGACCTTTTCTTGTTCGACAAAAACAGGTAATCTCTTCCCTGATTTTGGAGCAATAACTTTGGATAATGGATTGTCTTTTACCTGCCCATTTCGAAGTAAATATTTAAATAACGCTTTTAAAGAGGATAACTTTCTGTTAATACTCCGATTAGAAATATCTTTTTGTTTTAAATCAACCATCCAAGAGCGAACCATTTGATGATTAGCTTTGGCTAAATCATCAATCTCGTACTCTGAACTAAGGAAACTAAGAAAGGAATTAAGGTCTTGCCGGTAAGCCGTCACAGTATGATGTGACAGCCTTTTTTCGGACTCAATATATTTAATGAACTCTAGAATAGGCATAAACGAAAATAGACCATAAATATAAAAATTTATAGCCTATCTACCTACGTAAAATATCTTAAAAAAATGTTAGCTTAATTAATTAAGCTTCAGCGTCTCTTAGTTTCTGAATGTAAATTGCTTTAAGAGTTTGTTCTCTTTTCACAATAGACGGTTTAGAGAATTTTTGACGTCTTCGCAACTCTCTCATTACGCCAGTTCGTTCAAACTTCTTTTTGTACTTCTTTACCGCTCTATCGATATTTTCACCTTCTTTTATGGGAATAATTAACATAGTCTCTAACGCTTCTTAAATTTGGAATGCAAAAGTAGTTTTTTAATGGCTACAAAAAAAACTATTTTAATATTTCTCTTGCAATTACTAATTTCTGTATTTCTGATGTCCCTTCTCCTATGGTACATAGTTTTGAATCTCTGTAATATTTTTCAACTGGAAAGTCCTTTGTATAGCCATATCCACCAAATATTTGAACAGCTTCAGTTGACACTCTCACGGCCACTTCTGAAGTTAAATATTTTGCAAAAGCACCTTCTTTTGTCACCTTTTCGCCTCTATCTTTTAAATCTGCCGCTTTTCTTGTAAGCAACTCAGAAGCAGATATTTCCGTGGCCATATCCGCTAATTTGAATGCAATTCCTTGAAATTCGGCAATTGGCTTTCCAAATTGCTCGCGCTCTTTAGCGTATTTTACAGCAGCATCAAACGCTCCTTGAGCAATACCCAAACCCAAAGATGCAATCGAAATCCTTCCTCCATCCAAAACTTTCATAGCTTGAACAAATCCATCTCCAACTTTCCCTAATAGATTTTCTTTTGGAACACGACAATTCTCAAAAATTAGCTCTGTAGTTTCAGAAGCTCTCATCCCTAATTTATTCTCCTTTTTACCAGCAGAAAAACCAGGAGTTCCCTTTTCTACAATAAAAGCAGACATTCCATGAGAATCTCCTTTTTCACCGCTACGAACAATTACTACCGCAACATTTCCCGATTTTCCATGGGTAATAAAATTTTTACTTCCATTTAACACGTAATGATCACCATCTTCAATGGCCGTAGTTAACATTCCTCCGGCATCAGAACCAGTGTTTTGTTCAGTTAAACCCCAAGCACCAATCCATTCTGCGGTTGCCAATTTTGGCAAATATTTCTTTTTTTGAGTTTCATTACCAAAGGCTAAAATATGACCGGTGCACAAGCTATTGTGAGCGGCAACACTTAAACCTATAGATCCACAAACTTTGGATATTTCGGAAACCACAGTTACATATTCTTGATACTTAAATCCAGAACCTCCGTATTCGGCCGGAACAAGAACTCCCATTAACCCGAGTTCACCTAATTTTTTAAAAACATGAACAGGGAATTCCTGCGTTTCATCCCATTCCATTATGTGAGGCCTAACTTCTTTCTCGCAAAAATCACGAACCATGTCGCGAATCATTAATTCATGTTCTGTAGGATTAAATTCCATAATTTAATTTTAATAGCTAACTAAGTTGAATATTTTATTTGAATATTTTTCTAATCGCTTGGCTCCTTTCAAGAACTCAAGCTCAATAATAAATGAAAAGCCTCCAACTTTTCCGCCTTGAATTTCAATGAGTTCTGCAGCAGCAATTGCAGTACCTCCAGTGGCAAGTAAATCATCGTGTACCATAACATTTTGACCTGGCCGAATGGCATCAGTATGCATCTCAATTTCAGCTGAACCATATTCCAAATCATACTTATATGAAACAGTTTCATAAGGTAATTTTCCCTTTTTTCTAACTGTAACAAAAGGAACATTAAACTCTTGAGCTAACATCATCCCGAATAAAAAACCTCTGCTTTCTACACCGACAATGACATCAATTTTTTCTTCTTTAAATTGTTTCTTTAATTCTTTAACAATTTCAAGGCACAATTCAGGCTGATGTAAAATAGGAGTAATATCCTTAAAATTAATTCCCGGTTTTGGGAAATCAGGGATTTCTCTAATTACTTTATTCAGTTTTTCTTTTATCACTGCTCAACTTTAAGGTAAGGAGTTATTTTATCGACATAATCTGGGTCAATAAAACCCATCTTTTTTAAGTCTTGCAAAGATGTGAATTTTCTATTCTTATTTTTATAGTCAAATAATTTTTTAGTGTGGTAATAATCGAAATAAGGATGTTTCATAAAACCCTTAAAATTGTCGGAATTCAAATCCATTTTTATAAGATCAAAATTAGGTTCAACATATAATTTATTCATAAACTTAATAAGGTTTTCATTTTTGATTTTCTTAATTTCATATAGCTGATTTACAGAATTATACCCACCTAGTCTTTTTCCATAATCCATTATCAAACGGGCATAATACGGCCCAATTCCTTTGATTTTTACCAATTGATAAGAGTCGCAGCTATTCAAGTTTAAGCTGTCAATGGTTACAATAAAATTTGACTTTTGAATTTCTGTTCTAGAAGAATCGAATACCAGAAAAGACTCTATTAGCAAATAATCCGTCTCATTAATTGCATATAATTTGGCGAAGTCTTCTTTTTTATAAAACTTCCCTCCACTCTTTCGGTAATTAATTAAATTATTGATTTGTCGTTTGGAAAACCCCATTTCTTCCATGCTGTTTTTTGATACCACATTTGGATCGAATTGAACAGGGTTCAATTTTGGTTTTTTAATTTTCTGAGTATTATATTTTTCTTTTGACGTTTTGAACTCCTTCTTTCTTTTAAAATTTTCGTCCACTAATAAAAACGGCTCCACAAAACTGTACTTCTCTTCATCAATAATAAAAACTTTTTTGAGCTCTACTTTTGATTCAAAACCACCAATCAGGTTTTTAAAATTGATTATAATTTCACTTTGGCGTTTAGAAAACCCAAGTTGAATCCATTTAATAGTATCATTTGTATTAATGTTTATTGGTGTTATCTTGGAAAGTCGATAATTAGTTTGGTCTTGTTCTTTTTTCTTTGCTTTTTTTAATTCTAGATTAACGGAACTCAAAAACCATGAATCAACTGGTTGCCAATAGGATATAGTCCATCGAGCTGACATAAAAATCACAAGAAGTATAGAGAAATAGAGCAACTGTTTTCGCTCTTCTTTGAACAAAATAAACAACTCTTTCCATGGTGTTTTCATAGTTGATTTATTTGGTGTTAATTATAAATTAGTGTTACTTCTGGGTATTCAAATATGCCTTATTTTTTCTCTTTAATTTTCGCTAAATACTTACTTAACTCTTCTTTTACAACTGGAGCTAATAAAAACAATCCTATCATATTTGGAACCATCATAGCGAATATCATAGCATCCGAGAAAGCTAATACACTATCCATTTTTGCTGCGGCACCTACAACGACAAAAAGGCAAAAAAGAATTTTATAAACCTGTTGGTTTCTAATAGATTTTCCGAATAAAAATGTCCACGACTGAAGCCCATAATAGGACCAAGAAATCATAGTTGAAAAAGCAAATAAGATTACGGCTATAATAAGTAAAACAGAAAAATTAGGAATAGCACTATCAAAAACAAAGCTTGTTAGTCCTACACCGGATAGAGTTTTGCCATCGGCAAAAACAGCATTCCCAGCAATATTTCCATAAGGAAAAGCACCGTCGATATTAAATAATACAATAACAATTGCAGTCATTGTACAAATAACAACCGTATCAATAAATGGCTCCAAAAGAGCAACGGTTCCTTCACTTGCAGGATGTTTAGTTCGTACAGCAGAGTGGGCAATTGCCGCTGAGCCAACTCCTGCTTCATTCGAAAATGCTGCCCGCCTAAATCCCTGAACCAGAACACCCAAAAATCCACCTGCAATTGCAGTTGGGGCAAAAGCACCTGTCATAATCGCGCTTATGGCTGCAGGCAAAAACTCCAACTTCATAAAAATTATAATTAAAGCAGCACCTACATAAACGACAGCCATAAATGGAACAATTTTCTCAGTTACAGTTGCAATTCTTTGAATTCCACCAATAATAACTATACCAACAATAATTGCCATTACAATCCCAAACAAGGTTCCTGCGTATTCTGATTCAGCACCAATTCCTTCAATAAATATACTTGCAGCTTGGTTAGCTTGAAACATATTACCTCCTCCAAAGGAACCACCAATGCACATTATTGCAAAAAGAACAGCTAGTACTTTACCAAGTTTAGCATATCCTTTTTCCTTAAGCCCTTTGGTTAAGTAGTACATAGGCCCACCATAAACTTTTCCGTTTTCATCTACATCACGGTATTTTACACCTAACGTACAATCCACAAATTTTGAAGACATACCTAAGAGGCCTGCTAAAATCATCCAAAAAGTTGCACCCGGGCCTCCGATAGCAACAGCGACTGCAACACCTGCAATATTCCCCAACCCTACAGTTGCAGATAGTGCCGCCGTTAATGCTTGAAAATGTGAAACCTCTCCTTCTTCGCCTTCAACTCGTATAGTATCTACTTCAGCTCCGTCTACTACATTTAAATCGGATGGCATTTCTTCTACGTGTTCGTACTTTCCACGAATTGTATTTATAGCAATCATGAATAAGCGAACTCCAGGTACTCTAAAATAAACAGTAAAAAATAATGCCCCTAAAATCAAAGGAAACAATACCCATGGAATTCCTACTCCAAAAATTTCGAATTCAAAAAATACACCTTGCACAAACCACCCAGTTGCAAACCCAAAAACCTCATCAATCTTTTGATCAAAACCCTTAGCCTCCTGTGCCAACAAATTTAGATTTAACATAGAAAAGAGAAGAGACAGAGAAAAAAAACGAGACCCCTTAATTATATTCATAAACAAGATTTTGCAATTCCCAAATATATAAGAATTAAAGAGGGATGCAAATGAATTTATAACGAAAGGTAAAGCGGCTCAATTAAACCGAAAAAAAAAAGAATTTAATTCTTTAACATACTTCCGCTCGCCGAGTACGAATAATTTTCGCCTTCCTTAACCTTGGCACAAAGTCTGGACTGAGAATGTACTCATTATCTATTTTTTTTATGCCGATAATTCTAACTTCCATAGCCAAATACTCAACCAACTTACCAACTGAAATAGGGCTGGCCACCTTATTAACAAAAACTTCCTCTAGGTTTACTGAATAAGGATTTGTAATTGAAAGTAAATCTAAGAATTCATTTATATCAGGTCTTGTTACCAAAGAGGCCATGTGGTTTCCTCCTACTTTATCAGGCATAATAACATTATTGGCTCCAGCCAACCTCAACTTACTTTTACTTTTTGGTGAAGTTGCCCTGCTAATAATTGTAAGTTTTGGGTTAAGTTGTCTTGCCGTGAGACAAACAAAAACATTATCCGCATCACTGGGTAAAGTCGTTATTATTGAATCGGCTCTTTCAATCCCTGCTTTAATAAAATTATCATCTTCCGTTGCATTTCCTTCTATATAAAGAATTTCATTTTGCCCTTTAAGGATGTCTAATTTCGAAATGCTTTTTTCTATTACAACATAATTTCTTTGATGTGCTTTTAAGTTTTGGACTGCCGCTTCACCATTGTTCCCATACCCACAAACGATAGTATATCCCGTTAATTTTGATATTTATTTTTCCAATTTGTAATGCTTTAATTTGTCTTTGTATTTTCCACTAAGTAAACTTGACCCTATGCTTGAGACAACTTAAGCAAATGTACCAAAACTGCTTATAATAAGTAGCGAAGTAAACAATCTACCATTATCAGAAAGAGGCCTTACTTCGCCGTAACCAACAGTACTCACTGTAATTAAGGTCATATAAAAACCTTCATTTACAGGATAATTCTCAATGTAAACATAACCATAGGTTCCTAAAAAAATAACTCCAAACAAAAAGGCAAGGCCTATATATAGACTTCGGAAATACTTAAAAGAAAAGGCTAACATGGATTATGATTTTATAAATCCCAAATTGAGTGTTTTTTTTGCTTTAAAAAATTTCTGTTTTCAAGCAAAAAGGCTAATACAAGATAAATTATAAGAGGTGAACCAAAGGTTAGAAAAGATAAATAAATAAAATATTTTCTAATAGATGATGACGCAACACCAAGTTTTTCACCCATGTAGTCACAAACCCCGAAGGCTTGTCTTTCAAAAAAGGCTTGTATTTTATCAATCATTTTTTAAGAGCTTATTTCCTATACTGCAAATTAAACACTTTTTTTGAGAACAATACTCATTGTATAATTCAATAAGAGCCTGCGAGTCCCCAGCATTTTGCAGAGGTATTTTTAATTCCCTCCATTTATTTATAATTCCATTTGATTCGGGTTTTAGAGTATGCAGAAAATTTAATGCCCTCTCAGTAAACTCTGGCTTGTCCAAGGCCTTACCATAAATAAACATAAACGGTATAATTGAATTTATCATGATTAACTGAAACGCTGCTTCACTAATAGGAGTGGAATGTTTTTTACTTTCTTTTCCAAAGCCATAATGGGTTTCCCAATATACATTTGGCTCGGATTGCAAATAAATGAGTATTTGGGGTATGGATTCGATTTCTAAAATAAAAGACCAAAAACCACCTTTACATTTAGAAAGAAATGCGGCTAATTGGACAATTCTTACCGCAGGCTGGTTTGGTGGACGGACGGCGCCTGTTTTCCAAATGGATGGCTGGAAGGATGTTAAATTCCATTTAACTTTTTCGTATTGAAAGTCTTTAATAAGTTGATTTACATAAAAGTCATTGGAAATTTCAGGGAGCAATCCACTTATTCCAAGAAGTAAAGCTTCTGTATTACTAGAATTAATAAGCATTTTAGAACTCAATTTATTACCAAGCCATTCCATAGAATCAGCGTTAAACTTGAAACCATAAGCCCTGCAAATCCAAACAACAAATGTTTTCTCCCAATCGCCCTGAAACGATTCTAAGATTTCTAAAATTCTATTCGTCTTTCTTTCTAACCTCTTTACTTTAAGTCGATCTAACCATGTGGATATATGAAAACTATCTATTTTATGTATTTGGGATTCGCAAGTTATCCAACCTTTTTGCGATTTAAAATTCTCATAATTCTCTAAAAAATAATTATCAATGTATGGTTTTAGCTCTAAAGTATGAACTTTTCTGAAAATGTGCTCTTCTAAAACTATGTCATTTTCGTAAACTACATGAAGTATAATAGAGTCGTATGCCTTATCGGAAGAATGGCCATGTTTTATCCAATCGGATGTCTTTACATGAATTTCAACATTACCAATCCAAGTTTTATCTTCAATTTTAATTTTGGAGTTTTTAAAATCAGGCCCTGATTGATGGTTTTGTAAGCCGGGATTAATTATTTTTATTTCATTCCCAGATATAGTTTGGAGGTTAGGATTGGTTAATCCAAACTTCCATACAAAGTATATAGAAAGTTTATAACTATCCAATTTTAAGCTATTATTATTTATTTATAATATAAAAGTACCCTTTTTTAAGTCACCTTTAAAAATATCCCAACACTTACACACCTCTATATATATAGAGTGTCTATTTTCAAATAAAGGATAACTTCACAGCGTAAATTCAAAACTAATTATGTCTGAATACTGTTCGAAATGTAGCCCTTTTGAAAATGGTTACGATATTGATTTAGCTGAAATAGCTCTTAAATTAGATAATGAACGTTCTGTAAATATCTTTTGCGAAGGCTACTGTAAGATAAGAGCAATTTACAAAGACGAAAAAGGGAATCTGTATTTGGCGAGAGAAGTGAATGGAGATGTAAACCTTGAGCCTACTACTATTGAAGAATTACTACCTTAAATTAGTTATAACGGATTGGCTAAAAAATCATAGCTTCCCTTCGGGACAGCAACACTTTGTAGCCATTAACTATAAAGATTGTTGTAAAACGTTTTTATTTCTACATTTTTAATTCAAACTCATTTAAAATATATTCAACATCTTTATTATCTAATTTATTAATTTCTACACTTTTCTTAACCTCTTCATTTGGCATCATGGTTCTCGTTAGGATAATTGTAAATGCTTCTTTTCTTTCTTCAATTTTTTTGTATTTTTTTTCATTCATCACGCTAATGAAGGTTTTTTTCATTTTTAGCCAAAGATTAATTTCATTATCAATGTTAAGGTCGCGTTTAAAATTTGTTATTGTTTCTTCAAGAGTTATTGTATAAACCTCTTCAAAAGTTTTATGAATCAATTTAATTTTATCAATTTGATTTTTAGATAATTTTTCGTGCTGAATTGGTCCAGGGATTAATTCGTTAGGGTCTATCATTTTGGTTTTACTATCTTTTGTTTCACGCATAGATTCCTTAAATTTATCATTTTTTTCTTTTTTCTCCGCTTA
>CAWUST010000045.1:0-37116 GCA_963925495.1 uncultured Flavobacteriales bacterium | reverse complement strand
AAAATGAAATGATAAATAAAGAATTTTGAAAAAGATAGAAGTTGACCCATTTGGGAATCAAAACAATCAATTTATATTCTAAATATTATTACGTCTTATGAATTTAAAATTATGGTCGTAGCCTTAGTTACGATAATAATTTAAGATGATGGAAAACTTAATAAGATAACAACATACTAGGTGGCTTGGTTCGTAATTGGTATTAAATGGTGCAGTAACATTTCAATCACTCATCTCTAACCTTTTTAGTATTTAAGAGTTAGGTTTTATTTTTTTAAATAAAATCAAACTTTACCTACAATGGCAAAGTAATTGTCTTGGCTGGGTTATTTTTGCACCCCATGACACAAAAGCTACTTGTTGTTTTATTTACAGTTTTATCCGCTGCTTTGTTTTTTAATTCTTGCAACACATCAAAATCGTATTCCAAAAAAGGAGTTCGATTAAAAGAAGCAGGGCTTTCTGAAGAGGCTGCAGAATATTTTTTAGTGGCTCTTCAAAAAAACGCCAACAACATAGACGCCAGAATATTACTGAAAAAAGAAGGGCAAAAATTATTGGATGAAAAACTAGAGAAGTTTTATAAACTTTACACCGCCGAAGATTTTATTGGTGCTACATTAAAATACATTGATGCACAGGAATACATGAAATTGGTTGATCCTTATGTGAAGCTGGAAATGGCACCTTACTACGCCGACTATTTTGTAGAATCGAAAAAAGTTTATCTTGAAGATAGATACCAAAAGGCCAGTAAACTTATTAATGAAAATAAATTTGACGCAGCCAATGTATTTTTAATCCAAATTCTTGAGGTAGATCCCACATATAAAGATGTTACTTCTCTCAAAAACTATTCGGATGTAGAGCCATTGTACTTGGATGCTGTAACCGATTTTGAAGCAAAAAGATACCGCAAAGCTTACAATCTGTTTTCTCGAGTTATTCAAATGAGTGGTGATTATAAACAGGCATCATATTATAAAGAGGAGTCTTTAAAAATGGGCAGATTAACAATTGCTGTGTTAAATATAGAATCTGAGAAAGATCAAATAAGTATGGCGCTTTCATTAAATCGATTAATTCTTCAAATGGGTAGTTCAAAGCCAAACGCCTTTTTGGTTTACCTTGATCGAGAAAGTACACAAGCTGTAATATCAGAACAAAAATTAGGGTTAACAGGATTACTCGATGATAAAACGGTTGCCGAAACGGGAAAGCTATTAGGTGCGAAGTTGTTGGTTAGAGGAAAAATTTTAGATTATAAGCATACCAGTAGTGCCTTAATAAACAAGTCAGAAAAGGGGTACTATGAATCGGTAGTTCGCAAATACAACAAAACAAAAGGATACTATTACAACGAAAAGACCTATTCTAAAACAAGCTATAATGTATATTCCATGGAGCGTGTTGTTGAATGTAGGATTCAACTTACTTTAATATCTGCTGAAACGGGAGAGGTTGTGCTTTCTCAGACTTACCCTGCAAAAGAAACTCATAAATTAGAATACGCTATTTATAGTAAAGACGCTAAAAATTTATACCCTGGTTATTACAAGTCAACTCGATATTCTTCACCCGAAGATAAAGTGAATACCAACATAGTGGCCAAACAAAAGCTCGACCGAATGATCAGTGAAAAGGACAGAGAATTAAAAAGTGAAAAAGAAATAAAAGCGGAATTGGTAAAAATTGTAGCTCAAGATTGGGCTCAGAAAATTCGCAAATATGAAAAAGGTTTAGAATGAAGATAATTTATGCTTTATTACTAGCTTTGACATTTGCTGGGTGTAGTTCTTCAAAAAAAACACCAATTCCTCAGAATCAAGCTCCAGATCAAATTGAACCCTTTTGGCTAAAGGCCCGGCCGATGAACTCCGCTTTTTATATTGGAATATCAAGAATTTCTAAAAAATCATTTCCCGATAATTTCTCGGATCAAGCTAAGAAAATGGCATTGGAAGATTTATCTCAAGAAATAGAAGTTAAAGTTCAGGCAAATTCTATTCTTTACACTTTCGAGAAAAATGACTCCCATCGAGAAGATTTTGTGCAAAGTATTAAATTAGAGTCTAATGTAGATTTAGAACACTTTGAATTAGTAGACATTTTTGAAACTGAAAATGAGTACGCTTTGTACTATAGGTTGAATAAATCGGAGTATTTGGCACGAAAAAAAGCATTAGAAAACAAACAAATAGAAATTGCAAAATCCTGGTTAGATAAATCAAAGGGATTATCCCAAAATGAGCTTTTAAAAGAATTGGAATTTAAATTAAAAGCTATGGAATCGATAAAAGACTATTGGAGCCAAGCCCTTAAAACTGAAGTGGAAGGAAAGGAGGTGTTTTTCGGAAATTATCTTTTTCAATCTCTTCAAGTTAGCTTCAATAAAATTGAAATGAAAATGAATACAAACAGTCTGAAATTACCCTATGGAATTCCATTGACGGAAAAGATACTTGAAGTTTCTGTGAGCGCAAATGGCATTAGTCTGAGCTCAATTCCACTCAAAGTACAAGCAATTGGTCTGAATTTAAGTTATAATCAGTTCACGACAAACAGTTCTGGAAAAGCTTCTATTTCTAAAATTTATGGGACAAAGCCCATGGAAGTAAATTTAAGAGTAATTCCAGATTTAGACCGAATTTCTTCTGTTTCTTCACAAGTGAAGCAAGCTGTATTGGTTGGAATTAAACTACCTGAAGTAACTTGTGTTACTCAAGTTTCAACTCCAAAAATCTATATTGAAATTTCAAAAGCAGGCCGTTCTGTATTACCAGAATTGAAAGAAACCTTGAGTAGAATTGCTTTGTTAAATGAGAATAAGAAGGCAAATTCGGATTTAATTTGTAAAATAAATTTGACTACCCGAGAAGGAGGGGAGTATAATGGTCTGTTTACATCCTTTTTAGATGCGGACTTTAATTTTTCAACCCAAAACGGAAGTGTTTTTTATACTAAAAAGCTAACCAATATAAAAGGTGTGGATTTGAGTTTTGATAGAGGAATAAGTAAAGCATTGGAATCCTTAAAAACTAAATTTGCCAATGAAATTATGCCTCAAGTAAAGCAAAAATTGCTTAAAAATTAGTTTACTAAAACCACTCAAGTCAAAGCACAAATACAGCCAAGTCTATTAAATTCGATACGTTTTAACCTGAAACGTTAAAGAACAGGTTCCGTTTTTTTTGGATAAGGATATATTTCGCTAAACAACTGACTTTTAATAGAATCTATGTTTTTAATAACATGGTTCCTTCTTAAATCATCTGGGTGATCAAGTCCTATAGCACCAACAATTTCCATTGCCGCTTGTAAAGTGTTTTTTTGGTATTCGGCTACACGGATAGACTTGTTTTTTACATTCAGGCCAGCAATAAGTCCTTTTTCTTGTGTGGCAACGCCAGTTGGGCAAGTATTGTTGTTGCATCGTAGAGCTTGTATACAACCTATGGCCAACATCATTGCTCGGGCGCTATTACAGATATCCGCACCTAATGCAAGGAAACGAACCATAGATGCTCCGCTAATTACCTTACCACTACAAATAATTTTAATGTCGTTTCTTAAGCCTTTTTCAAACAAAGTATCCACTACAAATACTAACCCTCGTTCTAAAGGAATGCCAAGGTGGTCTGCAAATTCTGGAGGAGCTGCTCCAGTTCCACCTTCAGCACCATCTACAGTTATAAAATCTGGTTTAATACCAGTAATAATCATTTCGTCACAAAGGGCTTCAAATTCATCTTTTCGTCCTACACATAACTTAAACCCAACTGGTTTTCCATCAGATAATTCTCGCAATTCTTCCACAAAATGCAAAAGTCCTTTTAGGTCTGAAAAAGCACTGTGTGCAGGAGGTGAATGAATAGTTGTATTAGGTTCAACACCTCTAATAGCGGCAATCTCATCTGTGTTTTTTTCGGCAGGTAAAATTCCCCCATGTCCTGGTTTTGCACCTTGAGATAATTTTATCTCAATCATTTTCACTTCTGGTAGGGCGGATTTTATTTTAAACTTTTCTGGGTCAAATCTTCCATCTTTGGTTCTACAACCAAAATATCCCGTACCTATCTGCCAAACTAAATCACCGCCCATTAGGTGGAATTTTGAAATACTACCTTCTCCTGTATTGTGATAAAAACCGCCTTCTCCAGCTCCAATATTTAAAGCTTCTATAGCCCTAGAACTTAAAGATCCATAGCTCATTGCCGAAATATTAAGTAAAGATGCTTGGTAAGGGTATTTACAATTTAGTCCACCTATGCTTATTCTGGGGGCTTTTACGTGTTTTTTAGGAAACATAGAGTGCGCGAGAAATTCGAATCCTGGTTGCATTAAATTAAACTCTGTGCCAAATGGAGCAGTGTCTTTCACTCCTTTCGCTCTCTGATAAATTAAACTTCTTTGGTTTTTGGATAGCGGGGTTCCGTCAATTCTACGCTCAATAAAGTATTGCTGAATTTCGGGAGAAATGCTTTCGAAAATATACCTCAAGTGTCCTAATACAGGAAAATTTCGGAGTATTGCATGTTTTTTTTGAAATGCATCGTAATAGCCTAATAAAATTAATGGAACCAGAAAATAAAGAAAGACATGAAAATAATCATGAATATAAAAAATCAGGAAAGCAGTAATCAAAAGAACTAGTGTAGAGGAAATAAAAAAGAATTTTCGCATAAGAAATTTGTTTTGTAGATTTCCAAATGTAGAATAAATTGAGGATTGGCCTATCTAATTGAAATTAATATAGAAGGGATATAGAGATTTAAAACTTCAAATTAAGAAAGTACACCTTGTGATAATGGAGTAAAATCAGGGAATTTAGGCTTTGAACTTTTCCGAAATGAAAAGAAGTTGGAAATTAAATTTAAGAAAAATATTGAATTATTGTTTTGGCTAATTAAGGATTAATAAACTATTCTCCCAACCATTCTCTTTCTACACTCCAGGCCTCAGGTTTTTCAGAAAACAATGCTTTTGTTCCTTTCCAAACTTTTCCGAATAGTTCTGAATTTCTATAAGTATTTAGGTCAGATTCCTTTTCCCAATAACTGCAGGTGATAAAGACATTGGGACTATTTATGTCACGTAATAGCTCTAAATGTTTGCAGCCTTTTTGATTCCTAATTTTGAGTTTAGATGATTCAAAAATTTTCTGAAATTCAGTAATTTCATCCTCTTTAAAAGTCATTTTTACTATTCTTATGAGCATTATTTAGTCTAAATAATAAAAGGGTTGTTTCAAGTTTTTAAGTCTAGTTCTTGAATTCAATTTTAACGTTATCATTAATTTTCAATCCCATTAACTTATTAGCTATTCCAATATTCATGGCAATCTCTAAATAACCGTTAGCTCCAAAAATTGCCAATCGTTCACCACCATTTACATCGTGGTAGTTTTTTCTTATGCTTTGAATGTTGTAGCCACTCACTTTTGTAATAATAGTAAACTCTCTGTTTCTTCCAAAATTCTCGAAAATAGCTTTGGTTATGTTGGTTACGGCATTTCCAAATGAATCTAGATAAATAACTGAGCCTACTATTGTATTCTCTTCTAAAACTGCTTTATAGAAGTTTCTTTCAAAAAGACTTGACATAGGTTTTCCAATGACTTCTAAAGTACCACCACGAGCCAAATGACAGGCAGCCTTTGCGAGTACATTTTTTACCGGAAAAGTAGTGAAGGGTGAATCTGTCCTTAGGCTAAGTTCGAATATTTTGTTTGGCGGTTCTTCTAAAAATAGGGAAAAAATACCGTTATCGGCTGCTAAAAATATATGATCACGATATTCAACTGCAACATGTACCGATTCGTGAGTTTGCTCCGCTTTTACTCCAATGATATGAATAGTGCCTTTAGGAAAATCGCTGAAAGTATTTTGGATTACAAATGCAGTCTCCATCAAGTTAAACTTGGAGATTTCGTGGCTTATATCCACCAAATGAGCGTCTGGGAATTGTTTGTAAATACTTCCTTTTAAAGCACCTACATAATAGTCTTTTAACCCCAAATCAGTTGTTAATGTAATGATGCTCATTCTTATAAATTCTCCTTATAAAATTACTTAAATCGGATTACATTTGTGTAAACAAATTTAAACATTTCAATTTGCTATAACATGCTTTTTGTTTTATTAAGTTTTAGTTTAATTAAAGTATTTTAAAATATTAATAATCAGTAACATTGCAGGAAAAAGTATTTGAATTTAATAGTTCTAACCCTGTTGATATATTTGGTGCCAACAACTCTAACATTGCTCTTCTGCAAAGTTATTTTCCAAAGCTTAAGATTATTGCCCGTGGCAATGAATTGAGAGTTCTTGGAAGTTTAGCAGAAATAGAACAATTTTCGTTGGCCATGCACGATATTTATCAGCATTACCAAAAATTTAATCGCCTACTTCCAGTGGATATGGAAAGGATTTTGGAAAGTGATGCGGTTAATCCCAACAGGAAGGAATCTCCTAACGATACCATAGTTCATGGAGTAAACGGTGAGTCAATAAAAGCAAGAACTCCTAATCAATTACTTTTAGTTGAAGCAGTAGAACAAAATGATATGGTTTTTGCTGTTGGGCCAGCTGGAACAGGAAAGACGTATACAGCTGTTGCTTTGGCCGTAAAAGCTTTAAAAGACAAAGAGGTAAAGAGGATAATTTTAACACGTCCTGCTGTTGAGGCTGGAGAAAGCCTAGGCTTTTTACCTGGTGACTTTAAGGATAAATTAGATCCGTACTTACAACCTCTTTATGACGGATTAAGAGATATGATTCCTGCAGAGAAGTTGGCTTCGTTAATGGAAAATGGAATTATTCAAATAGCACCATTGGCCTACATGAGAGGGCGAACTTTGGATCATGCTTTTGTAATTTTAGATGAAGCGCAAAACGCTACCGAAAATCAATTGAAAATGTTTTTGACTAGAATGGGTCGGTCGGCTAAATTCATGATTACAGGCGACTTAACTCAAGTGGATTTACCTCGTAGTCAAAAAAGCGGATTGGCTCAAGCTGTTAATTTATTGATGAAAGTAAAGGGCATTGCTATTATTCGATTAAACGAAAAAGATGTCGTTCGCCATAGATTAGTTAGGAGAATTATTAAAGAATACGACAAGTTGCCTACCGATTATAGAAAAGAAGGAAAATAAAAATGAATACATTAGGAGATACTGAGTACCATTTTAATGGTCAAACCAATTTTTATCGTGGAAAAGTACGTGAAGTATATTCAATTGGTGACAGCCTATTGGTAATGGTTGCTAGCGATCGTATTTCGGCTTTTGATCATGTTTTGCCAAAAGGCATACCTTACAAAGGACAAGTATTGAATCAAATTGCTGCTTTATTTTTAGAAGCTACAAAAGATATTGTACCTAATTGGAAATTGGCATCACCTGACCCGAGTGCAACCATTGGTAAAAGATGTGAGGCTTATCCTATTGAAATGGTAATAAGAGGCTATTTGGCCGGTCATTCTTGGCGAGAATACAAGATGGGTAAACGTGTGATCTGCGGTGTAAATATGCCTAATGGAATGGCGGAAAATGACAAATTCCCAGAACCGATAATTACTCCGGCTACAAAAGCAGAGGAAGGACACGATGAGGATATTTCAAGAGAAGAAATAATAGCTCAGGGCATAGTACCCGAGGCAGAATATTTAAAATTGGAAGAATATACCAGAGCATTATTTCAGCGTGGAAATGAAATGGCTTCCGATCGAGATCTTATTTTAGTAGATACTAAATATGAATTTGGAAAAGACAAATTTGGAGTAATTACCCTAATTGATGAAATTCATACTCCCGATAGTTCTCGATACTTTTATAAAGAAGATTACTCAGAAAGACAAGCCAAAAATGAAAAGCAAAAACAATTGAGTAAAGAATTCGTAAGGGAATGGCTTATGGAAAATGGATTTCAAGGTTTAGAAGGTCAAGAAATGCCTAAGATGCCTGAATCTTTTGTTCAATTGGTTTCGGATAGATACATTGAATTGTATGAAAAGATAACCGGTAAACCTTTTGAACGTGCCAGTATTTCTATTATTGACCAAAGAGTAGAAGAGAATGTAAGCAGGTGGTTACAAAATAACAAGTAATTTTTATGAAGATAAAATTCAATCTAGGGCAGTATCGAAGATTGAGTAACTACTTTTTATTCCCCTAACTTATCCAAATCTCGTCGGTCTTTTTTGGTTGGCCTTCCTTTTATTCCCAAAAACTTATTTTGTCTATTTATTAACTCGTTCTGTTCTAGCTGATATGATTCCTTTGGCGAAGTAGTTTCTATAATAAATTGCGAAATCAATTTGGCTCCAACTCTCGATTTTGGAAGATCAATTACTTTATAACTCCTCCAAATTGGGTTCACTTTTATGGACACAACCAAACCCGATGAAACAATTTTACTTGATTTTGCAAACTCGCCATTTAACTTAACTTTTTCTGCAGAGCAAGCCTTTGAAGCGAGTGATCTTGTTTTGTGAATTCGTACCGCCCAAATGAATTTATCTAGTCGCATAATCAAATGTAGGCTATTCTTTTCCTTTGGTGATTCATTGTAAAAACCCGCTTTTATAAATGTAAACTTTTTAGATATTGGAAATAAGAAAGATGGTAATTGAAAACGTTAATGAACGTGTCCGAGCAGGTCTGTATAATGATGTAAAATATACATGCCTATTGTGAAAATGGTGGTTATCCATAAAAATGCTTTTGACCCTAAAATACTTTTATGATTATGCGTATCGCACTCACAATCTACTTTAGGTTTTGGCTTGTATGTTTGGTAAAAAGCAATGGATAAAGCTATAAAAGAAAAAGCCATTAAATAAGGTTCGGCAGCCTCTATCCAAGAAAAAGAAGTTGCAATACCAGAAACACCACCTAATACAACTATTAGAGGAACAATACAGCAAAACGAGTGCATTAGAACAGCCAAAAAGCTTGCACCTAAAATTGTTTTTATTTTTCCAGAGCTCATTTCTTTCAAGTTGCAAAGGTATTCGTCTTTTTTTATAAATATTTGTGTTTATTGTTACATAATCTAAACAAGTTAAACAAAAGAGATTTTATTTTCGCGGATTCTCAAAAAAAACAAAACATGGCACATAAAAAAGTAAGTATTACTTCTGTCTTTAAAACTATAGTATGGCCACGCCGAAAACTTTTATCTGTTGGATTAATTTTAATCATAATCAGTAGATTAGCCAGCCTTGTTTTACCTGGAGCATCCAAGTATTTGATGGATGACGTTATTGTAAATAAAGATTTCGATAAATTGTATACCATAGTTTGGTGGGTGGGTTCAGCTATTGTAGTTCAGGCGGTTACTTCATTTTTGTTGACTAGGATATTGAGTGTAGAAGCACAACATTTAATAGCAGAATTGAGAGTTAAAGTACAAGAAAAGGTTTTGGGCTTACCAATAAATTTTTTCGATAATAGCAAATCGGGTGAGTTGGTTTCTCGAATAATGAGTGACGTAGAAGGAGTTAGAAATATTGTAGGTACAGGTCTAGTGCAACTTATTGGCGGAACTCTTACGGCATTTATTTCTTTGTTTTTATTAATAAAAATTAGTCCTATGATGACCGCTTTAGTCCTTGTTCCAGTGGCTATTTTTGGTTTTGTTGCCATTAAAGCATTTGGTTTTATTCGACCTATTTTTAGAGAACGCGGGAAAATAAATGCAGAAGTGACGGGAAGGTTAACCGAAACCTTAAATGGGGTAAGAGTTATAAAAGGGTTTAACGCAGAAGAACAAGAGATAAAAACTTTTCAAATGGGAGCAGAAAAACTATTTGGCAATGTGAAAAAAAGTTTAACATCTACCGCTTTGGTTACTAGTTCGGCAACTTTTCTATTGGGTTTGGCTTCGGTTGGCATTATGGGAATTGGAGGTTATTTAATGATTCAAGGGGATTTAACTTTTGGTGATTTTCTGGCATTTACACTTTACTTGGGTTTTATGATTGCACCAATTGTACAAATGAGCAACATTGGAAGTCAACTAACTGAAGGTTTCGCAGGGTTAGATAGAACAGAAGAACTAATGAATATGGAATCGGAGCACAATTCAGCAGAAAGAGTAAATGATTTAGGAATGGAAATAAAGGGAGATATTAAGTTTGAAAATGTGTCTTTTGCCTACGAAGAAAATAAAGAGGTATTGCATAACATTTCAATTGACGCACCAAGTGGAACTGTTACTGCATTAGTTGGTTCATCGGGTTCTGGTAAAAGTACTTTAGCTGGCCTGGTTTCTTCGTTTTTAAATCCCGATTCAGGGAAAGTAACTATCGATGGGCAGGCTCTCTCTACATTAACCTTGAATAGTTATCGTCAACATTTGGGCGTAGTTCTTCAAGACGATTTTTTGTTTGAGGGAACAATCAGGGAAAACATTTTATTTCCAAGACCGAATTCTACAGAAGAAGAATTAGTGAAAGCAGTGAAAGTCGCTCATGTAAATGAATTTACCGATCGATTTGAAGATGGCCTAGAAACAGTTATTGGAGAAAGAGGAGTAAAGTTATCTGGCGGACAAAGACAACGAATTGCGATTGCTAGAGCGGTATTAGCTAATCCTAAAATATTGATTTTGGATGAGGCGACTTCCAATTTGGATACAGAAAGCGAAGCTCTTATTCAAGAAAGTTTAGGTGAATTAATGAAAGGTCGAACCACGTTTGTGATTGCCCACCGATTGAGTACCATTAAAAAAGCAGATCAAATTTTGGTAGTTGAGGCAGGTGAAATAGAAGAAAAGGGAACACACGACGAACTAATTGCCAAAGAAGGTAGATACTACGACCTGTTTACTTACCAAGCTAGAATTTAATGGCTAAACAGCCTGATTTCTATTTGTTCACTGATGGAAGCGCTGACACTATAAATAAAGTTGGAGTTGGAGCTTACTTGTTATTGTCTGGTCTTATCGATTCACCTAAACAAGAGGATGTAAAGACCAAAAAATTTGAAAATACTTCTTCTACTAAACTAGAAATTGAAACGTTGATTTGGGCTCTAACAGAAAATTATTTGGAAAACAAAAAAGTAGTTGTTTATACCGATTCTCAAAACATAGTTGGGTTACTAGGCAGAAGAATTCGTCTAGAAAAAAACAACTTTATTTCTAAAAATGGAAGGGATTTGAAGAACAAAGAGTTATACATTCAGTTTTATGAGCTTTTTGATTCAATGAATTTGGAAATATTAAAAATAAAGGGGCATAAATCGTTCAAAGAGAAAAATGAATTGGATAAGATTTTTAGTTTGGTGGATAAGGCAGCAAGGAAGGGGTTGAGGAGCTAATGAAGTAAATTCAGGATTGATTGCGAAACATTGGAACGTTTTGTCAATGGGTTCGAGAACCACATACGCCACAAATTGCATTTAAAGCCTTGATATCATTGATATTTAGGCTTTTTTTTGTTTCTAATGGTTTCAAAACCACAACAAGCTTTAGATTCAGGAAACAAGAAGTTGCTTCAAAGATGAATATGGTGATTATTTTCCTGAAGGAACTCGACTCACTTTAAATGTGATAAGAAATGGGGAAATGGTTGGACTTAAATTTCTGTCGAAACATAAAATGGAACTATCAAAAATCGTTTAAAAAACAAACGATACAAAACCAAAACGCAACAAAAATTATTTGATATCTGGAAATCGGGGATAACTTATTGAGGGAGGATTATCTATGAAGATAAACCCTAGCCTCATTTCCCAAATTAAATAATAAATCCAAAATGCTCAAATTGGGTACAAACGAATTTCCTTTATCCATAAAAACTTGATTGTATTTAGGGAGATTGGCTGGAGGTTCGAATTCATTTTTTTTACCTGGGCGCAAGTCTTGAAAGGGGTATTCTTTGTGGAAATCAACAGTTTGGGTAAATTGAATATCTAAATCCAAAACCTTATTTATCCAATTTATTCCTGCTAAATTAAACTCAACTAACCCCTTTTGGTTTCCTAATAATATTGGTTTGAGTTCGTCGATATAAAACTCAAAAAAAGGCGAAGCAGAGTACGCGGCTTCTAAAGCTTTAAGGTGTACCTTTCTCCAAGGTTCATATTCTACCAGTTCTGCAGTATTCATTAATGTTTTGGAGCTAGCTTTATCTAAAGGAATAGTTAATACTTGTGGACCATGAACAGAGTATATTTTACAACGGCTTCTATACGTTTGTTTTATGTAAAATTCGTGAGAATCTAATAAAACTTCATTCGCTTTAATAGCATGTTGCCAAAAAGAAATAGGAGGGAAGTAGCAAATTGGAAGTACTAAATTCGGCACTTTAATCAATCCAACTAAATATTCTATTCCATCGAATCTTACCTTCTGTATAACCTAATTCTGGGTCAGCAGAAAACCATATAAAAGAAGCTTTACCTACTACGTGATTTTCTGGTACAAAACCCCAAAAACGACTGTCTAATGAATTATGACGATTATCTCCCATCATAAAATAGTAGTTCATTTTAAAAGTGTATTCGGTTGTCTCTTTTCCGTTAATAAATATTTTATTCCCTTTTACAACTACCTCATTTCCTTCATAGGCACCAATTACTCGTGAATATTTAGGAAGTTCTTTTACAGTTAAAGCTATAGTCTCTCCTTTTTTAGGAACCTTTAGTGGTCCAAAATTATCTCTAGACCATCGATACAACTTATTGTTCGGAAATACAGAATGGGTAGTATCTATCTGATTTTTAGGGTTTAAGTCTTTAGTAATATCAGTAGTAGTTACAAATTCTGAAAGCCTATCACGAGAATCTGAAGTAAGAGGGGTTATGTATGAATTTTCGCCTCCAACTTTACGCAGGTCCGAATTGGAAATATTAAATTTCTCTTTCATCTTCCACTTATTTAGACCCGAGTTCGTAGAAACTCGATAATTGTATTGCATTTCTGGTGGTTCGTATGCTTTTTCCCCTGTAATGCTCAACACACCATTATCAACAGTAATTATATCTCCAGGAATAGCAACGCAACGTTTTACGTAGTTTTCTCTTTTGTCTACTGGGCGAACAACCACATTCATATTATCCCAAACGTAATCTCGACCTAAAGCTTCATAGTTACCATCAGGCTTCATTTTCTTACCTTCTTGGTGATCTCTCATTTTTAACTCAAGAGCTATTTCACGCACAATTTCCGAATAACTTCGATTTTGATGTTCCATGATAACTGTATCACCAGCTGGAAAATTGAAGACTACAACATCATTTCTTTCCACATTTCCAAAGCCTGGTAATCGAAGCATAGGTAAGGAAAGCCATTCAGTATAGGATTTCATATTTAGAATAGGAATGGTATGATGTACAAATGGAATTGCTAATGGAGTTTCTGGTGTTTTAGGGCCATAGGCCATTTTACTTACAAAAAGGTAATCACCAACTAATAATGATTTTTCCATAGATGGAGTTGGAATAGTATAAGCTTCAAATACATAAGTACGAATAATACTAGCCGCAACTACTGCAAATAGGATGGCATCCCGCCATTCAATGGCCATTCCTGCTTTTTTCTTTTGGTCTTCAAACCCAACAAATTTTAATGGCTCTTTTTTCATTCCCAACATGGGCAAATAAATAAAAGGCAAGAAAAAAGACATATAAGTATCGTAACTAGAACGTTTGTTAAAACCATAAGCCAAGTTAAAACTCATAACCATAAGCATAACTAGATTTACGCCTGGAAACAATAGAAGCAATAACCACCACCATGGTTTTTCAATAATTTTCAGCCAAACCCATAAACTATATCCAGGAATTAGAGCTTCCCAACCTTTTCGTCCTGCTTTTTCGAACATTAAATAAAGTCCGAAAACCCAAAGAATTAAAATTGCTATTTGAATGATTAAAGCCATATTCTATTTTAAAAAATTTAATAAATCGTTCATACTATAAACCCCTTTTTTATCGACAATAAACTCGGCTGCCAAAATAGAACCCAAAGCAAATCCTTTTCTACTGTGAGCTGCATGTTTTATAGAGATACTGTCAATTTTACTATTATAAAAAACTTCATGTGTACCGGGTACATTTGGTTCTCGTTTGGCAATTATTTTGAGTTGGTCATTTTGATTTTCGTGCTCCAATTGCCATTCCGATTTTCTATCTATATTCTCAATTATTTTTTCTGCGGTAGTAATCGCAGTTCCACTAGGAGCATCCAATTTTTGGGTGTGATGAATTTCCTCCATTTCCACATTATAAGCTGGATACGAGTTCATTATTTTAGCCAAATATTCATTTGCTTTCCAAAATATATTGACTCCCATGCTAAAGTTTGTCGCATAAAAAAGCGCACTTTTATCCTGTTCTATTTTCTCTTTAATACCATCAAAATCAGAATACCAGCCAGTTGTACCTACTACTAAAGGAGTTTGGTTTTTACTGCAAAATTCAATGTTTTTAACCGCGCTTTCTGGGTTGCTGAATTCAATAGCTACGTCGCTTTCCTTTACAGAATCCATTTCAGAATCGGACGAGTTAGAAGTAATTTTAGCACTTATTGAATGCCCTCTTTCTAAGGCAATTTTTTCAATTTCCTTGCCCATTTTTCCGTAGCCAATAATTGCTATTCTCATTTAAATTTCAAATTTACTCTGAATCCCAATGTAGGTGCTATTCCTCTAGCCATGCTATAAGGATTTCCAATTACAGCAGGTCGAATCCCTAAGGATAGATCATCGCTTACGTCAAATGTTTTTAAATGAGCATCTACAGTAGCATCAACAATTTGCAAGGCATAAACTAGTACAATTCCTACTGCGGCAAGTTCGTAGTTCTTTTGTGTTCTTTCGCTTTCTGATTGAAGTCCGGAGTTAGAAATATTTTCAAAATAATCGGGACCAACATAACTCGAATCCTTTTCTACACTTATTCTAGTAATGTACGAATCTCGGTATTTATTGTATTCCCGATAATTGCCACTAAATACGTATGCAAGTCCGATCCCAGCACCATAAATCAAAGGGATCTTCCAGTATTTTTTATTATAAACCTGTCCTCCGCCCGGAATTATAGCGGATAACAATGCTGCCTTTTTAGAGGTATGAATTTTCATTAATGTACTATCTGCAATTGTGCCTCGAACAGTATCCGCTGCAATGGTTTCTATTTTAACCAAAGCTGCGCTGCTATCTTGTAACTCTTTTTGTGAAAAAAGATTAGCAATACATGCAAATACAATTAAAGTAGAGGATATTGACTTTTTTATATTCATTGTCAAGCCTATAAGCGCGGCGAAAGTAGGTAAATAGCTTCTTTACCGAAAAGGAACTAAACCTAAACTTGTTTTAATTTCTTAATGAGACTTTTCAAATCTTGATCGTTGTCAAAATGAAAAACCAATTTACCCTTCCCGTTATCCGCTTTGCTTATGCTAACTCGGCTTCCGTAAACCATGCCCATATCCTTAGCCATCCCTTTTTCTTCATTGGATACTTGAGCTGCTTCTTTTTTAATTACTTCTTTGGGGCTTTCATCAGAATTGAACCTTATTAAATCTTCAACTCTACGAACTGAAAGTTTTTCTTCAATAATTTTTTCGAAAATCAGAATTTGTAAATCTTTATCGTCAACAGCGAGCAGGGCACGTGCATGGCCCATAGAAATCTTTTTTTCTCTTAATCCCAATTGAATAAGATCTGGAAGGTTTAATAAACGTAAATAATTAGTGACCGTACTTCGTTTTTTGCCCACTCGGTCAGCCATGTTCTCTTGGCTTAAATTACATTCAGAAATTAGTCGTTTATAACTCAAGGCAATCTCAATTGCATCTAAATTTTCACGCTGAATATTTTCAATCAACGCCATTTCTAGCATGGATTGATCGTTTGCTATTCGAATGTAAGCTGGAATTTGAGTTAACCCAACTAATTTAGCTGCACGCCATCTTCTTTCGCCCGATATTATTTGAAACTCATCGTTTCCTAGTTTTCTAACCGTTATCGGCTGAATTAAACCATGAATTTTTATAGATTCTCCTAATTCTTCTAGTGCTTCTTTAGTAAACATGCTCCGTGGTTGAAAAGGATTTTCAACGATCTGGTTTACTAAAACATTAGAAATCGAACCAGCTACTTTGGATTCGGAGTAAGAAGATTTATAAGTACTTGTAATATCAGTATCGGCGCTTTCAAGTAAAGCACTTAAACCACGTCCTAGAGCTCTTTTTTTATTCACCATTCTCTACGTGAATAATCTTTTCTTCGTTTGAAAGACGGGTAAGGTTGTTTTTTTGTAATATTTCTCGTGCCAAGTTTAAATAGTTGACAGCACCTTTACAGGTAGCATCAAACATTATTGCAGATTCACCATGACTAGGAGCTTCCCCCAATTTTGTGTTTCTAAAAATAATGGTGTCAAAAACTAATTGTTGAAAATGCGTCTTCACTTCTTCAACAACTTGATTTGCCAAACGCAAACGCTGATCGTACATGGTTAATAGCATACCTTCAATGTCCAAATCTTTGTTGAGTAGATTCTGAACAATTTTTATGGTATTTAGCAATTTGCCTAATCCTTCTAGCGCAAAATACTCACATTGTACAGGAATAATTACAGAATCGGCAGCCGTAAGAGAATTTACGGTAACTAATCCTAAGGATGGACTACAATCGATTAATATAAAATCATAATGCTCGGCAAGTGGTCGAATGGCCATCCGCATCATTTTTTCACGATTAGGAAGATTTATCATTTCTATTTCAGCACCAACTAAATCGATATGGCCTGGAAGAATATCTACATTGGGACTGTCAGTGTGTAAAATTACATCGGCAGGATTTACATTATTTATAATGCATTCGTAAATACTGGTTTTAATATTATTTGGATCGAAACCAAAGCCAGATGTTGCGTTTGCTTGTGGATCGGCATCAATTACTAAAACCGATTTTTCTAAGGCACCTAAACTAGCCGCTAGGTTTATGGAGGTAGTTGTTTTACCAACGCCCCCTTTTTGGTTTGCTATTGCAATAATTTTTCCCATTCTGTTAATAATATATTACAAACTGTGTGGTAAATCAACCTTTAAAGAACTGGCAATTAAAATCTTGAATTAACTTGCCAAAACAATAAATTACACTTGATTTGTAAAGGTTAAAAGTACTTTTTTTGCATAGCGGCTTTAAGGGGTACATTTCCATTTATAAACAAGCTTTAAACAGAGTAGTGTTAATATAGGTGACACGCACTTAATTACGATAAGATTATGATTTCAGTTATTAGTAGTACGAATAGAAAAAATAGTATTAGTTCTGTGTTTGCAAAATCGATTTGTGAGTTGTTAAACGAATCAAAAATAGATAATAAGGTGTTAAACCTTAATGATTTACCTGATGATTTTATATTTAATAATGAAGTTTTTGGGGTACACAATGAGCGCCTTTTACAAATTCAAGATAATCATATAACAGACGCAGATAAATTCATTTTTATTCTACCTGAATACAACGGAAGTTTTCCGGGTGCTGTAAAATCCTTTATTGATAGTTTTTCGCCGAGCAGAATTCATAATAAAAAAGCTCTATTAATTGGAATCTCAGCTGGTAGGGCAGGTAATATTCGTGGTTTAGAGCACTTTACGGGAATACTTAATTATTTGAGAATAACCGTCTCACCTGTTAAGCCAGCATTTGCTCAATGTCATACTTTGATAGATGAGAAATTAGGATTGGTAAATGACGAAAATACTTTGGCTTTTTTGAAAACCAATTGTGAAGAATTTATTGAGTTTTAGTTAGGAATAAAAAACTTTCACGCCAACCTTGCTTGATAAACCTTATTCAAATTCAAAATCCTTTTCAGACTTTTTTTCTTCCAGTAAAAAACTTTTGTTTTTACCCATGTACTTTAAATGAACAATGTTTACTTGGTCGAGATATTCATTCATGAGCAAATCATTTTGGACGCTTATGGATTTTACTTTTTTTGCAAGAGCCATTTCGTAATAAATAAACACTTCATCCTTTTCTAATTCCCAACCTATCCATTTAAGTTCGGTAGTCTTACCGTTTATCTTATAACTTGTCATTTGACGCACGAACTTTTCCATAATAACATCGATAGAGTCGTTTCCTTCATTATCGTTCAAAAACACTTTTGTGTGTGAATAATCCTTCAATCCCAATTCAAAATCATCAACAAATGCTTTTAATGTTATCTCCAAAGTATTAGTTTCTTCATTGTGGTCCATTTGCATTATAGAAACATGAAGTGGGTGAGGGGAAGGAAGAGATGTAAGGGAAAACAAAATGAATATTAGAATGATTTTCATAAAACGAAGGTAGAGGAAAAATCAGAATATTTAATGAAATATACTTTGCACGAAGTCTTCATTAATTAACCTCGGTGCTTAAAAATTACCATCTATCAAAATTTTACCCTGTTAATTTTGAAGGTAGTATTACTTTCGCCCATTAATTCGCAAACTCCTATGATAATAAAAATTAAATTTCTTGTTTTACTTGTATTTTCAGCAAGTTTCTGCTTTTCTCAAAACAATACTAATACCAATAAATTCAGACAGTTATACCAAGAATTACCAACTCCTAATGCTTATAGAACTGCATCTGGAGCACCCGGTCCATGGTATTATCAGCAACAAGCCGATTACAAAATGAATATTGAGTTGGACGATGCAAAACAAATTTTACGCGGTGAAGAAACCATTACGTACACCAATAACTCTAAAGATCCTTTGACATACTTGTGGTTACAGCTCGATCAAAATGTGAGAGCAAAAGACAGTGAAACCAAGTTAATTAGTACTCAAGCTATAAATCGAAAAACTTCGTTCCGCACCATGGATAGAATGATGAGTGATTTTGATGGTGGTTTTAAAATTGAAAAAGTAAACGATGGTTCTGGAAAAGAGTTGTCTTACACAATTAATAAAACAATGATGCGAATTGATTTGCCAGAAACACTTAAACCAGGTTCTAAAGTTTTATTTAAAATAAAGTGGTGGTATAATATTAATAACAGAATGGAAATAGGCGGAAGAAGCGGCTACGAATTTTTTGAAGAAGAAGATAATTACTTGTATACCATTGCTCAGTTTTTTCCTAGAATGTGTGTTTATAATGAAGTAGATGGCTGGCAAAACAAGCAGTTTTTGGGACGAGGAGAGTTTACCTTACCATTTGGGAATTATGAAGTAAATCTGACCGTTCCCGAAGATCACCAAGTTGCTGCTACAGGGGAATTACAAAATGCTTCCTCAGTTCTTACAACAGAACAAAGAAGTAGATTAAACAAAGCAAAAACATCGGACAAACCAGTAATGATTGTTACTCCGGATGAGGCTCTTGCAGCTGAAAAAGAGAAAAAAACAGGAACAAAAACATGGACGTTTAAAGCAACAAATGTTCGTGATTTTGGATTTGCAAGCAGTCGTAAGTTTATTTGGGATGCTATTGGTGTTAAACTAAACGACAAAACTGTAATGTGTATGAGTATGTACCCAAAAGAAGGAAATCCTTTATGGGAGCATTATAGTACCGAAGTAATAGCACACACGATTAGAACCTACAGTAAATATACTTTCGACTATCCTTATCCAGTAGCTTGGAGCATTCATGCAAATAGCATTGGTATGGAATACCCAATGATTTGTTTTAATGGAGGACGTCCAGAAAAAGATGGCACCTATAGTGAGGGAACTAAATACGGTATGATTGGAGTGATAACACACGAAGTAGGTCACAACTTTTTTCCAATGATTGTAAATAGTGACGAAAGACAATGGACATGGATGGATGAAGGGCTAAACACTTTTGTGCAATACTTAACTCAAAGTGAATGGAGCGCACATTACCCGCATAGACGAGGCCCTGCTGCCAAAATAGTACCTTACATGAAAGGCGATAAAAGCAGAATCTCTCCTATAATGACAAACTCAGAAAGTATTTATCAATTTGGGAACAACGCTTATGGCAAACCTGCTACTGCTCTTAATATTTTACGAGAAACGGTAATGGGTCGGGAATTATTCGATTATGCTTTTAAAGAATATTGTAATCGTTGGAAATTTAAACATCCAAGCCCAGCCGATTTTTTTAGAACAATGGAAGATGCTAGTGGGGTTGATTTAGATTGGTTTTGGAGAGGTTGGTTTTATACTACTGACCACGTGGATATTAGTTTAGAAGAGGTAAAATGGTTTCAAATAAACACAATGGACCCTACTAAAGAAAAAAAGTTTAGCAAAGAACAAGCAGATACGAAAAGAGATTTTATTGGACAAATAAGAAACGATACAAGCATTAATTTTTTAATAAAGCAAAAACCTGAATTAGAGGACTTTTACGATGGTGATTATAAATATACGGTAACCACCATGGATGAAGAAAGCTATGAAAAGCGAATGGCTAAATTGAAAGAAAAAGAGAGGGAATTATTAGGTAATGGAATGAACTTTTATCAAGTTAAATTTAAATCTATTGGAGGTTTAGTTATGCCAATAATTTTAGAATTTACTTTTACGGATAACAGTAAAAAAGTAGTTCGGATTCCTGCAGAAATTTGGAAAATGAATAGTGAAGAAGTAACCAAGGTATTCTATTTCGAAAAAGAAGTAAAAGGAATAGAAATAGACCCATTTTTAGAAACCGCAGATGTAGAGGTAAATAACAACTATTGGCCTAGAGTGCTTCTACCTACTAAGTTTCAGGTATATAAATCTGCTGGAAATAAAATAGGACAGAATCCTATGCAAAAAGCTAGTATGGGTAAAAAGGAGTAGGAGATAGGTTAAGGATTAGTTTTTTGTTTTTTTAAGGGTATTGATTAATGATAATTGAGATTAATCTGTATTCGATTCTAATTCCAGTTAACCGATAACCATCGGATTTATATTTATTTCAGAATATTGAGATTCTACTGTCTCACTGAAACGCTAAAATAAATTCATTATGCCTCTGTATTAAAAAAAAAATACAGCAAAAAAAAACCGTCTGAGTTTACACAAAGCGGGTCTATTTAAAATATAATTTCTAGTTAATAATAATGCAACCTTCTAACTTTAGCAATATACTTTGCCAAGCGAATTACTTGTTTGGTATATCCAAATTCGTTGTCATACCAAACATATAGAATAATGTTTTTTCCATCATTGCTTACAATAGTGGCAGGTGAATCGAATACTGAACAACAAGAATTTCCAATTATGTCGTTAGAAACCATTTCTTCGTCCATAGAAAAGAAAATTTGATTTACCAAATTGCCTTCAAGTGCTGCATTTTTAATTAAAGCATTTACTTCATCTCGACTAGTTTTTTTATCAATCGATAGACTCAATATTGCCAAAGAACCGTTTGGTGTAGGAACACGAACTGCATTTGCAGTAAGTTTATTTTGGAAACTTGGAATAACTTTCGTTACCGCCTTACCAGCTCCGGTAGAAGTAATAACCATGTTAATAGCAGCAGAACGACCACGACGTGGTTTCTTATGCATATTATCCAACAAGTTTTGATCATTTGTGTAAGCATGAACCGTTTCTATGTGTCCTTTTTCAACTCCTAATTTATCTTGAATAACTTTTAAAATTGGGCTAATTGCATTCGTTGTACATGAGGCAGCTGAGTAGATTGTTTCTTGATCTAAATCTACAGTGCCTTGATTGATAGCATAAACAATGTTTGGGATTTCTTTTCCGGGAGCAGTCAATAATACCTTATGCACTCCTTTAGCTTTTAGGTGTCTTGAAAGTGATTCTCGATCCGCAAAAACTCCTGTGTTATCAATCAATAAACATTTATTAATTCCATATTGAGTATAATCTGGATCTTCAGGTTGTTTTGCTTCTATGATATGAATTTGTTGTCCGTTAAGAACAATACATTTGTTTTCTAAGTCCACATCTACAGTTCCTTCAAAAGGTCCGTGAACTGAATCATTTTGAAGAAGTGCAGCACGTTTTAGTATTTGTGCATCCGTTACAGATCGAGTAACAATTGCTCTAAGTCTAAGCTGTTGTCCTTTTCCCGCTTGTTTAACTAACTCACGAGCAGCCAAACGTCCAATTCTACCAAAACCATACAATACGACATCAACTGGTGCAATTTGATTTCCGTCAGAAGAAATTATTTTACCCAATTTTGCTTTTAGAAACTCTTCTTTAGAAGTATAATTTGCCATCTCTTGGCCATACTCATAGCTTAATTTTCCAATGTCAATTTTTGCTGGAGCCAAATCCATTCCACAAAGCAATTTTGCAAGGCGGGCAGAATGAATAACTTTAATGGGTTTTTCAACTACTTTTCCAGCGTATTTGTGTAGTCTTAAAATTTCTGAAGAACTATGATCGAGTAAATGATTTCGGAACAATACCAATTCAACTTGTTTTTCATACATAAGGGTACCAACTGCCGCAATTAATTCAATTGCAGCTTTTTCCTTTTCAAGGTGCTCATCTAATGTCTTACTGTAATTAGCAACTCTTGTCCCTGACTCTGTCATTATAAATTCAATATAATAAATAAAAAGATCCTGTTTTTTGTCTCTCTAAAAGATGTTGTAAAAGTATTAGATTTTTAATTTATTTACTTGTTAATAGTTGAATTTTTCATCGATTATTTTCACCAATTTAAATTCGAAGACTACAAGAATGAAGGTTGAAATTAATTTAACTTGTTTATTGCTCCCAAAGTATTGGGTTTGGTTTCCTTTGCTATTCAGCAAATAGTTTGCTGAAAAACAAATTGAAGGCTTAATCACAGATTAGTATAAACAAAAAACGACGCCAAAGGCGCCGTTTTTAAAATACTATATAACCAGTATTAAGCTTGTTTTACGTCGATAGCCATAGGGCCTTTTTTGCCTTCTCCTACTTCGAAGGTTACTTCATCACCATCGGCAACGATATCAATACATCCTGTCTTGTGAACAAAATAGTCTTTTTCAGTTCCATCTTCAGTTACAAAGCCGAAGCCTTTTTCTTGGTTGAAGAATTTTACGATTCCTTTTTTCAAAATAATGTATGTTAATGTGTTATAAAAAATAAAGTGCGAAAGTAATTTAATTATTTTGCATTGAAACTTTTTTATAGAAAAAAGTTTCAAGTTTGAAGACTAGCGGTTTAAGTCCTAATTTATTCTAACTAAAATCTCTTTTGCTGATTTTGAATTATTGTTCAAAACCTTTTCAATTAAGAGTCAATTAATAACCCATTTATATTTTTTAAAATAATTAATTTGATGGCTTATTGCTTTGGTTTTGCTCTAAATAGGGTATATGTGATTTCTATAATGGGTTGAGTTATTCACGGCTTTAGAAGCTCAACTTCCGGAATGACAACATTGGAATAAATACTGTATTAACTACTATTTTCTAAGTATAAGTTCCCAAAATAACCACCGGAATATCTCCCGGAGTAAATGTATTCTTCAATGCTATTTCCTAGTATATCACTGAAGCAGAAATGATAAGAAATGCTTAAAAAAAACAAGGTTAAAAATCTAATTTAAATTTCATTTTTTTGAAACTTATTTAACCCACCAAAATCAGAACTATTTATAATAACACATTTGCAGCCGGATTTAGTTTTCTAGAAAAAATTAGACTTTACCAGCTTTCTTTAATCTCTTTTCTGCTTTTTTTTCTTTTGGAGTTTTAGTAGCCTCTTTTTTTACGCTTTTCTTAGTGTCTTTGCCTTTTCCCATAATTTTATCTTTTAATTTTATTTAAATCTTCGTTACGTTTTCTTAAAAAACGAATATATTCAAATTACAATTACAAACAACTTGTGGCTATTGTTTTTTGAGCAAATCTGTCCTATGAATTGATTTTGCCTAAATTTAATACTTTCCTACAACTAGAGGGCAAAAGGCTAATTCACATTTCCATCTTCTTTCTTTGTAAAAGTTCTCACTTTACTTTCAAAGTATTCAGACAACCTGATATAACCATAAGCACCAGCTAAAAAAATACTCCAAGAATTAATACAACGAAGTTTCTTGATTAAATTAAATCAGTATCAGAATTATCAAGAAAAAAAAAGTTTTCATTGTTTTAATTAGTTTACCTCTAGGCAACCAATTTAATAATAATCTATTTTCTATAATCTCTCATGGCTCTAGGATAAACTGAGATTAATACAGTTTAGTCAATTATTGAAAATCGTTTATATTTTATCAATAGTGGATGATTACCTCAATAAAGGTTTCTTTGAGCTGTTTTTCCAACCTGCCTGTGACTCGTATTCAACAAAGTAGATTTTAAGATCTGCTTGTGACTCGTAATCAACAAAGTATATCGTTTTGTCCGAATGAGATTTATAATCCACCCAGTACCAAAGTCCATCTTTTTTAGCTTGCGATTCGTACTTTACTTCAAATACTTTAAGGTCGCATTGCGATTCGTATTTTACAACAAACACTTTAATGTCAGCTTGCGATTCATACTTTATTTTGAAAACAGTTTGTGCTGAAATGTTACTCGTAAAAGCTATTAAAAGTACAAATACACCAAAAATACATAGTAATTTTTTCATAATTGTTTGCTAACGTCCAACTTCCATAAGTAGTGTGCCAACTTTGGGATTCTCTTATGAACTCGGGTTTGGATTCTTAAAACTAATTGTTTTCAAATATAACACTTGTCTGAATATCCATGCAGCTAAACTAGGCATTCTTGATTGGCTGCTTTATGGCATTTCTTGTTTTTGTATTTTTATCACTTTTAAAACAACGAAACTCCAAAGTTTTTTGAGATGAGGCTATTGAGTTGTTCAAGGTCTGGTATTAACTCTAATTGGTTTTGCGTTACTGGTGATTCAGCTTTCTTTTTATAGAGCAACGTTTTCAATTCGGTCATTTTAAAATAAAAGGAATTAGATTCTAATTCAAACGGTAGTTTCGCTATCTTTTTTTCTATGGATATCTTTTTTTGACTAACCGCATTGATCCTTTCAAGAGCAGTGTCAAAACTCAATTCTTTTTGTTCGACTGATTTTAAAAGCCCACATTTAAAATTGTCACATTGTTTCGGTCTTTTAGAATAAATAGTGCAACCATCACAATAGCTTTTACACGGTTGAAGAAAAAATCCTTTACCACCTTCTTCCTCTATATTCAATAACTCTCTCAATGCGGGCAACTCTTTGCTGCCTAGTTTTACATAACCAATTAAGGTACCGTCGCAACATAACCCACAAGACAAACAAATATTTAATGAATCATTCATGTTTTCCGAATCTACACTTTCTTTAATTTACTTTTTTAATGGATATATCTACCTGTTAATGAGGTATGAAATAAACTGAGTCTCGAGAAGTATCAGCGTTCAATTAAGATAAAGTTGTATTTAGTTTAATCCAATTTTATACGTGCTTATAGCCCTTTCTCTCGCAAATTTATGATTTACAATTGTTGTTGGATAGTTTAACGAGTTAAGTTCAGGAATCCATTTTGTGATATAAGCTAATTGTGTGTCGAACTTTTTAACCTGTTCTGTTGGGTTAAATATCCTAAAATAAGGAGCTGAATCACACCCCGTGCCTGCAGACCATTGCCAATTTCCATTGTTAGAGGAGAGCTCATAGTCCAAAAGTTTTGTTGCAAAATAGGCTTCTCCCCATTTCCAGTCAATTAGTAAATGTTTACATAAAAACCCTGCAACCACCATTCGAACTCTATTGTGCATGTATCCAGTAGCATTTAATTCTCTCATTCCTGCATCAACCATTGGATAACCAGTTTCGCCATTTTTCCATTTTTCAAATTCTTCCAGATTATTCCTCCATTGTATGTTGTCGTATTTCTTTTTGAAATTATTTGCGACTACATGTGGAAAGTGATAAAGTATTTGCATAAAAAATTCGCGCCATATGAGTTCACTCAAAAATATTTCGTTCGATTTCGTTTTAGAAATAGCTTCACGAATACTTAAAGTACCAAATCTTAAATGCGGACCTAGATTACTCGTTCCTTCCAATGCGGGAAAATTCCTTGTCTCATCGTAATTTTCTAACTCGTCTAAATTGTAGGGTTGCACTTTTATAGCAGAACGCACAAAATTGAGAGTGGATAGACTAGGGAATTCAATTTTAATTTTTGCATACCCATTCCAACTTTCCACCGCGTAATTAGATTTTTTTTGGTCAGCATATAGTTCCAGCCATTTATTCTTGTAGGGTGTATAAACAGTATAAGGAGTACGGTCTTTTTTTATCACCTCGTTTTTGGAGAATATAACTTGGTCTTGGTATAGTGAAAATTTAATGTGATGTTCAGACAGAAATTGTTGCACCATTCTATCTCTCTTTATGCCATAAGGTTCGTAATCTTCATTCGCAAAAACTGAAACTATGTCAAATTCTGTTATCAATTGACTCCAAACGTCAATGGGTTTTCCTTTTAGGCATTTAATACTACTTGAATGCTTATTTAGAGAAGTATTTAAAGTAGAAAGGGTGTCATAAATAAAAGTAAGTCTAGAATCATCTTTTGCAAGATCGTCGATAATTTCAGTGTCAAAAATAAATATCGGCAACACAGGAATATGGCTTTTCAGTGCTACATGCAAAGCATGATTATCCGAAAGACGTAAATCTCTTCTAAACCAAAATAGGCATACTTTTTCTTTATCGATTTTCATATAATAATATAAAACGTCCTGCAATCATAAACGATAAGCCTTTAGTGGCAAATTTTTCAGCTCCCGTTAGCTGACTGAACGGGTTTGATTTCTCAATTTTCATTGATGACAAATTTAGCACTTATCCAAGAATCCAGGCTAGCAAACCACCTATTTATTAATGGTTGCTGATCGTATCTGTCTTGGATTATTAGCTGACTTTTGCTTTTGCGCTCTCCTTATGAGCTTTAGTTAATTTATCGATAAGCAAGTGAGAAAATATTTCTTTGCCTGAGCAATTAAAAACCGCAAAGAACACATATTTCTAATTGCTTTAACAGTTGGGCAATTGTATTTAGCAGTATATTGAAGGCAAGAAAGCAGGAATCTTTTTTGGCCTTAAACTACCTGTATTAGTTCCAGAAATTAGGACTAAGTATCAACCTACTTGATATACAAATTATCTATTGGCATATTGTTTTTGAATAGCAATAATCTCACTTACGGCTTTTACATATTTATGCGGGTTCCCTGCTTTTTTAATTGCTTTATAGACTTTTTGAGGATTGTATGTGGACTGAGAGAAAAACTCCCAAAAACCTAGCATTTTCATCTTAATGGGAGTGGGTCCAGAAAGATAATCATCATACTGGTGATAAATAGTATCGTGAAATTCTCTAAAAATATCCCATCGATCGGCAGGATATTCCGCAGTGCCTGCCTTAATCATACTTGGCAAAAAAGGGTCCGCAATAAGACCTCGTCCTATCATAAAATGGGCGATGGATGGGAATTGTCCTTGCATTGCCTTAAACCGTTCAACAGTAGTTATATCGCCATTATAATACAAGGTATGCTTGGCAACATCTATGCATTTTTGGAATGCTTCGAGATCTACACTTCCTTTGTATAACTGCTTACCAAGTCGTGCATGAATGGCTATATTTTTAAGTGGGTACTTTTCTAGAATAGGAAAAGCATCTAATATTTCATTGCTGTTTTCATATCCGAGACGCATTTTCATAGAAATGGTAAGATCTGTCTCGCTGTGCACACGATCTAAAATGTGATCTATTTTTTCCGTGTTAAAAATGAGGCCAGATCCCATGCCGCTTCTTGTAACCATTGGGTAAGGGCAACCTAAATTCCAATTGAGTTCCCTATATCCTAAAGATTGAATATACTTTGTCGCAAATAGAAATTCATCTGCGTCTGCTGTCATTACTTGTGGGATAAGCTTTAAGGTTGTATTTACCTCAGGGTTCAAATCTCGCTGGTACGATCCCTTGATGGCCATTTTTCTATTAAAACGTATGTAAGGAGCGTAATAGGTGTCTATTCCTCCAAAGAATTTCTGCTGCGCATTTCGAAAAATAAAATCTGTAAAGCCTTGTAAAGGAGAGGATAGGAGTGAGTAGGACATTAATGGGTTTTAGATAGTCTGACGTGTCTCGGCTAAGGCAAGTGCGGGGTTCGAGGAGTTAACTTGTGATTTCATTCTATCGGTAGTTCGTGTCATAAAGTTTCAAATATACGCTAACCTAGCATTTGTTTTATGGCTGGCAGTTAGCAGAAATATGGTTCTTATTCGTTGTAAATTTTCTCTCTTTCCATGTTTACGTTATCCCATAATTTAGGTCGATTAGGGTTATTAGAAGCTTCCTTTACAGCTTCGATATACGCCGGGTAATTGCGAAATTTCAATTCCATAAACATAAATTTAGGTAAAATGGCAAATACAAGACTTAGACTTCCAATTGCAACTATCCTTTTCAAGGTAATTGGGTAGAAACTTGAATAGTTCTTTTGATATTTACGAACTCAACAATAAGTGCAATAGTTAACCCCAAAGTTCCAATGTACAAATTAAAGACTTCACCTAGCTAAGATTGAAACCTAAAAAGAATCCCAATTGTTGCAAGCGACAAACAAAATCCAGTTAATACAGTCTCTGAAATTCTCTTTCTACTAAATCCCATGATACGATTCCTTTTTAAATATCTTCTTCAAATGAATATTATTGAAAAAGGCAAAACTGAAATACATATAGAATGATAACAATATACAAATTCCTAAAACCGAGATAATTCCTCCACCGGTTAGCATTAAAAAGTTCATAATAAGCCCTATAAAAAAAAGTGTTCCTAAAATTAATTCGAATTTCTTCATACTGTCTTTAATATTTATGCCAACTTTTATATTATTTATTCTTTTCATTTAAATCTAAAAAACCTATTGGAGATGTCAAGTTACTCATTTCCTTTGTATTGACGTAAGTATAAATTTCAATTGTCTTGCTACTTGAATGTCCATTGTATTTTTGAGTATCTTGTTTATCACCAATGGCACTTTGTTCTTACAAGATTTCTAGTCCTCTTTTAATTTACCAGTGCATGTACAAGGTTAGCATTAAAACCATTTGTTGCGCAAAGATTTCACTACTATTGTAATGTACTTAATTCGAAATAATGGCAAAAGCTCAATTGATAGATAAATTCGGTCGTGTACACGATTACTTGAGGATTTCCCTAACCGAGAGGTGTAACTTAAGGTGTTTTTATTGTATGCCAGAGTGTGGTATTCCGTTACGAGACAATAACATCTTCATGACAGAACAGGAAACCATAGGAATTGCTAAGATTTTCACGGAGTTAGGTGTCAATAAAATTCGATTAACTGGAGGAGAACCTCTCATTAAAAAAAATGCTAAAGAACTTATTGAAGGGATTGGTAAGTTACCAGTGAAATTGGCAATTACAAGCAATGGAGTACTGGTAGATAAGTTTGTAGATACCTTTAAAAAAGCAAATTTAAAAACAATAAATATTAGCATTGATTCTATTGATAAAGAAAAATTCAATGAAATTACTAGAAGGAATCATTACGATAGAATTGTAAATAACATAGAGCTTCTATTAACGGAAGGTTTTCGAGTAAAGCTGAATGTTGTTGCCATTCGTGGGGTAAACGATAACGAAATATACTCTTTTATAAACCTTTCCAAAGACTATGATTTAGCAGTTCGTTTTATTGAGTTTATGCCTTTTGATGGTAATAAATGGAATTGGGATAAAATGCTTTCTTACAAAGAAATAATGGGAAAAGTAAATACTCATTTTACAGAACCCAATGTGATAAGAATAGAAGATGAGCCAAACGACACTTCGAAAAACTACAGAATAGAGGGTTACAAAGGAACATTTGGTATAATAAGTCCCGTCTCGAATCCATTTTGCGAATCGTGTAATCGAATTCGCTTAACTGCTGATGGAAAAATAAAAAATTGTTTGTTTTCGCAAGAAGAGTTTGATATTCTAACACCATATAGAAATGGTGAGGATATAAAACCATTGATACAGAACGCGATAAATGAAAAACACAAAGAAAGGGGTGGGATAGATGCTTTTGGTGTAGATTTCGATTCTGATAAGTTTAAAAATCGAAGTATGACCGCAATAGGTGGATAATACAGCCTAATTAATAAATTTAAACTCCTTGTTCGAGCGGAAAGAAATCAAGAATACCGCGACGATAATTTGGCTTTTTCAAAACAGTTTGATGCCTATTTTTCTTGGAATTTAAAAATAGCCATTCGTCAAAACGGCAGTAAATTTTGGCAGTGACTTTCTGTTTATTTACAAAACTTGACGAATCAAAAAAATATTTTTGCTTACGGTTACAATCCTAAAACACAAATAATTTCTACGACCTACCAACGGGGCTTTATTCCTAATGTACAATGGAAAATATTTTTCTAGTTTATAGAAATAGAATATTGAAAAGAAGAGGATAAATGAAATTCAAAACAAATCCATATTTAGGTTTTAATGACACCTTTTGAATTCGTTGTATGAGTTAAGATTTATTGAGAGATTGTTTTATGATTATTGAATTCATTGAAAATTAGTTTAAAATATTTCATAATGATTTCCGAAAATAAGATAAATGCTCTCTTACCAGTTGAAAATTGAGTAGTCAATAATAATTGCTGTTTTTTATTTGAAAACCCGAAATATGTACTTTTCATGCCGCTACTTCCCCCTTTTATATTGAGTTACAGGCATTTTTTTGCAACTTAATAAATTCGGAGTATCTTTGCCGTAGAAATTGAATTAGAAGAATAACTCTGAGAATTTTATTTTTAAGATTTGAAAAAGGTTTATTCATAAAACAAGAATGAAAATTGCTGATAATACATTGCAAGGAGTAGTCAATTATATTGATGCGCAATTGGAAAGTCGGTACAATAAAAGTGAAATAAAGTCAGTTCAAAGGCAGCTCATTGAGCATTACTATCACCTATCACCTGCAAGGCAAATTGTAGAAAATGAAATGCGGTTTAGTGAGTCAGAACTACTTAAAATTATTTATGCTATGAAAGAAATGAAAGATGGAATACCATTGCAGTATGTTGTAGGAGACGCTGAATTTTGTGGACGAATTTTTAAAGTAAATAAAAACGTACTTATACCTCGGCCAGAAACGGAAGAGTTGGTACAATGGTTTTTAGAAGACAATGAATCTACTATTCCAGCAGTATTGGATATTGGTACCGGATCGGGCTGTATTCCAATCACATTAAAGTGTGAACTACCAGAAGGCAAAATATCTGCTTGCGATGTTTCTATGAATGTGCTTAAAGTGGCACTTTCTAACGAAAAATTAAACCATGTGGAAATTGATTGGTACATTTTGGATGTATTGTCCAGTAACCAGCCGTTTAAAGAAAATCAGTTCGACACCATTATTTCTAACCCTCCATATGTTCTAAAAAGCGATATGGCCAGCATGGATGCTAATGTTCTTGAAAATGAACCACATTTAGCTCTATTTGTTGAAGACGAGGATCCTCTTGTGTTTTATAAAGCAATAGCGGAAAAAAGTAAAATTTGGTTACGACCTGAAGGAAAAATATTTTTCGAAATTCACGAGAAAAAAGGTAAGGAAGTGGTTGATTTACTTACTGAAATGGGATACCAAGACGTAGAACTTAGAAAAGACATGTCGGGTAAAGATAGAATGGTAAAAGCCTCTATTTAATACTAAAAAGTGATTTGGAAACTTCGAGAATATCTTGCTGAAATAAATTTAAAAATAATAATAAGAAATTGGCAGGCAGGTAGTTTTTTCAATATAGAAACTGCTAAAAAAGGTCTTGTTCTTATTAGTTTCTCAGATTTGAATGTTGTAAATATTCAAGAAATTCACAAGCTAATAAAACAGGTATCACCATTAATTGATTTAAAATTTCTTTCTTACATAAAAAACACCAAAGCTTTGGATAATGTTGATTTACCTGAGGAATGGATTGTAATTACGAAAAAAGATTTAAATTTTAATTTGGTACCAAAAGATATTTCAGCCTTTTCTTCGGATGTGATTTTTGACTTTACAACGAAGTTTCAATTTCCATTATTATTTACATTGTTAAACTCAAATGCCAATACAAGAATGGGTGCGAGAAGGGAATGGAACGTAGATTTCCTAGATTTTATGATTAAAACAGATGAATCAAAAGGTTTTAATTACACTGCTAGGCAATTGGTACATTATTTAAATAAAATATACAGAAACAATGCAGCTTAATTTAAAAGGGCTTGGTGTAGCCATGGTTACTCCATTTGCAGAAGGTGGATCAATTGATTTTGACGGGCTGACTTCGCTTACAAATTATTTAATAGATGGTGGAATTGATTACTTGGTAGTGCAAGGAACTACGGGCGAATCTGCTACTATGAATTTAAAAGAAAAACAAGATGTTTTAGAGCACGTTAAAAAAATTAACGCCGGTCGCTTACCCTTAGTTTTTGGGCATGGTGGAAACAATACTGCAGCTCTTGTTGAAGGGTTTAAAGATTTTAACTGGGTTGGAGTAGATGCTATATTGTCTGCTAGTCCATATTACAACAAACCAACACAAGAAGGGATTTATCAGCACTATAAAGCAATAAATGAAGCCACGCCACGCCCTATTATAGTCTATAATGTTCCAGGTAGGACTTCCAGTAATATTTCTGCAGCAAATACGCTTTGCATGGCAAACGATTTTGAAAATATTGTTGCAATTAAAGAAGCAAGCGGAGATTTAGCTCAAATTTCTCAAATATTGAAATTTCGCCCAAAAGGATTTTTAGTTCTTTCTGGAGATGACCCACTGGTAGTGCCACATATTTCCATTGGGGGAGATGGGGTTATTTCTGTAATTGGAAATGCACTTCCTAAAACATTTTCTAAAATGGTTCATAATGCATTGAACGAAGATTTTGTGAGTGCAAGAAAAATGCATTTGAGGTTGTTAGATGGAATTGATATGTTATTTGCAGAAGGAAATCCAGCAGGTATAAAGGCGGCTTTAAAGTCCAAAGGCATTTGCGGAGATAAAGTTCGTTTACCTTTAGTAAACGTTTCGCAAGAACTGTATGAAATGATTGAATCCGAATTGGAAGATTTAGATTAGAATTAATTCTAAGTCAAAAAAAAGCCCGTGTTGGATGATTTCCAATACGGGCTTTTTCATTTAATATCTTACCGTGTTTATTCCTTAATTAGTTTGCTTTGATGAACAATAGAACCTTCTGATTCAACAGAAACGATATACATTCCGTTTTCTAATTCAGAAATATCAATGTTTATTTCGGTATAATCAATTTCTGAAATACTCATGGCCTTTCTTCCTGTCATATCATAAACCGTAATTATAGATCCATTTTTAAGACCAGTAAGGTTAATTTTATCTGAAGAAGGGTTAGGGAACATAGAAACTGTGGTGATTTCTACTTTTTCTTCTGTTGAAACTAAGAATCCATTATCTCCTTTTAAAAGAACCTTGTCATTATCAATTCTTACAACAGTTTTTGCCGTTTTGTCAACGTACCAAATTTTCCCTTCTTTATCCAATTTCACACCCATTACATCTGTTGTAGGAAGTTTAATTCGCCCAACCAAAGGAAAGCCACTTTTTGAAAGGTCATAAACCAATATTTCGCTAGTAGCATTATCTGTTACTATTAACCTATCTCCAAAAACATCCAAGCCACAAGGTTTAGTTAAACCCTTACTAGCTACAACTTCCATGGTTACATTTTCCATGTCATTGTTTTCAGCCAAAACCTCTGAGGGACGAGTAACTGATCTTCCTTTTATATTTCCTGTGGTAATGTCAACTCTAATTATTTGAGCATTTCCAATATCATTTATATAAAGCCATTTTCTTGCAGCATCAAATTCCATATGACTTGGAATAAGTCCATCTCTTTTTAATTTAATTTCTGGATATCTTCTAAGTCTACCATCATCATGATCGGAATTTCCTGGACCGTGATCATCTACAAAATCATACATTACCAAATGACCATTATGACCATCAAAAAGCCAATATTGATTCGCTATTTCCCAAGCTATACCAACAGAATAAGGGCTGCCGTGAAGCATGTCTAAATGGCTTCCATTTCCGCCAGAAGGTTGAGCATAAACCGCAAAATCAGAAGACCATAAAGCAGGACCTGTAAAAGGGGAAGTAGTTCCAGCTCTGTGGTTCGCATCCCAAACTCCAGGAGAATTTGCCCAATCTCCTTTGTCTCCAAACGCAATTGCCGTTGGCAAAGACATAAAGTGCCATGCGTTACCATCTGTTTTTAAATACGCTTTTTGACTTGCCTTTCCAACATCTCTAAAGGTTACTGTATTTCCACCTCGGTTCTCAGTACGCATACTAATAACCCATAATTCCGACATATTTTGTTTGTTGAAATCTAAATCAACTGGGCTATCCAAGCCATCTGCAGAACTACCAACAACGGTATATTTATTGGACGAGCTATTATTAACGAAATCATCCGTTGAATATTTTTGAGCAATTGCACTGCCAGATCCAATGGCCAAACAAAGCATAAAAAGAATAAGTCTATTTTTTTTCATATTTATGTAATATTATTGAATTATTAAAAAACAACATATTTTAATTTAACTTAAAAAAGCAGCTTTAAAATGCAATTATAACGATTTTATTATTTGTTTAACAAAGCATTAGTCGCAATTTATTAAAAGGAATATTAGGTGACTTTTATATCTTAAAATTTTAGCCGTTAATGCATTAGCTTTTTGTAAGACTCACCTTCCTTGATTAAATGACTCTTGATATGTGCTTGATGACACACCAAAGCCAATACTTGAAGTCATTTGAGTTCTTACCGCTTTTTCATTGACTATGGCCGGGTACCATTTTAAACTTTTAATAAGTCGAAGGGCTTCTTCAGTACAACCAGCAGCCAAAGGTTCAAGAACAGTAACGTTGCTAATTTGTCCGCTTTGTTCTATAACAAAGGAAACTACAACTTGCCCTTTTAATCCCATTTTTAGTGCATCTGTTGGGTATTCAAGTTTATTCATTATGTAATTGTTAAAGCTATTGTAGTTATCTTTTTTACTAAATATTGGTTTAGGCTTTTCTTTTATAAATTGGTATTTGTAAAGTTTCTCTGTGCTATCAATGGGTGTGTAAGGATACTCGATTTCTTGATATCCTCTTTTGTTGTAAAGTTTGACCGAGGCTTTTTTCGAGAAAGTAAATTGAATTAAATCGTCGTGGTCATTTTCCGTTCTTTTGGAATAGGGAGAGAATCGAATTTTCAAGAACAAACGTTTCGCTTCATGTTTTATAGCTGAGTTATTCACTCCAGTCATACTTGTAATAGTAGCTATTCCATTTTTATCTATTTTATATTTTATATCTATAACATCTTCCAAAATAGTTGATATAGGAAATACAAATTCTTTTTTTATTAGGTCTTTTACATTTTTAAGTCCACCCAATGGCAAATTAACTTTACCGTAAGGGGAGTTCCAATATACTTTTTGAGCAATTGTTGGGAGACCTAAAAAGCAGACAAAAAGTATTAAAATAAATCTGTTCATTTATTTTGAATTTTACTGACAAAATTAAGCTCTAAATTATCAATTTTGTATAAATGAAACGTGAACGATATTTTGTGTTATTAACTTTAACATGCTTACTTGTAATCGTTGGCTGTAAAGAAGAAAATGAGAGTGTGAAGCTCCCTATTTCCGAAGGAGAATTAAAAGAAAAATTATTAGAAGCTAACCGGAATAGGGTGACAATAGAAAAAAATAAAATTGATATGGCCATTATCAATTTGGGCTGGGATTTAATTGAGACCGGAACTGGACTTCGTTTCCAAGTTTATAAATCACAGAACGGAGATTCACTTAAGCTAAACGATTTGGTTGAGCTCAGTTATGTTATTACCTACCTAAATGGCGATACCATCTATTCAAGCGCGAAAGAAGGAAGCCAGTTTTTTACTTTAGGTCGAGATAATATTGAAAGTGGAATTCACGAAGTAGTTTCTTATCTTAAAGTTGGAGATAAAGCACATGTTATATTACCTGCACATTTAGCACATGGTTTCATGGGTGATAATCAAAAAATACCTTCGAATACGACGTTAATTTATGATTTACAAATCCTTTCGGTGCAATGAGGTACATTATCCTATTATTAATTCTCTTTTCGCTTTTTTCTTGTGATATTAATAAATGGAATGGCTATTCTGAAAGTTCAACAGGACTCTATTATAAAATCCATTCTTTGGGTGAAGGGGATGCAAAGGCTAAACCAAATGACAAGGTTTATGCTGAAGTTTCTATATTGGATTCGGATCAAAAATTACTTTATCGAAATGGAATGCAATTGGGGGCAATATTATCCATTGAAATAGGGAATATAAATTCCGCTTCTATAAGTGAAGCACTTAGCTTGATGCATTCTGGAGATTCGGCTTCCTTTATTTTCCCCAATAAGTTGGATGCCAAATTACTAAGTAATGGTAAAATTAATAATTGGCAAAGCGACTATATTCTAAATTTAAAACTCAACAGAATCGTTGGAGAATACAATAAGAAAAACATTTCTAAACGAATTGTGGATTTAGAAATAAATGAATTAAAAAAACTTCACACTTTTCTTGTGTCAGAGGGTATAGATCCGGCTAAACATACTCAAGGTGTTTATTTAAAGACTCTTAAAAAGGGTAAAGGGTCAAAAACTCAAAGTGGTAAGAACCTCTGGGTTAATTATACTGGGCGCTTTTTGGATGGAACCGAATTTGACAATACAAATAAAGCAGGCCAACTATTGGCTTTTCAATTAGGAAAGCCCGACCAAGTAATAAAAGCATTTGAAATTGCCCTCCATCACGTGAAAGTTGGCGGAATTATTCAAGTGGTTACACCTTCAGAATATGCTTTTGGCGAAAAGGGAAGTTCTACTGGCATTGTGCCACCAAATACATCGGTAGTTTATACTATTGAATTGGTAAGGGCTATTTAGCTTTTATTCAAAATCAAGGCGTAATAGACAAAAAGTATGCTACAACCTTCCATAGTATTTACTATCATTAGCTTTGGCGCAAATGAAAGGTTATGAATAAAAAAAATGCTTTTATTGCAAGAGCCCAATTACTAAGAAAAGTGGATTTCGCGGCAAC
>CAWUST010000044.1:0-48653 GCA_963925495.1 uncultured Flavobacteriales bacterium | reverse complement strand
AACAAAATCTTAATACTTTTGCCCTATGATTAAAGTACCCTTTGCCCCACCCAGAATGGATCAGAAAATAGTAGATGAGGTTATAGTAACTTTATACTCTGGATGGATAACCACCGGACCAAGAACTCGAAAATTAGAGGAAAACTTGGAAAGTTATGTAGGTGTTTCCAATGTGGTTTGTTTGGGGTCCGCAACCGCCGGAATGGAGTTAGCGCTTCGTTGGTTTGGAATCGGAGAAGGAGATGAGGTAATTGTACCAGTTTATACTTATTGTGCCACGGCTAACGTTGTGCTGCATTGCGGTGCAACTGTTGTGTTTTGTGATATCAGAAACGATTTTAATATTGATATTAGTAAAATTGAGGCATTGATTACCGATAAAACCAAAGCAATAATTCCTGTTGACATAGGTGGGATGCCATGTGAATTTGATGAACTAATGGCTTTAGTAAAAAAGAATGACATTCAACAAAAATTCACTCCCAAAACCGAAGAGCAAAAACAACTGAATAGAATTTTGGTCTTAGCCGATGCAGCTCATTCTTTTGGGGCAAATTATAAAGGCAGAATGAGTGGCTCACTCGCTGATATTTCTACTTTTTCCTTTCATGCTGTAAAAAACTTGGTTACTGCAGAAGGTGGAGCCGTTTGTCTAAATCTTCCTATTCCATTTGATAATGGAAGCGTTGCAAAAGGATTAAAAAGAAATTCTTTGCATGGACAGAGTAAAGATGCTTTGGCAAAAACTAAAGCTGGTGGTTGGCGATACGATATTATTGAGCCTGGGTACAAGTGCAATATGACTGATTTGCAGGCTGCAATTGGCCTGGTAGAATTAGAAAGGTACGATAACGATATGTTAGTTAAACGTCGTGAAGTATTTGAAAAATACGATGCACTTCTGAAAAATAAATTATGGGCACAAACCCCGGTTTATGAAACAGCCGATAAAACCAGTTCTTTTCATATTTATATGCTTAGAATAACAGCTATTACCGAGGAGCAAAGAGATGTTATGATGGATAAAATTGCAGCTCAAAATGTTGCTGTAAATGTTCATTTTCAACCATTACCGCTTTTTACAGCTTACAAAAAATTAGGTTTTTCTATGAATGATTTTCCGGAAGCCTTTAAACAATATAGCCGAGAAATCACTCTTCCTGTTTTTTATGACATTAGCGATGAACAAATTGAGGCCGTGGTAAATGCAGTAAGCACAGCTTATGAATCTTTAACCTAGGGAAGTTGATTAGAATTTTAGACATAGCTTTAAGTTTTATAGGATTAGTAGTTCTATCTCCTTTCATTCTCATCATCACTAGTATAATAAAACTAGATTCTAAGGGACCTGTGTTTTTTAAACAACTAAGAGTAGGGAAGTGGAATGCCGATTTCTATTTATTTAAATTTAGAACAATGCGACCTAATTCCGAAAAAAATGGGCAGTTAACTGTCGGAGGAAGAGATCCTAGAATTACGGAAATAGGATATGTTTTGCGTAAGTACAAAATCGATGAATTACCTCAACTTTTAAATGTTTTTTTTGGGCAAATGAGCTTAGTTGGACCCCGACCAGAAGTAAGGAAGTACGTGAACTTGTATTCGCGTGAACAAAGAAATGTTTTATCTGTAAATCCAGGTTTAACAGACTATGCATCAATAGAATACGCCGAAGAAAACGAAATTTTGGGAAAAGCCGATGATCCAGAAAGAGTTTACATCGAAAAAATAATGATTGAAAAACTAGAATTGAATCAAAAATTTATTGCCAACCCCAACTTGGAGAATTACTTCAATGTGATTTTTTTAACTCTAAAAAAAGTATTTGTTTAAATCAGCTTAACGAGTTCGAAGTCCTTTTCTTAAGCTAAATTGGATTTTAAATTTTGAAAATCCCCGAAGACATTTCCAGATTTATCTTTCCAAGATAATTTTAATTTTTTAGGGAAACAGTAAAACTCAACATTTTGGAATCATCAATTTCACTTTTTTGTTGCTGAGATAAGTGAAAGTTAGCAAGCCCACATGCGATTATTAGCAGTATAAGAAAATAGTAATTCTTCATTTAATAATTATTTTTCTACTTTTTCAATCCAACATGCAAAATCTCAATTCGTCTTTCTTCCATAGCATCAGGACTATAAACTGAGTTTACTTTATCGTCTAAATCATCGCTTGTGGTTCTTGAAGCTTTAGAATCTCCAAATGGAATCTTTACAAATTCAATTTTAGCTTTGTTTGTTGCTGTCCCGTCTAAGTAGGTCGCAATTTCACCGTTTTTATATTCATATAAATAGTTTATCAAACTTTGAATTCTTCGTTTAGTTAAATGAATATTATAATCACTTTTTGCTAGGGGAGAGGCATAGCCTTTAATTGTGATTATTACGGATTGTCCTTTTTGCAACTGCCCATAAAGTAAATCCATAAACAAGTCAAATTCTTCAATTCCTTTTTCTACTTTTTGTTTAAAAAACCAATCCACTCTGGCAATTGCTGAGGCTTTTTCTGCTCCTGTTTTGTTTTTCGAGTATTCATTTAAATATTGTTTTTTCAAATGAAGATATTCATAAAAACATTCTTGGTAAGTTTTTTTCGTTCTAGTTTTTACGGATCTAGGATTGGGTTGGTCGTTGTGGAAATAGAGTATGGGTAAGTATTTATTTAATTCTTCTACTGTTTCTATAACCGGAACAAGTAAGCTAGAATCAATATCTGAAATTGTATCTACTAAAATTGGAGGTTGGTGCTCGAAGTAATAAATATCGTTGCAGCAGGTTTGGTTTTTAAGTTTTATTCCACCTTCTCTATTGCTGGTAACCAATGCTAAACTGTTATTTGGGTAAGTTCTGAAATAGAGGTCGTTGGCTGACGAATTAATTACTTGTCCTGCATTTGCAGGTTGTTTGGCACTTCGTAAACTAGAAGCATTACTTGAAAAAACATCATATCCGCCATATCCATTGTGCCAATCTGAGCTAAAAAATAAACGATTGCTATCGCTCAGAAAGTAAGGCGTGATTTCATTTCCGGAGCTATTTACTCTTTTACCCATGTTACGCGGATAGGTAAATCCTTTGAGACGAGTGTTATATTGAGCATACCAAATATCGAGTTGGCCTTTTCCCTGCGGACGATTCGATACAAAAAACAAGGTTGTTTTACCTTTAACCTCACACAAATAAGGTTGAGTATTATTAAATCCTTCTAAGTTTATAGATTTAGAAAATGCTTGGGGCTCAAGCCAGTCCATACCGTCCCATTCGCTGAACATTATTTTACAGTTTTCGTAATCGGAGCAAGACGAATAAATCATCCATTTTTTTTCTGCAAACCAGCAGGAGTTTGCCGTATGAAAACCTTTTACGTTAATTACAGAATCTAATTTCCCGAAATCTACCCAAGCCGAGTCGCGCCACCTAGCTTGATACAACATCACTTTGTTTTGTTTTTCGCTATTAGAAAGTTTTAAAGAACGATCTTTTCTGTTGTATTGTAAGCTGCTGTAAATAAGGGTTGTATCGTTAAGTAATGATCCGCCAAACTCTGTAAATTTAGAATTTAAGTCAGACCCCAAATTCCTAATTTCTTTAATGGAAGTATCTCCTTGGTGCTGCAGCGCCCACAAACAAGCCTTATATTGTTGGTTGGCGTTTGATTTTTTAAAAGAAGAAGATTCGGCATGGTAATTTGAAAAATTTTTGAAGTTACGAGCAGCTTCTTCATATTTCCCTAAGTTTTGTTGCATTATAGCCCACCAATACAAACTCTCGTGATGTTTGCTTCGGTATGGATTTTCGAAAATGTATTCATAAGTTTCGGCTACCTTTTCATAATCATGGCTTTGGCGCAACGAGTTAGCATAAAGCATCCAATAATCTAAATTGGAACTATCCGTTTGGCTAGCTTTTCCATAATAAAATATGGCACCATTTAAATCTCCTTCTTTTTGAGCTGCATCGCCATGTTTTTTCCATTGTTGGGGAGATTGGGCAATGAGATTTTGACTAATTATTACAAAAAGCAAAAAGGATAAAAGTATGGGCTGCTTAATTTTCAATGGAGACTTTGCTTAATTTTCTATCTGCATGATTAATCAGTTTTTATTAATGAATTAATTTATTTGAATTTTCAATTTTTCCGGCTCTATACTCTGACTATTAGACACTAGTAGCTAAAAACTTGTAGTAAAATAATTTCCAAATTAAAATCAACTTTCAAATTTTATTAAATAAAATCAGGACAATATTTATAGTTCGTTCTTTTAGGCAACAAGTCTCGCAAGATATAAATAATTGAAACTTCCCAACCTCCTTTGTAATTCGATGAAGTCTTAAGGGATGAATAATTTATATCATAACTAAGTCCGACTCTCCAACTGTTGTAATGCATTCCTAAATTAAGTATGCCAGCATCTTTTCCTCGGTTCCAAAGTCCGAAAAACAAAACACGGTATTTGTAGCGAGTATTATTCATAATGTAATTTAATTCAGATCCGTAGACCAACTCATAAAATTTAGCCTGTCTGCCATAAAGAATACCTGGAGTTGCAAACCATTCTTGTCCAATATTAATTTTCCCACCAACATGGAAATTGTAACGACGAGGTAGAGTTTTTTCATCGCCTAACAAAAATTGGGTGCTTGGCTGAAACAAATTGTAGACTGAAAACCCAGTAGTAAAATTCATTTTTGGTAATTCTAAATTATAGGTAAAGCCTAATGCTAAATCAAAATATCCCTTGTTTGTTCTTTGAAAATTCTCATTAATAGGTCGGCTTCCATCAAATCGAGTTCCCGTCCATTGTGCATCACTTGTGAGCTTATCTATATTCAGACTTTGGTAGTTAAACGCCGGTTGAATCCCTAAATTAAAACTGTGGGTACTGTCTTGTCCAACGTTAAGTCTATAACTCAATGGCACCGAAATGTGTAGAGTATTAAAATCACATGTTCCAGCTTTGTCAAAATAAAAATTTACACCAACATTTGTATTCTTCATGTTCATGAAATCGCGTGAATCTGCCCAAAGTCCAGTGGTTTGAAAAGGTTGCGTTATGGACCGCCATTGTTGCCTATAGTTTGCACCTAAGCGATACCTTCCTTCAAAGTTTCCCGTAAGTGCAGGGTTTAAATTAAAAGGTGAGTATAAAAATTGGGTAAAGTGAATATCTTGACTTTGGAGATTTCCAAAAACCAGAAGTACAATAGCTATGATTAGTCCCTTTTTCAATGGATTAAAGTTACATCTCCTTTTTTATCAAATAATTGTCCATCCAAACAGGTGGCTTTTACCAAATAAACATAAACGTCAGCCTGCGACATATTTCCTTTGTACATTCCGTCCCATCCAGTATTTGGGTTCGTAGTTTCAAACAATAACTCGCCCCAACGATTATATATTTTCATGCTAAAATCTAAAATATGCCTTCCCCTAAAGTAAAACACATCGTTGTTTCCATCGTTATTTGGCGAAAAACTATTTGGAATAAATAACCACGGTTCTTCGCAGTAGAGTTCTTCAACCACAACAGTTATAGATTTTTTTATTTTACAATTGGGATTGTCTTCATCAAATACATTTACCTCGTAAGTAGTTGTGGTATCTGGAGAGGCTATTGGATTGCTCGAAGTAGAGTTAGAAAGACTATGCGATGGATTCCAATTATAATTAAATCCTTCGGGTGTAACTTTTAGTTGAGAAGATTGGTTTTTAAGAATGGTATCTCTACTGGCTAATATACCACCTAATCGTGGGTTTAGAGTAGAGACTTTTACAAAAACAGAATCATTTATCAAACACTTAATACTATTTTCTACAACCACGCGGTACAATTTGTCTTTGGGTGGATTTACCAAAATGTGTGTGGTGTCGTTTCGTCCAATAATAAATTCGTAAGGGCTCCAAAGTGCATCTAGTGTGTCATTTGGTATGCCACTTTTAATCGAAATTTGAATGGTATCGCCCAAGCAGATATTTTTATTGTCATCGGCTTTAATTCCCAAACTGTTAATAATTATAACCGAAGAATCAAAAGCTTCGCAACCTCTATTTGAAATGGCTTTTGAATAATACAGATTACGAAATTGGAGAGGTGATACAGAAAAATTACTATCGTTTTTAGAAAAGAGAAGTGTATCGGAAAAAAGTTTGTTGCTCGACCATATAAAATTCACACCCACACCTCTCGAAAAGTTGATCAGTTTTATATTTCCTACTTTAAAACAAATGCTTGTGTCATTGCTTGTGCGAACCGCAATAGTGTCGAAAAGTAAATTTTGACTTACGGTGTCCGTACACACTCCTCGATCAACCAGCAAGGTGTATTTTATGTCTTTTGATGGAGTAACACTTGGCTTAGAAATAGTGGAATCACTCAGACCTTTTCCTGGTATCCATTTGTAAGAATAACCGGTAACGGAATCCAAACCGATGTTTTTCATTTCGTAATTACACGAAACGACATCGGGTAGGGCATAACTAGAATCGGACAATGCCAATATTGATATACTAGAAGAATCGGATAAATTGCAGGACAAGGAGTCGTTTACCACAAGTTTGATAGAATACAATCCTTTTTTAGTTAAACCAAGTTTAAAATTTCTGTTGTTTGTAATAGGTAAACCAGAAAAGTACCATTGATAATTTGCAGTTGAGGTGATTTTCCCGAAGTTGGATAAAGTGACACTATCTGGTTTACATACCGAATCGGGTAAAACTAAACTTGCTTGAATAAGGCTGTCCACTTTTACAAATTGAAACAATGTATCGGTACAAACACCTCTATCAACTAGTATCACATAATTGGTATCGTCGGGCAAATTAGTTGTTGGATTTGATAAAGTAGAATCGTTTAAACCAAAACTTGGTTGCCATAAATATTGATAACCTGAAACTGGTAAAGGGCCAATTAATGTATTTGTAAATTGGCAAGCGAGCACATCCGGCAGTTGATAAGAAGTGTCCGATAAAGCTTGAATGTTTATGGTGGAAGAATCGGCTAAATTGCAAGAAAGCGAATCGCTAATTACCAGTTTTAGGGAATAATTTCCTTTTGTATTTATTCCTAGTTTAATCTTCGATTTTCGGCTAAAAGGAATGCCAGAAAAATACCATTGATAATTTGTTTTATTTGTGGTTAACCCACTGTTAAACAATTCTACACTATCTGGAATGCATACGGAATCGGGAAATACAATGCTAGACACGATAAAGGAATCAACCTTGATAAACTGATAAACCGTATCGATACAAGATTCTGTTTTAACCTCTAATTTATAGTTGGTACTAGCGGTTGGATTGGCTTTCGGATTCATTTTAGTAGAATCATCCAAGGAGTTACCGGGCATCCATGTAAAATCATGCAAAGGGTTTAACTTTTGCCCCAAAACAATTGATTTTCCCATACAAATTGTGTCACTCGGTAAAGTAATTGGAGCATTCGGAGCCTCAACAGTTACTTTTTTGTAAACAGTATCGATACCATTACACGAGCTGGTATCTGTTAGTATTAAGCGAATGGTATAAGTTCCAACCGAGTCATAAAAAACTTTAGGAGATTTTTTAGTACTGGTACTCCCATTTCCAAAGTTCCAGAAAAACTTAGGTGTTTTCATCACTTTACTTAAATTTTTTAGAAGAATAGAATCTCTCAGGCAAATTTTGCGTTGTATTTGAAAATTCGAAATTATGGAAGGAGGTTTAAAATCCATTTTGAAAACTCCATTGTTACAATTAGTAGAATTATTTTTCGAAGAAACTGCACCTATGGTAGGTTTTATTGGGAAATCAGAGTTTCCACCGCATCCAGCACAAACAGATTGATAGATAATTCCTTTTTTATCAAATCGTGAAGTTCCTCCATCAACGTGTTCATTGGAAAGGTTTCCTCCGTAAAAAGAGCCGTACAAAAGTTGGCTAGCATCGCTAGAAATAGCACCTAAATAAAAGTCATTTCCGTTAGTTGTTTTTTTGAAAGCGTCTGACGTAGTGTCCATGCCCGTAACAGATCTTGAAAGGTTGTTGTTGATTGAGTTACTTCCTCCTAAAGAAGAATTATTCGTTGCTCCTCCCCATCCACTATAATAAATTGAATTGCAAACATCGACTAAAAAAGCCGAAGGAGCCAGTTGTGGCCTCGCCAAGGTACTAGTGTTGCCTCCAGAGCCAATTAAGGTTGACCAAAGAGTTGTGTCGAGTTTGGCACTTAGTTTTGAAATGAAAACACCTTCTTTAGATTTACCATATAAGGCATTTTTTAAATAGAAATTTGTAGTGTCCTCTGTTTGGCCATAGACATAAACAAAACCTTTTCTATCTAGTTCAACAAAGTAGATTTGGTCGTATTGTTTTGTCCCAAAATAGGTGCTGTTTAGAATGGATGAACCATCATTTTTAACATGAGTTAGAAATCCATCGGAGCGCCCACCTCCATAGACCAAATGGTTTTTATTAGCTCCTGTTTTAAATTGTATAGTGTCTTTAGAAGTTGTTCCACCAGCAACATATATGTTATCTCCTTTGTCTATAGCGAGGGAATAAATAGCGTCCCTACCGCTACCTCCTAAGAACGAACTCCAAAATACAGAATCCAAATCATTTGTCATTTTAATTATGATTCCATCTTGCCCACCTCCATTAAAAGTTGTGTCAAAAGAATTTCCAATCATCGGAAAATCCGGTGAATTTGTGCATGTTGCTAAATAAATATTATCGTTTTTGTCAATGTCGATTTCTCCTCTTATTTCATCGGCATAATTGTATCTTAGAGTGTGCGACAAGACTACAGTTGTGTCATTTACACCATCATTGTTAGAACCACCAATGTAGGTGCTGGCAATTCTCTTTTTTCCGTCAGCGCTAAATTTAAACACAAACAAATCGGTTCCTAGGGTATAAGTTATGCCTAAACCAATAAAGCGTATTTGGTTATTTGATGTTGGATTGTTCATGTTTCGTTGGTAAGAAAGTGAATCTGTTGGAAAATTTTTAGAGCTTGTGGTTCCAAAAATGTAAAGCTCATCCCGGCTATTTACCACCAAGGAGTGAGGCATTTCGTCTTCGTTTCCACCCAAATAAGTACTATAAATAAATTTGGTTCCAGTGGTATCGTATTTAGAAATGTTAATGTCAACTCCACCTGTTCCAGATCCACCAGCAAAAGCAGTTTGATAAGCTCCCGGAGTAGTGGGATAACCTCTTCCTATAGCTCCAAAAACAATAGAACCTGAATATAAAAATCCCTGAGAGTCATAAGTAGCAGTTACACCAAAGTTGTCTGAAAATGAACCAGAATAAGTCGAGAAAATTAGAGTAGGATCAATTACTAATTCATATTTAGAATTGTACCCATTGGGTAAATCGAATTTTATTTTATTGAAAACCATCGAATAATGACATTTAACTTCTACTTCTTCGCCATCAATTATTTGATAAGCATAAGGTTGTTCTTCCACTATTTCACCCAAGCTTGTGTAAAGGTACAGTTCCCCTTTTTTAATTTGCATTTTCGTTAAGCCATCATATTCCAATTCAATGTCATTAAGGTCGCCACCTTCTTTCACCACAAATTCAAACTTTAGTTTTCCATCAGAACTACCAGTATGCATGTCAATATTTGGGTAAAGATTATTGTGGGATAAACTTTCGAATAACGGAACGTCTGAAGCCCATTTGCTTGGGTCATTTCCTAAATAATAATTGTGGAATCCATCCGATTTTTTACTTTCTATTATTTGACAGTTTTTATTTGAGTTTATAAAGTTCACATAAAAACAATGTGCTTTAATTGGATTGTTTCTCCAATTTGGATCAACCGGAGCACTGTGTCCGTGATTCTGATTAACACTGGACAAATCCTTAAAATCATAAACCAAACGATTGTTTTCTATAAATAGATTTCCTGATGGAATTTCCGTTTTGTACAGAATGTGTGCGTTAAATTGCCCTTTATTTTTTATGAATTTGAATTTGCTGGCATAATCCGTTTGAGTGTTGGATGCGTGGGAATGCCCTTGCGCTGTAGAAACAACAGGTAAAATACTAGAAACTATAATTAGTAGAAGCCAATAACTTTTAAGCATATTCTAATTTGTATACTCTGTTTTTCTCAAAGGGTTGCTTTGTTATCCAAATATAAATAGACCACAAATTTACCAATACTCATTGGATTTTTATTTCTTAATAATTAAAGGTAAATAACATTTTGTAAAACCTAAATTTTAAAATTATAAGGAGATATAAATTGAATATAACTTCTAATAAAGTGATTCAGTTAAATTTGTCGGTTTTCAAAAGCAAAATATATGGCAAAGGAAAGCGTAATAGCAGATGTAGTATCGAATATTCCTATGATAACTAATGATGCAGTTGTATTTGGAATTCTAATTGGATTATTACTGTTTATCTTTAAAGCAACAGAGTTTCCTGCTTTTAGTAAATTTTATAAAGTAATACCAGCACTTTTATTGTGTTATTTTCTGCCTTCTTTGTTCAGTACTGCAGGCATTATTTCTCCAAAATGGATAGATATGGAAGGAGCGATGTTAGCATTAACAGCAGCTGGTTTTGATTTAAGTGCAATTCACGATTTTACTTCATTTAAAAACTTTGTTATAAATAATGAAGTAGAGAATAGTTTACTGCTTCCCTTTATTGGAAAATCACAATTATATTTCGTTGCGTCTCGCTATATGCTACCGGCAAGTTTGGTTTTACTCACTCTTAGTATTAACCTAAAAGAGGTTTTTAAATTGGGTCCAAAAGCGCTTATCATGTTTTTTACGGGAACAGTTGGAGTGGTAATCGGTGGCCCTTTAGCCATTTTATTATTCTCCTACATTTCTCCAGACATTGTAGGTGGTGCTGAACCAAATGAAGTATGGAGAGGAATGACAACAGTTGCAGGAAGTTGGATTGGTGGCGGAGCCAACCAAGCAGCCATGTATGAAATATTTAAGGAAGAAGAAAGAAATCTTATTAGTGGAAGTATGTATTCTGTCATGATTACTGTTGACATTATTGTAGCTGAAGTATGGATGTTTTTCTTACTTCTTGGAGTTGGAAAAGCAGCTAAAATTGACAAATTCTTTAAAGCAGATGCGAGTGCAGTAAATGCGCTAAAAGATCATATGCAAGAGTTTAGTCAGAAAATAGCTAGAATTCCAAGTTTTAATGATTTAATGGTGATAATTGGTATGGGGTTAGGTTTTACGGGATTAGCTCACTTGGGTGCAGATCTCATAGCCCCTTGGGTTAAAGTGAATGCCCCGTATTTAGCTGAAAAATTCAGTTTGGGTTCTGGATTCTTTTGGTTAATTGTATTGGCCACAGCTTTTGGAATAACCATGAGTTTTACAAAGGCTAGGAACTACGAGGGTGCTGGTGCAAGTAAAATTGGAAGTGTTTTTATTTACATTCTAGTTGCTACTATTGGCATGAAAATGAACATTTTAGCGGTTTTTGAGAACCCAGGAATTTTCCTTGTTGGTTTTGCATGGATGATTGTACATGTAGGGTTATTAGTTATCGTTGCTAAGTTAATTAAAGCTCCATTTTTCTTTTTGGCGGTTGGAAGTAAAGCCAATATTGGAGGAGCAGCATCTGCTCCTGTTGTTGCTGCAGCGTTTCATTCAAGTTTGGCACCAGTAGGAGTTTTGCTTGCCGTATTGGGTTATGCTTTAGGAACCTATGGAGCATTAATCTGTGGTTATTTGATGCAAGGCGTTGCACCAATATAAAATTACGCAGGTAAGTCCATAGATAAGTATTGAATAGATAGGAGTTTCATGGTCTGGAAATTTGCTAAATAATTATAATACAATAGTATGTAAACATTAAAAGAAACTTTTGTTTATTAATCCTAATTCAATAATACACTTGGTGAAATTATAGGTTCAGGTTTATATTTTTGCATCATGAGTTTTGTTTTACGCATTATCGCAAACAGCATAGCAGTAGTAATTTCAGCCTGGTTTCTTGATGGTGTTCATCTGGATGGATTTATGACCGCTATTATTGTAGCATTGGTTCTTGCTTTTTTAAATTCTATAGTTAAACCGGTTCTAATTCTTTTAACCATTCCTGTAACCGTGGTAACTCTTGGTCTTTTTTTATTGGTAATAAATGCCATAATAATTATAATTGCCGCTTATGCGGTTACCGGTTTTTCGGTAGATGGATTTTGGTCTGCTTTATTTTTTAGTTTTATTTTATCTTTTTTAAATTCTATTTTTCTTGGTAGAGACAAGGAAAAAAGAAATGAGAGTAATGAATTGAATTAATAAAACTTAGTCCATTTAGTAATGAATATTTTTTTTCGGAATATAGTACTATCTTTATTTCGTGATTTTCTTCCGACTTAACCCCTTCGCTCGCATATTCCTGCCTTTTATCTTCGGTATTATTCTTACCTCTTTTTTGTTTATTCCTTATTGGGTTCTTGCGATACTTTTTCTTGGAAGTTTACTTGGCATTCCTAGTTCTTACCTTATTTGTTTGAAAAATGATTCGAGGTGGATTCGAATAGTTTTTGGACTTTTTATTTCTTTACTTTTTCTATTAATTGGTGCTTTTCATTTTCAGAAAACAAATCAAAACTCGAAGTCCAATGTTGACCTAGTTAAACGAATTGGGGCAGGAGACGATTTAAGAATATTTAGAACTAAATCGGCTCCTAAATTTAAAAACCATAGTTGTAAAGTAGACGTGGAGTGGATTTTGACTTCCACAGGTCAAAAAATAAATGGAATTGCTTATTTCAAAGATTCCAATAATTTACCTGAATTAGGGGATGTCATTTACATATCCAATGAACTTGAAGCTTTTTCAAATCCCACAAATCCCGGACAATTCAATTACGCCTCTTATGCCAAAGGAAACGACTGGTATTTTTCTGTTTTTGTAGATAATTGGTATAATTCTGAGCTCGAAATTCCTTTATCTCTTAAGGGTAAATTTCCAGCATTACGAGAATATTTGTTGGGCATTATTGGACTTTATATTCATGGAGATGAATTTTCCATTAGTTCAGCCTTGGTTTTTGGTGAAAAGGCCAGCTTGAGTCCGGAAATTAAAGAGGCATACAGTGGAGCAGGGGCGATGCATGTTTTGGCAGTAAGCGGATTACACGTTGGTTTGGTTTATATATTCCTCAAACACCTTCTTTCCTTTTTAAACAGAACCAGAAAATCTCAAATTCTAAAAACTCTAATAATCATTGCTTTAATTTTCACCTATGCTGGAATCACTGGGTTTTCGCCATCAGTAACTCGTGCTTCTTTTATGTTTTCTCTTATAGCTGTTAGTGCTCTGTTGCGGCGAAGTTCAAGTATCTACAATATAATTTTTGTATCGGCATTTGGAATGCTTTTTTACGATCCTCGGCTTTTATTTAGTGTATCGTTTCAGTTAAGCTACATAGCAGTTATTGGAATAATATTTTTATACCCACGACTTTTTTTATTGTGGGATCCGAAAACATGGCTCACTTATAACATTTGGAGTTTAGTTTGTTTATCGTTTGCGGCTCAAGTTTCAACCTTTGCTTTGGCTCTTTATTACTTCAAACTTTTTCCCACTTGGTTTTTGTTAACCAATTTGATTGTAGTTCCTGGAGCTATGGTTGAACTCGGCGGCGGTTTTGTTTTAATTGCTTCTCATTTTGTTGGTTTAGGCGAATGGGTAGGTTGGATTTACGGAAACATTATTTGGGCTATAAATCAAGCGGTTTTATTTATTGATTCAATTCCACCTGGGCCTTTACAAATAAGTTTTAATGGCCTTCAGTTGTTTGTCTCGTATCTTTTTATTGGGTTTTTATTCTTGCTTATGGACTTTCCGAAAAAAAGAAATTTATATGCAGTTATGGGAGTTTTTGTAGTGCTTTTATCCTCGTTTGGACAAGAGAAAATTAAAACGCAATTGCAAAAAGGGATTATAGTTTATGATTCAAAAAACACAATGGTGGAAGTTTATTTTGGCGATAAATCTATTATTTACATGGATACCACATTCCATAAAATAGAGGAGGACCTAAAATATATTATAGCGCCATCTTTAAAACTTAGAAATACGACCAATTATAATCTGGCCCCAATTAACTTGGATTCGCTTGGCAGTTTGACTTATAAAATCAACAACAAAAAGTATAAAATTCCAGTTAAAGATTTGGATGTAAAGGAGTTTGTAGCCAATTCGCAAGATCAGGTATATATTCTTACATCCTCCATAAAGCCAAATGTTTATAGGAAATGGAAATCAACACTTGATTCACTCGAAATTCAATACTGGGATATTCGAAAACAAGGATATTTTACTGAAACGCATGAAGGGTTTTAGGTATTTAGTTATTGTCTCACCAAGAGTAAAACTATCAAATCCTTTCCTTTAAAAATTGCCCTGTAAACGAATTCTTCTTTTTCGCCAAGTTTTCAGGAGTTCCAGCAAAAACTAGATTGCCACCTTCTTCGCCACCTTCGGGCCCAAGGTCAATTACCCAATCGGCACATTTTATAACATCTTGGTTGTGCTCTACTATTATAATGGAATGTCCTAGAACAAGTAAATCATCAAAAGCCTTTAGTAGTTTTTTAATATCATGAAAATGGAGCCCTGTTGTAGGTTCGTCAAAAATGAAGAGTGTTTTTTTATCTGCCATTATTGCTTGGCCCTGAATAAGAAAAGAAGCAAGTTTAATTCTTTGCGCTTCGCCGCCACTTAACGTATTGGATGATTGACCAAGTGAGACATATCCCAATCCAACATCGTGCAGAGGTTGTAGTTTCTTGGTAATTTTTTTAGCTAAACGGCCATCATCTTCTTTCAAAAAGAACAGCGTTTCATCAATGGTCATTTCCAGGAGTTTATTGATAGAAACTTTCCGGTATTCTACTTCTAAAACTTCGTCGGTAAATCGTTTGCCTTCGCAAGCATCACACTTTAATTTTATGTCAGGCATAAACTGCATTTCAACAGTAATTTTTCCTTCACCTTTACACGTTTCACATCTTCCACCCTCTACATTAAAAGAGAAAAACGAAGGTTTGTAACCTCTTGTCTTGCTAAGTCCTTGGTTGGCATATAAAGTTCTAATGTCGTCGTAAGCTTTTACATAAGTTACTGGGTTCGATCTTGAACTTTTTCCAATTGGGTTTTGGTTTACATATTCTACATTTCCAATTGCCTTTGTATCGCCTTCAATTCCACCAAATTTTCCGGTTGATTGCGCGAAGCCACCATGAAGTTTTTTAAGGGCAGGGTAGAGTATATTGTTCACTAAAGAACTTTTTCCGGAACCGCTTACTCCGCTAATAACAACCAAACATTCCAAAGGAAATTCAACATCAATATTTTTTAGGTTGTTTTCAGATGCGTTTTTAACTAAGATTGATTTTCGCCATTTTCTTCTTTCTTTAGGTAATGCAATGGATTCTCTACCAGTCAAATACCTAGCGGTTAAAGAAATTTCTTCGTCGCCCATATCCTCAATTCCACCCTGAAATACCAGTTCGCCTCCTTCTGTACCAGCAAACGGACCCAAGTCAATAATTTGATCAGCGGCTTGCATAACTTCTTCTTCGTGTTCTACAATTAAAACAGTATTCCCTAAATCTTGTAACGATTTTAAAATTTTAATTAACCGTTGAGTGTCTCTGGGGTGCAGGCCAATGCTTGGTTCGTCTAATATATACATAGAGCCAACTAAACTGCTGCCCAATGAAGTGGCAAGATTTATTCGTTGGGTTTCGCCGCCTGAAAGTGTCGCTGACAATCTATTGAGCGTTAAGTAGCCCAGTCCAACATCGTTTAGGTATTGAATTCTATTTTTTATTTCAATAAGAATTCTTTTGGCAATTTTCTCATCCTGCCCTTTAAGATTAAGAGAATCGAAAAAGGGATCAAGGTCTTTTATTTGTTTTAGAACCAAATCGGTAATGGAATGATCGTTTATTTTTACGTAATTGGCATCTTTTCTTAACCGAGTTCCGTTACATTCTGTGCAAGGAGTTTTTCCACGATAGCGAGATAACATAACCCGATACTGAATTTTATAGGCATTTTCTTCCAACATTTGAAAAAAGGTCCAAAGTCCTTCAAAGAATTTATTTCCATTCCAAAGAAGTTCATATTCTTTTTTAGAAAGGTCTTTTACGGGTTTGTGTACAGGGAAATTAAAATTATGAGAAGCATGAACTAGTCGTTCTAACCAAAGTCCCATTTTTTCACCTCTCCAACATGCTATAGCACTATCGTATATAGATTTGCTTTTATCGGGTATCACCAAATCAGGGTCTATTCCGATAATTTTTCCAAGCCCTTCACATTTTTTGCAGGCTCCCACTGGGTTATTAAAAGTAAAGAAATGGTCGCTTGGCACTTCGAAACTCATTCCGTCCAATTCAAATCTATTGCTAAACGTAGATTCTTTAATTTTTCCTTCTGAGTCAACCAGGGTAATTATGCATTCATTATTTCCTTCAAAAAATGCAATTTCAATAGAATCTGAAATCCTGCTTTGGTTGGCTTCATTGCTGTGATCTACTACAACTCGGTCAATTAAAAGGCGGAGTTTGTTTAGCTTAAGGTTTTTTTCTTTTACTATATTTTCAAAAGAAACTGGTTTGCCAAGGTGCATTAATCTGGAAAATCCTTGTTGCTGTAAAACCCGTAATTTTATTTCAAAATCTTTTTTCTTATTTAGAATAAGCGGTGACGAAATCATGATTTTCGTACCGGCTTCTTGTGAGTGAATAAAATTATAAACGGAAACAGCAGAGTCTCTTTTTACCTCTTTTCCTGAAATAGGGGAGTAAGTTTTACCAATTCTTGAAAATAATAATTTAAAATAATCGTAAATTTCTGTGGAGGTTCCAACCGTACTTCTTGAGCTTCTAGTACTTACTTTTTGTTCGATAGCAATGGCAGGGGATACTCCATTTATATAATCCACTGCAGGCTTATCAATTTTGCCTAAAAATTGGCGGGCATACGGGGATAAGCTTTCAATATAACGTCTCTGTCCTTCAGCGTATAAGGTGTCAAAAGCAAGCGACGATTTACCGCTACCAGATAGGCCGGTAACCACTACAAATTTGTTTCTGGGAATAGCTACATCTATGTTTTTTAGGTTGTGTTCTTTTGCTCCTTTTATTAATATAAAGTCACGAGTATCTAGAGTGTCAAAGTTTGCCAAAATGATTTTTTTTAAGGTTGCAAATGTACCTTTCAAAAATAAAATTTGGTGGAACCGATAATTTATTTCACATTTGTCGCAACACTTTATGGAAATGTTCCGTTACTAGTGTTAATAAATTTAAAAAAGATTCTATAAGATACATTTTTACTCGAATAATACAGAAAGCCACTAGGTAACCACAATTTCACCTGTTTTATTTTTTAACCGTCGTTCATTCGACACAAATTCGAGTAATTATGATCAAAACCCAGTTAAGTGATGAAGTTTTAGTTAAACAGTACCTCCAAGGTAGTGAAATAGCGCTTGAGGCGTTAATAAAACGACACGAACAAAGAATCTATTCCTACATTTACACTATTGTGAAAAACGAAACCATTGCAAACGATGTGTTTCAAGACACCTTCATGAAAATTATAAAAACCTTAAAAGGAGGGAAGTATAACGAAGAAGGGAAATTTATCAATTGGTCTATGCGCATTGCACACAACTTAGCCATTGACCATTTCAGACATAAAAAACGCATGCCTTTAGCTCGAGGTGGAGAAGATTACGATATTTTCGATACCATTGATATGAAGGAAGAAAGTATGGAAGATAAAATGATTCACAGTCAAATAAAAAAAGACATTGTGAAGTTGGTAGATTACCTTCCTGCAGATCAAAAAGAAGTTTTAAAAATGCGCATGTATTTTGAAATGAGTTTTAAAGATATTGCCGAAGAAACAAATGTTAGCATTAACACTGCCTTAGGTAGAATGAGATATGCGCTTATAAACTTGCGTAAAATGGCAGACGAACGAAACATTCAGCTTACCATGATTTAATATTCTGTTGCTATTTTCAACGTCTATTATTTAAAAAAAAGGAACTGTTTTTTCTTTGGGAATTTACCCAAATAGCGGAAGGGGGGTTAAAAAAATATTTTTAATGAAAAACAATAAACAAGAATTAGAATCGTTAGGAAGGAAATCTAAAAATTATTTCTGCCTATGGAACATGTTTATACCCCAGAAGAATTTCTTTCTTTAGAACATCTTCAACAAGAATTAAAACAAATAGAGATTGATAGCAATCCGTTCCCAAACAAACGACCCAAAGCGGTCATCGTTAATTCCATTTTGGCCTACTCGAATGCCTTGGAAGTAAAACAGTTGAAAAAGTTTGGGAAAATAGAACAAATTTTAAATTAATCGAAATCCTTGCCTAACGGCAGGGATTTTTTTTTTGCCTTTTATTTTGACAGCCTTCAAAAAGAAATGCAAGAAAATCAATGTGGAGATTTAACTCCCGCCAAAACTTTAATTTTAATGAAGTTTGCCCGAGGGGGAATGGGGCAAGAATATTTGTAATTGTAGGCGCAGTATGGGTTATATGCTTTGTTGAAATCAATTATAATGCTATCTCCTTCAGGAATTAATAAATCAATAAACCGGCCACCTCCGTAAGACTCTTCCCCAGAACTTAAATCGGTAAATGGTAAAAACAAGTGGTTTTTGTACTCTTCTTTTTCTAGTAAATTATGACTTTGGTAGATTTTTAATTCAAATTCTTTTTCGTTAATGGAAAAATAAGCAGTTCCATAAATCGCATAGATAGGAGCTCGGTCTGTTGTAGTTTTCATGGCAAAGGCTTTTGGTTTTTTGTCCTTTTCAAATATTGCGTTTACGCAAAAAGAAGTGTCAATTTCAAAAAAAGGAAGCGATTTAAAATTTAGTCTGTCCTCTTCTTTCAATGGAGAATGTTTTTCATCCGCATAATCTTTATTCATCTGCATTTGAAATTCTTGATTCGATTTTATTATTTCTTCAAATGAAGACTGGCTAAATGATACCATTGGAATTAAGAAGACGAATACTTTGAAAATATTTTTCATGAAGTGATTTTTGAAAGACAAACATAAATTTATTTTTTTTAGTTGAATCTTGGTGGAATGGAAATAAAATTGAGTAATCATGTAATTATTCTGTAACTTTACCCAAGGTTATTTACTTGGGCAGAACAAGTAAAAAAGAGAATAACTGCCTACCACCTTTTGTTGCGTTAATTATTAAATCTAATATATTATGTCCACCGCATTCGCACATGTTGCATACATAGAAAAGGAAAACATTTCTAATCTTAATTTTCCCGAAGCAGAAGTTTTACAGTCGGTTGAAGGAATAAAAAAGAGGTCTGATAAAATTACTCAAGCAATTGATGCTGGAAATGTTGCTCAATTTAAAGTAATGATATTTTTTGAAGACGATCAAGAAATTAGAGAAGTAGAAACTACTATTTGGAATCGTGATGATTCAGGCGTTTATCTTAAAAACTCAATAGTAATTCCTATACATCGAATTCACAAGATAAAGTTTAATTAGTCGGATTATTACTATTTCTCCTTATTTCGGTCTTTTAGACTCCCATCTTTAAGCGCCTTAAAAAACTCTGCCCAAGCAAAGGGGCTGAAAATAGAAAGTGGAGGAGCTTGACCTGCATAATATAGCTTTTCAGTATAAGCATTGTTAGTCCTAATAAAACTTAGTCTTCCGTCGTTGCCAAATTCTTCATAAGCGGCTTTTCTTTCCATCCAAGCCAAGTTCTTTTTCGCTCTTTCCATATCATCATCGGGTATATGTAAATTTAAAAAAGCTTCTCTAAATTGGTCTTTACTAGGCCAAGGAAATATTACTGCTTCAGGCAAGTAATGAGTGTCTCTGCTAAATAACTGAACCAATGTAAATCGTTTAGTAGTAAGAGAATCTGGAATAATGCATTGAAAAGGCTTATAACCAATGCAAGTGAATCGTACAGTATCTCCGGCATGGGCAACAAAAGAAAATGTGCCATTATAATCTGTGGTGGTTCCTTCGTTTCTGTTTATTACTTCAATGTTCACCCATGGAACTGGAATAAGGCTATCCGAATCTAAAAAGACTCCGCTAAACTGTAAAAGACTAGTATCCTTTCTTATTTGGGAATTTGCCGTTACGCCAATTAGTAATAAGAAGAAAAATAAAATTGCTCGATTCACTTTTACAAAAATACTTATGGATGCTCTTTAATCGGAAAGTTGAGGTTAATATTATTAAAAGAGAAAAAAATAGTTCTCAAATATCAATAAATAAACCAATAGTCTTTCTTGGTTTTATTCCCGACGTTATCGGTAATTTCAATTCTTAGATTCCGCTTAGTTCCTGTTTTTAAGACTTTATCTAGTTTTAAAAATGCTGATTTTTTATTTCGTTGATATTCTATAAGATGCCATTCATTGTCTACAAAAGCTTCGTATTTTTTAATACCCGAAATATTATCTTTTATGTAAAAATTCAATACAGAATTAGATGAAAAAGTTAATCCATTTATTGCTAATTTGGCTTTTATAGTAGGAGAAATTGAATCGACCATTACAGTGTAAGGTCCAAAACTTCTGGTTTTGGTACTTATCCAATTCGAATCAATAATTCCTCCTTCCGGAGCAAGTATTTCTGATTTTGAATTTAAAGAAACCATTGTCAATTTTGGATGTAACTTCTTAGGGATTTGATTTATATTAATGGATACAGTTATATAATCTTGAAGTGGGTCGTATAGTTTGTTTACATGATATCGTGGAGTTACACATCTCCCTATCGCATTTTCTTTACTTATAAAAAGTGGTGTATTTTGATACAAGCAAGTTTTTGGAATAGTAATTCTAAGTTCGTCATCATCATATTGATTTTCAAAGTCATAAACTAAAACTCGGGTAGGTTCTTTTTTTATAATCAAGTCATGTTCTCTTTGTTTCGCTTTTACTTTAAAAATAAGAACACTTTCGTTTCCTTCAAAATCTTTTATTCTATATTCCATTTGATGTACTGAACTATCTGTGAAAAACAATTGCCCTTTGTTTACTACGTCCCTATAAATGGATAATTTATTACCTTCTAAGAGGTAGCTTCTTTGAATTCGTTTCCTATCCTTTTTCCACTGATAATAATCAACATGGGCATTGATGTATCTGGTTTCCGAGTATGAAATAGAATCCATAACATGGAAATAAACTCGTTTTTCATCTTTTAAAAGATCGATGCTGTATACGCCACATCTGAATGAACTGTTATTGGTTTTGTCCAGGGTTTCTATTCCAAAGCCAATTTTGCCTTTTATGATTGGTATAACATTTCCACTTAAAACATATTTATTTCCCGATTTAATCAATTTGTAAGTTTTTCTTTTTCCTTTGTTGTCCACCGAACTATTATCGTTTAAAGGAAAAATGCTTAAATTTTTGAGGGTAGGAGATATGTTGTCCTTTACTTTAAAACCAAAGTGAAGTGGGTTAATGGGTTTTTCAGATTGAGTGTTTCTCACTTCAAAATGTAAATGTGGTCCACCTGAGCCACCTGTATTTCCACTCCAGCCTATGCGGTCCCCCTGGTTTATTTTAAAACTGTTTTCTTCGGGGTAAAGTTCCAGTTCAAATGTTTTATTTTGGTATTGATAATCTTTTACAAACTGTTCCAATTCGCTATTGAATCTGCTTAAGTGCGCATATACACTAGTAAAACCATTGGGGTGGGTTACATATACCACTTTTCCATAACCACCTAATGAAATGGCTATCCTCGAAACGTATCCATTATAAATAGATCTTACTTTTAACCCTTCTTTTCCTTGAGTTCTAATATCAAGTCCAGCATGAAAATGACCAGGACGCAATTCGCCAAAGTTTCCTGAAAGCGAAATTGGAATTTCTACAGGAGAAATAAATCCATAATTCAATTTTGTAGTATCAGTTGGGGTTATAGTGTAACTTTCTGTTGCATTTAGCAAAATGAAGATAGTCAACGATTTATAAAAAAGTTTTAGCATTTTAGTGGTAAGGGAGTTTAATCTAGGTTCAAAATTATCTTTTGTAAGTAGCTAAATCCTAGCCAACTTTAACAGATGTACACAAAATCACATTAAAAACTTGGAATAACCGAAGGATAAAAATACATTTGTAGGTCGTTTAAAAACGGGCAAATTAATGCTACAAAAATGGAGCATATAAAACAAAAAGTAGAAAAGTTAATTACTGCTTATAAAAATAAGTCGGCACAGTTAGAGCAACTCAAGGTGGAGAATAAAAATTTACTTAGTAGACTTTCTGAAATAGAAAGTAAACAAGAAAGTAAAGCAGTTTCTTCCAGGAAAAATGAATTGTTGAAACAAAAAGTTGACTTATTGACGGAAGAAGTAGATAGTTGTATAGCATTGGCTAGCGTATAATGGCTGAAAAGAAAATAACAGTAAAAATTGCAAAGAGGACTTATCCTTTGACTATTGATTCAGCTGAAGAATCGAAAGTATTGGGAGCTGTACAACTAATTAATGATAATATAAATAAACTTAAAGGGAACTATTTGGTTTCCGATTATGTGGATTTGTTGGCCATGTCGGCTTTAGAAATTGCACTAGATTCTGTAGAACCTAGTAAGTTGCTAAATAATTCATCTAATGAAAAACTAGATAAAGAACTAGAGGAAATCGGAGATATGATTGATTCTTGTTTAGAAGCTGGATAACGTTCTTATTATATTTTGATTAAGGATTACACTTAATCGAATTGTACTGCCCGTACGATTTCGTTTTGTAAACTCAACATTTTATACGTTGGGACAAGACTTGTTGGCGTTAAAAGGAGGCCTGTTTATTCTGCACATGTAGAAGATTTTCTTAGGAAGACACTGGAACCTTGCAACATAGACAGTCATCCCGGTTTTTTACCTATAGGAGTTTACGAAAACGGTTCGTATGGGCTTTTTTTTTATGCACTCGGTGGCATTAATTATAATTATTAAAAACAAAAATAGAAATGGATACAATGACAATATTAATTGGGTTAGCAGGCCTAGTTCTAGGAGGAGGCGTTGCCTTTCTCTTTCTCCAAAAAAGTGCTGATAACAAAGCAACTCAGTTATTAGAAGATGCTAAGAATGAGGCAGAAGTAATAAAAAAAGAAAAGATATTACAAGCAAAAGAAAATTTTTTGCAGCTTAAAGAAGAACACGAAAAGCAGCTTCAAGAAAAAAACAACAAACTTTCAAATGCTCAAAATAGAATTAACCAAAAAGAAACTTCTTTAAATCAAAAACTGGGTCAAGTTAATAAGCAAGAGAAAGAGGTGGAAGACCAACAAAAAGTATTGAAGGAAAAATACGATGCGGTCAGTAAAAAACAAAACGAGCTCAGCCAACAGTATCAAGAGCATGTTTCTAAATTATCTAAGCTTTCCAGTTTAAGCGCGGAAGAGGCTAAAGCAGAAATGAAAGAAGTGCTTAAAAATGAGGCTAAAACAGAGGCAATGGCCATTACCAATGAAATTATAGAAGAAGCCAAGATTAACGCTAGCAAAGAGGCTAAGAAAGTTGTAATTCAAACTATACAACGAGTAGCCCATGAGCATACCATTGAAAATTCTGTTTCTGTATTCAACATTGAAAACGATGATGTTAAAGGACGAATTATAGGTCGAGAAGGCCGTAATATTAGAGCTATTGAATCTGCCACTGGCGTTGAAATTATTGTTGACGATACTCCTGAGGCAATTATTCTAAGTTGTTTTGATCCTATTCGAAGAGAAATTGCCAGGTTGAGTTTACACCGTTTGGTAACTGATGGCAGAATTCACCCAGCTCGAGTTGAAGAGGTTGTGGCTAAAACAAAAAAAAGATTGGAAGACGAAATAGTGGAAACAGGAAAAAGAACATGTATTGATCTTGGAATTCATGGTCTTCACCCAGAATTAATCAGAATGGTTGGTCGAATGAAATATCGTTCTTCCTATGGTCAAAACCTTCTGCAACACTCGAGGGAAGTTGCAAATCTTTGTGCTATAATGGCTTCAGAATTGGGATTAAATACCAAGATTGCCAAACGTGCAGGTTTGCTTCACGATATTGGAAAAGTGCCAGACGATGAGCCAGAATTACCACACGCAATTTTGGGAATGAAAATCGCTGAAAAGCATGGCGAAAAACCTGTTATATGTAATGCAATTGGAGCTCACCATGATGAAATCGAAATGACTTCTATGATTTCTCCAATAGTTCAGGTTTGTGATGCTATATCAGGGGCTAGACCTGGAGCTAGAAGGGAAGCCGTTGAATCTTACATTCAAAGACTGAAAGAGCTAGAAAGCGTTGCAATGGGACATGATGGCGTTCAAAAGGCTTATGCTATTCAAGCCGGTCGTGAATTGCGAGTAATGGTTGATTGCGATAAAATTAATGACGCTAAAGCAACCGAGCTTTCTATGTCAATTTCTCAAAAAATACAAGAAGACATGACTTATCCTGGTCAGGTTAAAGTGACTTTAATTCGTGAAACTAGAGCAATTTCGTACGCTAAATAATGGCAAAAATTAAAAACAAGTGTGTTTTAATTACGGGTGGCGCTGGCTTTATTGGCTCTAACCTTTGCTTGGATTTAATTCAAGATAACGAGGTTATTTGTATAGATAATTTGATGACGGGTAAAATGGATAATTTGGAAGAGGTAATTCACCATTCTAACTTTCGTTTTGTTGAAGGGGATATTCGCGATACAAATACAGTGAGAGAAGTCATGTATGGCGTGGATGTTGTTTTACATCAAGCTGCACTTGGTTCTGTTCCTCGGAGTATTAACAATCCATTGCTCACTAATTCGGTGAATATTGAAGGGTTTTTAACGGTAATAAATGAAGCTGTAAAAGCTAATGTTTGCCGATTTGTTTATGCTGCAAGTTCATCTACTTATGGCGATCATCCTGGTTTACCAAAGGTGGAGGATGAAATAGGGAGACCTCTAAGTCCTTATGCTGTAACGAAATACGTAAATGAGTTATACGCTGATGTATTCTCAAAATTACATGGAATTGAAACCGTGGGTCTACGATATTTCAACGTTTTTGGAAGAAATCAAGATCCAAACGGCGCTTATGCAGCAGCAATTCCAAAATTTATTAAAGCATTTATTGATTACAATTCTCCAGTTATTAATGGAGATGGGAGTCAAACACGAGATTTTACTTATATAGATAATGTGGTGCAAGCAAATAGTCTCGCTGGAACAATTGAAAATAAAGAAGCTCTAAATCAAGTTTATAACGTGGCATTTGGAGCGACAATTACATTGAACGATTTAATTGAAAAAGTAAAAGATTTGTTAGTGGCTTATGATCCTGCAATTGCCAAGGTTAATCCAAAGTTTGGTCCAGATAGAAAGGGAGATGTTAAACACTCTTTTGCGTCCATTGATAAAGCAAAACAAAAACTCAATTACGACCCACAATTTAGTTTAGAACTTGGCCTTGAAAAGGCGATTGAATGGTATTGGAATTATTTTAAAGCATAATAATATGGCTCAAAAAAAAGTAAAATTTGCAATAGTTGGTTATGGACATATAGGTAAAAGACATGCCGCTATGGTAACTGGAAATGAACTGGGTGAAGTAGTTGCCGTTGTTGAACCTATGGACGACAGAAGAGCCGATGCCGACTCAACTTACGGTTGTCCTGTATTTGCTACAACTGAAGAATTATACCAATCGGGTGTGGAAATGGACGTTGTAAATGTTTGTACACCAAATGGATTGCATAGCGACCAAGCAATTGAAGCCCTTTCTGCTCGCAGTCATGTAGTTATTGAAAAGCCAATGGGTTTGCATAAAGCTAAATGCGAAGAGGTTATTCATAAAGCTTTACAATATTCAAAAAAAGTATTTTTAGTAAAACAAAACCGTTATAGTCCAACTTCTGAGTGGTTAAAATCGCTTATGGAAGAAGAGAAATTAGGCGAGATTTACATGGTTCAACTTAATTGCTATTGGAACAGGGATAGCAGATATTACAAACCCGGTGGCTGGAAAGGATCTTTGGATATGGACGGAGGAACTTTGTTTACCCAATTTAGCCACTTCATTGACATTATGTATTGGTTGTTTGGAGATGTAGATAATATCTCTGGACGTAGTACTAATTTTAGTCACCCAAATACTGAGTTTGAAGATACCGGAGTGGTAAATTTTGATTTTGTAAATGGAGGAATGGGTTCAATGAATTTTTCTACTTCGGTCTGGGGTCAAAATTTAGAAAGTAGTATTACGGTTATTGGAGAAAAAGGAAGTGTAAAAGTTGCTGGGCAATACATGGATAAGGTTGATTATTGCCATGTTCAAGATTATGAAATGCCTCAATTGGCACCATCAAATCCACCAAACGATTATGGTGAATACAAAGGTAGTGCTGCAAATCACCACTATGTAATTCAAAACGTTGTAGATGTCATTACCGGTAAATCAGAAATTGCTACCAATGCCTTAGAAGGGATGAAAGTAGTAGAGATGATTGAGAGAATGTATAAGATAGTTAGGGATTAGAAAGCTATTTTGGATTTGGTCTGGTAGTAAATATCAATCCAAATAATAAGTACATTCTAAAAATAGTTTCGGTTTTTTGTCTTCTTCTTTGTTCTGGTTGAGTTCTTTTAAAATACCTCCACATTTTAATTTCTTTAATGGCAGTTTATTGTTGCCTTTTACATGAGCAATAAGGAAATCAGTATCACTTTCCTCACCACGTATTCATAAATATCGTATTGGTCTATTATAGGTGCCATCATAAGTGTCATTACTTTTCCCGCCTGAATTGGAACCATAATAAATCCATTAAAATCTGATCTTGATTCTATTAATTTCGGTATTCCAGAAATAATCGCTTTTTTGGATGTTACACCTAGTTTTAGAGCTAATTAATCCTCTACAAATTGAATGTCGTAAAGCTTTTTGTAGGCTCCATTTAATGCCAGCAATTTCTGGTGATTGCCATTTTCAATAATTTCACCCTTTTTCATTACATATATTCTATATGCTTTTTGAATGGTAGCCAATCGGTGAGCAATAATTATTGATGTTCTATCTTTAGTCAATTTCTCCGTTGCTTTTTGAATTAGAGATTCACTTTCCGAGTCTATGCTTGATGTAGCTTCATCCAAAATAAGAACATCAGGATCGTACAAATACGCTCTAATAAAAGCCAGTAATTGCCTTTGACCTACGGATAAAACTCCACCACGTTCTCCAACATTAAAATGATAATTATCAGGCAATTTCATGATAAAATCATGCGCTCCCACTTCTTTTGCTGCAGCTTGTACTTCCTCTAAATCTACGTTAGGATTGTTCAAAGTAATGTTATTGAAAATAGTATCAGAAAAAAGAAAAACGTCTTGGAGTACGACTCCAATTCTTCTACGAATAAAATTCTGTTCGTATTTTTTAATAGAAATTCCATCCATGAGAATATCTCCTTTTTGGAATTCATACATTCGGTTTATTAAGTTAATAATGGAAGATTTTCCTGCGCCAGTGGGTCCAACAAATGCAATTGTTTCACCTTGTTTAACTTTAAAATTTAGATCTTTTAAAATCCAGTTGTCGGTATTGTATGAAAACCATAAATTTCTAAATTCAATTTCTCCTTTCAAATCCCTGCCGGTAATGGTGCCGTTGTTTTCAATTTTGGAGTCCGTGTCCAATATTTTAAAAACTCGGTCAGAACTTACCATTCCCATTTGCAAGGTGTTAAAACGATCAGCAAGTTGCCTTATTGGCCGAAAAAGCATATGAATGTACAGGATAAAAGCAACTAAATTCCCAAAAGAAACTTCTTTAGCAAGCAGCCCTTGGGATCCAAACCAAACCACTAAAGCCAAAGCCACCGCACTTAATAATTCTACAGTTGGAAAAAAAATGGCATTTGCCCATACTGTATTTATATGTGCGTTTCTATGCTCTTTATTTATGTTTTTAAACTTATCATATTCTGCAGATTCTCTATTAAAAATCTGTACAATGTTCATCCCCGTAATATGCTCCTGAACAAAAGCATTGAGTTTTGAAACATTGGTTCTAACTGCCTGAAAGGACTTTTTGATATTTGAATTAAAAAGTTTGGTTGCGAAAATTAAAACGGGTATTGTGGACATACTGATTAAAGCCAATCGCCAATCCGTAACAAACATTACTACAATTATTATGATAAGTTTAAGAAGGTCACCAATAATAATTAAGACCCCATTAGAAAAAACATCAGCTATAGTTTCAATATCCGAAACGGCTCTGGTAACTAATGTTCCAATGGCATTGGTGTCGAAATACTTCAGTTTGAAAGCAGATATTTTTCCATACACCTCCATTCTCATGTCTTTTATTACGGTTTGTCCAACCCAATTGGCATAGTAGGTTTGAAAAAACTGAATAAAAGTCTCTATAACTAAAACCAATACCATTAAAATGGTAAGTTTTAATAATAAATCTGTATTTGGATTTAGAATAGCATTGTCAAGAGTGTATTGAATTATTATCGGTCGAACTGGGCCAAGTAAACCCAATAGAAGGGTTAAAAAACCCGTGAATGCAAACGTTTTTTTATAGGGTTTTACATACCGAATAATACGGGTGAGTAAAACTGGATCGAATACTTTTCCTTTGCTCATTTTCTAATCGATAGAGGATAAGTTACTTCCCACAAAAATAGGCCCTTGGCAGGTACTGAAGCGCCTGAATTACTTCTATCCTTACTTTCTATTATAGTTTTAAATTCGTTTATATCAATTTTTCCTTTTCCAATTTCAATTAAGGTGCCTACGATAGCCCGAACCATATTTCGTAAAAAACGGTCTGCTCTTATTTCAAAATACATCTCATCTTGATTTTTAAACCACTCGGCAAATGTTACCTTACAAATACTGGTACTATTATCACTTCCAACCTTTTCGAAAGCAGAAAAGTCATTAACTTTTAAAAGCAATTCTGCGGCTTGGTTCATTTTACCCACATCCAATTTTGTGTTGTATAAATACCAACTTGTGTCGGTTTCAAAAGGTTTTTTTAGATGGTTGATATAATATCGGTAGGTTCTAGAACTGGCATCAAAACGAGCATGTGCATTTTCATGAACTTTAAACACTTTTTTGATGGCTATTGAATTAGGGAGAATACTGTTAAGCCTGTACACTAAAGTGTTTGGGTCCATTTTTTTTTCTACATCAAAATGGAGGTAAAAATCATTGGAATGAACTCCGGAATCTGTTCTTCCACAACCCATTACATCGGTTTTTTCTCCTATAACAAGTGCTAAGGATTTTTCCACTTCTTCTTGAACTGTGATACCGTTTGGCTGTTTTTGCCAACCACAATAAACTGTGCCCTTATAGGAAAGCTGAATGAAATATCTTTGCATTGTCTTTTAATGGCTGCAAACTTAAACATCATGCAGCGCTTTAAAGGGTATGATTTAAGTAAAAGGTTAAAAATAAAAAAGCTATAATAGTTTAGTTCAAGCCGATGCAATAAGAAGTGGTATCCCCAATTATATGGGTAACAACAGGACAGCAAGATTTGACTACTAAGGAACCCGTCAGTGTTATTTTTGGATATGCTGTTGACGAAACATTGCCATCTACCTCAACAGTATATGTCCCGACTGGAACGCCCACCATTTAGCCGTATCCGATTTAGTACCTATTATTCCTTGACAAATCATTCCGCCTGTATAATTAATATGAATTGTCAGAACTAATCCAGTAATGATGTAAGCTAAGTTGACATAAGAATAATTAGCACAAGATAGATTCCAATTAACGAGGTATTTTATAGTTTCACATTGTTTTGGATTTGTTGTAAGCAAACTAGCCGAAGTAGCTGTTTGAGCTTTCCCTGCAAATCCCATTAATAGAGTGAAACAAAGTGATAATAATATTTTTTTCGTGGTATAAGTTGTTTTGAATAATGGGCTTTTCAACGCCATAAATAGTATTGATTTTTTTTGTAAATATAGAAAGTTTATTCGTTAGAACTAAAAATGTAAAACAGGTTTTAATCGTGCTCACTTGAAGTTTTTTCATTAAAAAAATGGAGTTTTAAATCACTACATTTGAGGCCAACAAAATAAAAATATGAATAGATTACTATCCCTTATAATAACTGTATTTATAGTGACTAATATATCAGCTCAAACCAAAGATTGGCGAGAAATGATGGCAGATCCAAATGTAAATTACTTTGAACTATGCAGAGCTTACAATGCCTATTGGATTGGAAAAGAAAAAACTAAAGGTACGGGCCACAAACAATTTGAAAGATGGAGAACATCTGTTGAATCTTATGTGAAAAAAGACGGAAGTATCGGATCTTATAATGAGGTTTGGGAAAAAGCGATTTCTTATCATAAATTACAATCTGCTCGATCCGCTAACGGAAACTTTGTTGAAATTGGACCTTTTGAAGAACACAATTATAGTAGGGGAGTTGGTAGGTTAACTGTAATTGCGTTTCATCCAACGGATGTAAATACACTTTACGTCGGCAGCCCTTCAGGTGGACTATGGATTTCAAATGATAACGGAAAAACATGGGCAACGCCAAATGATGACGTAATGACTTTTGGTGTTTCTGCTATAGCAATTGACAAAGAAAATCCAAATACAATTTATATTGGTACTGGAGATGCCGATACTCGTGGAACGGCTGGAACTGGAGTTTATAAAAGTACTGATGCTGGTAAAACTTGGACTAGAAAAAATATCGGGATGAATGATATGGTTGTTACCAAATTATTAATGGATCCAGATTCTTCAAACATATTAATTGCAACAACAAGAGCAGGTGTTTTTAAAACAGTAGATTCTGCAAATACATGGCAAAAGGTAATTGCAAACGGAGATTTTCGGGATTTGGAATTTAAACCTGGAAAATCTTCAGTAGTTTATGCTTCAAAATGGACATACCCCGGAATTTCAAGTTTTATTTATGTTTCTAAAGATAAAGGAAGCACTTGGAAAATGCTTTTTATTCCAGAAGGACTTTATCCAGATATGCGTCACGAATTGGACGTTACAGCTGCTAATCCAGATTTACTTTATGGTCTTGGTGAAAAAAGGATGGTGATGACAGAAAATGAAGGAGATACTTTTACTACTGTTAATTCAGCAGGTAAATTTTTATTGGATAGAGACGAACAAGGCTGGTACAATGCCTGCTTCAAAATTGATTTAGACAATGAAAAAATTATGTATGCTGGCAATCGTCAATTGTATAAAACATACGATGGAGGATTAAGTTGGGTGCGTTTAAACCATACCCATGCCGATAATCATTACATAGATATTCATCCAATTACAAAAGAACTATACGTACTTGATGATGGCGGTATTCATAGAAGTAAAGACGGTGGAAATACTTTCGAAGACCTGACCAACTTGGGAGTTGCAGCAATCTATTCTGTAGCCCAAAGTCCGTTTAATACCGATCAAGTATTAAATGGATATCAAGATTGTGGATCTAAGTTTTACAATGGCTACAGTTGGAAATCAACTTATGGTGCGGATGGAATGCAATCGTTGTTTGATGCAACTGATTCCATGATTTTCTATACGGCATATCAATATGGAGGAATTGTACGGTATTTAAAGCATGTCGGTTCTCCGCAAGTAATTGAGCATCCAAAAGATGAAGGTCCTTGGGAAACCCCTTATATTTTAGATTATTTTGACAATGAAACCATGTATTGTGGTAGGCAAACAGTTTGGAAATCGACCAATGTACATATTAAGGATAGAAAAAAAGTAACATGGACTAGTATAGGTACTGGAGTTGCAGCTAATGTTGGAAGATACATTCAGATAAAACTACATAAAACTAACCCAAATAGAATGTATGCGCTCACGCAGGCTAGCGACAGAAGCAAGTCGAGTTTGATAGTTTGTGATAATATTTATGCTTCTAGTCCAGTATGGAAAAATTTGAGTTTGGCCTTTCCTTCGGCAAATTATTTAGCCGATGTAGAAACTGATCCCTTGGATAGCTTAGCGATTTACATAACTGTTGGAAATAGAATTTATGAATCGAAAGATGGAGGGACTAAATTTAGTAATGCATCCCAAAACCTTCCTGATGTTCCTTTCCATGTGCTAGAAATAGACACGGTTACAGGAAACTTATATGCTGGAGGAGATGCAGGAGTATTTTGTAGGATAAAAGGAGACACAATATGGAAAAGTTTTAGCAATGGCCTCTCTGCTAGCGCACATGCTCGTGATATGGATATTTATTATAGTCCTGGAAATCATTCTGACAGCAAAATAAAAGTAGCAACCTACGGGAGAGGATTATGGGAGAGTGATTTAATTGGTTCAGGAACTCCTTCAGCTCCAGTTTCCAGTGCTTACATTAGATCCGCTAATCGCAGCTACTCATTTGATAAAGATTTCGAAATAACGGTTTCATTTAGAAAACACGTAAATATTGATTCAGTTATTGGCTTTACCACCTCAGATGTTCAAGTAAGAAACGGAGTTGTAAACTCTATAAAAAATAATGGTAGAGAATTTATTGTAAATATTTCTTCATCCAGTTTTGGTTTTGTTTATGTAGATATTCCAAAAGCTGCTGCTACAAGTGCAATAAATGGAACAGCAACAGATTCTTCTTTGACATTTAGAATAGACTATATTCCTGAACCAGTTCAATTAGGTCCATTTGGTCCAGGTGGTGTGGGTGATTCTACTTCACTTATGCTTTGGATGAAAGGCGACAATGTAATGACGGATAAAAAAGGAGATACGTTGACTATAGATGGCGAGAGAATTAATAATTGGTACGACATTTCTGGAAAAGGATTTTACGGAGAGCAAGGAGTAGATTCTAGCCAACCAAAATTAAGATTAGATAGCAATGGCATATCAGGGTGGCCAGCTGTTGAATACAATCCTCCAAACCGTTTTTTGTCGATTAATGAATTTGGACCTGTTGGAAATGATATTACTGTTTTTGCCTTGGCAAAATCAAACACAGTAAATTGGACTGGTACTTCTTGGATAGCAAATGCAAGAGAAAAAAATGGCTTCTTTATTCATCCTAACAACGATTCGAAAACTTGTACAGGTTATGTAGCTGATAATAGTAAAAGGAATCTGGGAACGCCATCTGTTGAAATGCCTTCCGTAACAGAACCTCATATTTATTCCATTAGCTACAACGAAAGAATGTGGAAAAACCATTTTTATGTAGATGATAGAACAGCCGTAGATTTTCTTACATCAGATCATTATAGAAATGGAAACGATACCATTAATATTCGTTTGGGAAAGGATACTAAAACACGTTATGGAGATGGACTTTTAGCGGAAATGATTTATTACAAAGAAGATCTTGGAGAAACTAAAAGGCTTCTAGTAGCCAACTATTTGGCAGCAAAATATAAAGTGGATCTAAAAAGTGATAAAAGATACAACTGGGACACTTCATTTTATTATGATATAGCTGGAATTGGAAGAATTTCTGCAATCGATTATCACCCAGATGCCAAGGGTAGTATTGTTAGAATTAATTCGGCGAGTTCATTGGATGATAATGATTTTCTTTTGTGGGGACACAATAACGATTCAATTAAATGGGATTCAGTAAGCACAGGAAATGGTCGATTGAATAACAGAACTTGGCATGTTTCGGAAAAAGGAAATACAGGTAGCATAACTTTAAACGTAGACAGTTCGGATTTTGGTTCAATAGCAAAAGAAGTTGGTGTTAAAGTAGGCTCTTTAACAGATTTGAAAGGAACGACAAGTGGAAGAATAATCACTATGAGGTTGAATAATGGAGTTTATTCAGTTGTATTGGATATAAACGATGATGAATATTTTACTTTTATAACTGGTGAGGATTTATTTCTTGGAAACGAAACGTATAGCTTTTTAAACTCTGCTAGACTAGTTCCAAATCCTTCGGCAAATGGTACATCTGAAATTAGATTTTATAGTCCAGGAGAGAGTGATATAGTAGTTTCGGTATTGGATTATTCTGGTAAAATAATAATGGAAAAAGAATTTGATGTAAAATTAGGTTCCAATTCTATTCCATTGAACTTGATAAATCAAGCCACTGGAATTTATTTTGTATTGATCAGAAGCGAATACGGCGAAAAAGCGTTGAAATTAGTTAGGTAGTAGCATTCACTCTCTTTCCAACAAATCTAAAGCGGTTTAATTACGATTGTGTTTCATAATCTGATTTTTGACAATTATGATATGCAGAATATTGTGCTAAGTATTCTCTATTCTTCAAACAATTCATTAAACTTAAATCTCATTCTCCAATTTCCCAATCCATTCTATAGGCATTATAGATAGCACTGAGCTTAAATTTTTCAGGTAAATCCATTCCTTTCCAATAAAAGGATTTCCGTTTCTTTCTAACCTTTAGTTTTTTAATTTTTTTTCCATTTTGGTCATATACAAACAGTTTAATTTTTTGAATGTTCTTATCTACCGGATAAAAATACCAACTGCCTTTATCTTTTAAGCGCTCGTAGGAAATTGAATTGGTATGTTCTGTTTTTGTGTCTTTTTTTTCTAAGGCGGTATTCCAAGTTTGGTTAATTTCATTGTATAGAAAATTTCGCACATGATTTATAGTCCTATCCATATAAATAGGGTAGTGGTGCCATTCTAGCATTTTATCAAATGGTACGTGCCCTTGATTATTTAAACTAAGCAAATCGTTTCTTATGCCTTTTTTGTCTAAGTACTCGTGTATTGTTTTACTACCTATAACATCAGCTGGTGGTACATCTACAAAAAAAGGAAAATCGAAAGCTATTTGACCTATTTCGTAAGGCACAATAGGGTCAAACACACCATGTACACTCACAACTGGAATGTTTGATTTAATGTATGCAGTATCACCGATTGCCCCAGACAAACTAATAACTCCTTGTACTTTAGAAGAATAATTAGGATTTCCTCCAAGTCCTTCCAAACCTCCAAAATCATTCAGTTTCCACGAAAAGTGATCAAAATGTTTTGCCTGCACAAATGCAGTATGTAAAGCGGTAATTCCTCCAGATGAACTTCCACCTACCCAAATCTGATTGGCATCAATTTGAAACTTATTGCCGTTATTAACCGATGCCCTAAAAAATCGAATAGCAGCCTTTAACTCATGTGTGGTTTGCAATACTTTTTTGCCGGCTCTGTCATTTGGGGTTCCTTTTTTTTCAAACTTTAAGCTGTAGTTAATACTGGCACACGCATAACCCATTTGTGCAAACCGAGAACATAGGGTTTCCATTGGGTAGTTGTTTTTGTTGCCCATTAGGTAACCACCACCATGCATTAAAATTATAAGCGGCCTTTTTCTTAGGGTGTCGTTTTCCGGGGCGTAAAAATCTAAAGTCAAACTAGTGACTTTGTCTAATGGAATGGTGGTTTTTCCATATTCAATAGTGTATTTTACACCCACACCAAAAATGGGGTCGTAAAAGCGTGTTTGTGTCCACCCTTCAAGATAAACAGCTAGTAAAACTGCTAAAACGGTGTTAGTAATGAATTGCTTTGCGAACAAATTGATTGAATGGAAGGGCAATTTTATATTGCTCAATTAATAATGGAATTAAGTCTTCGCGTAGAAGGGTTTCAGGGGGTAAGGTTTTTATAAAATAAAACGACTTGTTATAAATTAACTCTTGTTTGGCTGCGGCTTCTTTTAATTCAACTGGAATTCGTTTTGATTTTTCTCCCAAAATACCTCCAAAATTATTTGAAAATGTTTTATCACTAATTAGATTAGAAAATTCTTTATTTCTTGTTGCAATATAACTTCGTAATTCCAATAAATTGTCTTTACCAAGCTGATGTACACCTCCATAAATGGTGAAATTCTCAGGGCTGGCCTCAATATACAATCCTGGCGCTTCTTTGTTTTTTCTACCACCTGGTGAAATGATGGCACTCATTTGGATTTTATAAGGTGTTTTGTCTTTTGCAAATCGAATACCTCTGTTTACCTTAAAAATGGCTTCTTTAGCTTCAATTTGAACTTCAGAATCTATCTTTTGAATTTCAATTAGTAAATCGGTAACGAAATTTTTAAAAGGTTTTTTTACCGACTTTTCGTAGCGTTTTCTGTTTTCGTTAAACCACTCCTTCAAATTGTTTCTTGCCAGTTCTTTAAAAAAGTCTATGTAATCAATACTAAACATTAAGATTACCTTTTTATCCTTCTTACTTTTTTAATTCTTTTTCTTTCTCTTTTCTTCTTTAAATTACGTGTTGATTTCTTTTTCTTCCCAAAATTAAAGATTTTAAGTTTCGGTTTAGGACAGAAATCTCCCTTGTGAGTCTCATACCCTTTACAAGGTCTAGAGTGGAAAATCGGAATATTTACACTTGCATAAACATCCACATTGTACAAATCTTTTTTTGCAAGTAGAGGGATAAAATTATTCATACCAAAGCTAAACCACCACAATCTAGTATATATTCCAATTCCTGGTTTTCCATATCTATAAATGGAAATAGGAAGGGCAACTGTTAGTTTTTTTAGTTCGTAGCGCGGAGTCAATGTAAAGGTACTCATGCGTTCAGCACCAGCAAAATTGTATTGCTGCACACCAATTAATAATTGAGCATTGAGATATAGGTTATTCTCAAAATTGTAATCTCCTTGTAAAATAAAAGTGAGAGGTAGGGTTGAAAAGGATTTGTCCTTCTTTTTTACATTGGCTCCCGTTGCCACAATTGCTTCATCAACTTTTCGTTCAATATCGGAAATTCCACTGGGAGGAGTCTTTACATAATCATTTAAAAAAATGGAGTCTCCCTTAAAAATATAATTGGTTGTGGTTTTATTAAAATTAATAAATCCGAGATCAATCATAGAAAGACCAATTTTATATTTATAATCTTTTATTTGACATTGACCTTGTTTGTGATGAGGTACATGGTGTGCATTATTGTCTTTGAACATTCTTTTGTATTCAACACCTACATCAACCCCAGTTCCCCATCCTTTATTCGCGCCAGGAACCGTTAAAGCCAATGTACCTTTATAATTCAGAGCATCAAGGTCATTTGAATCTACCGAATATTTTAATTTTTTTCCAATAAATGAAATGTTGGAAATTCCGTTTAATATTTTCAGAGTAGCACCTGCTGTAAGAATAGAATTACCTTTTCGTTGAACTATTTGAGCATAGGATAACCCTAATTCTCCCCAAGCCATGTTTTTAATCATGAATCGTTTCTCGTCGAAAACGTCGTTATGTAATGACTCATAATTCAGCCCTTCAAATGCAAATTTCGCAATATTTGCAGGAATTCGTCGAGCAATAACGTGATTTCTAACTCTAATATTTATGCTAAAAGCTCTATGTTTTATTACTCTTGTGAAAGCAGGGCCATAAACATCTGTTTCTGAATACGCATTGTATTTTTTTGAAGGATCGTAATTGTCGAGCGGGTCATTAGTGAAGTTTGCGTTTGGAAAATAAATGTAATTATTCTGCAGTAGTTGAGAAATACCAACAATTCTTGTATCTGAAAAAGGCTTAGGGTCAGCAATAGAAGCTGGATTATAAATAACTTTTTGCGTGGTTACATAATTGTCAGTTGCGGCACCAATATGTTGGGAGTTTCCGCTTTTAACAAAGAAGAAAAAGTTAAGGATTAAAAGCCCAATTTTAATATTATTCATTTGTTTAAAACAGTTACAAATTTACTGTTTAAGATGCCTTATTTTTGGGAAATAAAATATGAAATGAACAAAAATACTCCAAAAAGTATTACAGACGAGATGCTCGATAATGATGCATTTTCTTTATGGCTAGGAATCGAAAGGATAAAAGATGGTCTTGGAGTAAGTTCTCTTAAAATGAAAGTAAGGGGGGAAATGCTGAATGGTTTTGGGATATTACATGGTGGAATTGCTTTTTCCTTCGCCGATTCTGCACTTGCCTTTGCCGCCAATTCTCATGGCAGAAAGTGTTTGTCCGTTGAGAACTCTATTCATTATATAAATTCTTGTACCGAAGGAGATGAGATAATTGCTCACGCCAAAGAAGTTTCTTGTAGTTTTAAAATTGGTGTTTACGAAGTAGAAATAGTAAAATCTGACGGTAAAAAAGTTGCTGTATTTCGAGGAACTGTTTACAGAAGCTCTAAAGAATGGGAAGTGGATTAGTAAATAGTTTTGTGATTTATTTGAAATTCCACCTAAATACTACTGATCGTCAAACACATTTTTAAAGTCTTTTTTCCAATTTTTAAAAAAACCTGCAGGATCCGGATTGACTAGTTATTCCTAAAATTGTATAATACCGTTGGAACATTAAGTTGAATGTAGTTTAAAGATGCAATTGGTTCTCGGAATTTTTAGTTTTCTATTGAAACTTCACTATCGAGCAAGCTCGAGCTCGTTTTATATTTTATTCAATGATTTGGGATTGCTCCCTTTGGTCGCTTTCCTGGGAGGGGGGCTTCAAATTTTAAAACCTCCTTTCGTTTCACAAATTGAGGTTTTTTTATTGAAACTTCACTATCGAGCAAGCCCTTTATTAGAGTTTCTAACCAGGTTATCTGCATTGGTCATTATACCACTCACAGTAATTATTAGCCCCTAGCCCTTTAGATTAACTATATTCGTATTTGACATAAAGCGGGTATAGGTAACTTACCTATATCAACTTGTTGTGGTGCATCTAAAAAATGAAAACATATGAGCTTTCTGAGAGCTGAATGGAGAAAACTTGCAATTGCCAATTACGCAATTGAGAAAGAGCTACTTGGCAAGTATCTACCTAGTGGAACTGAATTAGATTTATGGAATGGTAACTGCTTTGTTAGCTTGATAGGATTTATGTTTATTAACACCAAACTTTTAGGCATTAAGATTCCCTTTCACACATCATTTGAGGAAGTAAACTTAAGATTTTACGTAAAACGATTTGATAATGGAGAATGGAAAAGAGGTGTTGTATTTATCAAAGAAATCGTTCCAAAACCAGCTTTAACCTTTGTAGCAAATACCATTTACAAAGAAAATTACGAGACATTACCAATGGAGCATTTTTGGAGTTATGAAGACAACCTAAGGGCTATTCAGTACAAATGGAAAAAGAATAATAAATGGAATTCAATAAAAATAGAGGCTAGTGCCCAAAAGTTTAATATTGAATCTAATAGTGAGACAGAATTTATTACGGAACACTATTGGGGCTATGCAAAAGTGAATAATCACAAGACAAACGAATATGAAGTCACACATCCTAAATGGAAAGCTTATAAAGTGAATAATTATGATATTGATGTAGATTTTGGAGCTACGTATGGAAAAGAATTTGAATTTCTCAATTCGACGAACCCGACCTCAGTGATGCTTGCAGAAGGGTCTGAAATTACAGTCGAGAATAAAAAAACAATAAAAAACGACACCACAACAAAACCTAAACTGCATTAAAACGCAGTTTAGCCAAACGTTAGCATTCATTAGGTATGGTAAAGGGACATAGTTTACAAAGTTAAATGGACATCGTTTACACTTTTTAAAGACTTATTTTCTGGTACGGTAAAGGCACATTGTTTATATCTCCATTCACTTCTCTCGCCAAATACAGATTCCCTTTTTCGTCTTTGTAAATTGCTCTTATCTTACAGTAGCTATACTGTTAAATAATCCGATTGATTATAATTTGGATCTCATTCTTTTTACTATTTCATTTACGGCAGGACAAACTACTGTATTTTCTAAAGTAATATCGAGTATTTCAATCATGTTTTTTCTATTGGTATGTGGGTATTCACTGCAAGCTTTTGGCCGAACATCATAAACCTTGCATTTGTTGTCTTCTGCCAGAAATACACAAGGAGCCTTTTGTAAAACAAAATCTCCATCCTCATCCATTTCAAGGTATTTTAAAATAAAATGTCCTACTTTTATTTTTAAGTAACTTGAAATTCTACCAATATCTTCTTGTAAAAAAATCGGACTGGTAGTTTTACAACAATTAGCACATTCTAGACAATCTAGCTCCTTAAAAACGGCTTTATGTTCGTCATGAAAGTCAGAGTCAATATCCGTTTTTGACTGTCGCAGCTGTTCCAAAAATACAGCATTTACTTTCTTTAAGCTCAACGCTTGTTCGGCAGATTTTTTTGGTGACTTCAACATTCTAATAAATCAAAAGTGAGAGAACTTTTTACTTCACCATTAATGCGTATTGAAATTTTATGTTTCCCTGTGTAATGTTTTCTTGTAGTTAAATCTGCAAAAGATTGATATTTATTGAATTTTCTTTCTGTATTTCCTTCTATTTCAAATTCTGAAAGTTGGAACACTTTGGTTGAGCTTCCTTTCTTTTTTTGAAAATCAATAAGGTATTCCACTCGTAGTTTATTTGCCGATTTACTTTTATTTTTAATGGTAAAGGAAAAGTTAATCCTCTCCACTATTTTTATGGATTTTTCTTGAATGATAAAATTCCTAACTTCAATTAAAGTGGGGGCTGCAAAGCCAAACATTTGCAAAGCAGTAGGATTGGCATTCTTTAAAAGTCCTCGCAATCCTTTTTTAACAATCCATTTAGCATATTGGTGATTTTCCCTAATCCAACGAGCTGAAGTTTGAAGAGCAAGATCAGCATGATCTTTTGATATGTCGTTTAAATTATTTGCAACACTTTTTCTTACATATAATGAATCGTCATTTTTTAGAATTTCTAATATTTCTAAAACCGGTTTTGGATCATCAATTGCATCCTGAAAATTCCCTCCCCATGGTAACCTCGGTCGACAACCTTCACTAGACAAACGTCTTACGTGTTCATTTTTACTCGTAGCCCATTTTTTCATTTCGCCTAATGTCCTTTTAGGGTTTTCTTTTAAAAATGGCCGAATGGCAAATTCCCCTGTACTTCCTTGGGTGATTTTTTCTAACGTATTTATGGATGTTTTAAAGTCATTTAATCCGTGAAATTCAATAAAAGTTGGCAATGGCATTTGTTCAAATCCGCTGGGTAAATCTTCGCTTACTTTTTCTAAAATTACACAGGCCTTTTTGTAGTCTGAAGGTAAAAAATCTTTTAAAGAAACTGCAATGTGACTTATTCTTTCTTTCAGTTCCTTATCCTCCCAATTTTCATTTAAAACCTTACCTACGTATTGTCTAACATTAAATTCGGGATGGAATTTTACTGTAGAATCAGCAATAGCTTCTACTACTTTTGAATTGAATAGGTTTTTTAGGGCTTCCATTAATTTGATATTTAATTGCGTCCAATAGGTAATAGGATAATGAGTTGTCCTCTTATTTTAGCTTCATGAAATTTGAATTAACTAGGCTTAAATAATATATATGGAAGAATAAAACCAGTTATAGAAAAACTTGTATTGCGAAAAGTGCATGGAAGTCTACTAAGTATTACCTATTTCAATATTTTCTTTATCAATCTTAGCTTATGAGAATACTTTTTAGTATCCACATTAAAGATTCCTTGGTGGTCAATTTTATCGATTCTTACTTTACCGCTTGAGTGAATAATCTCATTTTCTCCCAATAAGATCCCCACGTGAATTATACTTCCTTCTTCGTTATCAAAAAATGCTAAATCTCCATTTTCAGCTTCTTCTACAAAAGAAAGAGTTTGCCCAATTTCGGCTTGTTGATAGGCATCTCGAGGTAATTTTTTTCCACCAATTTTGTAAACTAGCTGAGTAAAACCTGAACAATCAATTCCAAAAGGAGAACGTCCTCCCCACAAATAGGGAGCGTTGACATACATCATAGCATTATCTACAATTTTCTCTCGCGAAATACCTGATTCACTTTTTACGGTCATTCCTGAAAACTCAAATACGTTTTCTCCCCAGCGGCATTTACCGTTTTCATAGTTGGGTAAGCTACTACCCATTAATAAGGGAATCATTGAATCTGTGTTAATGTCGATTCCAATTGCAGCCAAATCAATAGAAGTTGCCCAAGATTTACTGGTTTCAATGGCATTATAAACATCCTTGGTTACTTCAAAAGCTTGAATTCTGTCTATCCAACACTCGTACTTATCGTAAGCTAAGCGAACTTTAACCCATTTAGCACGTTCTTCAATTATTTTGTAATGCTCACCAAACAGTATTTGAGTAACCATTTCCGAAGGATCGGAAGGCTCTTCCCTACCTGGGACAACACTTAATTGAGAAACACCGTATTTCATACTTGAACAAAGCAAATAAAAGGAATAATAGGTTCTAATACCATGAATATTCTGATTTTATACTCACATTTTTTTTAGTCATTCTTATGGAGTTTTCTGGCAGATGAATTTTCATTTATTCCAATAAAAAAAGGGGCTAAAATAATTCCCACCCCTTTTTTTAATATTGTGTTTTTCTTTTGTATTCAGCTCTTAAACTGCTTCAATTATCATAGCAGAGGCGCCACCTCCACCATTGCAGATAGCAGCACCGCCAAACTTACCACCGTTTTGTTTTAAAACATTAATAAGAGTAACTATAATTCTTGATCCAGAACTTCCAAGAGGATGACCAAGTGAAACAGCTCCACCATTTACATCTACTTTGGAAGGGTCTAATCCCAATTCTTTTGTATTTGCTAATCCAACTACAGAAAAAGCTTCATTCAACTCCCAGAAATCAATATCTGAAACATTCATCCCTGCTTTGGCTAAAGCTTTAGGAATTGCTTTTGAAGGAGCAGTCGTGAACCATTCTGGCTCCTGAGCAGCATCTGCATAGGAAATAATTTTAGCAATAGGAGTATATCCAAATTTTGCAACTGCTTCGGCACTTGCCAAAATCAATGCAGAAGCACCATCATTTAATGTTGACGCATTTGCAGCTGTAACCGTTCCATCCTTTTGAAAAGCAGGTCGTAAAGCTCGAATTTTCTCCATTTTCACTGCTTTATATTCTTCATCTTCTGAGAAAATAACTGGTTCTCCCCTTCTTTGTGGAACTTCTACAGGAATAACCTCATCATTGAATTTTCCAGCTTTCCATGCAGCTGCTGAGCGCGTGTAAGACTCAATTGCAAAAGCATCTTGATCCTCTCTTGAGAATCCTTTCTCTTTTGCACATAGTTCAGCACAATTTCCCATGTGAGTATCGTTATAAACGTCCGTTAGGCCGTCTTTAACCATTCCATCAATCATTTTTATATCACCAAGTTTTACTCCGTTTCTGGCATTCATGTAATGAGGAACAGAACTCATGTTTTCCATTCCACCTGCAACTACAACTTCATTATCACCAGCTATAATTGATTGTGCAGCAAGGCTTATTGCTTTCATACCCGAAGCACACACTTTATTTACTGTAGTACACGGAACTTGGTTACTAATACCAGCAAACATAGACGCTTGACGAGCAGGTGCCTGTCCTAAGTTAGCGGACATTACATTGCCCATAATAACTTCATCCACATTGTTTGGATCTATATTTCCTTTTTCAAGCGCTCCTTTAATTGCCGCGGCACCTAACTTAGTTGCAGGTAGAGACGCCAAACTTCCTAAAAAACTTCCTATTGGTGTTCTGACTGCTGATACTATAAATACTTCTCTCATATCTAACGATTTTATTTCATATTTTGGAATTGCAAAAGTAAGCCTTTCCTTACTCTACCAAAAGAAGGAATTACCCTACTTTCGTGAGCTAGTGTATGAATGAGTTTTTAAATAAATTACGCGACAGTCAAGATCTCTTTTTTAAAGGGTTTGTAATTCTATTTGCCCTAGGCATCATAGTATTTTTAATGCCCAAAGAAGGGAAATTCAAATACGAATTTCAAAAAGGAAAACCATGGCTGCACGAAAATTTGTATGCCCCTTATGATTTTGCCATTATTAAATCAGATGCTGAATTAATAAAAGAAGAACAGGCCATAAGAAATAATTCAAGCTTGTATTTTGTTCTAGATAAAACCGTCGAAGAAAAAGCACTTTATAATCTCAATACCAGCCTTCTTGCTCAATTAGACACTTTGAAGGTTAGGGAACATAAAAAATACATAGAAATTGTTTCTTTAGCTACAAAACTCCTAAACAATGTTTATTCTCAAGGTATCATTCAGCCCATTGAAAATAGAGAATTAAAGAACGATGATTTAATTACATTAATATCTGTAAATGAAACCATTGAAGGTGAAAAGGGGAGTTTTATGACCGTGAAATTGGCAAGTGAATATTTAAGAAATGAATCGCAAAAGTTAAAACAAGGAAGTCGAGGAATTCTTCAAAATTTAATTCTTGATAATTTACACCACAACGTTTTATATGATGAAACTACCAGTGAAAAAGTATTGAATGATAGACTAAGCAAATTATCTAAAACCAAAGGAAAAGTAGAAAAAGAGCAATTAATAGTAAGTAAAGGACAAGTTGTAAATGACGAGTTATGGCTTCAATTACAATCCTTGAAAATAGAATATGAAATAAAAAAAGGAAGCGAAAAAAATTTTTATTTTATTACTGCTGGGCAAGTTTTAATTGTGGGAATGGTGTTCTTGGTAATGGTTCTATTCCTGAGTCTTTTTCGTCAAAAAATAATAAATGTCAATAATCGGGTAATGTTTATTGTGGTGAGTTTTACCCTTACGGTACTAATGGGTATGATCCCGCTTTACTTTGAGCAAGTTCCAATTTACGCTTTGCCTTTTTGCATATTACCTATTCTTATAAAATCATTTTACGACGAGTTGCTTGCTTCGTACATTTACTTTTTGGCCATTATTCTTATTGGATTTTATGCACCTAACGGCTTCGAATTTGTTTTCTTACAAGTAATTACCGGACTTATTGCATTATTTTCTTTAGTCAGTTTAAGAAAAAGATCTCAACTTTTAACCACGGTTTTCATTATTTTCCTTTCTTATTCTGTGTCTAACTTGGCCATACTAATTGTTCAAGAAGGGAATTGGCAAAACATAAAGATTGAAAATTTCTATTGGTTTGGTGCAAGCGCTATACTTACACTTTTAGTGTACCCTCTAATATACATTTACGAAAAAATATTTGGATTTCTTTCCGATGTTACACTAATGGAAATTGCAGATACTAATTCGCCTCTTTTGAGAGAACTTGCAGCTAAAGCACCTGGTACTTTCCAGCACAGTATGCAGGTTGCAAATTTGGCAGAACGCGCCATTTTAAAGGTTGGTGGAAGCCCACTTTTAGTAAGAACTGGCGCTTTATATCATGATATTGGTAAAATGCTAGCTCCTCATTATTTTATTGAAAATCAAGTCGGAGGTGTAAATCCACACAATGATTTGGAACCAAACGAAAGTGCTAAGATTATTATAAACCATGTTCTAAAGGGAATAGAAATAGCCAAGAAGAATAATTTACCCGAAGTTATTATAGATTTTATCCGATCGCATCATGGAACAAGTACTGTAAAATATTTTCTATACCAATACAAAACCCTTCATCCTGAAAAAGAGATTGATACAGGCGATTTCACTTACCCTGGCCCTATTCCTTTTAGTAAAGAAACAGCAGTTTTAATGATGGCTGATGCATGTGAAGCTGCTTCACGCAGTTTAAATGAATATAATGAAGAATCTTTGAGTAGTTTGGTCACAAATATCATTGACGGCCAAGCAAAAGAAGGACAATTTGCAAATGCTGACATCACTTATAAAGATATTTCAGTCATTAAACGTATCTTCATCAATATGTTACAGAACATTTACCATGTAAGAATCGCTTATCCAAAATCCACTTAAATAAGCTAAGTAAAACAGCGAGTTTTACTTGTACAAGTTGCAATTAATTTTACTTTTGCGCAGCGAATTGGAGAGGTGCCTGAGTGGCCGAAAGGACTTGTTTGCTAAACAAGCGTACCTTAACGGGTACCCGGGGTTCGAATCCCCGTCTCTCCGCAAATGAAAACCGCAATTACTTTAATTACAAGTAGTTGTGGTTTTTTGTTTTATATAATTGTACGATTATTGTATTTTTATAATACTGGATTGTCAATTTTCTGTATTTGTGCCATTATTCGCAAATACTTTTGGAGGGTTACTTTCAAATACAAGAAAGTAATTATTTGAACTATTCTTCGCACTAAAAAATGAACTGTTAACGATTGATGAGGTGGAGTATCTTTATAGGAGAGGTTCTGTTTATTGCATGAGTCATAAGAAGTCAGATCAAAGAGCCATTAAATTATATATAAAAGGAGAAATTGACTTCTTGCTAATTGATGTCATCGGAAAAGAACCAGAAATTGAATAGCAAGTAATTGGTGTTTTAAAATTGACTGAAGACGCCATTAATCAAATCCATAGAGAAAGTACTACTAAACTGACTTATCGTCTTGTTTGGGCGCTTTTATTATTTTACTTCAAAAGTACTTTTTTCTACTATTTTAGTCGTGTCTACTAATGGAGTTTTTAAATATAAAATGAGAGTCACTTCTAATATTGTAGTCATTGTTTTCATTTTTATTGGGCTATTTTTATTCTCGTGTAAAAAAGATGAGCGCATACACTTAGAAAGGCAAGTGCGTTGCAGTTACTTGAATCTTCTCAATACAATTTCAATGCAATAGTGAATTGGCTAGGTCATCGGAATTGGGATGTAACCCAGAAGGGCGTAATGGACAAAAAGTAGGCTAAGAACTTCTGCGAGCATTACTATCATTAGCTTTGAAGCAAATGAAAGGTTATGAATAAAAAAAGTGCTTACACTGCAAGAGCCCAATCACGAAAAAGAACGGTTTTCATGGAGATAAACAATTGTACAAATGTCATGTTTGTGGGAAGCAGTTTTTAGGAGGATTTCGAATAGAACCTGAACAATTATGGAGGGAATATCAAGAGGGAAAACAGACTCATTTACAGTTATCAATAAAGTACAAATATTCTAAACGAACCATCCAAAGGAAGTTAGATTTACATCAAATCATTATCCGTAAAAAACAACCAAGACCAGTGATTGTATTAATGGACACAACCTATTTTGGAAGAACGTTTGGAGTGATGCTTTTTAAGGATGCAATAAGCAAAGAAAACCTCTTAAAATATTATGTAAAAGCCGAAACAAACGCCTTGTACAGAAAAGGAATTGAAGAACTTGAATCAAGAGGTTTTTCCATTGTAGCAATTGTATGTGATGGCAGAAGAGGTTTGATTAATTCCTTTAAAGAAATACCAGTTCAAATGTGTCAATTCCACCAAGTAGCAATTATAAGACGGTATATTACAAAAAGACCCAAACTTCCCGCTTCCATTGAGTTAAAGGAAATAGCATGGCTAATAACGAGAACGGATAAAGAGTCATTTGAAGGGGTTCTAAATGACTGGTTTATAAAGTGGGAATCCTTTTTAAAAGAGCGTACGACGAACCCTAAAACAGGTAAAAGCCATTACACCCACAAGAGACTTAGAAGCGCATACCGAAGCCTTAAAGCCAATTTATCTTGGTTGTTTACTTGGTACGATTTGATAGAGCTTAAAATACCAAATACCACCAATGCCATAGATGGTCATTTTGCAGATTTGAAAACTAAACTCAGGAACCATAATGGACTCTCAATGAAGAAAAAAATGAAGTTTATTGATGGATTTTTAAAGGCATGAAGGCTTCAAGAAATAACAAAGGAGCTATCCTAAAACAGCTCCTTTGATTTGATATTTCTATCAGCCATCAAGAGTATCCCTGGTAGGTTGTTTCCCAGCAGAGCCTACTTCCGTTTATCTTGACAAAACAAAAATAATAATGATCTTATTTGGTGGGATTTTTCGCTAGAAAAAACAGCCTACTTTTTGTCCACTTGAAACATTACTCCTCCAAACAGCCTACTTTTTGTCCACTATACCTCCTTTTCAGTATCACTAATAACTTCAATATCACTTTTCAAATCTGTTTGAAATGCTTCTATTATTACTTAATGTGTCTCTCCATCTGTTTTTATGGGACAATAATAAAGTTTGGTGAAACATATATGTCACTTCCTTTCACAACTCGAATGTTAAAGCAATTTGAACTAGCTATTGAGTTTGGCAATGTAAAAGTACGGGTATTACTTGAAAAAGATAACCAATTACCATAGGATCTAATTAGGACATTGTTATCGTACAATGTAACATTGTTTGCTTGACCAAACGAGAAACGACTACTATACATAGTAATTGTATAGCTAGCACCTTGTCTAAAGTAAGATTGAGAGGTTGTTTGCATTGTGAAATTAGTTCCAGTTGTTGAAGCTGATATAGTACATGTATTGCTTGGTAACGGGCTTGTAGTAAAACTGATTTGATTACCGTAAGCAGTTCCTGCTGAGTTTGTAGCAAAAGCCCTTACGTAATAAGTAGTATTTGGTGTAAGTGCGGTAATATTGGAAGTGAAAACACCAGTTCCGTTTCCTGAATTTACTACTGAATTAGCAGTTGTTGGATTTTGTGAAGTTGAGTAACAAACTCCACGTGCCGAAACTGTTGAACCACCATTATTTGTTATGTTACCTCCAGTTTGTGCAGATGTTTGATTGATAGAACTTGCCGCAGTTGTGAATAATGAAGGTAGATTTATACTTGGTGTTGTAGTAAAACTGATTTGATTACCGTAAGCAGTTCCTGCTGAGTTTGTAGCAAAAGCCCTTACGTAATAAGTAGTATTTGGTG
>CAWUST010000043.1:0-41576 GCA_963925495.1 uncultured Flavobacteriales bacterium | reverse complement strand
TGTGACGGATTTAATTATTGCACTTGTAGGATATTTGCAACTTCCATCATCTTTCCTTGCACTTAAATCATAATTAATTGCTTCTGGACTAACACAACCTTTTTTCCTACAGGAAAAAGTAGAAAATACAATTAATGATATTGTAAAAAAACGTAATAATGAATGAGTCTTCATGAGATTTGAGATAAACACTTGTTTTAAAAGTATAATTAATAAAAACAAAAGTAATTTATATTTTAAGAACATTTAACGTACTGATGAATATTTAGTTGGTGTTCTAAACACTTATATATTGTATCAGCGGTATAATAAGTTTGATTGATTAGCTTCACTCCATCCTAATTCAATGAGCTTTTCTGTTTTTTTGGTGTTTCTTATCATTTGTTAAATGTTAGAATCCAAAATTAACCAATAATTTATAATGGGGAGAACTTGGGGGTAACTGTGTTATTTGTATACCTAACTATTTGATTATCAGCATACAATTAACAACCATAACTTTCCAAATATACCTTCTTACCATTTTTTGATGAAGTAGTATTTTTTAAAGTTGCATTTCCTTGCACATCTTCGTTTAGTATATTGTTTTCGCTGTTCTCGAACATTAAATTGTATAAAAATCAAATTTGTAGGGCACAAAAGTAGCAAAAACAGTGCTCGTGTCATACTGTCATATATTGGGCTTAAAGTACTGTAAGTCAAATAGCATAGGAGGTTATAATGTGAAAAAGTGTAAATTTTTATTCTCAATAAAATTTTGATGTTTTCATATTTCACTTACTTTGCCGTCTTTTAATCCTACCTAAAACTAGGGAAAACTTTAAAAATCTATATGAATTTAGTTATCGTTGAGTCACCCGCCAAGGCCAAAACCATAGAAAACTTTTTAGGAAAAGATTATGTTGTAAAATCGAGTTACGGCCACGTACGAGATTTGGCAAAAAAGGACTTTGGAATAGATGTAGAAAACAATTTTGAACCGACCTATGCAGTTTTACCCGATAAAAAAGCGGTAATCAAAGAATTGATAGCCTTAGCAAAAAAATCGGATATGGTGTGGTTAGCAACGGATGAGGATCGTGAAGGAGAAGCTATAAGCTGGCATCTTTTCGAAACATTAAATCTTAAAAAAGAGACTACACATCGAATTGTTTTTCATGAAATCACAAAATCGGCAATTTTAAAAGCAATTGCGAGTCCGAGAACAATTGATCAGAATTTGGTTGATGCGCAGCAAGCCAGAAGAGTATTAGATAGGCTAGTTGGGTTTGAACTTTCTCCTGTTTTATGGAGGAAAGTAAAACCTTCTTTATCTGCGGGGAGAGTTCAGTCAGTTACTGTAAGGCTAATTGTAGAACGCGAACGCGAAATTCAAGAATTTAAATTTTCTTCTTCGTTTAAAGTAAATGCGGAGTTTTTGGTTAACAATAAATCTGTTTTAAAGGCTGAGCTTTCAAAAAGATACAAAACCGAAGAAGAAGCAATGGCATTTTTAGAAAGCTGCAAAGGATCTAAATATGTTATTGAAAATAAAGAAGTAAAACCTTTAAAAAGGAATCCAGCACCTCCATTTACAACCTCAACATTGCAACAAGAAGCCTCAAGAAAGTTAGGCTTTTCTGTTCAGCAAACCATGGTTGTTGCCCAAAAACTATATGAGGCAGGAAAAATAACTTACATGAGAACTGATTCTGTCAACTTATCAGAATTGGCAATTGGTGAAGCTAGAGAAGAAATAACTAGTGCTTATGGAGGCGAATACGCATTCGAAAGGCATTATGCTACTAAAACGAAAGGCGCACAAGAAGCTCACGAGGCCATTAGGCCAACTAGTTTTGCTGCACATTCGGTAACAGCAGAGAGAAATGAAGAAAGACTCTATCAACTGATTTGGCAGCGAGCAATTGCAAGCCAAATGGCAAGTGCCGAGGTGGAAAAGACAACGGTTAGTATTTCTATAAGTGGAAATAAAGAACTTTTAAAAGCAACAGGAGAAGTATTGACTTTTGCGGGTTTTATCAAAGTTTATACCGAAGGAAATGATGATGAGGGTGAAGAAGCCAAAAGCGATATGCTGCCGCCAATGGAAGTTGGTGAAGAATTGCAATTAGAGTCTTTAATTGCTACTGAACGTTTTACAAATCACCCACCAAGATATACTGAAGCAAGTTTGGTTAAAAAATTAGAAGCACTGGGAATAGGACGTCCCTCTACTTATGCGCCAACAATTTCAACTGTTCAAAAAAGAGGATATGTAGATAAAATGGATAAGGACGGTAAGGAACGTAATTATACCTTTATGGAATTGAACGCCAATGAAGTGATTAAAGCAGTTAAAACAGAAATAACAGGAGCGGAAAAGAAAAAAATGTTTCCTTCTGATATTGGAATTGTTGTAACGGATTTTTTACTTGACCATTTTCCGAATGTAATGGATTATGGATTTACTGCTGAGGCCGAAAAAGAATTTGACAGCATAGCTGATGGGCAAAAAAAATGGAACGACATGATCAGCAAATTTTATGGTCCATTTAAAGAAAACATTAAAACTACCTTAGAAGAAGAGGGTAGAGCAACAGGAGAAAGGCTCTTAGGGGTCGATCCTAAAAGCGGAAGAAATATATATGCTCGAATTGGTCGCTTTGGGCCAATGGTGCAGATTGGTCAGGTTGATGACGAAGAAAAGCCTAAGTTCGCCAAAATTACTGGTGGCGGGTCGATTACTAATATTACACTTGAAGAGGCTTTAGTGTTATTTAAAATGCCCAAAGAATTGGGGCTTTTTGAGGAGAAAAAAGTAGTTATTGGCATTGGTAGATTTGGCCCATACATTCGTCATGACAGTAAATTTGTGTCTCTAAAGGAGATTGATCCACATGAAATAAAGCTAGATACAGCTATTGAAATGATTGTTCAAAAGAGGGAAGATGATGCCAATAAAATCATCCTAGAATTTCCTGAGAATAGTGATATTTCTGTATTGAATGGTAGATGGGGACCTTATATAAAGGCAGGCAAGCTGAATGTGAAAATCCCTAAGGATCAAGACCCTAAGGAGCTTACGTTAGAGGAATGTTTAAAACTCGCTAAAAACGCACCAGCAAAAAAGAAGTTTAAAAGAAAGAAAAGTAAGTAATTTTGATACTCTTAGTCTTAAGCTATGGATTTGTCTATATATTTTTCCTCAATTGAGTTTTATAATTCAGAATATTCGAACGATGATATCGGGTGTCATACCGAATTCTTTAATCCGTCGAATGATTTTCCTGAATTTGAAAATTTCGACCTTACCATTATTGGAGTAAAAGAAGATCGAAATTGTTTTAAAAACAAGGGATGCTCGGAAGGGCCTGATGCCATTCGCTCTAAGTTCTACAAACTCAAAAACAATTGGAACGATACTAAAATTGCGGATTTAGGGAATATTGAACCGGGTGAATCTGTATCTGACACTTATTATGCAATTAATAATGTAATTGCGGAATGCGTAAAAGCCGGGGTGATTCCTATAATTTTGGGTGGTTCACAGGACATAACCTATGCAAATTATCAAGCATACGAAAAACTAGAGCAAGTTGTAAATATTGTAAGCGTTGATAAATCATTGGATTTAGGGGATGTGGAGCAGGATATTAAATCCAATGGGTATTTGAATAAAATCATACTTCATCAGCCCAATTACTTATTCAATTTTAGCAACATTGGCTATCAGACCTATTTTGTGACTGAAGAAGAGAGGAAATTAATGGAACGTTTGCATTTCGACATTCATCGATTGGGAGATGTAAAAGCAGATATAAAGGAAGTTGAACCAGTTGTGAGAAACGCGGATATCTTGAGTTTTGATATAACTGCTATTCGCTCTCCAGACGCTTCTGCCTCTGAACATACAACACCAAACGGATTTAATGGAGAAGAAGCATGTGCCATTGCACGTTATGCTGGTTTAAGTGATAAATTATCATCTATTGGGTTTTATGAATACAATCCAACCCTTGACCCAAAGGGACAATCCGCATTCTTAGTTTCCGAGATGATATGGTATTTCATTGAAGGGTTTTATAATAGAAAAGGTGATGTTTTGCATAAAAAGAATAAAGATCTTTTAAAATATACAGTAGCCACCAACACAGAAATAGAAGAAATAATTTTTTATAAAAATTTAGTTTCAGAAAGATGGTGGTTGGATATTCCTTACCCCGAAAGTAAACTATCTAAATACAGAAGGCACCAATTAGTTCCATGTTCATACTCTGATTATCAGAAAGCTTGCAACGATGAGGTGCCTGATAAATGGTGGAGTAACTTTCGGAAGTTTGAATAAGATGTGAGAAAATAATTGTTGATAAGTGGGGTTAAAAGTTCTTCTTGCTGTTGAGGTATTGTTAAAAAAGCTTTGTTAGTATAATTTTTTATCTATTTTAGCCGCCTTGTTAGCACAAAAACAAGTGATATATATGAAGAGAATATTTATTGTTTTATTGAGTTTTAGCACCTTGGGCGTATTTGCGCAGCAAGACCCTCAGTTTACTATGAACTTTGCGAATAAATTGTTCAGTAATCCAGCTTATGCAGGAACTAAGAAAATTTGCGCAACAGGTATTTTTAGGCAACAGTGGGCGGGATTCGAAGGGGCTCCTAGGGATATAGTTTTTTCTGTTCACTCTCCTATTAATTTAGAATTATGGGAAAATAGTCAATGGATAAATCCTGGAGTTGGTTTTACTTTTATTGATGATAAAATTGGGCCAATAAGTACAAACGGATTTAAGGCAGCTATTTCAAATCATTTTAAGTTTAGTAACATTGGTACTATTAGCATTGGTTTTGGTTTGGGTGCTATGGGAGTCATTATAGATGGCTCTGGGTTTGTTCCTCCAGAAACCCTAGAAGATCCAACTTTTAATGCATCAGAGGCCAGGAGGAAATATGCATTTGATATGGATTTTGGCTTATACTATAAATCTAATAACGATAGAATATTTGCAGGTTTGAGTTATACTAATTTGACGAAAAATACTTTTGAGTCGACAAAGGAAAATGGTGATATTACAAAATATGTAGTAGATCCTACTATTTATATAATGGGTGGTTATAAGATTCCAGGTTTTTTAGGGAATCCAAGTTGGGCTTTAGAACCTTCGGTATTTGTAAAAACAGAATTAAAAACAACTCAGGTTGATCTGAACGCGAGAGCAATTAAAAATGATAAGATTTGGGTTGGAGTATCCTATAGGTATCAAGATGCCGTAGCAATTATGGGTGGTTATAATTGGCTTGATCTGGGCCCAGGAAACGGGACAGCTAAAGTTGGTTTCTCTTATGATATCAACACCATGAAAATTAGTCAGTTTAGTAATGTTGGAAATGTAGGATCATTTGAGGTTTTCGTTAATTATTGTTTTGGTATTACACCAAAACCTAAGATTTCAATTCATAAAAATCCAATCTGGCTCTAGGTTTGCTAGAAAATCACAATAAATTTAAAAAATTACGTTATTTTTGGCGTTTGCTGAATGAATAAAGTATTGAACATAAGGTGCAAATCTAAAATAGAAGGAAGTATGAGAAAGTTGCTAATCTTATCTTTGGCTCTATCTATTTCATTGGTCGGTTGTTATACAGATGACGGCGGCCAATTGGTAGGAGTTCAAGATAGACAAATCTGGTATCAACCAGATCCGTATGGTATGTTATATATTCCTCCGGGAAGTTATAACATGGGGCCAAGTGATCAAGATGCACCGTATTCCTACACATCAAGATCGAAAACAGTTTCTATTTCACCATTTTATATGGATGAAACGGAAATCACGAATAATGAATACAGGCAATTTGTTGCTTGGGTTCGTGATTCAATGGCGTACAAGATTCTTGGCGAAGAGGTTAATGAAGATGAGTATTTAATCTCTATTAATCAGTACGAAGAGGATATTGATCCGCCTATCATTAATTGGGATGCTGAAATTATTTGGAATGATGATCCGGATAGTAGAGAGGCATTGTCGGTAATGTTTTTGCCTGAGTATGAGCGATTCTATGGTCATAGAGATTTGGACACGCGTAAATTAGTATATGATTATTATTGGATAGATTATAAGGATGCTGCGAAAAAGAATCCCACTATCAATGGTGATCCTATGCGTGAAAGGGGATTAACAGATCGCTCTGTGTTTATTAAACGAGATCAAATAAACATTTATCCAGATACGTTATGTTGGATACATGATTTTACTTATTCGTTTAATGAGCCCTTAACAAATATGTATTTCTGGCACCCTGCTTACGATGAATATCCATTAGTTGGTGTTTCATGGAAACAAGCTAGAGCTTTTAGTCTTTGGAGAACTTTTTTACATAACAAATTTCTTGCTACTGTAGGTGAATCATTTGTTCAGGATTATCGTTTACCTAACGAGTCTGAATGGGAGTATGCTTCTCGAGGTGGCCTAGATCTTTCTCCTTATCCTTGGGGTGGTCCTTATACGAGAAATACACGTGGTTGCTTTTTGGCAAACTTTAAACCACTTCGTGGAAATTATTACGATGATGGTGGAATCCACACCGTGCCTGCTGTTTCTTATGAGCCAAATGATTTTGGGTTGTATTGTATGGCAGGGAATGTTGCGGAATGGACTAGCAATGCATATGATGAATCTACATTAGATTTTGCACATGATTTAAATATGGATTACGTGTATGAAGCAAAAGACGATGATCCACCCGTATTGAAGAGGAAAACTATTCGTGGAGGTTCATGGAAAGATGTAGGTTATTATATGCAAACAAGTACTAGAACATACGAATATCAAGATACTGCTAAATCTTATATAGGGTTTAGAAATGTGATGAGCTATTTAGGAATGGGCAAATCGCAGATTTAATTTTCAAACAATAATTATTAATTTTAACCCATTATACTAAAAAACAAAAACAAATGTCAGGAAAAAAAGGAGGATTAGCGCAGTTTCTATACGGAACAGCAAAAGGGAAAACAATTGTAAACATGGCAATGAGTCTTGGTGCCGCGATTGTAATTCTAGGTGCCTTATTTAAAATTCAGCACTACCCGGGCGCAAGTCTTATGCTTATCATTGGATTATGTACTGAATCCGCTTTGTTTGCGTTAGGGGCTATCGAACCTCAACATTTGAAAGATGATTGGTCAAGAGTTTATCCTGAATTGGCTCATAAGCCTGAGGAAGATGAAGAATTTGACGAAGATGGCTCTATTATTGAAGGAGAAATTGATGATGGCCTTACGGCCAGTCAAAAATTGGACAAGATGATGGAAGAGGCTAATATTGGACCTGATTTAATAAATAGTCTTGGCCGAGGTTTAGAAGGATTGAAGAATAGCGCTGAACAAATCAGTGATATCTCTAACGCAACTGTTGCTACTGAAGAGTATGTTACAAGTGTAAAAAATGCATCTGCCCAAGTTAGTAGTTTAAGTGATACTTATACGGATGCTGCTAACTCGATAGCAGGTCTTACTGGTGGTAATGAAATTGGAAGTGAATTTGGTGAGCAATTAGGACAAATGTCTAAAAACTTAACTGAATTAAATGCTTCTTATGAATTACAGCTGCAAACTACTCAGGAAACTTTAGAAAATTCTAAAAATTATTTCAATGGTATGGACGAAGTTATGTCTAGCCTAAATAGTTCTGTGGGAGATGCAAAAGTTTATGCGGAGTCTATTTCCGAATTGTCTAAAAATATTAGCAGTTTGAACAATATTTATGGCAACATGCTAACGGCAATGAATCCTAATAATTAGGATAACAGAAAAAAATAATTATTCAATTACACAACTTAAAATAGGAGAAAATATATGTCGTTAGGTGATATGGAACCCAGGCAGAAGATGATCAATTTGATGTATCTGGTATTGCTTTGTATGCTTGCCATGAATGTGTCAAAAGAGATTCTTCAATCGTTCCTCATTATTAATGAGGGTTTGGAACGTACAACGGAAAATTTTGAAAGTAAAATTGATCATACTTACAGTGAATTTAGTCGAAAAATGGCTGATGACCCTGAGAAGGTTAGGGTTAATTATGAACATGCACAAGAGCTGAAGGAAAATGCGGATGATATTGTTGAATCTATAGCACGTCTTAAAGTGAAGTTAGTGGCAACTGCAGATGCACTTCCTGAAGGCTTACATGATTCTGCGTATTCTATAGAGCACTGTCATAGTAAAGATAATCAAGATGTAGGTTCACAAATAATGATAGGTCCAGATCATGCTAACCCTTGGCCTTCAACTCAAGAATTTAGTGCTTTAGAATTAAAGTCTAAGATCGAAATTTTCAATGAGCACTTAGAAAGTTTTGTTCATAATAAAGAGGCCGTGGCAGAAATGCAAATTCCATTGAGCCAAGTTAAAGAACATGGTCATTTGGTGAATTGGGAAATTGGTAATTTTGACCATTTACCTTTAGCTGCAACAGTAACTAACCTTACTCGTTTTCAAGCGGCAATTAGAAATTCTGAAGCGGATGCCTTGAAAAGGTTAATGTCAGAGTTAGGAGAAGATGATTTTTCTTTTGATGCAGTTGGTATAAGAGTAATTCCTCATAATGGTACTTATATTACTCAAGGTGATTCTTTTATGGCAGATGTTGTAATAGCTGCATGGAGTACTACTAAAAACCCACAATTACTTATTGGAACAGTAGATACAACAAAAGATGAGCCCGATGTTGTTAATGGTGATACATCTAATGTTGTTTTCAAAACAAAAGGTATACCGACCTATGGTGTTAAAACATCTACTTTGGGCGAACAAAAATGGGGTGGTGTTTTAAAAATTAAGAAACCAAACGGTGATACAAGAAACTTTGCTTTTGAGCATAAATACATGGTTGCAAAACCAAGTTTAGTTGTTTCACCTACAAAAATGAATGTGTTTTATAAGGGATTGGAAAATCCGGTGGACATATCTGTTTCTGGAATTGGTCCTGAAAACTTGTCTATGACTGTTTCTGGTTGTAGTGTAAAACCAGAGAATAAGTCTCAAGGAAAGTACATTGTTACGCCTAATGAGAAAATGAAGGGGAAGACAGTTAGTGTAACTGTTACCGCTATGGTTGATGGAAAAAGGACGAGCTATAAACCTATTGAATATAGAATTAAGCCAGTTCCGAAGCCTTTACCGTTTTTTCAAGGTGTAAAAGGTTCGGCTGAAATGAAATTAAGTAAGTTGAGAGCAGCGAGAGTTATGTCGGCCAAACTTGAAGATTTTTTATTCGATTTAAAATACAGGGTAATTGGCTTTGAAATGATTGTTACTGTAAAAGGCAAACAATCGACTTTAAAATCAAATTCATTTAAGCTTACACCAGATATGGTGAAGATATTAGGTGGTATGAAACCTGGTCAATCGGTTGTTTTTCATAAAATAAAAGCAAAGATGGATAAAGCTGGGTCTAAACCAATTCGCCTAGATGGTAGTGTTATTATTAGTGTAAAATAAGAATTATGAAAAATTTTATTCTTGGGATTATTGTTATATCTGGATTAGGATGTGTCAATTTAAATGCGCAGCAAACGGTTTTAGATGGAGTATATGTTAACGAAAACACTCCGTCACGAAAGGTTATTCCTTACACTAACCTAAGACAAGCTGATGTTATGTGGTCCAAAAGAATCTGGAGAAGAATGGACTTAAGAAAAAAACAAAATCAAGTTTTTTATTATCCTGAAGAGCCGGCTCAAGGAAGGAAAAATTTGTTTGATTACATACGTCAAGCAATATTGGATGATGGTACTTTAACTCCTTATGACCCAGGAACTGTTGTTGATATTGATGATGAGTTCACAAGGGCGTTAACTACTGAAGATGTGCTAGCAAAAATGATTAGTGAATCAGAAATTGATGTATTTGATGAATATGGAGATGTTGTTGGTACGCAAAAAGTTCGAGACACACTGAGAGCTTCTTCTGTAAAGTTTTATGAAATTAAGGAAGAATGGTTTTTTGAAAAACAAAAATCTCAATTAGAAGTGCGAGTTATTGGTATCAAGCCTATGGTTGAGAAGATAAACGCTTCAGGAGATCCTGTTTTAGAGGATTTATTTTGGATTTATTTTCCAGAAGCGAGATTTGTATTTGCAAATTCAGAAGTATTTAATCGGATTAATGATGCGGAACGTAGAACTTATGAAGATGTTTTTTGGAAAAGACAATTTGAGTCAACTGTAATTAAGGAGTCAAATGTTTATGACCGGTCTATCAATGAGTATAAAACGGGATTAGATGCTTTGTTAGAAGCAGAAAAAATTGAGGAAAAAATATTCAATTTTGAACATGATTTTTGGCATTACTAGAAATAAGATATATTATAAAAAAGGGAAACAGTTATGTTTCCCTTTTTTTTGCCGTAAATTTTGAAAATAATATTTTTAATTTTGACATTCGGGTGTTTATTGCTTGTCACAATTTGGATTATTATTAAAATGTAGCGGCGAAATTTATTTGCTTATAATTTTTGAAATAGCTTATGTGTTTTTATATCTAATCTCAATAGAGATCTTTGTTTAAATGACTTCTTGGTTCATTTCTCAAAGTATATCAAGACCGTTGCAAAATCCCTCATTTAATAAAAAAGGAGATTTTGAAACGGTCTTGTTTCTTCTTTAAGGTTTCGGTCCTCTATTTACATCGGAATTAGCCCAGTCGATTGAACGGATTTTTTTGAATGAATCCAAAACTTATTTTGACTTTTTATTTCTTTAGTTTTCTTGGTGTTTATCCACCGTTAAAACTATTTCTATCTGTCTTGCAACCCCAATGAATTTATTGGACAACAGGGTTGATCGCCAAGTTTCCTTTGCTGTTTTTCTTTCTGATTATAAGTTGCGTTTTTGTAAACGTAGTTCTGCAAGGGGTTATAGAATTAAAAAAGCCTCATTGAATAATCAATGAGGCTTTTATGTACCCGGAGCCGGGATCGAACCGGCACGACCGCAATGGTCACGGGATTTTAAGTCCCGCGTGTCTACCAATTCCACCACCCGGGCGTGGTGATTTCTTTGTTGTTTAGAACGCATTATCATTCTCTAAACAAAAAAATAAGGATGCAAAGCAGCCTTATTTTTTGAGCGGGAGACGGGATTCGAACCCGCGACCCCGACCTTGGCAAGGTCGTGCTCTACCAGCTGAGCTACTCTCGCTTATCAGCCAACAAAAGTATCATTTTTTCAATCCTATCAAAGAAAAATCAACCATCAATTAAGCTTTTTATTTCGTTTAATTTCATTAAGGCTTCAATGGGAGTTAAGGAGTTGATATCTATATGTATAAGTTCATCTTTAATTTGAGAAAGTGTTGGATCGTCCAGTTGGAAAAAGCTTAATTGTAAATCTGATTTTTGATTTTTCAAAACTTCAACGCTTTGCTTTTTATCTTTATTAGTTTTTTCTAGCTCTTCAAGTATTTTATTCGCTTTTAATAGCACTTTTGCTGGCATGCCAGCCATTCTTGCAACGTGTATTCCAAAACTGTGTTCACTGCCGCCTGCTATTAGTTTTCGAATGAAAAGAATTTTTTTACCTAATTGTTTAATAGAAAAGCTATAGTTTTTAATTCTTTTAAAAGAGTGCGTCATTTCATTTAACTCATGATAATGAGTTGCAAATAAAGTTCTTGGTTTAAAGTTATGGTCATGGAGAAATTCTGTAATGCTCCAGGCTATTGAAATACCGTCATAAGTACTTGTGCCCCTTCCGATTTCATCTAAAATGACTAAACTTCTATCAGAAAGATTATTTAGAATACTTGCCGTTTCATTCATTTCAACCATAAAAGTTGATTCACCTTGAGAAATATTGTCACTTGCTCCAACTCTTGTGAATACACGATCAACAACTCCTATTTCAGCGTTTTTGGCGGGCACAAATGAACCCATTTGAGCTAAGAGTACAATAAGTGCATTTTGACGTAAATAGGCTGATTTACCGACCATATTAGGCCCTGTAATCATAAGGACTTGTTGTTTGTCATGATCAACATGAAGGTCGTTTGAAACGTATTTATCTCCTGAAGCCAATTGAGTTTCTATTACAGGGTGTCTTCCCGTTTCTATTTCAATAGAGTAGCCTTCATTAATTTTTGGCTTAGTATAATCGTTCTCTTTAGCGAGTATTGAAAAGCTTAGAAGGCAATCCGCTTGAGCAATAATTTCCGAGTTCAACTGAATGGGTTTGACATACTCGGCTACTGCAGATACTAAGTCTTCAAATAGTCTTGATTCTAGAGCTAATATTTTTTCGCCAGCTCCAAGTATTTTGGTTTCATATTCTTTAAGTTCTTCTGTTATGTACCTCTCTGAACCTGTTAGCGTTTGTTTTCTTGACCATTCTATTGGAACTTTATTCTTATGTAAGTTCGTTACTTCTAAATAATAGCCAAAAACATTATTAAACCCTATTTTTAGAGTTGATATACCAGTGTTTTTAATTTCTCTTTCTTGTATTTGAACCAAATATTCTTTTCCAGAACGTTGGAGGTTTCTCAATTCGTCTAATTCTTCAGAAACGCCATCAGAGATTACATTTCCTTTGGAAACCAAAACTGGTGGGTCAGTACTTAATTCTTTTTTTATGCGATTTTGAATTAATTCACAGGGGTTTAATTTATCTGCAAGAATTTTGAGATAATCATCTTTCGAAGAATTAAATATCGATTTTATATCTGGAATTTCATTTAGCCCTTTAAATAATTGTTTTACTTCCCTAGGAGATATACGGCCTATTGCAGCTTTTGAAATAAGTCTTTCAATGTCTCCGATGGAATTCACTTTTGAGGCCAATTCTTCGGATTGTGATTCATTACATAGCATCCAATCAACAATTTCAAGACGTGCTTCTATGGCTCGAATATCTTTGAGAGGTAATGCCAACCATCTTTTCAATAAACGCCCACCCATTGGGGAAACAGTTTTATCAATAACATCAATCAAGGCCTTTCCACCAGGTTGACTAGAATGAAATAGCTCCAAGTTTCTTATTGTAAACCTATCTAGCCAAACATGATTTGACTCATCAATTCGAGAAATTGATATGATGTGTTTTACTCTATTATGCTGCGTATCTGACAAGTAGTGAAGCGCTGCACCTGCTGCAATAATTCCTAGTTCAAGTTCATTAACCCCAAACCCTTTCAATGAATTTGTACCGAATTGCTCCTGTAGCTTTTCAGTGGCAAAATCAGTTTTAAACGCCCAATCTTCTAGGAAATAAGTGTGTAAGTTTTTACCAAATAATTCTTCAAACTGTGATTTTTTATTTCTTGAGTATAAAACTTCGCTTGGCGAGAAACTTTGTAATAGTTTATCTATGTATTCTATACTTCCTTCTGCCAAGTAAAACTCACCCGTAGAAATATCCAAAAAAGAAACTCCCGCTGTTTTTCTTTCTACAAAAACGGAAGCAAGAAAATTATTGTTTTTTTGATTTAGTATTTTATCACTGTAGGATACTCCTGGGGTTACCAATTCTGTAACACCACGTTTTACTATAGTTTTAGTTTTTTTTGGATCTTCTAGTTGATCGCAAATTGCTACTCGAAGCCCAAATCTTACTAATTTTGGTAAATACGTATCTATTGAATGATGTGGAAACCCGGCCAATTCAATAAAGGTTCCTGATCCATTTTTTCTTTTGGTCAGTATTATTCCAAGTATTTTTGATGCCTTTATGGCATCTTCACCAAAGGTTTCATAAAAATCACCTACTCGAAACAACAGTAAAGCATCTGGATATTTAGCTTTAATCTGATTATATTGTTTCATTAACGGTGTTTCCGCAACTTTTTTCTTAATAGTCAATTGTATTTATTTTCTTTGCAAAATTAACCGTTAAAATTAATTCGGTAGTTGTACTTAAGTTATCGGATATATGCACATCTTATCATAGGTTATGAACAGAAAATTAAAGTTAGAAGAACTTCAAAGAGATTCTATAGAAGCTTTTAAAAAAAAGAAAAAAAATAAAATATTTGTTGTTTTGGATAATGTCAGAAGTTTGAGCAATATAGGATCCATTTTCAGAACTTCAGATGCTTTTTTAGTTGAGGAAATTTTGCTTTGTGGCATAAGCGCCACGCCTCCAAACCGTGAAATCACAAAAACAGCTCTTGGTTCTACGGATTCTGTGGAATGGAAATATTTTGAAAACACCATGGACGCAATTGTTTATTTAAAAAACAAATCATGCACTTGTTATGCCTTAGAACAAGCTGAAAATAGTATCCAGTTACAAGATGTAATTGTAGGTAAGACAGAGAATGTTGCTCTTGTATTAGGCCATGAAGTTAAAGGTGTTGATCAAGAAGTAATAAATGCATGTGATGGTTGTGTAGAAATACCACAATTTGGGACTAAACATTCTTTAAATGTTTCTGCAAGTGCTTCTATAGCTATTTGGGAATTATGGTCTAAAAGACAAAAAGCCCAACAATAGATTTTCTGGGCTTTTAAATAGGATTAAATTAAAGTTTTTTTGGCAACTCCAACCTCTTTCTTTGTATTGCTTCATTGTTTGATCATAAGCATTTCCCTTCTGACAAACATCATCACTTGTAATCGTTCCTTTTTGTGGGTCTTCAAATGTGCAAATAGAGCATTTTTTACAAGAATTTAAAATGAACAAGCAAATCAGTACAAATGTTGAAAATATAATTTTTATTATTAACAAGTATATAAAAACCTGAAACTGATATAAGCAAGTATTTTTTAGTGCAACTTAAAGCTTGCTGATGTTTCATGTTATGAATTCTAAAAGTATATTCTTCTCAGTTCAATTGTGAATTTGAATAACCAATACAAGCAATGCCAGTTAATCCACTAAATAACTCAGGTTTCTTCATGTTTGTTCAAAAAAAAGGGGGAAACCAAAAATGATTTCCCCCTTTAAATAAATATTATTTAGTTCTTATTGAACCATGGCTTTAAAAGCATCATCTTCTCTGAAAGATAGAAATTCAGCATCATTAGCAGCCTTTTTCTTCAAATCAGCATTTTTACCAATTGCAGATTTTAAATTGTTAGACATAAGCTCTTTGTTTCCAGTACGAGCTCCAATAACAGCTTTTAAATAGTAACCAGCATCAGAATCTTTATCTTCAGAAGCCTCTATAGCTTTAAGAGCGCCTTCGTTGTCGCCATTTAGCATTTTCGCTAAACCAGCATTCAAAGTATTTTCACCACCCATTTTTGAAACTGCATCAGAATAGTTGCCTGTTTTAATAGAAACAATTCCAATGTTGTAATTTACTTCATTTCCAGCGCCAGAAGCAGCGCCAAATTTATCTAAAGCAGATTGAGTTTCTCCATTAAATAGAGCAACCACACCTTGATTGTTATTTACAATTGCAGTTCCAGAAGCATTTGCCGCAGCATCAAATTCTGCTTTTGCAGCACCCATGTCATTTTTAAGAACATAGATATAACCAACGTTGTTGTGAGTTCTCCAATCATTAGCATATTGTTTTTTAGCCAATTTATAAATTCTCATTTTCTCATCTAAATCATTTGAAAGAGTCGCAGCATAAAGTAATTCTTCAACTGAAAGGGTATCCGGATTAGATTTTGTAAGAGCAGTTATTTGCTCATCGGTACGAGCCAATTCATCTGCATTCAAAGTAATTTGTGTTCTACGCAATTGAGGAAGAATTACATCAGCTAATTCTACGTAAGTTGCTGACATGTTTTTTATTTCTTGCTCTCTTTTTGTGTTGTCAGAATACATACTCAATACTCGTAGAATAAGATCTTTGTCTTCTATAGAAGAATTTTGAGTTGAAGTTTTAAATCCTTCCCAATCTTCTCCTTTACCTATTTCAGTAAAGAATCCATCATTTTTAACTGCATCAATTTTATTATTTTTCATTATTTTTTCTACAGCTTTTTTAGATGATTTAGCTCTATTAGCAGCTAAATTATCATTTAAAGCCATTTCACCATCTGGTGAAGCATATCCAGAAAAAGTAGCACTTTTAAAAACCCATACCTTATTTTTTCCTTCGCTAACCCACGCACTTAATGCTTTCATGTCTTCATCTTTAAGTTCAGTATTTCTAACTTGAGAATTTTGAACTAAATAGTGAATCTCGGCCTTTATGGATTGAGGTATAATTTTTTTGAAGTTATCTTTAGCCAAGATGGGGCGCGCATCGGCTTGTACCAAATATGGAGTAGTTATTGTGCCATCTCCTACTTGTCTTGACTCAAAATCTTGTGTTTTTTTCTTAAAACCAGCCTTTGCAGTAACAAAAAGAGTTATGTTTTCCATAGAAGGGTCATAAGCTATTTTATCATTATAGGTAAATGAGCCTCCTTTTTCGAAATCAATTTTTTGACCATCGCCGTCAGCTTCTACACCCTGTAATACGATATCTTTAAATTCTTTTACGATTTCGCCTTCTGTATTTTTTAGAACTGCCTTGGCTGTAACCGTAGCTAACTTATGAAAATACTTTGGAGGAAACTTGCCACTCACAGCAATTGTCACACTGTCGCCGTGCATTTCCAAAGGATCTGGAGTAGCACTGTATTTGATTCCATCCGCCAATTTATTCATTTTCTTAAGCGGATTACAAGAGAAAAATGCTAGAGCAATTATTAAGATTGCCGATATTTTTGTAAGGATATTCATTTTCTTTTAATTAATCTTTTTGTACTATAAACCTTTAATTTAAAGTGCAATAATAAAACAATGTTTCCAATGGACCTATTGAATATTTAATAGGAAATTAACGAAATGCGTTTAATTACATATTTATTGAGGTAAGCCCTTTAGGATGGGCTTGATTAAGAAGATCGAAAAGGAAGTCAAAATGAGCTTCATTGGCTACAAAATCTAATTCGTTGGCGTTAACTATTAATACCCTCAACCCCCGGTTCTGCTTAAAAAAAGAAATATAATTTTTATGTATTTTATTTAGGTATTCCGCCTTTATATCTTGTTCAAAATCTCGTCCCCTTTTACTGATATTACTCAATAGTTTATCGGAATCATTGTTCAAGTAAATAATTAATTCAGGCTTAGGCATGGTTTTAATTATGAGTTGGTATAGTTGGTTGTAAAGTTTAAAGGTAGCTGGGTCAAGGTTTGTTCGCGCGAAAATTCTTGATTTATGGATAATGTAATCGCTAATGATAACTTGATAAAACAAATTTCTATTTGATAAATCTTTTAGTAGCTGTTGGTATCTCTCAGCCAAAAAACTCAGTTCTAGTTGAAAAGCATATTTATCAGGTTCATTATAGAATTTTGGAAGAAATGGATTTTCTGCAAACTCTTCTAAAACAATTTTCGCTTGGATCTTTTCGCTAAATTTTGTGGCAAGGGTAGTTTTCCCAGCTCCAATATTACCCTCAATGGCTATATAACTATATAACATGTTTTATTTTTTTTACCACCGTTCTGTCGTTACAGGCTTTTATTAATTCTTTTGTGTTTAACTGCAAAATTGGATGTATAAATGAAGGGTAAATTTTTAAAAGGGGTTGCAATATGAAATTTCTTTCCTGTAAATGTGGATGAGGAACTGTAAGATCAGCACTATTAATCACTTCATTGCCATAGTATATTATATCTAGATCCAAGCTTCTTTGTCCCCATTTCTTCTCTAAAGCTCGGTTTCTCCCATTTGTAGTTTCAATAGTTAACAATTGTTCTAGTAATGTTATTGGCTTAAGTATTGTTTTTATCCCAATAATTTGGTTTTTAAACCAAGGTTGATTTTTCACTCCCCAAGGTTCTGTTTTATAAACCTGTGATACCAAATTAATTTCACCCAATTTACTTAGTGCTTTTTGTGCAGAATGAAATATCAGCTCCCAATCTCCTTTATTACTCCCTAATGATATAATTGCTAATTCACTCATATTTTATCTTCGCCAAAAATATACCCAAGCGGATTAATGGAACTATTTTCCTTTTATAATATTGAATAACCTTTAATGTAATATTATGCATAGCAGTTGAATCCGTATCCTACTTTTGACGTTTAATTTAAAATAAAAATAATGAAGCAGTTTTTTAAAATGGTATTTGCCACCGTTATAGGTTTATTTATTACCGGTGTATTAGCAATGGTAATAGGAGTCGGAATTATAGGAGCCATCGTTGGTTCAGCAACCAATGGTGAAGAGGTAAAAATTAAAGAGAACACAATTTTAAAATTGAACTTTAAAAATGGTGTTATAGACCAATCTCAGGGTAATTTCTTTGATAATTTCGATTTCGAAAACATGAAAGAAGTAAAAGTCTTAACCTTGAAAAAGGTTCTTGATAATATTGAAAAAGCTAAAACCGATGATAATATCAAGGGTATTTACATCTCTTTAAAAGGTGTAAACATGAATTTGGCCAATATGGATGAGATCCGAAAGGCTATAGTTGACTTTAGATCTTCTGGTAAATTTACCATGGCATATGGCGAAACTATAGGGCAAGGATCATATTACTTGGCCAGTGCTTGTGAGCAAGTTTACCTTTTTCCTGAAGGTGATTTAATGTTTAAAGGGCTTGCTAGTAACGTTGCTTTTATGAAAGGTGCACTTGAAAAACTTGACGTAGAAATGCAGATTATCCGTGGGTCTAATAATAAATTTAAAAGTGCTGTTGAACCTTTTTTATATGATAAAATGAGTGATGCTAACCGCAAGCAGACAACAAAATTACTGAATAGCATATGGGATGTATGGGTTAAAAATATTGCTGATAGCAGAGGAATGACTACAGAAGAGGTGAACAAAATTGCTGATTCTGTTCGTACTTACGATCCTAAGCAAGCTGTAGAAAGTGGAATGATAGACGGTTTGAAATACGGAGATGAAATTTTGGCGGAGCTTATGGCTAAGGTAGATGTTGAAAATGAGGACGATATAGAAATGATTGGTCTTAATAAATATATAAAAGCATCGAGCAAAAAAAATGATAATGGCAATACAAATTCTTGGGAAATAAAAAATAAAATTGCGGTAATTTACGCGGCAGGAAATATTGTTTCTGGGAAAAGCAATAAAGAAAATATGGGGAGTCAAACAATTGCTGAAGCCATTAAAAAGGCTAGAAAAGATTCTTCAATAAAAGCAATTGTATTGCGTGTAAACTCTCCAGGTGGATCTGCTTTGGCAAGTGATGTTATGTGGAGAGAAACCCAATTAGCAAAACAAGCGAAACCATTAGTGGTAAGCATGGGGGGGGTGGCTGCTTCTGGAGGGTATTATATTGCCTGTGGGGCGGATAGGATTTTTGCTGGAGAAAATACTATAACAGGTTCTATTGGCGTTTTTGGAATGATTCCTTATATGGGAGAATTTTTTAGAAATAAATTAGGGGTAACATTTGATGGAGCGAAAACAAATGCAAATGCTGATGTTGGAACCTTGACAACTAAATTAACACCTTATCAATATGGTAAAATTCAAGAAGGCGTAGACAAGATTTATGGCACCTTTCTTTCTCACGTTTCTGAAGGTCGTGGATTAACAGTTGCTGAAGTTGATTCTATTGGACAAGGTAGAGTTTGGACTGGAAAAGATGCTTTGGAAATTGGATTGGTTGATGAAATTGGTGGACTAAATTCTGCCATAGCACACGCAGCAAAAATGGCAAACTTAGAAGAAGGTGATTATCGTTTAAAAGATTTCCCTGAACGTAATATAGAGCCCTTTGAACAAATACTTGAGAGTTTTTCAAATGCTTCAGTAGATCAAATTATTGCTTGGAAATTTGGTGAGGAATATTCGTACTACAATTATGTGAAGCAGATAGCCAATAGAGATGTTATTCAAGCTAGCATGCCTTATGAGTTGATTATTGAGTAGTAATTATTAAAATATTGAAGTGAAGAAGGGGCGTTAGAAATATCGTCCCTTTTTTATTGTTTAATTATTTTGAGACTCCCTTCCAGATCTTTAATCTTTACGATGTTGAAATCCTTAGGGAAATGTTCAATGGAAATGTCTTCCTCTTCTAATCTTAATGTTTTGGTTAAAACTACTTCCCCAATTGAATTATATACATCCATGTCTAGATTTTCAAACTCCATGCTCTGAATAGTAATAATCGAGCTAGTTGGGTTTGGAAAAGCCGATATCGGAAATTCATTTGATATATGTTCTATCCCAACCGTCCATGCAGATGTAATCAGTATTAATTGGTCACTTACTTTCTGGTTATTTATAATGCCCCCCACAATAACTGAAAGGTTCTTACAATTCGTGTTGTAAAGTGCTTTTGTAAACCACTTTTCATGATCAATATCTCTAATGTCCATAGGAATCGTAATTTCACTTTCAATTTGAATTTAAAGTAAATAGAGAAAATCGTATTGGTTCCCAAAGGTAGTTCATTTTAAAGCCTCAATTGGTAGTTGAAAGCAATTGCCTGTACTTGTAATCAATCGCATTATAATTATAAGAGCTATCGTTACCGCCAATTACTATTGCTCCTGATTGTGGGATCGGAATTGTGGCACTTCTATAAGAAAAACAAGGGTCACACATTTTTATAATACTCCATGAGATGCTATCTACTTTGTTGATATTTATTTCCCCTGATATAGAATAATTTTTTGCAGGGAATTGACCTTTATCTGATGCACCACTCATAATATTCAAATAATCAATCTTGCTTCGGGGGTCTTTCTCTATATAACCTGTTGCCCTAAAAGCTTTATAAAGACTGTCCAGAAGAGGAGTTCCTGCAAATCAAATATTGTTTTTCGGATCATAAATTTGGACGTCAGAAACGTTTTTTGTATTACTCCAGCCACCAATAATATAAATAAGCGAATCTCTATATGACAAATGAACATGATCGTCAATTGCAATTGGAAGGGTTGTTTTTTTTAGTGTAAAAGTGTCGCCAATTGGGTCAAACTCATGAACTAAAGAGGAACTTTTTTCGGAACCATTGGAAAAAACATGGTATCCACCTACAACATATATTTTATTTCCTATGCGAGTAGCAGAGAGGGCAATTCGACCAAGAGAGTCCGGTAGGTCAGGGAGTCTGGTTACTTTTTTAGAAATTAAATTCACTTTGTAACATCTTTTGTGGATTCCGCTCCATTTAAGTGTTGAATCCATCCCACTAAAAATGTAAGCATAAGAGGTGTCTTTAATTGTGAAAATTTCTACGCCGCAATTTGTTACTGGTTCTATTAAGTTAAACGATGTGTCAAAATACAAGGAGGGAGGAATCATTGTAGGTGAGCTTTTTATTGGATTTTGAAAAGTTAAAAAGCCAATCCCAATAATTAAGAATTTTAAAACTATACTTCCTTTTTTAATTTTCATATTTGCGTTTATAAAATAAAAAAACTGAATGGCTCTTGTAAATTCCATAGCATCTTGGGTATTAAAAAAACGGTTGCATCAAATTGATCTTTTTCGAAAGTATCCTCATGAGGTTCAAAATGAGTGTTTCAGCAAATTAATTTCCGCCGCAAAAGATACTGAGTTTGGTAAAAAATACAAGTTTTCTAAGATTAAAAATGTAAATGACTTTAGAAAATCAGTTCCCATTCACGATTATGAGGACATTAAAGATTACATACTTAGGATAAAACATGGAGAGCAAAATTTGCTTTGGCCCAGTGAAATAAAATGGTTTGCCAAATCATCAGGAACTACGAACGATAAGAGTAAATTTATTCCTGTTTCAAAAGAAAGCTTAGAAGAATGTCATTATAAAGGAGGGAAGGATTTACTTTCAATTTATTTGAATGCCAATCCAGAGTCTGAATTGTTTACCGGCAAGGGACTGGTAATAGGTGGTAGCAGCGAAGTAAATCAGTTTAGTAAAAACTCCTATTACGGTGATTTATCTTCAATTATCATTAAAAACCTACCCTATTGGGCAGAGTACATAAGAACTCCTAGTATTGAAATTGCTTTGTTACCTGATTGGGAGGAGAAATTGGAAAAAATAGCATTAGCTGGAAGTAAAGAAGACGTTACTAGTATTGCAGGAGTTCCATCATGGAATTTAACTGTGATTAACCGAATATTGGAAATTACTGGAGCAAAAAACATGCTGGAGGTTTGGCCGAATTTTGAGCTATATGCTCATGGTGGAGTTAATTTTACGCCTTACCGTGAGAAATTTAAAGAGCTTTTTCCTTCCGATAAAGTTGCTTATTTAGAAACATATAATGCAAGTGAAGGTTTTATAGGACTTCAGGATAGATTTGATGGTAATAATGATGTTTTACTCATGTTGGATTACGGAATTTTTTATGAGTTTTTGCCTTTAGAAGAATTACATGCAAAAAAATCTAAAACGGTATTATTGGATGAAGTGGAAATAGGCAAAGAATATGCAATCATTATATCTACCAATGCTGGTTTGTGGCGATATTTATTAGGAGATACAGTCCAATTTACCACATTAAAACCATACCGTATAAAAATTAGTGGTCGTACTAAATACTTTATTAATGCGTTTGGGGAGGAAGTAATGGCAGAAAACGCAGAACATGCATTAAAACATGCTTGTGAAAACACAGGGGCTAGAATTTATGAATATACAGCGGGACCTTATTTTACCAAGTTGGGTGGAGGCCATGAATGGATTATTGAATTTGAAAAAGAACCGAAGGACTTAAGCTTTTTCGCCGATGTTTTAGATACTAGTTTAAAATCAGTTAATTCGGATTATGAGGCTAAACGATATAAAAACCTCAATATGCAGGCTCCAATTGTACACTCGGCAAATAAAAACACTTTTTACAAATGGTTAAAAAGTAAAGGGAAATTAGGAGGTCAAAATAAGGTTCCAAGACTTTCCAATGATAGAAAAATTTTAAATGAAATATTGTCGACTATCCCCAAAGTGAAGTAAATGAAATTTCTTATAGCAATATTTTTTCTTGGACTATTGATAGTTCCGCAGGAGTTTACGACTCTAAACTTGTTGAAAAAGATAGACATTGATTCTGACTTTATGCGTGTTGATAATTTCGGAAACATTTACGTAGTAAAAGGAGAGGAAATATTCAAGTACACAAAGAATGGTGATTTTCTTTCTCAAAACAGCAACAAACTTTTAGGGGAAATTGATGATATAGATGTCACTTCTGGATTAGAAATGTCAGCTTTTTTTAAAAATCAAATTCAAATCGTTTTTCTAGATAATCAGTTGGCACTTCGAGGTGCTCAAATTTCGTTGGATATTTTGGAGCTTGAACAAATTTCGGAAATGTGTACCTCACATGGAAACGGGCTTTGGCTTTATGATCAGGTGAAAATGGAGCTTTTTAGAATTGATAAAAACGCAAAACACGTTGCCTCAAGCGGTAATCTTATGCAATTGCTGGGTTATGTGCCCGAACCTAGTTATATGCGAGAAATTAATAACTGGTTATATGTGCATGATCCGGCCCAAGGAATATTAGTATTCGACATTTTTGGTTCTTACTATAAGACAATTCCAATTAAAAATACGGTTGAATTTCAAGTAAAAAATAACCAAGTAATTTATTTTTCGAATCCATATTTAATAAAGTTCGACATGACCGAACTTGAATATGACACAGTAATGAAGGTTAAAGATAACCCCAAGCAGGTTTTAGTGTCAAAAAATCAACTTAACATTCTGTATGATAATAGTTTATCTATTTACAGCTATACTCCTTAATTGTTAAGAACTTTTACTTGCTAGAGTAGGCAGTTTTTATATTTTAGTGCTTCTAAAAATAAGAAAAAGCTATGCATATTGCCGTTGCAGGAAACATTGGGTCAGGAAAAACTACTCTTACCACTCTACTTTCAAAACATTACAAATGGGAACCTCATTACGAGGATGTTGATGAAAATCCATATCTAAATGATTTTTATTCAGATATGCAAAGATGGTCTTTTAATCTTCAAATTTATTATTTGAATAGTCGTTTTGCGCAAATTCAAGACATAAAAGAAAGTGGTAAAAAGATAATTCAAGACAGAACCATTTACGAAGATGCTTACATATTTGCTCCTAACCTTCACGCAATGGGTTTAATGACTACTCGTGATTTTGAAAATTATTTTTCTCTTTTCAATTTAATGGAGACCTTTATATCTGCACCGGATATTACAATTTACTTAAGGGCATCAGTGCCAACGTTAGTAAGCCAAATTCAAGCAAGGGGTAGGGAATATGAAGAACAAATTAGATTGGATTATTTGAAAAGGCTAAACGAGAGATATGAGGCTTGGATTTCCACCTATAATAAAGGCCGTGTAATCGTGGTAAATGTCGACGAAAATAAATTTAAAGAGGATAAAGAAGATTTGGGGAAAATTATTTCTTTGATCGATGCTGAATTACACGGATTATTTTAATCCCAATTCATTAGAATTATCTTTAGGTTCTATATTAAATCTATAGATAAATCTTGCCTGAAAAATTAGTCCGTCACTAATATCTCTGTTTTTTTGAGTTCTGTTATCATTGAATTTAAAGGCGCTAAGTCCCCATCCTATTTTTTCATCGATATCGTAGGTAGAAAATCGTCGCCCAATGCTCCAACCTGCTTTTGCCTGAAATATGAAAGACTTTTTGGCTGTGAATTGTAAGTAACCATAAATTTCATTAGAGGCTTTTACCATGTACATTTCTTTGTTGGCAGGAGTAGACGATGGGCTCAAGTAGTAACTTCTTACAAAAGCACTGAAATTAATTCCAGACGCAAACCAATTAGTAAATCGGTAGTTTATATCTGCCCACACAGGCAGGGTTAAATTAACTTCCAATTTTTTGTTTTTACTTAAGTAATAAACGCCAAAAAGAGGAACGAAAAGTGGGCCAAATAGTTCGCTGTTATAATAGAGTCCAATTCGGTATTTTAAGTTTGGTTTTTTGTGATATTTATATAAAGCTAATCCACCTAATTGGAAAATATTTCGAGGTGCGTTATTGAAGTCACTAGCTATTTTGGGTAAAATCATATAAGTACCAGCCCACTTTTTACTGTGCTTGAGGTTAAGACCCAATTTCAATGTTGTAGATAATACAGAATTAATATTAAAACCAGATGGACGTGTATTTACACTTAGCTGCTCTATTGTAGCACCTGTTATGAAAACAGTTTTTTCATTTATTTTTATTGGTAATGTTAAGTCAACATAAAACTCTTGAATCCTTGCCGTGCCGTTTATGGAGTCCTCTTTATTAAACGGAGAGTTTGAATAAGTGAATTTAAATAGATCAACATAATCTTGAGAGTGCCCTATTAAGCTGAAAAGTAAAAATGGGAGAAATAGTAATGGCTTTAGCATGTACCAAATGTATGAAATCAAAAAAGCCTCACATGTGAGGCTTTTAATTTTTTCAAACTATTATTAGTTTGCTTGATTTTCTTCAATTTGCGGCTCGATTAGAGGCAAATAGCCAAACCAAGTTTCAAATTGAACTTCAATTTCATCATTTATAAATTTATCCCCCAAATCTGGGAAAATGGTTTTCGATTTGTATTTAATTTCAAAGGCAGTTCGATCAAATATTAAAGTACCCGAAATCATTATTGAGTCACCAATTTCTTTTACCGTAGCTTGAAACTCTATCAGTTCCTTGTGATTTTTTATTTCCAGTTCACCCACCACTTGTGAGAATTCTCTTTCAGGTTCTTTTCTCATTTCCTTAATTTCTATATGAGCTTCAGGAAAATTTGTAACGTCAAAAAAATCTTCATTATTCAAGTGGTCCACTAGGTCTTTGTTTTCTTCAGGGTCCTCAATATCCATACACTTAATTGTATTCATATTCATGACAACAACACATTGAATCGTACCATCGCTATTTTTTGCCATAGCACCCATTTTAACATCTATTGAGCCCATATGTTGTCCAGTAGGTTTTCCGCCTATCCAACGAAGAGTGCTTTTTTCTGCATTAAGCATGTAGTCTTTACTTGTAATCGGAACTTCAATTTGAGGTTCTTGTATTTCTTCTTCTTTTGAAAGGTTTGCTTCATTCGAAGTTGTGTTTCCACATCCAAATAGAAAAACACTGAAAACGGATAATAATAAAACTAATCTCATATCTAAATTATTTATTCACCAACAATTTTGTCAGTAGTAGATTTGCTCTCAGCTTCTACATCAATTACTTGAATTACTTTTTCTGAAGGAACTTCTGCATGACCTTTTCCTTCCATTTGAGCCAATATAGGAGCTATAACTAAACCAACTAAACAAGTAAGCTTGATCAAGATATTCATTGAAGGGCCAGAAGTATCTTTAAATGGATCACCAACAGTATCTCCAGTAACTGCAGCATCATGTGCATCAGAACCTTTGTAAGTCATTTCTCCATCAATCATAACACCAGCTTCAAATGATTTTTTAGCATTATCCCAAGCGCCACCTGCATTATTCTGAAAGATAGCCCACATAACACCAGAAACACATACACCAGCCATATAGCCACCTAATGGTTCAGCACCAAATAACAACCCAACAACAATAGGAGTTATGATAGTAAGTAAGCCAGGCATAATCATTTCCCTCAAAGCGGCCTTAGTTGAAATGTCCACACATTTTGCATATTCAGGAGTTCCAGTTCCTTCCATAATTCCTGGAATTTCTCTAAATTGTCGCCTAACTTCTTGTACCATTTCCATTGCAGCTTTACCAACAGACTCCATTGCAAGAGCAGAGAAAACAACAGGTATCATTGCACCTACAAACAACATGGCCAGAACGTCTGCTTTAAATATGTTGATACCATCAATTCCAGTAAACGTAACATAAGCAGCAAATAATGCTAATGCAGTAAGCGCAGCTGAAGCAATAGCAAAACCTTTTCCTACAGCAGCTGTAGTATTGCCAACAGAATCTAAAATGTCAGTTCGTTCGCGTACTTCTTTAGGAAGTTCACTCATTTCAGCAACTCCACCAGCATTATCGGCAATAGGACCAAAAGCATCGATTGCTAATTGCATAGCAGTAGTTGCCATCATTGCTGAAGCGGCAAGAGCTACACCATAAAATCCAGCCAAAGCATAAGAACTATAAATAGCAGCGGCAAATAAAATTACTGAGGCGAATGTAGATTTCATACCTACTGCCAAACCAGTGATAATATTAGTAGCTGCTCCTGTAGAAGAACTCTGAACGATATCCATTACAGGCTTTTTTCCCAAACTTGTATAATATGCTGTTACATAAGAAATCAATCCACCAACACCCAATCCAATCATGGCAGTATAAAATACATAACGAGAAGGAACTTCTTTTAATCCTTCACCAAAAAAGTTCATGGTAAGTGTTTCAGGTAACATCCAGTCAATTAAGAACCAACATGCTATTAAAGTAATTCCCATAGAAACCCAGTTTCCAGTATCCAATGCTTTTTGAACTTGAGATTCTTTAGCATCATTGCTTGAGATTTTCACAAAGAAAGTCCCAATAATTGAAGCAATAATTCCAACACCAGCAATTACTATTGGAAGTAAAATAGGTCCCATGTTATTGAATGAATCAGTAAATTGACCATTCGCAGACATGTCTCTTATAATATAATTACCAAGTACCATTGTTGCCAATACAGTTGCTACATACGAACCAAAAAGATCAGCACCCATTCCAGCAACATCACCAACATTGTCACCAACATTATCTGCAATTGTAGCAGGGTTTCTTGGGTCATCTTCAGGAATACCTGCTTCCACTTTACCTACTAGATCAGCTCCAACATCTGCCGCCTTAGTATAAATACCTCCACCAACTCTAGCAAAAAGAGCAATTGACTCAGCTCCTAAAGAAAAGCCGGCAAGAGTTTCTAAAACTACTGTCATGTTATTGTAAAAACCAGCATCACTTCCCATGAATTTTCCTAAGAAAATCATAAAAAACAAACTCAAACCAATTACAGCTAAACTGGCTACACCTAGTCCCATTACAGTACCACCAGTAAAAGATACTTTTAGAGCTTGAGGTAAACTTGTTCTTGCTGCTTCTGCAGTTCGAGCATTAGAAGCAGTTGCTATTCTCATTCCTATATTTCCTGCTAATGCTGAAAATATGGCCCCAAAAATAAAGGCGGGAACGATCATCCAACTTGTACTTGGAACAATCATTGAAATACCAAATAGAGCAACAGATGCTATTATTACAAAGATTAAAAGCAATCTATATTCAGCATTTAAAAAAGCTAATGCTCCTTCTTGAATCGCTTTTGAAATTTCTTTCATTTTATCATTTCCAGCTGATTGCTTTTTTACCCATGACGATTTCATCATCATTACGATTAAACCAACTATTCCAAGAATAGGAACTAAGTAAAGAATGTTTTGTGCTAACAAATTCATTATAATATTAAATTAAATTGTGTTTTTCGATTCTTTGACCAAATCTTTATAGGCTCAAATAAAAGGCTGCAAAAGTAAATATTCGCAAGCTTTATGCAAGTGAAATAACGGAAAAAAATTAAAGGATTATGTTACTGATAATCAAAGGTCTTTGACTATATCAAGAAAGATAGTTCCTTTGTAATCAAATCTATTGAAATTGGTGTCAATAGGAATTGCCATTTTTATGTACAAAGTTGAATTGCTATCGTATTGAGTAAAAAATAAGGTTTGGGTGATTCCTTGGTTGCCAACAAATATTACTAATTTCTCATCTTCAGATACGGACCACTTGCCGGCGTCTCTATCGTTATAACCGAATTCCTGTGTTAGTCCTCCGGCTTTTATTTTTAGTTTAGTTTTTAACTCATACTTTTATTCGTTTGGACTTTGCTTAAGTTTACTAAAATCCTTCGGATGGTACTGAGTTACTACCTGTCGCTTCTACATCTTTTCCAAATACTTTAATGGTGCCTACTGCATTAGTAAAAAGCACAGACCATATTCCGCTAAGTTTGTGTTCTGCATTTTCAATTTTAAGTAATTATTACGGTTTTTATTTGTTAAAGTTGGTACATGCTAGATTTAACTGCATCAATTACATCTTTTACATTTGGTAAAGCTTCCTCTATTAATGTAGGGGAAAAAGCAAATGGAGTATCTGATTGCATTAATCGGATTACAGGTGCGTCTAAGTAGTCGAATGCCACTTTCTGAATTCTAAATGAAATTTCAGAAGCAATAGAGGCAACTGGCCAACTTTCTTCCAATATAATGAGTCTATTGGTTTTCTTAACCGATTTAACTATTGTAGCTTCATCCCAAGGGCGAATGGTTCTTAAATCAATAACCTCTACATTTATTCCATCTTTAGCTAATTCTTCAGCAGCAGTTAGCGCTAGCTTAATAATTTTACCAAAAGATACAATTGTGCAATCAGTTCCTTCTCTTTTTACATCCGCTTGTCCAATTGGAATAATATATTCTCCATCTGGTACTTCTCCTTTTTCACCATACATTTTCTCTGACTCTAGAAACACTACTGGATTCTCATCTCTAATCGCTGCTTTTAATAATCCTTTTGCATCATAAGGGTTGGATGGAGTTATAACTTTTAGTCCTGGTACATGCGCATAAAAAGCTTCAAAACTTTGAGAGTGAGTAGCTCCCAATTGACCCGCTTGTCCATTTCCTCCTCTAAAAACGATAGGAACATTATATTGTCCTCCACTCATTTGTAGCATTTTAGCTGCACTATTTATTATTTGGTCAGCTGCTAATATGGCGAAATTCCAAGTCATAAATTCAACGATTGGACGCAAACCATTCATTGCAGCACCAACTGCAATTCCCGTAAACCCAAGTTCAGCAATCGGTGTGTCAATAACCCTTTTAGCGCCAAATTCATCCAGCATTCCTTGGCTTACTTTATAAGCGCCATTGTATTCAGCGACTTCTTCACCAAGCAAAAAAACATTTTCGTCTCTTCGCATTTCTTCGTTCATGGCTTCCCTAAGGGCTTCTCTGAATTGGATTTCTCTCATAGCTTTTATTTTGCGTGTACAAAAATAGAAATTACAAGGATAATAAAACACCTTATTATATAAGGATGAATGAAATGGTAAACTGTTAGGATTGAAAGTGATAATTTAGAGCAAAAAACAAGCTCTTTGACTACTTTTGCAACAATAGAAAAAGACAGTATTATATGAAGATTCTTGTATGTATTAGCAAGGCTCCCGATACCACAACTAAAATCGCGTTTACGGATGGGGACACTAAGTTTAATGAGGCTGGTGTTCAGTTTATCGTAAACCCGTATGACGAATGGTATGCGTTGGTTAGAGGACTTGAATTAAAAGAAAGTTTAGGTGGGACAGTTACTACCATCACAGTTGGTGGTGTTGAAAACGATCCTATTATTCGAAAAGCACTGGCAATTGGAGCTGACGATTCAGTTAGAATCGACGCACAAACTAGTGATGCATTTATAGTTGCGAAAGAAATCGCGAATTTTGCTACTGATAAGGGCTATGATTTAATTCTTTGCGGAAAAGAAACAATTAATTATAATGGAGCTCAAGTAGCCGGTTTAATTGCCGAGTTTATGGACTTACCCTTTGTTTCTCAAGCTACAAAACTAGATGTTGCCGGTTCAACTGCAACTCTTGGGTGTGATGTACAAGGAGGAGAACAAATTGTTGAAGTTGAAATGCCTTTGGTCTTAAGTGCGGCTAAAGGAATGGCTGAACAAAGAATTCCAAATATGAGAGGTATTATGGCTGCAAGATCTAAAAAGCTTGAGGTTTTTCCTTCATCAGGGGGCAATTCTACGTGTGAAATTGTAGGATACAGTTTGCCTGATGCAAAAAAAGGGTGTAAATATATTGACCCAGAAAATGCTGGTGAGTTAATAGAATTATTACATAACGAAGCTAAAGTTATTTAAATATGAGTGTAGTAGTTTATATTGATATTTACAATGGAGAAATTGTGAAGTCTTCGTTAGAGGCGGTTTATTACGCCTCAAAAATCGCTTCTGAAAAAGGTGTAGATTGTGTTGCTGCTGGTGTTGGAGAAATTTCTGAAGATAAACTTGTTGCCTTAGGAAAGTATGGTGCAACTAAGGTTATTGTTAATGGAAATAACAAAACGGATAACGGGCAAAAAGCAAAGTTTGTAGAAAATGTATCTATTACTTCTAACTCTAGCATAGTAATATTTAGTCATGATTTTTCAGGAAAAGCAATCGCTCCTAGGGTAGCGGCAAGACTGAATGCTGGCAGCGTATCTGGTGCAATTGCATTACCAGATTTTAGCAATGGTGTATCCGTGAAAAAGTCGGTTTTTTCAGGAAAAGCTTTTGCTAATTATAAAATAAATTCAGAAAAGGCTGTTATTTCATTACTTCCAAATTCCATGGACATTGTAATGAGCGATTCGAGTGCCACTGTTGAATCAGATTCAGCTGATTTAGGGGTAGCTAAGATTACAGTTAAAGAGAATAAAGCAGCAAGTACTGATGGTAAAATTGATCTTACAGAAGCTGAATTAGTTGTAAGTGCAGGTAGAGGACTAAAAGGTCCAGAAAACTGGGGAATAATTGAAGAGTTGGCCAATTTATTAGGTGCCGCCACGGCTTGTTCACGTCCAGTTGCTGATATAGATTGGAGGCCGCATTATGAGCATGTTGGTCAAACAGGAATTGCAATTCGCCCAAATTTATACATTGCTGTAGGAATCTCTGGTGCCATACAACATTTGGCAGGGGTAAATGGTTCTAAGGTAATAGTTGTTGTAAATACAGATCCTGAGGCTCCGTTTTTTAAAGCTGCCGATTATGGAATTATAGGTGATGCTTTTGAAGTAGTCCCAAAGTTAATTGAAGCGGTCAAAGTTTTTAAAGGAAAGTAATATTGGGTTGATTCCTTTTATGGAAGAAAAAATAAAATTAGAAATATCAGGACTTTCATACAGTCAAACTCAAACTGGAGCTTATGCTCTTGTTTTGAGTGAAACCAAAGGGAAAAGAAGCCTTCCAATAATTATAGGGAGTTTCGAAGCTCAGGCTATAGCAATAGAATTGGAAGACATGAAGCCGAGTCGACCTTTAACTCATGATGTTTTTAAAAATTTTGCAGCTGCATTTGGAATTATGTTGGAGGAAGTTGTGATTTACAACTTGCTAGAAGGTGTGTTTTATGCAAAATTAATTTGTATCGGTCCCAATGGAGAGAAAACAGAAATTGATGCTCGTACTTCCGATGCAATCGCACTCGCTGTTCGCTTTAAATGTCCTGTACATACTTTTGAGTTTATTCTAAAAAATGCAGGGGTAATAATAGACGAAGATGCTGAAATAAGAACACAAGAAGATGATGGAGCTTTTGAATTAGCAGAAGTAAATAAAAACCCATTAGTTTCTAAAACCGTTGACCAATTAGAGGAAATGCTTCGTGATGCTCTTGAAAGTGAAGATTACGAACTGGCTACTCGATTAAGAGATGAGCTAACAGCTAGAAAATAGTATATTCGACACTTTAATAATTTCTATGGACTTAATTTCTCTTCTGCGTGGGCTTCTAGGTTTAGTCGTGCTCATTGGTATTGCCTTGTTATTCAGTTCTAACCGAAAAGCTATTAATTGGAAAGTCGTCGGTTTCGGATTGGCTTGTCAAATAATACTGGCAATAGGCATTCTTAAAGTAAGCTTCATTCAATTTGGATTTGAAATTGTTGGAAAAGGGTTCGTCAAAATCATAGACTGGACTAGAGAAGGTACCACTTTCTTATTTGGAAGTTTTATGGATGTTTCTTCGTACGGCTTTATCTTTGCTCTTCAAGTTTTACCTACAATAATTTTCTTTTCTGCGCTTACTTCTGTTCTCTTTTACCTTGGAGTTATTCAAAAAGTAGTTTATGGCTTAGCTTGGGTTTTTACAAAACTTTTAAACGTTAGTGGCGCAGAAAGCCTTTCTGTTGCTGGCAATATTTTTTTAGGACAAACAGAGGCTCCTCTTTTAATAAAAGAGTATTTGTCTTCAATGAACCGTTCTGAAATATTACTTGTTATGCTTGGCGGTATGGCAACCGTTGCAGGGGGAGTTTTAAGTGCATATATTGCTTTTTTAGGAGGTGACGATATATCGCAAAGAGTTCTGTTTGCAAAACATCTTCTTGCGGCTTCTATTATGGCTGCACCGGGAGCGATTGTGGTTTCCAAAATCCTTTTGCCACAGACTGAACGGATTAATTCAACCATTGAAGTTAGTAAACAGCAAACTGGAAGTAATTTGTTGGATTCCATAAGTAAAGGAACAACCGAAGGGTTAAAGCTAGCAGTTAATGTGGCTGCAATGCTTTTGGTGTTCTTCGCTTTTATAGCTATGATAAATTATGGGTTGTTAAAACTTGGTGATTTATTTGGGCTTAATGAAATAATAAAATCAGCCACTTCTGGCCAGTATGCTGTTCTTTCCTTACAATATATTTTAGGTAATATTTTCGCGCCCTTGATGTGGATAATTGGGGTGGACATTCAGGATATTACTCTTGTAGGACAACTCTTAGGAGAGAAAATAACAGTTTCTGAATTTGTGGGTTACGCCAGTTTGGCTGAAATGAAAACTGCCGGTGCTTTTGCCTCTCAGAAATCTATAATAATGTCTACTTATATTTTATGTGGCTTTGCTAATGTAGCCTCAATTGGAATTCAGATTGGAGGTATAGGGTCTTTGGCGCCTAGTCAAAGAAAGACTTTGTCAGAACTTGGAGTAAAAGCTTTAATAGGCGGAACAATTGCCTCCTTGTTTTCGGCGACAATTGTAGGCGCTATTTCCTAGCCTTTTTATTTTTATTGTCCTTTCTTTTTTTTAGGAATTAACAGAATTGGGATTTTAGCATTTTGAAACAATTCATTTTTAATACTACCAACTTCAAAATCATAAAGAGAACTTTCACTGTGAGATCCAATAACAACAAGGTCAACATGTAGTTTGTTTAATACTTCTAATAATGTGTCAAGTGTAGATCCCTGTACCAAAAGAGGAATACAATGAACACCTTTATTGGCGCATTCGTTTGCGTACTTCTGTAATTTTTCAAGTTCGTTCTACAGTAGTCCAGCTCTTTGGTCACGAACAACTTTTAGCCCAGCATAGCCAATATAGCCATAATCAGGTGCAGCGACATGCACCAGCCATAATTTTGCATCAAATGCCAAAGCATATTCGGCTGCTTTGAGAACAACTTCATCCGATGTTTTTGAAAAATCTATGCCTGCTAATATTTTAACATTCTAAAATTAAGTAATAAAACGATACAATGTTCAATTTCTGTTAGTAAAAATTAGATAGAAAAATCTTAAGAGTCCCTTTTGCAACCTTAATTTGTAATTACTTAATTCAATATAATTATGCGCACATACCTCAATTTACTCGATCATATTTTAGAAAATGGAACCCAAAAAGGAGATAGGACTGGAACAGGAACTATCAGTTGTTTTGGATATCAAATGCGTTTTAATTTAAGTGAAGGGTTTCCTGTTCTAACCACAAAGAAACTTCATTTACGATCTATTATTCATGAGTTACTTTGGTTTTTGGGTGGCGATACCAATATCAAATACCTGAAAGAAAATGGAGTTAGAATTTGGGATGACTGGGCAGATGAAAATGGAGATTTGGGTCCAGTTTATGGTTACCAATGGAGAAGCTGGCCAACAAGCGATGGTAAAAAAATTGATCAAATAAGCAAATTAATAGAAATGATAAAGAATAATCCTAATTCTCGCCGATTGATGGTAAGCGCCTGGAATGTTCAATTTATTGATGAAATGGCACTACCTCCCTGCCATACTATGTTTCAGTTTTATGTAGCTGATGGAAAACTCTCTTGCCAGTTATACCAGCGAAGTGCAGATACATTTTTAGGGGTTCCATTCAATATTGCTAGCTATGCACTCCTAACCATGATGGTTGCTCAAGTATGTGATTTAGAACCAGGGGATTTTATTCACACTTTTGGAGATGTGCATTTATACAATAACCACCTAGAGCAAACTAAAGAACAATTGACAAGGACTCCGACCAAATCGCCTACTATGAAAATTAATCCTGCTGTAAAAGATATTTTCGATTTTAAAATTGAAGATTTTGAATTACTTGATTACCATCCACAGGCTCACATTAAAGCTGCTGTTTCGGTATGACTGTAAGTTTAATTGTAGCAATAGCAAAAAATAATGCTATAGGAAAAGACAATAATTTGTTGTGGCATTTGCCAGCAGATATGAAGTTTTTTAAAGAAACAACCACTGGACATTGTATTATAACCGGGAGAAAAAATTACGAATCCATTCCTTCAAAATATCGCCCTTTAAAAGATAGGACTAACATTGTTGTAACGCGAAGCTTAGATTACAAGGAAGATAACTTGGCTGTTTGTAATTCAATTGAAGCTGCAATTGAGTTGGCTAAAAGTATAGGAGAGAAGGAAGTATTTGTTATTGGCGGTGGACAGATTTACCAAGAGTGTTTAGAGAAAAATCTAATTGACAAAATGTACATTACTCATGTGGATTCTGTTTTTGAAGCGGATACCTATTTCCCTGAAATTGATAAAAATAATTGGAAATCCAATCAAATTCTTGAGTTTAAAAAAGATGAGAAGAATTTATTTGAGGCGAAAGTATTTGTTTACGACAGGATCTAGTTATTCTCTTTTGCTTTGAAGATAAGCGCTTAATATCCATAATTAACACACCCCATCCATTTGCCGATAATAAATTAGTTATTTCAGTGACAGAATTGAATTTTCTAACGGATTTATCTTCTGATAATATTAAATATAAGAAGTTCTATGCAACTTTTAGATTCTTCAAAGCAGAACCCTTTAGTTTTTCTAATGCATATTCCTTGGTAACTTTAAACTCTTTTATTGGCTCTTCTGCCGAAGGAATTTCGAACATGGCATCTGTCATTATAGCTTCGCAAATTGATCTTAAACCACGAGCACCCAATTCAAATTCTAAAGCCTTAGTAACCATAAAATCTAGAACATCTTTATCAAAACTTAGTTTGATTTCTTCCATATCAAACAATTTGTGATATTGTTTGATAATAGCATTCTTAGGCTCAGTTAAGATTCTTCTTAATGCAGCTGCATCCAAAGGATTTAAATAAGTAAGAACTGGAAAACGACCGATCAACTCAGGAATAAGTCCATAATGTTTTAGATCTGCAGGATTCACATATTGAAGCATATTTTCTACTTCAACAGTTTCTCTTTCTTGCTGTCTTGCGTATCCTAAAGATTTGGTGTTTAGTCTTTTGCCAATTACTTTTTCTATACCAACAAAAGCTCCACCAGTTATAAATAGAATGTTCTTTGTATTTATCGTAACCAGTTTTTGTTCCGGATGTTTACGTCCTCCTTTTGGTGGAACGCCAACATCAGCCCCTTCCAATAATTTTAGAAGCGCTTGCTGAACACCTTCTCCACTAACATCACGAGTAATAGATGGGTTGTCACTTTTACGCGTAATCTTATCTATTTCATCAATAAACACTATTCCCCTTTCAGCTGCAGACACGTCATAATCAGCAGATTGAAGTAGTTTTGTAAGGATGCTTTCTACATCTTCTCCTACATAGCCAGCTTCAGTAATTACTGTTGCATCGGCAACTGCAAATGGAACATTAAGAATTTTCGCAATGGTTTTGGCTAGTAAAGTTTTTCCAGTTCCAGTTTCACCCAAAAGAATAACATTCGATTTTTCGATTTCTACATCGTCTCCAGTATCCTTTTGTGTAATTCTTTTGTAGTGATTGTAAACAGCAACAGAAAGAACTTTTTTTGCCTGCTCTTGTCCAATAACATACTCGTCCAAATGAGCTTTAATATCTTTGGGCTTGAGTAAGTTAATGGTTTTGTTAATAGTAGTTTCTACTCGTTGAGTAATTTCTTCTTCAACAATATGCTGAGCTTGAGAAATACAGCCATCACAAATGTGACCAGATATACCAGCAATAAGTATATTTACTTCACTTTTACTTTTCCCGCAAAACGAACAACGAGGTTCTCCTTTTGTAGCCATATTAACTATTTACCAAAACTTCGTCAACCATGCCGTATTTTTTTGCTTCAGAAGCACTCATCCAATGGTCACGATCACCATCTTTCCAAATAGTATCGTATTTCTGACCAGAATGATTGGCAATAATTTCGTAAAGTTCCTTTTTAATTTTTTGAATTTCTATTGCAGTGATTTCAATATCACTAGCTTGGCCTTGAGCTCCACCCATAGGTTGGTGAATCATTACTCGTGAATGAGGCAAAGCAGAACGCTTTCCCTTAGCGCCAGCACATAATAAAACGGCGCCCATACTTGCAGCCATTCCGGTACAAATTGTTGCCACATCTGGGCCAACATATTGCATGGTATCGTAAATTCCTAAGCCGGCATAAACAGAGCCGCCTGGACTGTTCAAGTAAATTTGAATGTCTTTTTTGTTGTCAGCAGAAGCTAAAAACAACAACTGTGCTTGAACAATATTTGCAATTTGATCATCGATTCCTGTACCCAAAAAGATGATTCTGTCCATCATTAATCTCGAAAAAACGTCCATTGCTTGAACATTCATTTGTCTTTCTTCAAGAATATATGGGGTCATTGACTGCATTTGGTTAATGCCCGAATGGATGTACTGATCTACAACCATACTACTGATACCGCGATGCTTAATCGCGTAATTTCTAAATTCTCTTCCGTCCATCATCTGTTACATCTTCACTAAGTTCGACAAGCTTTCTAAAATTCCTTTTTTAGCAGGTTTGCCGGTTGCTAATTTAACGAAATCGTCGAAAGAAACTGCCTTTGTTTTTAAATTCACATTTTCTTTAAGAAATACAAGCATTTTATCTCCCATTAACTGTCGATAAATGTTGTCTCCTTCTTCTTTGTTTTTTGCTAAATAGTCTTGAGCGGCTTTTTGTAATTCCTCTTCTCCAATAGCATTTCCGTATCCTGACATTTGCGCCTGAAATAATTCTTTCGTTCGGTTCAAAACGTCTTCGTAATTTACATCCAGTTTGTGCTCTCCGACAATTTTGGTTTCTATTAATTGCCAAGCCATTCCTTCTGAAAAATTAGGCCAATCTTGCTCAATTTCTTCCTCAGTAGCTTTTTCATTAGTAGCTACTACCCATCTTTTCAAAAATACTTCTGGTAATTGTAAATTTAATTTGGTTTTAATGCTTTCTTGAATATCTCTAAAAAATAGTTTATCGGAATCGTCACCCAAAGTTTTCTTTAAATCTTCAGTAAGTCTTGTTTTAAAATCTTCTTCTGTTTTAACTGTATCAGGACCAAATAGTTTGTCGTAGAATTCTTGGTTCACTTCACAAGGAGTTAAATCATGAATTTTAGCAATTGTTAATCTGAATTTTTTGCCAATAGAATCAACTTTATCCTTGTCAATGCCCAACATGGCAGCAAGTTCAGCGTTATTTTTAGTATAATCTCTTGGGTTTATTTCTAGAGATTCTTCCAGTTTTTTACCGATTAAAGCTTTTTTCGCTTTTTCGTTTTCCAAATATTCTAAACCAATACTTGCGTGGTTATGAATTCCGTTTTCTACTTTTTCTCCGTTAGAATCTAACTCGTCAATTTTACCATTTACCAAATTGTTTTCTCCAACTACATCAACCTCTTTCGTTGAGCCATATCTACGGGTCAAATCTTTGGTGTATTTCCCTAAAAGTTCGTCATCGATATTTATAGAGTGATAATTGGCTTTTATTTTATTGTCAATTTTTATCTCAAATTTTGGTGACAAACCGATGTCATATTTGAATTCAAATGTTTCTCCATCATTCAAACTTTCTTTAGGTTGTTCGTCTATGTTAGGAATCGGATTACCTAATATTTGAAGTTTTTCTTCTGAAATGTAAGAGTTCAAGTTTTCGTTCAATAATTTATTGATTTCGTCCGCCATTACTGAGCTTCCGTACATTTTTTTCACCATTCCTATTGGTACATGACCTTTTCGGAATCCTGGTAAGTTTGCTTTACCTTGGTAATCGCTAAGTATAGTTTTAACTTTTCCTTGATAATCTTCAGGAGAAACAGTTATGCTGATAACTGCATTTAAATCGTCAATAACTTCTTGTTTAATGTCCATTTCTAGAATCTATTTCTTTTGTTAAATGCCTAATAATCAAACCAATATATTCGATTTTACACTAGCCTATTTTTCGGGCGGCAAAAGTAAGATATTTTGGGGCTTAAAATAGTTTTAACCCTCTATTTAAACGTTTTTAGCATATAGCCGTTGGAATGAATATTTACAATCTCAATTCCGCTATCTTCAGCCAAGTATTTTCTGAGTTTGGTAATGTAAACGTCCATGCTTCTTTTGGTGAAATAGTTATCATTTTTCCAAATCATTTTCAATGCTTTGTCCCTAGGTAGAATGTCGTTTATGTGTTCACAAAATAATTGAAGCAATTTGGATTCCTTTGGGCTTAATTTTCTCGATTCGTCTTTGCGGATAAGAGTTCTAAACTTAGAGTCATAAGTAAAACTACCAATGGAATAACTCTTATCTTGAAGAGTGAGTGTTACCTTTCGCCTTAATAATGCATTTATTTTATGAATCAAAAGTTCCGAGTCAAATGGTTTAGTTATGTAATCATCGGCACCTGATTCGTATCCAATTACCACATCTTTTTTTTGGCTTCTTGCGGTTAAAAAAATAAGAGGAATATCTTCATTTACTTTTCTTATTTCTTTTGCCAAGGTAAGGCCGTCCATTTCGGGCATCATTACATCTAAAATACATAAATCAAAACTGCCTGTCTTAAAGGTACTCCAACCCTTTTTTCCATCGCTTTTTAGCAGGACATCAAACCCCGAAAGTTCTAAATAATTCTTTAAAACGGCCCCTAGATTAGGCGCATCTTCCACCAATAATATTTTGTTTTTATTATTCATATTATTGGAAATTGTAGTTTGAAAATACTGCCTTCGTTAATCGTACTGGACACATGGATTTTTCCGTTGTGTTTTCCAACCACGTATTTCACGTAATTGAGGCCTAATCCAAAGCCTTTTATATTGTGTAGAGTCCCGCTTTCGGCTCTGTAAAATCTAGAAAACAAATGATCCAGTTCCTCTGAATTCATGCCTATTCCATTATCTTTTATTTTAATGAAACAAGTTTTGGCTTCAATTTGAACATCAATTTTTATCTCAGGTGACTTCTTGCAATATTTAATTGCATTATCAATTAGATTGTTGAAAACGTTAAATAGGTGGTTTTCGTCGGCAAGTAAATTAATAGACTCCTGACTGATGTCAAGATTTATTTTACCCGATTTTTCTTCTAAAATTAAATCAAAACTTTGTATTACTTCTTTTATTATTGGAATTAGATCCATTTTTTGTTTTTCAAAAATCAGTTCTCCTTTTTCCAGTTGAGCTGCTTGTAAGACTCGCTCTACTTGTTTGTTCATGCGTTTGTTTTCCGCCTTAATAATGGAAGTGTAGTAGTCAATTTTTTCTGGATCTGATTTTACTTTCTCGTGGTTTATCGAATCTACTGCTAAACTTATGGTACTTATTGGGGTTTTGAATTCGTGCGTCATGTTATTAATAAAATCGGATTTGATTTCAGAAATTCGCTTTTGTTTCAAAAGGCCATTTACCACATACCAAAATGCCCAAATCATTATTCCTGAAAATAAAAGAGAAGTTAAAATGATTAGTAAAAACGAAGTTGGGAAGGCTGCCCTGTGTTTAGCAACATCAATTTTCAGGAAAACAGGTTGATCTTTTAAGGTCTCTCTAAATAGAGGAACTACAATTGCTTTTCCATTCTTGCTTTTTTCATTAGTTGGTTCTAAAAATGTTGAATCGTTGGAAGTAAGTATTTCGTAGGTATAGTTGTACTCAATTCCTTCCTTATTCATTTCAGAAGATACAATGGAGTCAATTGGTAAATTATTGATTTCTAGTAGAATATTGCTATCACTTATAAACTCCTCTAAATTAAGTTCGGCAAGTTGTGTATTCCAAACAGCAATTTTTGATTCAATATTAAATCCAGCATCCGAGTTTTTTATTTGAATTCTTTTTATAGTGTCCCCACCTACAACTATTATTTTACGCTCTATATTATAACCAATACTCGAATCTGAATTGCTGGATTGAATAATATTAATTTTTGTTTCTTGCTCATTCTGGTTCTTGGTTTTTGCGTGAGTAAATTTTTTATGATGGCGCATCATACGTTTAAAATGGCCCTTTTCTAATCGGTGCGCACTATGAACGGCGGCTTGATGAACTCTATGTCGAGAGTTTCGAACGTGAAACTTCCAAGATTTCATTATCCAAAACCCTTGTAGAAATAGAATTCCTAACAACGCAACAATGGCGACTGTTATTACAAATCTGATTTTATTAGTATTCACAGCACAAAATTAACCTTACCCGAGAGGAGTTAAAAACTTTAACCTGTTTTTAACCTTCCGTAGATTCAACAACTAAGTGCAAGTTTTTTGATTTTCCCAAATATATTTATAGTAGACCTGCTTAGGAGTTTTAAAGCCAAGTTTTTTTCTAGGTCTATTGTTTAGCTTTTCAACAACATCTAGAATATAATTCTGAGAGATGTTTTTAAGTGTTTTATTCTTAGGAAAGTATTGTCTAAGGAGTTTA